>JBGTLA010000067.1:0-16383 GCA_041744375.1 Acidimicrobiia bacterium | reverse complement strand
CGGCGACACGAGCGATCGGCTTGCCCGTCTCCCTCACGATCCGCACCGCTCCCTCACGGAACTCGGGGTCATACTTTCTCCGTGTCTCTGACATAGCTCCTCCTTATAGAGCATGCCTCCACGGTTTGAGGGGAACCCCGGGCTACCAGTCGCGCCCTCACGAGCCCACAAGCGCCCGGATGGTCGATTTCAGGCGCCGAGCAGTGGCCCTCCGTCGCCTACCCTTACCTCCGGGATGACGACACCCGGTTTCCAACCGCGTTTCCAACCGATCCCGCCCGCGTAGCTCAGGGGAAAGAGCGACCGCCTCCTAAGCGGTAGGTCGCAGGTTCGAATCCTGCCGCGGGCGCCATGTGATGTCGCGCGGGCGCCATGTGATGTCGCGAGACATCGGAAACCTTTGAACCTACGGGTTCAGAGGTTTTGTTGGTTTTGGGGTTGGTAGGGCTGGTTGGGGTTGAGGGTGAGGTGGCGGAGGAGTTCTCCGGTTTCGGTGGTGATGATTCGGATGTCGAGGTCGGTGATGATGAGGGTGATGGGGGTGGCGGTGTGGGCTCTGCCGATTCCGATGTGGTAGAGGTTGCCGGCGTGGCGGAGGCTGACGGTGCCGGTTTTGCCGACGATGTCGTGTCGGATCCGGTAGTGGCTGTTGGTTTGGCTGGTGGGGGTGGCTTTGGGTAGCTGGTTGTAGATGCTGGCGGGGGTTTTGTTGCCGAGGCTGCGGTGGGGTCGCTGGTTGTTGTAGATGGTGATGAAGGTGTCTAGCTGGTCTTGAAGGTCGGCCAGTGTTGATGCGGGTGGTTGGGCTCCGGGGTGCCGGTGGTCTTGTTGAGGCGCCGGTTGATGCGCCGCCGTCGGAGGGGTTGGAGGTAGTGGTTGCCGTCGACGTCGTAGCTGCGGATGTGTGGTGCGCCTCCGAGGAGGTGGATCTCGACTTCGGTTGGGTCCCCTTTGGCGGGGTGGTGGGTTTCTAGGCCGTGGTAGCGGTCGGGGGGTTTGCCTCGGTGACGGTGGAGTCCGACGAGGCCGGTTTGGCCGGCTTTGAGGAGTCGGTCGAGGTGGACGCCACGCAGGGCCCGGTCGTAGGCGTAGCCGACCAATCCCGGAAGGTCCGTGGCACTTCGAGGTGCCGGTCGACGACCAGATGCCCTTCGGATCTGCCGCCTGGTCGGATGGGGTCGATGGCCAAGATGACTTGTTGGTTGCGTTGGGGTCCGCGTAGGTGGGTGAAGGCGAAGGGGAGTCCGGGGACGACGTTGCCGCCGCCGGTGGTGTGCAACGCAGCGTCGGGGTCGTGGCGGCGGACCAGGATCTCGCCGGTGTCGGGGTCGACTTCTCGGGCGTCTTTGGGAAGGCGGCGGGTGCGGGTCGTCATGACGGTGACGTCCCCGTAGGCGACCCGCTGTTGGGACGGTCGGCTGAGCGACCCGGGTGCGTCGGCGGTGCCGAGTCCCATCTCAGCGGCGAGCCGCCGGGAGCGGCGCTGGATGGTCCGGACGATGGTGTCGGCGTTGGCGGGCAGATGGTGTCTGAGGGCGTAGTTGAACTGGTTGCGCGTCGGAGGATCCGCCGGCGGGATCAGATCTCGGCGCGTGTCTTTGAATTGGCGGCGAGCCGCGCCTCGGATCTGGGGCCAGGGTCCGTGGGTGCGGTCTTCAAAGGCTTCTTCGACCTTGCGGCTCGACCCGTACTCGTGGATCAGCACCATCCACAGAAAGAACACCCAAAGCGGGTACTCGGTCGGGCGGCCACCGGCGCTACTGCGGTGGGGGTAATCGATTTGGTGGGCGACTTCCCATACGAACGGGTTGTTGAAACTAAGGCGGCGGCGGGCATCATCCGACGCTGACCGTGCCCGACACCACCGGCCTCGAGTGACGGCAGCGCCGCTATGGCCGTATCTGCCGTCTCGATCTCGTCGAAATAGATCCGCACGTCGGTTTCGACCGTCTCGACAGTGCCCCCAGCGTAGTCGTCATCGCCGTAGAGCTCGACTCGCTCTCCCCCTCCTAGACCCCAACTGAGGTACACGTGCTCCATCTGTTGCATGTGTCGGACGAGACCGAGAATGGAGAGTTCGACGGGAGGGATCGACCATTTCACCAAACCTTCGGGGCTCAAGTCGCGCAGTTTCCGTCGGAACTCGAACCGCTGGTAGTCGAGCCACTCAGTGAGCACTCGGCGCAGGTCGGTTCCAGGCGTGGGCTCGTCACGTTTGGTGAAGTCCAGGCTGGAAAGGAGATCGGACGGCATGACGTGAGTTTATGTGCCTGACACGAGCCACGCTCAGGCAAAGCGGCCTCGTCAGGGGCGCTACGCCGAGGGCGGTGTTTGGTTCGGTTGGGCCTGCTTCGGTAAGGGTGAATGCCGGTGGGTGTGATCGAGTGTTACCTCGAAGAGCATGTCGGTGCGATGGCGTTTCTGAGGTTTGCGGGGGCCCGGGGGCTTCCATGCTGCACCCCCGGAGAGACCCCCGCGTGGGAGCCCCCGCAGCCGGACCCCAAGCTTTTGCTACCCCTCCATCCAGGAGCGAAACACCGAAACGGTTCGGCGATCATGTCGAGGCGTTCACGGCCGCGGAGATAGTCGCGGTTTTCGCGACCTACGCGTGAGAGCCCCAGCGATCCCCCTCGGATCTCCGGGACTCTTACGCGAGGTGGCAGACGGCCGAGCCCTAGTCAGCGAGGGGCCTGGACGACATTGAGACACCCTCACCAGTTCGGAACGGAGCCGCTGAGCGAACGACTCCGCCGTCCTGAGGGCGTCGTATCGAGTCCGGTTGAAGCGCCTGTCAACCACCGCCTGGATCCGGTGACGTAACGGATTGAACATCGCCGCCACCGCCAGGGTCGAAGCTGCCACAGCCAGATCCCCCTGGAACGGCAGCACCGAACCGAAGACGAACACGAGGAGCAGGAACGTGACGAGAAGCGTCCCCGTGACCACGCCGTATGAGAGCTTCATGGCATCTCGAGGCCGGGCTAGGCCTGTCAATGACTGGGCGGACCTGGCCGTTGATCGGTTCAGCGGAGGCTGAACGGGGGGTAGCGGTCGGTGATGAGCAGGGTGGCGTAGGCCTGGACTCGTAGGGCCCATCTCCCCACCCCGACCACATAGTCGAAGAGGGCGCGGGGGTAACGGCCCGTGATAAGGATGGCGAACCAGGCGATGAGGATGGCGAAGACCGCCCCCACCCCAAGCACGGCGAGGACGATGTAGTGAGGGATGGCCAACAGCCATTTCACCAACGGCATCCACCGACTCAGGTCCTGTTCCACATTCGGGTATTCGAGGTCGAGGTGCACCGATTGCTCGTCCTCGGTTGACGGATAGCGGTCGGTGAGAAGTCCCATGTAGGCACCGACCCGGTTTGAGAACCGGTTGAGGGCGAGGGCGAAGTCGAACCACCAGCGTGGGTATCGCTGGCGGAAGACGATCATCAGCATCGTCGCCACGAACAGCCCGCCGGCGATCCCCAAGCCCGTCCTGGTGATCCTGGATACAACCTCGCCGCTGTCAGTTATCACTGTGACGGTGTCACTGGCGGTAGCGGTGAGCAAGCCGAGAATGACGAAGATGGGTATTGCCCAGATGAGCCGGAACAGGGTCGAGACTCTGTTCAGACTCTCGGGATAGTCGACACTCAGTCGGGCGGGGTAGGGGTGGGATTGTGTAACCATGTGGATGTCTCCTTGGGTGATAGATCGAAGGGGTGGATACGTGCTGAGAAGGTGATCAAGGGTGGGGTCAGGCGCCGGCTACCACCCCCGCCGTGTTGAGTCTGGCCACGCCGGAAGGTCGGAAGCCTTTCACCACCAGGTAGACACCCAGGGAGAACTCCCATCCTGCGATGAGTAGTACGGCGATCCCCGACACCACGTTGACCTGTTCCCAGACGCCGAACATCGTGCCTACGACGCCGGCGATGAGCAGGGGCGCTCCGATCAGTCCGAGCACGGGAAGAACCCGCGGCACCAGGCGCGACTTGTAGAGCAGAGTGCCCAACAAGAGGGCGTTGAAGGCGGGAAGAGTTCCCTGTCCAAAGAGGGTCGTCCAGTCGTACTGGGCGACCAGGGCCTGGCCAGTGGCCAACGCCTCTGCTCCCGCTCCGGCCTTCCGCAACGTCACGACCGACAAGAGGGTCGCTACGCCAGCGAAGATGGTGGCGCCTTCCAGGACTCGAACGCCGACGAAGCCCATGGCGAGCCCTTCATTCTGTCTCTTGACCACCGGGTAGAGGGCGACTGCGGTGCCGATGCAGGCGAGGGCGACGATTACCTCGAGGAGACCGCCGAAGAGGGCGCTGGTGTCTGGACCGGAGCCGGTGATGTAGTTCAGACTCTTCACCGGACCGTAGAGAAATAGGGTCGGGATCGAAACAAAGGTCAGCAGGTAGAGCGCGCCCGCGACAAGCGCGGTCTTCCTTTGTGAGTCCATCGAGGGTCGCTTCGCTGTTGTGGTTCGCAGGGTCGCAGTCATGTCGGTCTCCTTCAGGGGTTGTGAGCTATCCAGGCTCGATAGTGGGTCTGTCGGGTGGGGCGGGTCAGTCGCACTTCCTTTCTGTCTGGCGAGAACGTATGGAGAACTGCCGTCAGTCGCATCGGTGAAATCACCAGTCCTCGACGATCCCGGTCCACGTCGCAGATCTCAATGGCACCTGGAGGTAGCGGGAGCGAGGCAGCGCCGGGAGGATCCGGCAGGCACTCGCTGGTTACGAACGTTTCTGCGCTCCTTCGCAGCCACCGGCGGGTCGGTGCTCGTGTCCAGTCATCACGTCGCCGAACTCAGCAGCTCGCCGGCGAGATCGTCGTGATAAACCACGATCGCCTGGTCACTCATACCGCGGCTAGCCAGCTGACGTCGGTCGGGCTCATCCAAACCCGCACTCCTCAAATCGACGAGCTGAGCTCGGCGCTGACAGGAGCAGGCGCATCGGTGCGCCGTCAGCAGAGACCGCATCGAGGTCAGCGGGATCCTTGTCGAGGAGGTCTGATCGTTCGCGGCTGCCCTGGGTGTCGTTCTGTATGAGCTCACTCCCAGCGCCAACACGCTGGAAGACGCTTTCTCGATCTCACAAACATCGAAGGAGAAGGATCATGAATGCCTCGCTGAGAGCGGAGTGGCTCAAGCCTCTCACCACCAGAGGCTTCTATTGGTTGACAATCTCGGCCCAAGAATGCTCGAGGTTGGATGCATGGCCCGCACCCGGGGGGTCCCGAGACCACCGGGACAGGCCGCGACCGCAGCAACCCCTGTAGGAGCGACTGGTGAATTCACCGATGCGACGGGTTGAGTCCCCTCCGATGATGCACCCATGGCTACACCCACAGATGCGATCAGCTCTCACGACCCCCACGGCGGCGTATTGGATGCCTCCGTCCTACCCGAACGGCCAACCCCGCTCTGCTTTCAGACCGAGCATCGGTCATCCGAGACATTGCGGCTAGGCGAATTGGTCCTGCCGTCCGATCGAACCCGAAATGCCCCGAACCCGTCGAACCGGCTGAGTCCAGAGCCGAGACCTTGGCAACTGGCACCGGCCGTACTGCTCCTTCTCTGGACCCTCATCCGTGGTTAGAAGCCTATGAGCGACTCATCGCGATCGGCCAAGTCAGCCCCTCAGCAGCTCCGACCGCCCCAGGCATCGGAAGCGCCAGGACCATCCATACGCCCGCACCGACATACAGGAGATCGCCATGCGTACCGACGCCACCCCTCAAGCCTTACAAGTCCCGCCTCGCCTCGGACAGAATGCGACCGCCGGGACTACAGCCCCGGCGATCCCGGGCAATGCTTGGATCTCGTCCACCCTGTTTTCGCGGCCGAATGGACCGCGAGGCCCTCTCCGCATAGTCGTCCGATCGGGGTCGGAGCAGTGACCATGGCGTCCAGGCGATGAACGACCACTCCTCTGGAGATCGACGAGGGGATGACTCCAGGTCAGAGGATCTCCTTCGTAGGGCATCGGTGGTTTTGCCACGGAGAAGGCGGATACCGACGGAGGTGATCGGGCGCAGTCAGGGTTCCTACATTTGGACCCTCGACGGTCACCGATACGTCGACCACGTCCTGTCTGGGGGAACCATTCTCATCGGCCACGCGGACCCTCGGGTCAACCGTGCGGTTAGTGAGACATCTGCAAAAGTCGACCCGACCGGAGCGGGGTTGGTCGAGGAGGAGGTCCTCCTGGCCGAGTGCATCTCCCGGCTCCTGCCGTGGGCCGAGACGATTGATGTCACCCCTACCGCCGACGAGGCCCTCAGCCGGGCCCTCCGGATAGCAAGGGTTGTCACCGGCCGGCAGGACGTTCTCTGGATCCGTTGTCGGCATGAACGGAGAGCCGCCAATGAGCCGCCCGGAGAGGACAAGTCTCCCGCGGATCAGGTGGCAGACTGGGACAACGACGACATCATTCGCCATCGATTGACTCAGGGCGACGCGGCGCCAGGCGCGGTCGTTCTCAAACCCTGTCTTCACATATCGATCGAAGCCTCCCCGGAACAGGACCTGCCCCGATTGGTCCGTCACCTCTCTACGACCGCCGGAACGATCCTTATCTTCGACGAGTCACTAACCGGGTTCGGACGGCACCTCGGCGGATACCAATCCATCGTCGAGGTGACACCCGACCTAGCCGTTCTTGGCGAGGCAATGGGAAACGGCTACGGCGGTGGAGCCCTTGTCGGACGGGCTGACATGATAGAGGCATTAAGTCGCCCGGGGTCGGGCGATCAGTCCCTCGGGTCGCGCCCGTATGTGTTAGCTGCGGCCCTCGAAACACTCCGTATTCTGGAAGAGCAGGGCAGCGAACACATCAACCGTCTCGGATCTGCCCTCAGATACGAGATCGCTGAAGCGATCAGAGAAGCAGGGGCACCCGTCTCGGTTGCCGGATTCGGTTCCTCATGGAGCCTCGACTGGAAAGCCGACCGGGCGGGGCACAGGACGTCGGGGCTGTTCCATCAGCGGATGCGATCCGCTGGCATTCTCCTATCGCCTTCCGACACCGCGAATTACCTCTGTGTGGCCATGTCGGAGAGCGACGTCGAGGAAACCGTGGCCGCCGCACGAGCGGCACTACAGCAAGTGGCGCCGTGAGCTGGGGGACAGTGATCTTCTCGGCCACGACCATGAAACGACTTTCGTCGGCGAGCCGCAAGGTTGCCGACGCTCCGGGGTTCGGGATGTGGTTCGAGCTTGGTCCTCAACTCCGGACGGACGCAGAGGTCGGGGTATCGGCCAGCCGGTTGGCAAGCTCGGTCCGGGACTTGATCCCTAGCTTGGTGAACACACTCCGTAGGTGGTAGTCGATGGTGCGCGGGCTGAGGAACATCTGAGCGGCCACCTCTCGATTGGTCATCCCTTGAACAACGAAACTGGCGACCTGAGCCTCTTGAGGCGTGAGATCAAAGGTGGTGTTCGACTCCCGCCGACGGGCGGTCTCCCCACTGGCCCGAAGCTCTGCTTGCGTGCGGTCGGCCCATGGGACTGCTCCGAGCTCGTCGAAGGTCATCAACGCCGACCGAAGGTGGCCTCGAGCGTCGACCCGTCTCCGTTGACGTCTCAGAAAACTGCCGTAGGCCAATTCAGTCCTTGCCCGCTCAAAGCTCCGGTCCGCCTGGCTGTGCTCGAACAGGGCCGTGGCGAAGAGCTCCTCGGCTTCTGCGGGATCTTCCGCCAGGAGGGCCTGACCATGAGCTAAGCGGGCGCGGGCCCACCCGGTATCCGAAAGAGTCCTAGCCTCGGCGAGCCGCCGCATCCATCGATCTGTCTCGCCGATGTCACCGGCGAGAATCGCGGCCTCCACTCCGTCGAGTGACGCCGCGTTCATGATGACTGGATGGACGATGGCGCGGAGATGGGCGCTTGCTGTTGGTGCGCGTCCGAAACCCAGTTCGAGGACACCGTTGACCCAGCGTATGGCGTCCTCTACGAAGACCATGGGATGCCGCAGGGTGATCGCACGTGCTCGTTCGGTCAGCCGTCGGCATTCGTCGTTCTCACCTCTCCACGCGGCGACAAGACCTTGCCAGACGATGGCGTGAGCAGCCAGCTCCATCTGGCCTGTGTCCTCGGCCATCCTCGACGTCTCTTCGGCGGTGGCCATGCCAGACCCCCACCTTCCGACCAGCATCTCGGCGAGGGCCATCCGGCTCCCAGCGATGGCGAGGCACCCTACCGAGGCGACTCGACGAGCACGATCGAGAATTCTGCCGTGAAACTCGAGTGCTGCCGTATCGTCACCTACGTAGAAGGCGGCTCGGCCGGCGGCCAGCAGAAGGTCCACGTCCTCCATTTCGCTGTCGGCAAAAGCGATCGCCTCCCGCAATGCCAAGTTGGCGGCCTCGGGATCGTCGGGAAGGCGCGTGAAGCCGACAAGGAGCCCGGCGAAGAACCGATCCCGAGCCGATCCGCTCGTCGTCAACCCCTCCGCTATCTCCCGGACCTCGTTAGCCGCCCCTGTATCGACTCCGAGCGAAGCACCTTCTCCGGCCAAGGCGAGAAGCTCCACAGCTCTACCGGGGTCAATACCGGCCGTGTGTCGGGCAGCAGTGATCAGGATCGCCACCGTGTTCGGGGCCGCGCCTGTGGCGAGTTCGATCGATCCTCGCAGCCGGTAACACTCGGCCAGCTTCGAAGGATCCTGAATCAGCTGCTCTGCTGACGCCACCAAGCGGGCAGCCCGCGTGAGTAGCCCTGCAAGCCACGCTTCCCCGGCGGCCTCGGCCAGCCTCGTTCCACGCCGCTGGTCGGTGTCGGATAGCTCTGCGGCCCTCTCGTAGGCGTTCGCCGAGGTTGCGTAGGCGCTTCGAATGTGCGCTCGGCCGGCCGCTTTGTCGAGCCGCTCCGCGGCTGCTTCGTCGGGAGCCAGGGCCGCGGCGGCTTTGTGCCAGGCAGCGCGGTCCTCATCGCCCATCTGCTCAAAGACCTCGACAAGGGCATCATGTGCTCGACGTCTCTCGGCGAAAGTGGCTGAGCCATAGACACCCGAACGTACCAGCGGATGCCGGAAGGTCACGTCGCTGCCATCGACCTTGACCAGCCCGAGCCGCTCAGCCCCTTCCAGGTCTTCCGACCGGCTGCCAAACCTTCGGGCGCCCGCGAACACCACCGAAGTGGACCCGGTGTCATCGGCGGCGGCGACGAGCAGAACCTGACGGCATGCCTCGGTCAGTCCCTCGATCCGGTCGGTGAAGAGACGGTCCACCCTGGCCGACACCGGAAGGTTGAGAGGCAGCGGGTCGCGACCCGAGATCTGACCGGCGGTGAGCAAGGTCGCCAACTCCGCGATAGCCAGGGCATTGCCGCCGGTTGTCACGGTGATCCGCTGTGCCACGTCATACGCCACTTCCGTTCCTGAACCCTCATGGATGATCCCTGCGGTGGCGTCAGTGTCCAACGGACCAAGGGAAATTTCCGGGAGTGAAGAGGCATCGAACTGTCCGGTTCGCGCTCCGAACAACATCACCACACCCTCAGCGTGCAAGCGTCGAGCTGCGAAGACCAGCGCTCGAGCGGACTCGTGGTCCAGCCAATGAGCGTCATCGACGATCGCCAAGACCGGATTCCCATCACCGGCCTCGCCGAGAAGGGTGAGGACCCCGAGTGACACATTGTGGGTGTCACCGGTACCTGTCGAGTCCAGCCCGAGAGCGCCGCGCAACGCCATCGCCTGAGGATCCGGAAGGCGTTCCAGGCGATCCAGGATTGGTCGAAGAAGCTGGTCCAGACCGGCAAAAGGCAAATCCGACTCAGATCCGACGCCTCGGGCGCGCAGAACAACTGTTGCCTCCGATGCAAGGTCAACCGCAGCATCAAAAAGGGCTGACTTGCCTGCGCCGGCATCCCCAACCAACACCACCGCTCCGCTGTGACCTTCGGCCGCGGCATTAAGGAGAGCGTTGACTCGATCGATCTCGTCCGCCCGCCCGTATAACACGGCTAAACCCTAGGGCGCTACATCCCCTAGGTCGATCGGCCCTCTTCCGAAAGCGGTTTGGGAGTGGCCAGATGCCGAACCCCCACCGCTGCGGCAGCCTGATGGGCGTGAAATCAAGCTATCTGGAGCTCAACTGGTGAATTCGCCGATGCGATGCCAAGCGCGTTGGTAGATGCTTTGGGAGATGAGTCACTAGAGGCTCTCGACGAAATCGATGGCTCGACAAGGAGGAGAAACTGATGAACAAGACCATGACCCCGGTCGCAAACGGTCGGCGTGGGCCTAACCGAGGCCCGGCGAGAGCAGGGGCGATCGGCTTCCTGGGCTTGGCTCTCTTCCAGGCAACCCTTGCCCTGGGTGCACCCCTGGGCACAGCTGCCTGGATCTCTGGGACGGTCCTGGCGAGTCGGGATGTGACTAGTTGATAGCGAAGGCAAACAACGTCGATCCTCAGGCCCAGAATGCGAATTGAGAAAACCACAATCCTCGCGGCAGCAACCTGTCGCATGAATAGAACGGACCAACGATGACATCAACCAGAGACACGACCGACACATTCGACAATCCCGCGCCGGCTACCAGATCTATGTCCCCAAGCACTACGCGGCGAAGGGTGGCCCTCACGGCGGGCATCGGCTTGCTGCTCATGGCGGTATTGGCCCCGCTCGCACATTTCGGTGTGCTCGAGAACCTGGTCGTGACGGGCGACGCGGCGGCGACGGTGGGGAACATCGTGGCTGACGAGGGACTGTTTCGTCTTGCCATCGCGGCACTTTTGGTCGTGACCTTCCTGGACATTGTGGTTGCCTGGGCGCTCTATCTCCTGATGGAGCCAGTGCACCCAACCCTCGCCATACTGGTGGGATGGCTGCGCCTGGCCGCGCCCGCCGTGTTCGCGGTGGCGCTTGCGAATCTTCTCGACGTGGCGAATCTCCTCGGGAGCGCTGAGTCATCGGCATTGCAGCCGGACCAACTCGGGGCGCAGGTGATGGCCTCAATCGAGTCGTTCGGAAGCGGTTGGGACATGAGCCTGGCGATCTTCGGTCTTCATCTCGTGGGCCTTGGGTATCTGCTTTTCAAGTCGGTGGATTTCCCCAGATTCCTCGGAGTGCTGGTGGTCGTCGCCGGAGCCGGATATTTGGCCGATACGTTCGCGAGAATCCTCGTTTCTGATTTCGAGTTCAACATCAGCCTGTTCACCTTCGTGGGCGAGGCACTGCTGATTTTCTGGCTCATATGGAGAGCGATCAAAGGTTTCCCCTCTGAAACTGAAACCCAATGGCGGACACAGGGACGGAGCGAGGACCTGTTGAGCCGAGCCCGTTGATGTCATGAAACATATGACGGGCAAGACCGTGTTGATCACCGGAGGGACCGGAGGGACCGGCGGGATCGGCAAGGCAGCAGCGATCGATCTTGCCTCGATGGGTCTGCAGAGGATGATTTCCGACGACAAGTACTGCATCGATGTGTTGACTCAGGTCAATGCGGTTTCGGCGGCGCTCAAGGGGGTGGCGGTGGGGTTGCTCGACGAGCACGTCCGTCATTGTGTCCGTGAGGCCGCTGAGGCCGGTGATGAAGGTCGTGCGGATGAGATGGTGACCGAGGCGACAAAGGCGATTGAACGTCTTGTCCGTTCCTGAGCTGGAGGATTTCCGAATGAGCACCCACAACCACAACCCCCACGATCACGACCCGAATATGGCAACCGTGGCCGTAGATACGTCGAACGGTCACGGCGGCCACGACCAACACGACTCCCATGAAGGACAGGGTGGCCACGACAAGCATGCCGGTCATAGCGTGGCGATGTTCCGTGACCGTTTCTGGCTCTCCTTTGCCCTGACCCTGCCCGTCGTCTTGTTCAGCGAGATGATCCAGGAGTGGTTCGGCTACACAGCGCCCACGTTTCCTGGCTCCGATTGGATCGCCCCGGTGCTGGGCACCGTGATCTTCGTCTACGGAGGATCCCCGTTCCTCAAGGGGGCGTTCCAGGAGGCCCGTGATCGGCAACCGGGGATGATGCTGTTGATCGGGATGGCGATCACCGTCGCCTTTGTGGCTTCGGCAGCCACCACGCTGGGCTGGTTCGACCTCGACTTCTGGTGGGAGCTGGCCGCACTGATCACGATCATGCTGCTCGGTCATTGGATGGAGATGCGAGCCATCGGCCAGGCCCGGGGAGCGTTGGCCGCTCTTGCCGAGCTGCTCCCTGACGAGGCGGAGCGGGTCACCGATGATGGCACTGAGACAGTGACACTCGCCGATCTGTCTGTCGGTGACATGGTTCTGGTGCGACCCGGTGGCCGGATCCCCGCTGATGGGGAGATCGCCTCCGGTGAAGTCGAAGTGGACGAGTCGATGGTCACCGGGGAGTCAAAGCCTGTCGCCAAACAGCCCGGAGATCGTGTGGTGGCGGGCACGGTCGCCACCGACAACTCGATCAGGGTCCGGATCACTGCCGTGGGCGACGAAACTGCTCTTGCCGGAATCCAGCGGCTGGTTGCCCAGGCTCAAGAGTCGAGGTCCCGAGCTCAGGTTCTGGCCGACCGGGCAGCTGCCCTCCTTTTCTATGTGGCGGTGGCCGCGGCGTTGCTCACCTTCGTTGCCTGGCTGATAGTCGGACAGCCCGATCAGGCTGTGGTGAGCACGGTCGCTGTCTTGGTGATCGCTTGTCCCCACGCTTTGGGGTTGGCGATTCCACTGGTCATATCCATCTCCACATCGATGGCGGCTCGCAATGGGATCCTGGTCAAGGACCGTCTCGCTTTGGAGCGGATGCGAAATGTCGACGTAGTGCTCTTCGACAAGACCGGCACTCTCACCAAGGGCAGCCACAAGCTCACAGGTGTCGCGGCAGGAGTCGACGTCAACGAGGACGATCTGCTGGCGGTGGCCGCCGCCGTCGAATCCGACTCCGAGCATCCTCTGGCTCGGGCCATCGTCACCGCTGCCCAGGAGCGTGGACCGGTTCCGACCGCAACCGGCTTCAAGTCGATGAGCGGCCGGGGAGTCGAAGCCGACGTCGCAGGCCGCAGGATCGCAGTGGGTGGGCCAGCCCTGCTCTCCGAGCGGGGCATGGCCGTCCCAGCCGAGGTGGATCACAATGCCAACGGGTGGAAACAGAGAGGCGCCGCCGTCTTGTATGTATTCGAAGATGACCAAGTCATCGGCGCAATCTCGATGGAAGACGAGATTCGACCTGAGTCGAAAGAGGCAGTCGACCAATTGCACCGGCTCGGAGTGAAGGTGGCAATGATCACCGGGGACGCCCATCAAGTCGCCGAGGCGGTGGGAGCTGAACTGGGTATCGACCAGGTGTTGGCGGAGGTGCTTCCCGAGGATAAGCACTCAAAGGTGGCCGAACTCCAAGAACAGGGCATGCGGGTCGCCATGGTTGGTGATGGTGTCAACGACGCACCTGCCCTCGCCCAAGCAGATGTCGGGATCGCCATCGGCGCCGGAACCGACGTGGCCATCGAATCGGCCGGCATAGTCCTCGCCTCCGACGACCCCCGAGGTGTTGTGGGCATCCGAAGACTCTCCCAAGCCGGCTATCGGAAGATGGTCCAGAACCTCGTGTGGGCCACCGGCTACAACGTGGTCGCCATCCCCCTCGCTGCCGGAGCATTTGCCTGGGTCGGGTTTGTACTCGCCCCGGCCGCCGCCGCGGTGCTGATGAGCGCCTCTACGGTCATCGTCGCCATCAACGCTCAATTCCTGCGACGTCTCGAACTCCGCCCGGAATGAAGATCCCGACATTCCTCGCGGCGTTGGTCATCGTATGCCTTGGTCGAGGAGAAGGTCGCACCCGAGTCGACTGTGGTGGACCGGACCTACGGCGACATCCTCTGGCCCGACCAATGCCGCATCGTCGCTTTGATCCGGGAAGGGGATCTGGTTGCGATCACGCCCGAGACCAGTTTTCGGGCGGCCGATGAAGTGCTTGCGGTGGTGCACTCCGAAGCACTGTCCGACCTGGCGGAGCTCCTGGGACGCGGACACACCAGCAGCGCCTGATCGCAAGGGTCCCCCGATGCAGACGACGGTTCGGGTGTTGGAAGCTACGGAGTCGGGCTTCTACGAATGGAAGCGGCGGCCACCACCGGCACGGTCGATCCGCCAGACCTGGCTGACCGACATGATCCGCCAAGTTCATGGCGCATCTCGGGGCACGAATGGGACTCCGAGGACTTGCTCGGTGCCAGCCGGAGGTTGGGTTCAGCCGACGAGCCACCCGTTGGCGGGAACACCCAATCGCTGACCGGTATTCAGAAGAAGCGACCATCCCAGCCCGCTCCTTTCGCTGAATCGATCGGCGATCACCCGGGACGTATCATTGAGGCGTTCTGGGTGACACGCGTGATTCTCGTCCGTTGGGTTTGACTCTGGCGGCGCTTGGCGTGGTGTACGGCGATATCGGCACCAGTCCCCTGTACGCGTTTCGTGAGTCGCTCGGTGAGCACTACGACATCGCGGTCACCCGGCCCAACGTCCTTGGGGTGCTGTCGCTCATCTTCTGGGCTCTGGTCTTGGTTATTGGGATCAAGTACGTGGTCTTTGTGTTGCGGGCCGACAATCACGGCGAGGGTGGCGTGTTGGCTCTCACGGCGCTGATCAGCGGGCCCCAGGGGCATCTCGATCGGAGCAAGCGGCGGCCCCTGATCCTCCTCGGCCTTTTCGGGACCGCTCTCCTCTACGGAGACGGCGCCATCACGCCCGCCATTTCGGTGCTCGCCGCTGTCGAAGGTCTAGAGGTTGTCACGCCAGTGTTCGCCCCATACGTCGTTCCCATAGCCGTGGTTGTGCTGATTGGTCTGTTCGCCGTTCAGCGCAAGGGGAGCGGTGCGGTGGGAGCCGTGTTCGGGCCGGTGATGGTCGTCTGGTTCGGCACCCTTGCTGTGCTCGGCACCCTCCAGCTCATAGGCGACCCTTCGGTGCTCGCCGCCGTCAACCCTGTCTACGGTCTCGAGTTCTTTGTGGAGAACCGGGTCAGGGCGTTCTTCGCGCTCGGGTCGGTGTTCCTGGTGGTCACAGGAGGCGAGGCCCTGTATGCCGATATGGGCCACTTTGGGGTGCGGCCGATCCGTTTCGGGTGGGTATACGTTGTGATGCCCGCCCTATTGCTCAACTACTTCGGTCAAGGGGCACTGATCCTCGCCCGCCCCGACGCCGCCGCCAACCCTTTCTTCCTCCTCGCGCCGGGCTGGGGGACCCTGCCGCTGGTGATCCTGGCAACCGCGGCGACGGTCATCGCCTCCCAGGCGCTCATCTCGGGTGCCTTCTCGATCACCATGCAAGCGATCCATCTCGACTACTCGCCCCGCATGCAGATCCGCCAGACCTCCGCGGCCACCCGCGGGCAGATCTACATCGGTGCGGTCAACTGGGCGTTAATGGTGACGTGCATCGGTCTTGTTGTCGGGTTTGGAACGTCGGCCAATCTGGCCGCCGCGTACGGAGTGGCGGTGACAACGACGATGGTCGTGACCACGTTGCTGTTCGGAGTGGTAATGCGCGAGCGGTTCCAATGGCCCAAATGGGTCGTGTGGGTTCTGTCGGGGGTGTTTCTGGCGATCGATCTTGCCTTCTTCGGGGCGAACATCTTCAAGATCCCAAACGGCGGCTGGTTCCCCCTCGCCGCCGGGATCGTCGTGTTCGCGGTCCTCACCACCTGGCGGCACGGTCGGCGACTTCTGTACCAGCGGACACGACGGAGCGAAGTCCCTGTCGACGAGTTCGTCGCCAACCTGGCCAACCGGCCCCCAATCCGTGTTCCGGGAACGGGGGTCTACATGTTTCCCGACCCAGACCACATTCCGCCGTCGCTCATTGCCAACCTCCGCCACAACCACATCCTGCACGAAGCAGTCGTCCTGCTGTCGGTGAACACGGCCACGTCGCCTCGGGTTCCGGTGGCACGCCGCTCCCAGGTCAGGAATCTCGGTATCGGGATTTGGCAGGTCACCCTCGCCTACGGTTTCGCCGAGCGGCCCGACGTGCCCAGAGACCTCGAGGCGATGATCGGCCGCCCGGGTTTCCAGCCCACCTACACCACCTACTTCGTGAGCCGCGAAACCGTCCGCTCGACTGCCGTCGAATCCACCATGGCACCGTGGCGAGAGCACCTGTTCGCTCTCCTCCATCGCAACGCCCGCAGCGCCGCCGACCATTTCAACCTCCCTCCCTCGAGGGTGGTGGAAATCGGAACACCAGTGGAGATCTAGCCCGCGTCACAAGGCGAGCGAATGGCGGGGAAGGGAAGCTTCGCACCCTTTCAGGGAGGGTCGGCGGGGCTCATCGTCGACGCGGTAGTGCCTGGTTCACGGAGAGACGGCGAATCGCCAAGTGGCGGCACAGTCAGATCACCATTGCCAACTGGGCGTCCATCTTGGCGGACACCTCACGTTCGATGCGCCGCCAAACCCCGGCGTAGGTCCGGC
>JBGTLA010000066.1:0-3587 GCA_041744375.1 Acidimicrobiia bacterium | reverse complement strand
GACCTGCAACGGTTGCCGCCGGGCCATGGCCGGCAACCACTCCGACCTGATCGCGGTGGTGCCCGACGGCAGCGCCAGCCTCGGGGTCGACCAGGCCCGCACGGTCGTCTCCCAGGCGGCCCTGTCCCCGGTCGAGGGGACCCGCAAGGTCTTCTTGTTCGAAGAGGCCGGGGCCATGACCGATCAAGCCGCCAACGCCTTGCTCAAGACGTTGGAGGAACCGACACCCACCACCGTCTTCATTCTCGTGGCCGAATCCGAGGACGAGTTGCCCGCCACCGTCGCCTCGCGCTGTCGGACCATCCAGTTCGGGCGGGTGGCCGAGCCGCGTCTCGTCGAGTCACTCCAGGCGGGCGGGCTCTCGCACCCCGACGCCGAGGGCCTTTCGAGGGTGGCGGGAGGGCGGCCCGGGCTGGCGTTCTCGCTGGTGCGCCATCCACAGGTTGCCGAGTTCCGACGTCTGTGGCTGTCGATACCCGGACGGGTGACGCCCCGCCCCGGCGACGCCCAACGCCTGGCCGAAGAAGTGCTCACAGCCCTGGCGCCGATGGTGACCGAAGCCGCCGGGGACCACGATGATGCCGAGCGTAAGAAACGGGCTGAACGCCGGGCCGAGTTGGCGCTGCTGACCAGTGGCCTCGAGATTCTCGCCTCCTGGTACACAGACTCGGCGTCGTTGCAGTTCGGCGGCCCCATCCGCAACTCCGATGTTCCCCTCGTCGAACTGACCGACGTGACACCGGCCCGGGCCGTGGCCGCCGCCGACACCATCCTCGACGCGGTGGTCGACCTCCACGTCAACCTCCGCCGTCAGCTCCTCTTGGCCAACCTCTTCGCCACCCTCGGCTCCGACTGAGGCTTTTTATGACCAAACCGGGGCGGAAGCCACCCCGGTTTGGCCACGAGAAGTCATTTCGAGCGCCTCGTGGAACGGTCGAGACGGGTTGTCGGTCTCGACTCGGTCCACCCAGGCGGTCACTTCGGTGAGAGGGGCGATGGCGGCCAGGGCATGTTCGACCCCCGCTTCGGCGCGACATTCAGAGCCTCTTCTCCGGGAATGTCGCGCCAAACCGCCATCTCGGCCGGGATTCCTTTTCCTCGGGCGGACGTTAGGTCGGACGGTCAGCGACCGACCGCTACCATTCCGCTCCCTGCCGGAGTAGCTCAGGGGTAGAGCAACGCACTCGTAATGCGTAGGCCAGGGGTTCAAATCCCCTCTCCGGCTCAATGGCAGACCAAGCCGATTTCGAACGTGACGCCATGCCCTTCGCCGGCCAGCTCTACGGGGCGGCGATGCGCATGGCTCGCAACCCGGCCGACGCCGAAGACCTGGTTCAAGAGACCTTCCTCAAGGCGTACCGGGCCTACGACACGTTCACCGAGGGCACCAACCTCAAGGCGTGGCTGTACCGCATCCTCACCAACACCTACATCAACAAGTACCGCAAAGCGCAGCGCCGCCCCGACGAGACCGATCTCGGCGAGGTCGAGGACCTCTACCTCTATCGGCGGATAGGCGCCCAGGAATCGGCCGACATGTCCCGCAGCGCCGAGGACACCCTCCTCGAGGGGCTGGTCGAGTCCGACATCAAAGAGGCGGTCGAGGCGCTTCCCGAGAACTTTCGCCTGCCGGTTCTTCTGGCCGACCTGGAGGGGTTCGCCTACAAGGAGATCGCCGAGATCCTCGACGTTCCCATCGGGACAGTGATGTCACGACTGCATCGGGGAAGAAAGCAGCTCCAGCGAACGTTGTGGGAATACGCCAGCCGCCGCGGGTTGGTCCCTGAGGGAGTCGAACGACCGTGACCATCGCCCCATGAGTGAGAACTGCGACCAGGCACTCGCCGACATCTACCGCTATCTCGACAGTGAGCTCACCTGGTGGCGGCGCCGCAAGATCCGGATCCATCTCTCCGATTGCCCACCGTGCCAATGCGGGTTCGACTTCGAACGCCGTCTCAAGATCGTGATCCGCCAACGACTGGCCGAACCGGTCCCCCAAGAGTTCATCGACCGGCTCCACGACGCCCTCACGAGCGAGCGTCCGGCTGGAGATCACTGAGCTTCGTCCCGTTCGGCGTGCTTGGTAGTGTGACGCCGACATGGCCCCCTTGCGTCGTCTCCTACCTCTCGCCGCCGTGGTCGCGGCTGTCGCCCTCACGGCTGCCCTTCCGGCGCTGGGAACCGACGCTCCCGACGACACGGCTCCGGCGACGGCTCCGGCCGAGACCGAAGAGATGGGCATCGAAAGCATCTCCCCGCCCGCAGTCACCGTGCCGCCTGCCCCGCCCCCCCCGGGGCCGGACGACTGGACCTACCGCTACCTGATCCCCACGCTGCTGGCCTTGGCGGTGGTGGTCGTGGTGGTGACCACGGTCCAGTACTTCACCCAGGTCGTGCGGAAACGCTACAAAGTGGTCGAGTGACCATTTCCCCGATGGTGGGGCGATTGGCGAGCCGGGTGGCCGGCACTCATCCCCTCGCCGGAACGTACGTCGCCGACCGCCTCGCCACCGACATGGTCTCGGCCACGGCCCAGGCTTCGATGCTGGTGACCGAATCGACCCGCCTCCCCGCCCCGGCAGCAGCCGCAGTCGAGGTCGTCTCCAGGATGGAGTGGGTGGAACGGAATGTCGCCGCCTTCGGGCATTTGCTGGAACCGGCCGAGAAGCGTATCGCCGAGCGTCTCGAGGCCCAGGGTCGCATGGGTTCGCTGGCTGCGGGGCTCGCCCACCAGGTCGTGTCGGCGGAGACGGGTCTCCTGTTGGGGTTCTTGTCGCGCCGTGTCCTCGGTCAGTACGAGCTGGTCCTGCCGACCGGCGACCGGGGCGACACGGTGGCCTACGTCGGCGTCAACCTCCTGGACATGGAGCGTCGCCACCAGTTCCGGCCGTCGGAGTTTCGGCTGTGGGTGGCCCTCCACGAGATGACCCATCGTGCCCAGTTCGTGGGCGTGGGATGGATGGCCGACTATTTCCTCTCACTCGTGCAAAAACTCGTCGCCCAGGCCGTCCCCGAGCCCGGGCGTCTGTCGCGTATCATCGGCGAGATCCTAGACGCCCGCTCGGCCGACGGTCCGCTCATCGACGAACGCGGCCTCATGGGCCTGCTCGCCTCACCGGAGCAAAAGGAAACCCTCGACGAGGTGCAAGCGCTCATGAGTCTCCTCGAGGGCCACGGTCACGTGGTGATGGACCGGATCGGGGCCGAGACCTTCGCCGGCCACGCCCGCATGTCTCAGGTCCTCAAGACGCGCCGCAACGACCCCAAGACCCAGCTGCTGTTCCGTCTGACGGGCCTGGAGATGAAGATCCGCCAATACGAGATGGGCGAGCGGTTCGTGCTCGATGTCGAAAGACATGCCGGATGGGAGGCGCTGGATACGGCTTGGGACGGTCCCGATGCCCTTCCCACCCTCGACGAGATCGAACACCCCCGGCGATGGCTGAGGCGCGTCGCCTGATCGAGCTGGCGGCGGCGGTGGAATCTGCCGCCGACCTGCCACCGGGACCACTGGTGGTCGCTCTCTCGGGAGGGGCCGACTCGGCCGCCTTGCTGTGGCTGTGCCGGCGTCTCGACCGTTCCGT
>JBGTLA010000065.1:0-12844 GCA_041744375.1 Acidimicrobiia bacterium | reverse complement strand
ATCCCCAAAAGCTCATGGACATGACGGGGGCGGCCGAGCTGCGCCCCGCCGAGCCCGAAGAGGTCCGGGCCGTGCTCGGCGCCCTGCCGGGAAGCCTGGGGCCGGTGGCCGTGAGCGAGCATCCCGTGTACGTCGACGAGTCCCTGCGGGGGCGATTCAACATGACGACTGGTGCCAACGAGGACGACTGGCACTTCACCCACGTCGACGTCGAACGCGACATAGTCGACATCCGCTGGGCCGACCTGCGCGCCGTTCACGCCGGTGAGCCGTGTTGGGAGTGCGGGTCGGAGCTGGAGATGTGGAAGGGAATCGAAGTGGGACACATCTTCAAGCTGGGAACCAAGTACGCCGAGGCGTTCGGTGCCACCGTCCAGGACGAAGACGGAAACTCGCACCCCATCGTCATGGGCTCGTACGGGATCGGGGTGGAGCGCAACATGGCGGCGGTGGTTGAAGTGAGCCACGACGACGCCGGGATCATCTGGCCGGTGTCGATTGCCCCATACGAGGTGGTCGTGACCCTGCTCCGAGCCGACGACGAGGCCGTGGCGGCCACCGGCGACGAGGTCTACCGGCGCCTGACCGACGGTGGGGTCGAGGTGCTGTTGGACGACCGGGCGGAGCGCCCGGGCGTCAAGTTCGCCGACGCCGAGCTCATCGGCATCCCCTATCGGCTCACCGTCGGCCCCAAGGGCGTGGCGGCGGGAACGGTGGAACTCACCGACCGTGCCACCCTGACCACCACGGAGTCGGCCCGCGACGACGCCATCTCCCGCCTCCTGGCCGACATACCCGCCGCCCGTTGAGTCCCCACACGGAGTGGTTCAGGGCAGGTCGGTGAAGCGGTGGGCGCCGGCGTAGACCACGAAGCGGCTGTCGCGGGTGAAGCCGATGAGGGTGAGCCCTAGCTCGGTGGCCAGGTCCGCAGCCAGCGACGAGGCGGCCGACACGCCCGCCACCACCGGGATCCCGGCCACCGCCGCCTTCTGCACGATCTCGAAGGACACCCGTCCGGAGACGACCAGGACCACCTCACCTAGCGGCCAGTACTTGGCGGTGAGCTTGCCGATGGCCTTGTCGACGGCGTTGTGGCGCCCGACGTCCTCGGCCGCGGCGAGCACCATTCCCTCCGGGGTACAAACGACGGCGGCGTGGAGACCGCCGGTGAGATCGAACCCGGGTTGCACGTCGGACAACGCCCGTATCCACAGCCTGGGCAGTGAGGCGGTGAGGGTGGGTCCGGGAGGGGGCCAGCGGGCGGCGACGCGCACGGCGTCGATCGAGGCCTTGCCGCACACGCCACACGACGAGGAGACGTAGGCAGAGCGCCGGAACCGCTCGGGGTCGACCCGGACGCCTTCGGCCAGGAAGATCTCGTAGCGGTCGCCGTCGCCGATGGGGTCGACCGAGGAGATCTCGCCGGGACTGAGCACGATCCCTTCGGTGAGAGCGAAACCGCGGGCCAGGGCCACGTCGTCGCCGGGGGTGCGCATGAGCACAGCCAGGGGGACGTCGAGCAGCCGGATCTCGACGGGCGCCTCTTCCGCCAACACGTCGTCGCGCCGGGACGCACTCGTTCCGTCGAAAGCCACGACCGGACGGCTGACTGAGGTCATGTGTGTCAGCGTAGAGGTGCTGTTGGAGTGAGCGCAGTCGGGGTGGCACCATGGCCGCCATGCGTGTTCACAACTTCGGGGCGGGACCTTGTGCCCTCCCGCTGGCGGTGCTGGAAGAGGTCGGCGACGAGTTTCCCGAATACGGCGACACGGGAATGACCGTCGTCGAGATGAGCCACCGCTCGGCCGACTATCAAGCCATCCACGACGAGACCATGGCCACGGCCCGGCGGGTGTCGGGAGCACCCGAGGACTTCGCCATCCTCCTGCTGGGCGGGGGAGCCACCCTCCAGTTCGCCATGGCGCCGCTCAACCTGCTGGCGCCGGGGGAGCGGGCCGGTCATGTGCTGTCGGGGTCGTGGGCCAAGTCGGCCTACGCCGACGCCGCGGCCCTTGGGGTGGGCTATGTCGCCTGGGACGGGGCGAATGCCGACTACACGACGATGCCCGGCCCCGGCGAGGTGACGATCGAAGACGGCACCCGCTACCTCCACGTCACCAGCAACGAGACCATCGGCGGCATCCGCATGGTCGACCTGCCCGACGTCGAGGTGCCCCTCGTCGCGGACATGTCATCGGAGTACCTGGCCCGCCCCATCCACTGGAGCCGTTACGACCTGGTGTACGGGGGAGTGCAGAAGAACCTGGCGCCGGCGGGGATGGCGCTCGTGTTCGTGCGCCGCTCGGCCCTGGCCGATACCTCCCACCTCGGCACCTACCTGCGGTACCGAACCCACATCGAGGGCGACTCCCTCGCCAACACGCCGCCCATGTTCCAGACCTGGGTGATGGGAAAGGTCCTGGCCCACCTCGAATCCCACGGGGGGGTGGCGGGTCTCGAGCAACGCTCCGCCGAGAAATCGGCGCTGGTGTACGCCGCCATCGACTCATCGGAGGGTTTCTACCGCTCGCCGGTGGACCCCGCCTTTCGCTCACACACCAATGTGGTGTGGCGCCTGCCTGACGAAGACCTCGAGAAGAGGTTCGTGGCCGAAGCGACGGCGGCGGGAATGATCGGTCTCAAGGGCCACCGCAGGGTGGGCGGGATTCGGGCGTCTCTCTACGCCGCCACCGACATCTCATCGGTCGAGGTCCTGGTCGCCTTCATGGCCACCTTCGCCGCCGCCCGCGGTTGACGTCTTCGGTCAGGGCGACCGCGTCGGTATACTCGGCCTCTGCCAACTGAGGACGCGGTTCTCCAGCAGGTGGGCGTCGGCCCACCTCTTTGCTGTGGGGACTGCGTTTTACCACATACAAACCGATAGCCCCGCACCATGAGCACCAAAACACATCTCTGGGATCTGACTGAGTCCTACCTGGCCGCCGAGCATCTCGAACTCGACGACCTCGAAGTGCTCGGCAGCGGCAAGGCCCGCACCGTCAAGGTGGTGGTCGACGGAGATGATCTCGACCTCGACCGGCTGGCCGAGGTGTCGCGCGGCCTGAGCCGCCTGTTCGATGCCGAAACCGACTTCGACGGTCCCTACCAGCTGGAGGTGACATCGCCGGGCCTGGAGCGCCCGCTCAGGCGTCCCTCGCACTTCCTCAAGTCGATCGGGCGAGACGTGATCGTCAAAGCGCGCGACCGGGCCGGATCGGTGCACACGCACCGGGGTGTCCTGACCGAGGCCGACGACAAGAACGTGACCGTCACCGTCGAAGGTGACGAGCACCGCTACCCGCAAGGTGACGTGATTTCGGCCCGCACAGTGTTCCGGTGGGAATCCGCTCCCAAGCCGGGTAGATGAGGAGAACGAAGATGCAGATCGACGCACAGATGATGGACGCCCTCGAGTTGCTCGAACGCGAGCGGGGGGTCCCGGTCGATGCCATCCTCGATGCTCTCGCCAACGCTCTCGTCTCGGCCTACAAGCGCTCGCCGGGAGCGGCCGAGGAAGCCCGGGTGACGATCGACCCCGACTCGGGCGACATCATCGTCTACGCCCAGGAACTGGACGAAGAAGGCAACGTCACCGACGAGTGGGAGGATACGCCCGACGACTTCGGTCGGATCGCCGCCCAGACCGCCAAGCAGGTCATCCAGCAGCGACTTCGGGAAGTCAAGCGCGAGCAGGTATTCGACCTCTACGACGGCCGCGAAGGTGATCTCGTCACCGGCATCGTCCAACAGATCGACAACCGCTTCGCCATCTTGGACCTGGGCGACGCCGAGGCCATCATGCCCGGCTCCGAGCGCATCCCCTACGAGCGCCTGCAGCGGGGCAACCGGGTGAAAGCACTCATCGTCGAGGTGCGAGGCGAGACGAAAGGCCCCCAGATCGTGGTGTCGCGCAGCCACCCCGACCTGGTGCGCAAGCTCCTCCACCTCGAGGTGCCCGAACTGGCCGACGGCACCGTCGAGATCGTGGCCATCGCCCGCGAGCCGGGGCACCGCACCAAGATCGCCGTCCAGTCCCACGATGCCAACGTCGATGCCAAGGGCGCCACCGTGGGAGCCCGGGGCTCGCGCGTGCGCCAGGTCGTCAACGAGCTGCGGGGAGAGAAGGTCGACGTGGTGCAGTGGCGCGAGAACACCCCCGAGTTCATCGCCGAGGCGCTCGGGCCCGCCCGGGTCAAAGAGGTCCTGATCGACGAGGAGACACAAACGGCGACCGTGGTGGTCAGTGATCACCAGTTGTCGCTGGCCATCGGCAAGGAGGGCCAGAATGCCCGCCTGGCGGCGCGTCTGTCCGGCTACAAGGTTGACATCCGCTCCGACCGCGAAGGTGAGGAGCCGGAAGGTGAGGAGCTGGCGCCCGTCGTGGCCGAAGCTGGTGCTGGCGCCGTCGAGGCGACCGCCGCCGGGGCCCCTGAAGAGGATGCGACGGCGATCGTCGAAGAAGCCGCGGTGGACGAAGCGGGGGAGAACGGCGAGGGAGACGCCGACACCGAAATTGGGGGAGACACCTCGATAGATGAAAACGACTGATTTGGAGTGACCGTGGCGAAAGTACGGGTTTATGAGCTTGCTCGCGACCTTGGCATCGAGTCCAAGGAAGTCCTCGAGCAGGCAGCAGAATTGGGGATAGAGGTCAAGACAGCCTCTTCCGGGTTGGATCCCACCGATGCCGAGCTGGTCACCCTTGCTCTGGCGGGTGGCGGCGAAGCCAAAGAGGCGCCTGAGCCGGAAGTCGTTGCGGAGGCGCTTGAGCCGGAAGTCGTCTCTGAGGCGGTCGCCGAGCCGGAGACGGATGTTTCCCCGCCAGAAGAAGCCGCCCCTGTTGGCGAAGAAGTGGGCTTTGCCGAGGTGTCGGCCGGGATGACCGTCGAGGAGTATGCCGACGCCATCGCCCGCCCCGCCTCTGAAGTCGTGCGCACCCTGTTGGTGGGAGGGACGCCGGTCGGCGCCACCGCCGTGATGCCGGTCGAGTTGATGGAACAGGTGGCCGAGTCCCTCGGCGTCATGGTCGACATCACCGAGTCGGCAGAACCCGCCAAGGTCAGGCCCCCGGTGGCCGCACAACCCGTGTTCGAAGACGCCGCCGACGACCTGGTCTCGCGGCCTTCGGTGGTGACGGTGATGGGCCACGTCGATCATGGAAAGACGACCCTCCTCGACAGTATCCGCAAGACCAACGTCGTCGGGGGAGAAGAAGGCGGCATCACCCAGCACATCGGGGCCTATCAGGTGGACGTCGCCGACCGCAAGATCACCTTCATCGACACTCCCGGTCACGAGGCCTTCACCGCCCTGCGGGCCCGGGGGGCGAACATCACCGACATCGTCGTCCTCGTGGTAGCCGCCGACGACGGGGTCATGCCCCAGACGAGCGAGGCGATCAGCCACGCCAAAGCCGCCGGCGTCAAGATGGTGGTGGCCATCAACAAGATCGACACCCCCGGCAGCGATCCACTCCGGGTCCGGACCGAGTTGACCCAGTACGACGTCATCACAGAAGAGCTCGGGGGCGAGATCCCCAGCGTCGAGGTCTCGGCCACGACCGGAGCCGGAGTCGACGACCTCCTCGAGATCTTGGACCTGATCACCCAGTTGGAGGATTTCAAGGCCAACCCGAAGGCACCCGCATCGGGGGTGGTGGTGGAGGCTCAGGTCGAGCAGGGCCGGGGCCCCGTCGCCACCGTCATCGTCCAGCGCGGCACCCTCCGTCAGGGCGACGCCTTCGTGGCCGGACCGGTTCCGGGCCGGGTGCGGGCGATGATGGACGACACCGGAGCCCGCATCAAGAGCGCCGGGCCTTCCACGCCGGTCCAGATCATGGGCTGGGACGACGTCCCCGCCTCGGGTGACTTCTTCGAGGTGGTGAGCAACGATCGGGCGGCACGCAGTCTGGCCGAAGGTCGCATGACAGCGATCCGGGCCGAGGAGCAGGCGCTGCCTTCCGCTCGGGAGAGACTCGAAGGCCTGCTCGAGCAGTTGCGCTCCGAAGACGCCATGTTGCGCGTCATCATCAAGGCCGACGCCCAGGGGTCGTTGGAGGCGCTGCGGGAATCGATCGTCAAGATCGAACGGGAAGGCGGCAAGATCGAGATCGCCCACGGGGCGGTGGGCGGGATCAACGAGAACGACGTGACGCTGGCCGACGTGACAGAGTCGGTGATCGTCGGCTTCAACGTGCGTCCCGAGCCCAACGCCCGACGCACCGCCGAGAAGATGGGGATCGAGATCCGCACCTACGGCATCATTTACGAGCTCTTGGACGACATCGAGAAGCTGCTGGTGGGCCAGCTCGCACCCGATCAACTGGAGGTGGTGTTGGGCACCGCCGAGATCCGGGCGGTCTTCAAGGTGCCGAGGGCAGGGTCGGTGGCAGGCTGTTACGTCACCGAAGGGGTAGTGCAGCGGGGAGCCCGGGCCCGTCTGTTGCGGTCGGGGATCGTGACCTACGACGGCTCGATCGACTCGCTCAAGCGATTCAAGGACGACGTGCGCGAGGTCGCCCAGGGCTTCGAGTGCGGAATCGGTCTCGCCAACTTCAACGATGTGAAAGAGGGCGACCTGATCGAGGTGTACGAGATTCGCGAGATCGCCCGCACCTGACCGGAGGCGGATCATGTGGGCAGCTGCTCTGCGTATCAGGCTCCGCATCCTCGAGACGCGGTCGCTCAAACGCAAACGGGCGGTGCTCCGCCCCCACATCGAACGTCTCAAAGGGATGATGTCGGTGAGCGTGGCCGAAGTCGACGAGCACGACGCCTGGCAGCGGGCCACGCTGGGAGTTGCCCTGGTGGCGGCGGACAGCAAGACGCTCGAGTCCCTCATCGAGCGTACGAGGCGCTACTTTGACGGGCAGAACGACATCGAGCTGATCGAAGTCGCCGTCAGTTATCTGGAGAACCCGGAGTGATCAATCCCCGTATGCGAAAGGTGAACTCGACGATGCGCGAAGTCCTCGCCGACGAAATCGAGCGCCTCACCGACCCGCGGCTCGAGATGCTGTCGGTCACCGGGGTCGACACCAGCCCCGATCTGCGTTCGGCCGTGGTGTACGTGTCGACGCTCGAGCTCGAGCAGGGGTCCGAAGCGGTGGCAGCCCTCACCGGGGCGGCTCCCCGTCTGCAACAAGCCGTTGCCCGCCAGGTCAGACTGAAGTACACGCCCCAGCTGCGTTTCGTGCTCGACGACGCCATCGTGCAGGGAGAACGGATCGAGGCCCTCTTGCGCGAGCTCGAAATCGACGACGACAACAACGAGGAGGAGTGATGGACCGCCATTCTGTCGACCGGGTGGCGACGGCGATCGCTTCTGCCGACCATCTGACGATGGCCTGTCACGTGGGTCCCGACGGGGATGCCCTGGGGTCGATGCTGGCGCTGGCCGTTGCCGCCGAGAACGCCGGCATCACCACCTCACCCAGTTTCGGGAGCCCCTTCGAACCTCCGGAGCAGTTCCGCTACCTGCCTCTCGACATGCTGGTGGCGCCCGACGACGTCCCCCGCGAGCCCGACGTGATGGTCTGTTTCGACACCGGGTCTCCGGATCGGCTGGGCGAGTTGGGGAGCCCGGCGAAACGGGCCAAGACGGTGGTCGTCATCGACCACCACGTCACCAATTCCGGCTTCGGCGACGTCACGCTCATCGACGCCGACGCCTCCTCCACCGCCGAGTTGACGATGGCCGTGATCCGGCGACTGGGATGGCCGATAACCCCGGTGGTGGCGACGGCGCTGCTGACGGGAATCGTCACCGACACGGGCCGATTCCAGTACTCCAACACGAGCCCGCGCACGCTCCAGGCCGCCTCTCAGTTGGTGGCCGCCGGGGCGCATCCCGACGTGATCGGCCGCCACGTGTACGAAGAGACCCCCTTCGGGTACCTGAAGGTGGTGGCGGCGGTCATGGCCCGGGCTCAACTCGTGCCCGAACGCCGCTTCGTATGGACCGTGGTCGAGCCCGGCGACCTGGAAGGCGCCGGAGTGGGAAAAGGCGACATCGACGGCCTCATCGACCTGGTTCGCCTCCCCCGCGAGTCCGACGTGGCCGCCCTCTTCAAGGTGGTGGAGAATTCGGTGGTCAAGGGCTCCCTGCGCTCGCGGGGGCGGGTCGACGTGGGCTCCATCGCCGCCAAGCTGGGCGGCGGTGGTCACCACAACGCCGCCGGTTTCACGTTCAAAGGTACGGTGGAGGCGGCAGTGCAAGAAGTGACGAAACGGCTCCCAGTCGAGGAACCCGGTGACGACTGAGGGGTTTCTCATCATCGACAAGCCGTCGGGGGTCACCAGCCACGATGTGGTGGCGGCGGTGCGCCGGGCCACCGGAGTACGCAAGGTGGGCCACGCCGGCACCCTCGACCCCATGGCCACGGGCGTGGTGGTGGTGGCGATCGGACGCGTCACCCGACTGCTGCGGTTCATCCAAGAGCTCGACAAGGAGTACCTGGCGACGGCGGTGTTCGGGGTGTCGACCGACACCCTCGACGCCGACGGTTCGGTCCTGGAACGAGAGCCGATGGACATCGCACCCGCCGACGTCGAAGCGGTGCTCGGACGATTCCTGGGCACCATCGAGCAGGTGCCGCCGATGGTCTCGGCCGTGAAGGTGAAAGGCGAGCGCTTGTATGAGATCGCCCGCCGGGGCGAAACGGTCGAGCGGGAAGCCAGGTGGGTGGTGGTGCACTCCCTCGAGATGACCGATTTCGTGCCGGGGCCCTATCCGGAGGTCGCCTTCCGGGTGGTGTGCGGGAAAGGAACCTACGTGCGCACCCTCATCGACGATATCGCCCGAGCCACCGGCGGCCGGGCCCACCTGTCTTCGCTGCGGCGGGTGCGGGTGGGTTCACTGGGGCTGGATCGTTCGGTCGCCCTCGAGGCGTTGGACAGCCACACCCACCGGCTGCTGACTCCGGCCGACGCCCTCGGTGACCTGCCCCGAGTGGAGGTCGATGCGGAGGTGGCGCCGGGGGTGGGTCACGGGTTGAAGTTCGTCGCCGGGCCACTGGCCGCAATCGACCCCGATGTGCCCACCGCCGTCGTCGACGCCACGGGCGAACTCATCGCCGTGTACCGAAGACAGGGGCGGGAGGCTCGCCCCGAGGTGGTCCTGTCGTGACCCGACCGCTCAACGTGCTCGGCGCCGACTGGCAGGCCCCGCCTCCCTCCGGAGTGGCCATAGGGGTGTTCGACGGCGTCCACCTCGGTCACCGGTCGGTCATCGAGAACCTCGTGACCCGTTCGGGAGAAGAGGGGCTGGCTACGGGCGTGCTCACCTTCGACCCACATCCGGTGGAGGTCCTCGCCCCCGGCCGGGCTCCTCCCCTTCTCATGACCGTGGAGCGTCGCAGCGAGCTGCTGTCCGAGTTGGGCGTGGACTGGGTCGGTGTCCTCGACCTGGCCGACATACGCACCATGGCTGCCGAGACATTCGTGGCAGAGATACTGGCCAGCCGCGCCTCCAGCCGCATCGTCTCGGCCGGAGCCGATTTCCGTTTCGGGCACGGCCGTGCCGGTGACGTGGAGATGCTCCGCCGGCTGGGAGGCGAGCTCGGGTTTACGGTGGAGGCAGTAGAGCTCGAGTCCGCCGATGGGGAGGCCGTCTCCTCGACGCGCATCCGTCGATTGATCGACGGCGGCGACGTGGTGGCGGCCGCCGAGCTGTTGGGGAGATGGCACCGGGTGAGCGGGGTGGTGCTCCACGGCGACGCCCGGGGACGGACGCTGGGGTACCCCACGGCCAACATCGCTCCCTCGGAGCGGCTGGCCCTGCCCGTCGACGGGATCTACGCGGTGAAGGTGTCGGGACATCCCGCTCTCGACCAGACTCCGGCCGTGGCCAGCATCGGGGTGCGCCCCACCTTCGGCGACGGTGGTCGGCGCCTCTTGGAGGTCCACGTCTTCGATTTCTCCGCGGACCTGTACGGGTCGGTGCTCGACGTCGATTTCGTCCGGCGACTGCGGGGCGAAGAGCGGTTCGCCGGCGTCGAGGATCTCGTTGCCCAGATGGACGTCGACGCCGCCCAAGCCCGCCAGGTGCTGGCGTCGTGAAGGCGGCGCCACATTTCGATACCCGCTCGATGTGGGGTATGCTGACGGCAGTTCCCCGAACAGAACCCAGGTTTCACGCGCAATGAAGACGACGCAAGAGATCGTGTCCGAGTACGGGCACCACGACAGCGACACCGGCTCACCTGAAGTTCAGGTCGCCCTGCTGACGGAACGCATCGGCCATCTCACCGAACATCTCAGAGATCACAAGCACGACCATCACAGCCGCCGTGGGCTGCTGATGCTGGTCGGCAAGCGGCGGCGCCTCCTCGACTACCTGGCGAGAGAGGACGTCGAGAGATATCGGGCGCTCATCGCCCGCCTCGGCCTCCGCCGCTGAAGGACTGAAGAGAGCGACCCGCGGGTCGCTCTCTTTTGTGAGTACCGGCACCCGCATCCGGGCCCGCCGGGATCGAAACACCAAGAGTGCCCACCAGGTCGTCACAGACCGGGGCACGAGACGCAGGAGCGTCGGTCGGTTGACAGTGGCGAGTCCTCGCCGAGAGCGAGGCCTGACCACTGCCAACGGATCGGGCTCCACGACGAAAAGGAGCACGAACCGTGCCCGAAATCACCGTATCCGGTGAAGTAGGTGGCAAGACGCTCACCTTCTCGACCGGCAAACTGGCCGGACAGGCCGACGGTGCCGTGGTGTCCTCACTGGGTGGAACCCAGATGCTGGTCACTGCCACCGCCAACAAGAGCATGCGAGAAGGTATCGATTTCTTCCCGCTCACCGTGGACTTCGAAGAGCGAATGTACGCCGTCGGGAAGATCCCGGGGTCGTTCTTCCGCCGGGAAGGCCGCAACTCCGAGCAGGGCATCCTCACCTGCCGGCTCATCGACCGGCCCCTGCGGCCGGCCTTCGCCGACGACTACCGCTGCGAGACCCACATCGTGGTCACCGCCCTGGGGTTCGACAACGAGAACCCCTTCGACGTCGTCTCCCTCAACGGCGCTTCGGCGGCCCTGGCGGTGTCGTCGATTCCCTTCGACGGTCCCGTCGGTGCCGTGCGCCTGGCTCTCAAGGGGGGAGAATGGATTCCGTTCCCCACCGAGGCCGACCTCGAAGAGTCCGTCTTCGAGCTGGTGGTGGCCGGGGGCCGCAACCAGGACGGGGGCGTCGACATCGCCATGGTCGAGGCCGGGTCCACCCCCAACGGACTTCGCCTCATCGCCGCCGGTGACGCCCCCTCCGACGAGGACGCGGTGGCAGCCGGCCTCGAGCAGTCGAAGCAATACATCTCCGACGTCATCGACCTCATCGCCAACCTGGCTTCCCAGGTCGAGAAGAAGGAAGTGGACTGGCCCCGCGCCACCGACTACAGCGACGAGATGCGCCACCGGGTCGCCCAGATCGCCCGTCCCAAGCTCGAAGAGGTCGTGCGCGTGGCCGACAAGGCCACCCGCAAGGAATCCGAGGCCGAGGCCCGTGAAGCCACAATGGTCGAGCTGGGACTGGCCGAGGACGACGCCGACGGCCACAAGCAGGCCGTGTCGGCGTTCAAGGCCGTTATGAAAGAGATGATGCGCGACCGCGTCGTCGACGACGGAGTCCGACTGGACGGACGTGGCACCAACGAGCTGCGCGCCCTGTCGGCCGAGGTTGGAGTTCTCGAGCGGGCCCACGGTTCGGGGCTGTTCCAGCGGGGTGACACCCAGGTGCTGAACCTGACCACCCTGGGCATGTTGCGGATGGAGCAGATGCTCGACACGCTCGGGACAGACGAGTCGAAGCGGTACATGCACCATTACAACTTCCCGCCGTTCTCGACCGGTGAGGCCGGGTTCATGCGCGGCCCCAAGCGACGGGAGATCGGTCACGGGGCACTGGCCGAAAAGGCCCTCCTGCCGGTGATTCCCACCTCCGACGAGTTCCCCTACGCCATCCGGCTGGTGTCGGAGGTCCTGTCCTCCAACGGCTCGACGTCGATGGCCTCGGTGTGCGGTTCCACCCTGTCGCTCATGGACGCCGGGGTGCCGATCGCGGCGCCGGTGGCCGGTATCGCCATGGGCCTCATCAACCGGGGCGACGAGTTTGTCACCCTCACCGACATCCTGGGAGCCGAGGACGCCCTCGGCGACATGGACTTCAAGGTGGCCGGCACCGCCGAGGTGATCACTGCCTTGCAGATGGACACGAAGATCCAGGGCCTCCCCTCCGAGGTCCTGACGGGAGCCCTGGCCCAGGCCAAGGAAGCCCGTCTCGCCATCCTGGCGGTGATGAAAGAGGCCATCGCCGAGCCCCGCCCGGAGCTCAACCGCTTCGCCCCCCGCATCGAGTCGATCGACATACCCAAAGACAAGATCGGCGAGGTCATCGGACCCAAGGGTGCGGTCATCCGCGAGCTCGAAGCCGAGACCGGCGCCACCATCGAGATCGAGGAGGCGGAAGGGAGGGGCATCGTCCGCATCGCCTCGACCGACGGGGACATCCTCAAGGCGACCAAAGAGCGAATCATGCTCATCGCCTACCCGCCCGAGCCCGAGATGGGCGAGGAGTACGACGGTGAAGTCGTCAACATCACCACCTTCGGGGCGTTCATCAACATCCTCCCCGGCCGTGATGGGCTCCTGCACATCTCCAAACTGGACGGGTCCAAGCGAGTGGAGAGGGTCGAGGACTACCTCTCGCTGGGCGACACCGTCAAGGTCAAGGTGGGTGGCATGGATCGGGGCAAACTGAGCCTCGACCTCGTGGCCGCCCTCCCCGGCGCCACCCTGCCCGAGCCTCGCCCCGAGGGCGAAGCCGGTGGGGGTGACCGGGGCGGACGCGACCGTGATCG
>JBGTLA010000064.1:0-1766 GCA_041744375.1 Acidimicrobiia bacterium | reverse complement strand
TGTCCCCCGCCGCCCCCAGCACCCCGAGGGCGATGGGAAGGTCGTAGTCGGCCCCTCCCTTGGGCAGGTCGGCGGGAGCGAGGTTGACGGTGATGCGGCGGGCCGGGAAGGTCAACGCCGACGACACCACCGCCGCCCGTACCCGGTCCTTGGCCTCCCGCACCGCCGTGTCGGGTAGGCCGCTCAGCTTGAACACTTCCTTGGCTCCCCCGACGTGGGCCTCCACCCGCACCGGGCGTGGCTCCGCCCCCACCATGGCGGCCGAAGTGGTCGAAGCGAACATGGGGGCACCGTACGCCACCCCTACGACGGTTTACAGGGGGTCGGGGAGTGAGCCTCGACGTCCCCACGGTCTACCTCCCATGCCGTCGAGGCTCACTCCCCCCGCTCGGAGTCTCCCAGGCTCACTTCAACCGAACATACCCCTCCGGACCCGCCCGTGACCGATGGCGGGTAGGCCTCCCGACTCATTCGCCGATCCCCGGAGCGGAGGGACTGTGGCGGAGGAGTCAGGCCGTCAGGTGCCGGTGAAGCCCGGGGGCCGCTTTTCCAAGAAGGCCTGGACGCCTTCGGTGACGTCCGCGGTGGAAAAACAGATCGACTGGGACTGGCCTTCCCAGGAAACGGCGTCGGCGAAGGAGGCCTCCCAGGCGGCGTTGATCCCCTGTTTGGCGAACATCTGGCCGATGGGTGCCCCCCGGGCGAAACTCTCCGCCAGGGCAGTCGCCGCCGCCTCCAGATCCTCCGGCTCGACCAGTTCCAGACACAGCCCGAGATGCAGAGCCTCGTCCGCTTCCACGATCCGCCCCGACAGGGCCAGCTCCTTGGCCCGCTGCAACCCGACGATCCTGGGCAGCAGCCAGGTGCCGCCGAAGTCGACCGTGAGGCCCCGGGCCACGAAGATCTCCGAAAACCGGGCCCGGGTGGTGGCGATGACGGCGTCACAGCCCAAGGCCAGGTTCATGCCCGCCCCCACCGCCACGCCGTCCACCGCCGCCACCGTCGGTTTGGTGGTGCGGTGCAGGGCCAGCGCGGCGGCCCCCACCACCTTCATTCGGTCGTTACGGCTCGCGATCCCCCCCTCCTCCAGCCCGGCCGGGTCGAGGTCGGCGCCGGCGCAGAAGTCCCCGTCGGCGCCGGTGATAACAAGGACCCGGGCCGAGGAGGCCTCGAAGGCGGCAAACGCCTCGGTCAGCTCGGCCCAGCCGGTGAGGGGCACGGCGTTGCGCCGGCCGGGATGTGAGAGGGTGAGCCAACGGACGGAGCCGCGGTCGGTGGTTTCGATCCATGCCATGGTTGCCACGGTACCTGCCGAGCTGGGGGCGCCACCAGCGCCCGTGTACCGTTCAGGATGATGGGTTTCAATCCTTTCCGCCCCCAGGAGCGCAGACTCGCCGATGTGGCCATGGTGGTGGGAGCCGTCGTGGCCGCCCTCGCCCTGGTGGCGTGGGCATTCTTCGGCGGCTGACGTGGAGCGGTGGGGCCATTTCGAGGTGACGGTCATCGGGGTCCAGCCCTACGCCGCCCGCAAGCCCTACGCCTGCCCGGGATGTGACTCGGTGATCGCCCCCGGCACCTATCACCTGGTGGTGGTGCCCGACGAGGCCCCCGACCTCCGTCGCCACTGGCATCGGGGTTGCTGGCATCGCCAGGTGAGGATGGACCGCCCTCCGCGAGGCTGAGACCTCACAGGATTCCGGGGACCCAGCGCACCTCGGCGGCGTGGGGGGTGAGACGCACCGCCACCAGGTCGATGCGGTCGGCCC
>JBGTLA010000063.1:0-100251 GCA_041744375.1 Acidimicrobiia bacterium | reverse complement strand
AAGATGACGGCATGGACCACGATCCAAGCGATATAGAAGGCCGGGGGGTGCCGTTGGCTATCCAGATCAGATCGTCCAGCACTCCTCTGATCAACTCGAGGCCGAGGACCGTGAGAGCGAGGATGCGATTCGCCCAGGCGTTGCTCGATCCGAGCGAGAAGAACACGCCGATCACGATCACTTCCAGAGCGAACATGAGCCAGATCTCCATGGCGTAATCGACCAGCGGGGGCGCCGGGGACAACCTGGCTGATCATTCCCCGCTGCGCAGCTGGGACCAGATACACCAACATCAAGGCGAGCCCATTGAAAATGTAGAAGACACCGACGCCCCTCATCCATCGGCTGAGCTGTTGCACGTCGCTCCTTTTTCGGGTTCAGGTCGAGGATGGGAGATGCCACTGTGTCTGCCTATCCCAGATGTCTGGGGGTGCCAGAATGCGCTGATGGAATCGGCGCAGATGCTTGCTTGGACACAATCCGACTCCACGGTCTATGCGGCAGCGGTCGAGGCTGTCCTCACGCCAATGCTGGGCCTGGACGTATCGGCACCACCCTCCAAGCCACGGTGCCGATCAACGAGGAGGGGGCCCGTGTCGAAATACTCATCAATCGTGAACCGGTCACCCCGGACCGCGGCCTGCAATGGAGATCTGTAGTGTCGGCAAGGTCTCGTTCCGACAAGGAGGACAGGATGGCACACCCCAACGAAGATCTAGTCAGGGAAGGCTTTGTTGCGTTTGGTCGAGGCGATATGGAGACACTCGACGGGTTGTTCGCCGACGACGCGACCTGGCACGCCGCAGGAGACAATCTCCTTTCGGGCGACTTCTCGGGAAAACAGGAGGTCTTCTCGAACTTCGCCCGAGTCCGCGAACTGTCTGACACCTTCGAACAGGAGGTCCACGACGTCCTAGCGAACGACGACCATGCCGTGGCACTGGTGAAGGTCCGGGCGACAAGAAACGGCAAGGATCTGGAGGACAACCAGGTGATCGTCTTCCACCTTGACGATCGGAAGGTCACCTCGGCGTGGCTGCACAGCTATGACTACCGCAAGTCAGACGAATTCTGGATCTGAGAAATCGGTGAGCAATGGCGAATAACTCAAGGTTTCGATCGAGGGTCCAAGCGACGCACTTCGGTGGCTAAGGGTACGTGCGCTGCGCACCGTGGCAGAACCCATGGGTCGAGTCCTACAGGTCCCGGATAGGTGACCAGATGCTGGTCCATCGAAGACTCTTGTCCCTAAGAAATGACCGGCGAGTAGATGCCACACGGGCGGTTCTGTCGCCGGACAACGCACCTTGGGTGCTAGACGGTGGCGAGCGTTCCGCTGGAATCGCTCAACTCTCAAAACAGGATCGCAGGACGCTCGGTGTGGGTGTCGGAGGGCGCTGAGACCCAAGCCCGACGTATCGCCTCGATGGTGCGCCGGGCCCGGGACTGGATAACGCCCATTCTCGGGATGACACCGCCGTTCAGCCTCCATGTCTTTAGCCCCACCGACTGGGCGGCAGTCGCCGGTGTGCCCGGGCTGACATACGGGTTGCCACACACTTCCGACGAAGGCGACCGTCTCATTGTCGGTGCCCAGCCCGCTAGGCTTTTCACCGCTACCGCCCGCGACTACTTGGCCCACGCTGACCGTCGGACTGGCGAGGTGCTGGTGGGGGCCTACGGCGACGATCTCGACATGGCGTCGCTCCGGACCGGGACGGGTTCGAGACAATCGAAATAATCCTAGGTTCGCTCGCCCAGCTGCCGATTAGACGATCTTCGGCAACCCTATGGGACGGGCCATGGGCGTCCGCAGCTACCCAGAGGCCTCCATCCGCGGCATGCTCACCTCGCTGTCGGCGCAGCGGCTGTCTACTGCCGCTTTCTGCTCGACACCATTGAGGATCCGAAAGCTACCTGGCGCCACGATGTTGGTTGACGAGCATCCGAAAGCGTCCGGCTCTTGATGGACTTTGACCAACTAAGGGCAGTCATGGGCGATCACGGACTCAATTTGCCTGAACTACCCCCGGGGCCGACCCGGGCTTCTCGCAGGCGGCACAGTGGCATCCGTAGAGACTCTCTCGCCTTGAAGTCTTTGAAAAAGAAACTCTGGCAATAACTCTGGCGGAATCGAAGCGTTGTCGCTGGTCAGAGCGTTTTTCGCCGTGCTTGGGAAGCTCGTGTTCTACCATTGAACTACACCCGCATCGGCGGCTGGCCTTGGTCAGGGTACCGTCGGGCCAGGGTCGGCTCAACAACAGCTTCCTAGGGACAGCTGCGAGGGCGCCACGGTCCACTCAGCTCAGGAGGAAGCATGCGCATAGGGATCCTCACCGGAGGAGGCGACGTTCCCGGGCTCAACGCCTGCATCAAGGCTGCCGTCAACCGCGTCTCCGAGGCGGGCCATCAGGTGGTGGGAATACGGCGGGGCTGGGGGGGCCTGGTCAACACCGACCCCAACGACGCCGATTCGGTCGCCGCCAACCTCGTCCCCCTCGATGCGGGCCATGTCAGGACGGTCGATCGCACCGGCGGCACCTTTCTCCACTCGTCGCGCTCCAATCCGGGCAAAGTTCCCGCCGGAGATGTTCCTGACTTCCTCAAAGGAGACCGAGGAGACAGCCCGACGGTGGACCTGACTTCCCACGTTCTGTCGGTGCTGAGCAGCCAGGGTATCGATGTCCTCATGCCCATCGGCGGTGACGACACGCTCTCTTACGGGTTGCGGATGCACCAGGAGGGGGTTCCCGTCATCGCCATCCCCAAGACCATGGACAACGACGTGCATGGCACCGATTACTGCATTGGCTTCTCGACCGCCGTTACCCGGGGGGTGCAGTTCATCCACAATCTTCGCACCGCGGCCGGATCGCACGAGCGGATAGCGGTCGTCGAGCTCTTCGGACGCTACAGCGGCGAGACCTCCCTCATCACGGCCTACCTGGCGGGAGTGGACCGGGCCATCATCTCCGAGGTCCCCTTCGACGTCGACCGGTTGGCAGAGATGCTCACTTCTGACAAAGAACTGAACCCGTCCAACTACGCCATGGTCACGATCTCGGAGGGGGCTCGCCTGGAAAACGGGGAAATGGTCCTCGCCGGCGAGGAGGATGCCTACGGGCACCGTAAGCTCGGCGGGATTGGCGCCCTGACGGGGGAGCTGCTCAAGGACCGCACCGGGCAGGGAATCATCTACCAACAGGTCGGTTACCTGATGCGCTCGGGCGTCCCCGACTCACTCGATCTGATGGTTGCGACCAATTACGCCGTGATGGCAGCAGACCTAGCCCTCGAGGGCGGGACCGGCCGCATGGTTGCCCTCCGGGGAGGCACCTACACGCACGTTCCGATCTCGGTCACCAACGAGGGTGTCAAGCGAGTCGACATCGACGAACTGTACGAAACCGACTCTTACCGCCCCAAGCTCCGACATGTCCTCGGCAAACCCATGTTCCTCTACTGACTCATCGGCCACCGAAAACAGAGACGGCACCCCACACGGTCATGAGAACTCCGATGGCTAACAGAAACATCACTCTTCCGGTTCGGAACTCACCTTCGGCTCCCGGGGGACGTTCACCCCGACGTTGCTTTCGCCAGGCCAGACCGTTGCCGATGATGAGCGCCAAACCCAAGCCCAAGACCAGCTCGGCGAATATGGCGTCGAGTCCGAGAATGTCATCCATTGCCTGCGACGGTAGTGGCGTACGATCATGGCGATGATCGGCATGGACCGGCGCGAAGCTGCCGCCTTCTTCGACCTCGATCGGACCCTCATTGCCGGCGCTTCCACCTTTGTGTTCGGATGGGTGGCATGGCGACGGGGTTTGGTGGCCACCTCCGAACTGCTCGGAGATGCAGCCAGCGCCGTCAGCTTTCGCCTCACAGGGGGTTCGGACGACCAATCCGACAACGTCCGCGACCGGATTCTCGAGGCTGTGAAAGGCCGCCCCCGTGAAGAGGTGACGGCTCTCAACGACGACATCCTGCCCCGCCTCCTCAACTCGGTGCGGCCCGAGACCCGTACGGTGGTGGAGCGCCATCACGAGTCGGGACGTGACACCTATATCGTCTCGGCCTCTCCCGTCGAGTTGGTGGCGCCGTTGGCGGGTGCATTGGGGATGACAGGGGCGGTGGCCACCGAATCCGAGGTCGTGGACGGTTCCTACACGGGACGGCTCCTGTCGACGTTTTGCTACGGAGAGGGGAAGGTCGAACGCGTCAGGTCGCTGGCCGACGAGATGGGCTACGACCTTCGGCTCTGTTACGCCTACTCGGACTCGAAGAGCGACCTGCCCCTGTTGGAACTGGTGGGACATCCGGTCGCAGTCAATCCTGACGCCACCCTCCGCAAGGTAGCTCGCTCCCGGAATTGGCCGGTGGTCTACTTCGCCCGTCGGGCCAAGATCACCGCCACGGCCATCACCTCAGGGGTGGCCACGGTGGGCCTTGGGGCCGGAATGTACGCGCTCGGGCGGCGCCATGCGCTCCACAAGTCGACCTGACGTCTTGAGCCCAGAGCATGTCGGGCAGGTAACGTCGGAAGCTATGCACGTTTCCTTCCAGGATCTGGTTGTGTTCACCCGTGATGGTGCCGGTGGCAATCCCCTCGCCGTGATCGACTTCGGTACGGTTCCTTCGCCTCGTTGGCAGGAGGCGGCGGCGGCGATTGGCTACACCCAGACTGTGTTCTTGGAGCGAGGTGAAGTGGGAGTCGCCCACATCTATACCCCCCAACGGCGGCTTCCCTTCGCCGGGCATCCTCTCGTCGGCGCCGCGCACGTCCTCGGTCCCGGGGTCCAACACATTCGTTACGACATCGGCGTGGCCGACACCGAACACCGAGACGGCGAAGTGTTCGTCACGGTTCCGGCCTTCGGTGCCGCCACTCCCACGGCTCCGCCTCCGTTCGGCCGTTCGGCCGCTTTGGTCGAGACTCCCCTTCCGTACTTCGTCGTCGAGGTGCCCGACGTCGAAACGGTGGCTTCTCTGGACTTCGAGGATGCTTCCGGTCACGGGACCGTCTACGTGTGGGCGTGGGAGACTCCCAACGAGGTGATCAGGGCGCGCTTGTTCTCACCGGACTCGGGTGTTACGGAGGACGCGGCCACGGGCAACGCTGCCGTGGCTCTCGCTCGCACACTCGAGTCGGAATCCGGTTCGCTCACCATTCATCAAGGCGAGGAGATGGGTTGGCCATCGCGTCTGCGCCTCCGGTGGGACGGCCAATTCGTCACCATTGGGGGCGCGGTCGGGGACCTCGGCACCGTCTCGGTCGAGCTGCTCTGAGAGAAGGCGTGCGAACAGGTGACGGCGTCGGATCGCCGCCGAATAGGCTGGCGCCACTGTGACCCTCACAACACGCACTCATGGCTGAGGCATCTGCTCCGGCTTCGTCGGCCAATCTCGGTCCCGGCTTCGATGTTCTCGCCCTTGGCCTGGAGCTGCGGTGTCGCGTGAGGGCTTCGCTGTCTGATACTTGGTCGATCGAACACGGCGTCGGTCAGCGACCCGACGCCGACTCCGACGACGCCGTGATGGCCGCAGCCCGTGCCGCAGTGGGTTCCCAAAGGCCGCTCCGTCTCGAGGTGAGCAACGACATTCCCATCGGGCGAGGTTTGGGCTCGTCTGCCGCCGCTCTCGCCGCCGGTGCCGCTGCTTCGCTGGCAGCTCGGAACGGTGAGGCGGACCCCGACCGCGTATTCGAGCTGGTCGCCGGTATCGAAGGGCACCCCGACAACGCCGCTGCCGCGGTGTACGGTGGACTCGTGGTGGTGACGGCCGGGGGTCGCCCGTTGCGTCTCGACATCCATCCCTCCCTGAGGCCTGTTGTCGCCGTCCCCAACGAGGTGTTTTTCACGGCCGATGCCCGCCGAGTCGTCCCCGATTCCGCTCCTCGAGCGGTGGTGGTACGGACGGTGGCCCGGACGGCGGCCCTCATCGGAGGTTTTCTCACCGGCGACCCTGAATTGCTGGCTGCGGCCCAGGGTGACGAGATTCACGAGGCTCCGCGTTCTCTCGTTCGACCGGAGACCGAGCAGTTGCTGGAGCGGGCCAGGGCCGCCGGCGCCCTCCATGTGGCCTGGTCCGGGTCCGGCCCCTCCATGTTGGCGATGGTGGCCGAGGGAGACCGCCAATCGGTCGCCGCCGCCTTGGCATCGGAAGGCGTAGATATCCTTTCCCTCGATGTTGCCTACACCGGCCTCATCGTCTCAGCTTGACCAGATGCCCTCCGCCCACCATCCTTGGGAGGTCGTCCCCGACCACCCCGGAGTATCTATGGGTTCACTCGTGAAGAAGCGCCGCAAGAAGATGTCCAAACACAAGTACCGCAAGCGCCTCAAGGCCAACCGCCACAAGCGCAAGTGATCCTCTGGCCGGCCCCTCGGGGTCGGCCCTCTTGCTTTTCCGTGATACCCACCGCTGGACCGTAGGACGGTCCGTCAGAACCAGAGGGATCACGTGTCGCGCAGATACTGTTCGATCTCTTGGACTAGATCTTCGGCCGGGTCTTCGCTGTCCATGGCGTCGGTTTCGAGCTGGCGCACATAGTCGGCCAGTTCGTCGGATTCGTCTACGGCGGCGTCCACCGTGGCTCGAAACTCACTTGATTGTCGCTCCAGCTCAGAGGTGTCGAAGTTGACGCCGATGACGTCGGCTGACTTTCTCAGGAGCGCCTCTACTCCGGGTGGATAAGCCTGGTTCGACAGATAGTGGGGCACGGCAGCCCAGAGTGACACCGTTTCAATCCCGCGTGCCTCGAGGGCCTGGTTGAGGACACCCACGATGCCGGTAGGACCCTCGTACCGCGACGGCAAGAGCCCATGTTGGGTTACGACCCGCCCCGAGGTCGATGAGCCGACGATGGGGACCGGTAGCGTGTGCGCTACCTGGCCCACGAACGCCCCGATGGTGACGGCAGTCTTGACGCCGAGCTCGGTCAATGCGTCCCCCAGTTCTGTCACGAACTTCTTCCAGCGGTAATTCGGTTCTTCTCCCAGCACCACGACCAAGTCGAGGTCGTCGAGGCGCACGACCAACAATTCGGTGGTGGGCCAGGCGATCGACCGCACGCCCGCCTCATCCAATGCCACGATCGGCCGGTTGACCTGGAAGTCGAAGTATGGATCCGACTCGAATCTGGCCACAGTCTCGGCTTGATAGCTGGCCACGAGATGGCGGGCGGCGTCCGTGGATGATTCCCCGGCGTCGCCCCAGCCCGTGAAGGCCAGGATCGCCGTCGGCTGACGTAGGTGGGGCCGGGACAGCCACTCCAAACTCTTCATGATCTCAACCTACACCCCGAGGGCACTTATCCGAACGACAGCCGCCTGCTCGGGACACCGAGATTCCGACCGTGTTGGCCGACTGCGCCTGCGCCGCTAATAGAGTTCGCGCATGCCTTGGTGGGTTGTGACAGGTGGCATCGGCTCAGGGAAGAGTACCGTGACGCGCTTGGCGGCCGCCTCGGGTTTGCCCACGCTAGACGCCGATCAAGTCGGTCACGACGTCCTCGCCGGTCCGGCCCGTGCCACGGTTGCCGAACGCTGGCCGGCCGTGGTCGTGGATGGGCAGGTAGATCGCAAGCGTTTGGCCGGCATCGTGTTCGCGGACCGGGCAGAGTTGAAGGCGCTCGAAGCCATCGTTCACCCCCTGATCGCCGAGGAGCTCCGTCACCGAATGGCGTCGTCTAGCCGGGGTGTCGTCGAGCTCTCGGTGCCGCTGCCCCTGGCCGGGGATCTTCCCACCGTGGTCGTCGACGTTCCCGAGGAGATTCGTCGGTCTCGGCTGGTGGAGCGTGGAATGCCGCCTGATGTCATCGACTCCCGGATGGCCAACCAACCCGCCCGCTCGGAGTGGTTGGCCCTTGCCACGGTGGTCATCGACAACTCGGGTCCACCTGAACGTCTGCACAAGGCCGTACTCAAATGGCTGGCGGCGAGCACCTCGCAGACGTCAGCTTCCGAAGCGTCTGAGGCGGAGACTGTTGGAGACGACCGAGATCGATGAGAACGCCATAGCTGCGGCGGCGATCATCGGGTCGAGCAGACCCAGCGCCGCCAGCGGAATCGCCGCCACGTTGTACGCGAATGCCCAGAACAGGTTCTGGCGAATGGTTCGAAACGTTCGTCGGGCCAGTTCGATGGCAATGGGAACTGCGGTCGGCTCTGAGGACATGAGCACCACTTCGCCCGCATCGATGGCGACATCGGCTCCGGAACCTATCGCCACGCCCAAGTCGGCGGCAGTGAGGGCCGGCGCGTCGTTTACGCCATCGCCGACGAAGGCGACGATGTGGCCCTCGCCCTGGAGGTGGACGACATGTTTGGCCTTGTCGTCGGGGAGGGCCTCGGACACCACCGAGTCGATGCCGACTGCCTTGGCTATGGAGCGGGCGGTGCGTTCGTTGTCACCCGTCACCAACACGGTGGTCATTCCCAATTCGTGAAGTCGCCTGATCGCTGTGACCGAAGAGTCCCTGATCGTGTCGGCCACCGCCACGATTCCGCGCACTCGGCCCTCCCAACCGGCCAAGAACACCGTCTTTCCTTCCTCTTCCAGTCTCGCCAGTTCGTCCGCCCAGTCGACCGGTAGGACGAGATCTGCCGCGGCCACGAAAGCCGGGCGTCCCACTACCACGCTGATACCGTCTACGACACCGGTTACTCCCCGGCCCGGGGTCGATTCCACGGAGTCCGGCTGGCCGAATGCGACTCCCTCGACCTCTGCGCCTCTGGCGACGGCGTGTCCGATGGGATGGCCGGAAGCAGCCTCGATCGGCGCCACCAGCGACAGGAATCGCGTGCGATCTTCGGTGGTGATGACATCGGTCAATTGCATGGTGGCCGTGGTCAGCGTTCCGGTCTTGTCGAAGACGACGAGGTCGACGTTGGGTGCTCGCTCGAACACCTCGGCGTTCTTGAACAAGACCCCGAGTTCGGCGCCCCGCCCGCTTCCCACCATGATGGCGGTGGGGGTGGCGAGCCCGAGGGCGCAGGGGCAAGCGATGATAAGAACCGCCACTGCCGCCACCATTCCTCGTTCCACTGGGTAGCCGAGAATGAGCCAGACGGCGGCCGTCACGGCCGCCAAGGCAATGACGGTGGGCACGAAGACGGCCGAGATGCGGTCGGCGAGAGCCTGCACAGGTGCCTTGGTGGCCTGAGTTTCCTCCACGAGGCGTACGATCTGCGCGAGGGCGGTGTCGGCCCCCACGCGAGTGGCCTGGATCACCAGCCTCCCCTGGCCGTTGATCGTGGCTCCGTACACCTCATCACCGGGGTTGTGGTCGACGGGGATCGACTCACCGGTGAGCATCGACTCGTCGACGGAACTGGTGCCCTCGACGATCACGCCGTCGGTGGGGATCTTCTCTCCTGGCTGGACCAGCATCAGATCGCCGGGAAGCAGGGCGTCGACCTCGATCTTCGTGGCGCTGCCGTCGACGAGCACCGTGGCCGCTTTGGCCCCGAGCTCCGCCAAGGCGCCGATGGCGTCGGCGGCACGACCCTTGGATCGGGCCTCGAGGGCTCGCCCCAGGACGATGAGCGTGATGATCATCGCCGCCGTCTCGAAATACGGCATCTGGTGATCGAACACGGTCCATACCGAGTAGAAGTAGGCGACGAGCGAGCCCATCGAGATGAGAGTGTCCATGCCCGCGGTGCCTGAGCGGGCCTGACGAAGCGCAACACGGTGGAACTGCGCTCCGGCCCAGAAAACGACTGGAGTGGTCAGAGCCCACTGCACCTGCCAATTCCACAGCGTGTGAGGGCCGAGCATGGCAAGGACCATGACGGGCGCCGTGAGCGCTGCCGCTACCCAGAATCGGCGCCATTGGAGTCGCTCGTGGCCCTGGTATGTCTCACGCAGCCCCGGCTGGTCGGGGTTGGCGCCGCGCGGTGTCAGCTCGTAACCGATTGCCTTCACGGCTTGGGCGAGGCTCTCGGGTTCGACGTGATCGCCGATGCGGACCGAGGCCGACCGCCCGGCCAGGTTGACCAATGCCTCGGTCACTCCCTCCTGTCGAGCCAGCACCCTCTCTATGCGACTGGCACAGGAGGCACAGGTCATACCCTCGACGTCGAACGTGAGCGTTTCGACCGGGGAGGCGATGGAGGTCTGCTCAGCCATGCGGCATCCTTCCCCAGAGGGTGCAAGGCGTGTGTTCAATCGATGTCATAACCCACCGATTCGATGGCGGCGGTGAGTTGGGCGGCATCGATCTGGTCCGGGTCGTAGTCGATCTCCACTGACCTGGCGTCGAGGTCGACGCCGACGGCCCCAACCCCGGTCAAAGGGGCGAGGATGCGCTCGATGGTGTCACGACAATGCCCGCACGAGATGTCGGGCACGGAGTAGACGACACGCGTCATACCGGGTCCGCCGTGAGGGCAGAAGGACCGGTCACCGACGCCGTGAATTTCATGGTCTCCATGAGTTCGTCGACGATTTCGGCGGTGCGCCCCTCTGCCACTGCGTGACTCACACAGGTTTCGAGGTGGTTCTGGAGCAACACCCGGTTGACCCGTTCCAGCGACCCCTGCAGGGCGGATACCTGCTTCATGATCTCGGGGCAGTACCGCTCCTCTTCCACCATCGTCAGTACCGCATCCAGGTGTCCTCGTACCGTCTTCAGCCGGTTAAGACTCGATCGTTTGTGTTCTGACTTCATCCCTCCATGATACCACCCCACTGGGGGTGGGGTTTCTTGTCCGTATGGACGGCAGGAAGCCCCGGCCGGGGGGGACCGGGGCTTCCTCGGATGGGCTACGCAGTGTCGGGGGAGGGGGAGAGAACCTGAAACCGCGCTGCCCAAATGTCACCAATCGCTCTGGATCAAGTCCCTTCGGGGACGATCCGCCCCCGCACTCTAGGGAACTTGATCGGAGCGTGAGCGTGACAATAGTCGCGCTTGTTGTACATGCTTAGCTTGGTATCGCAAGCGGGGTCGTCGCAAATTCGCCCCTCGGAGTATCGGCGGGATGCGCGGGTGATTCCCTTGATTGCCTTTCCTTTCAAGCTTTCATTCACGGGGCCCTCCTTTCGTCCGGACCTCTCCTTTTCAACAGGTCCGGCTGTCGGGTCATTCCCGAAGGCACCTGCCCTCGAGAAAGTTCGCCAGAGAATCGGGTTGTCAGGATCCAATCCGGCTTTCGGTGAGCTTTACCATGCCGGGGCCGGCTTAAACCTGCCCTAAATCCGTCACCCTTGAGACGTCTGCGCAGACGTGTTGGTTCCCAGACCGAGTTTGCGCAGAAACGCCTCCTTGGAAGGCTCCCTCTCCAAGAACCCGGCCAACAGGTCGAGGGCGTCACGTGATCCCCCGGCCTCGAGGATGTGGCGGCGGTAGGCGGCACCGACGGATGGGTCGGTCACTCCCTCTTCCTCGAAGCGGCTGAACATGTCGTCGCCGTACACCTCCGACCACAAGTAGCCGTAATACCCGGCGTCATAGCCCCCCAGCATGTGGGCGAAGCTCGCCGGAAAGAAGGTGCCCTCGTGGAGAGGGAGCAACGCCACATCGGTGGCTCTGCGGTGGATGTCCTCGAGGTCGGCGTCCTCGGCTCCGGGGCCGTGCAGGCCCATGTCGAGGAGGCCGAACTGGACCTGGCGCAGGGTGGACAGGGCAACGTTGAGATTGCGGGCCTCGACCATGGCTTTCACCAGGTCGGCCGGAATCGGTTCGCCGGTCTGGTGATGACGGGCGAAGGTCGAGAGGACCTCGGGCCGCCAAGTCCAATGTTCCATGATCTGCGACGGGGCCTCCACGAAGTCGCGCTCGGTCGACGAGCCGGAGAATCGGACGAGTTCGGCCGTGGTTACGACCTGGTGCAGGATGTGGCCGAACTCGTGGAAGAGTGTCTCGACCTCGCTGTGCTGGAGTAGAGATGGACGGTTGCCCGACGGTTTGGTGAAGTTGGCGACGATGGCGGATACGGGACGCTGGTATCCGTCCGCCCTCGACCGGCCCGGAACCAGAGGAAAGGCGGCGGCGTGACTGAACTTGCCCTCACGCGGGAAAAGGTCCATGTGGACATGTCCGATGAGGCGACTGTCTGATCGGTCCCGAACCTCGAAGGTGCGCACGTCGTCGTGCCACGTTTCGGAGGTGATGGGTCGGTATTCGAGGCCGAACACGTCGCCGGTGATCGAGAGAAGGCCCTCTATGACCGACTCCAGCGGGAAGTACTCGGCCACTTCGTTGGGGTCGACGCCGTGACGCTGGCGTCGAAGTTTGGTGTGGTAGTAGCGCCAGTCCCACTGCTGGAGGACAGCGGCGGGGTCCCCGGTGTCCGCCACGAGCATGAGGCGCATCTCTTCGATCTCGCTCTTTCCCGCCGCGGTGAGGGGCGGTATGAGATCGGCATAGAACGCCTCCACTGCTGCGGGTTCTTTGGCCATGCGCTCCTCGAGTTGATGATGGGCCCAGGAGGGCTGACCGAAAAGGGAGGCGATACGCGCCCGGAGCCGAACGGCCTCTTCGAGGATCGGGCGGTTGGGCTCGACGGCGCGGGTGTTGAACTTGAAGGACAGTTCCTGGCGAAGGTGACGGCGGTCGGCATTCTCCATGAACGGGACAACGTCGGGGTAGGCCATCGTCACTTTGAAGGACCCCTCTTCGTCAGCAACCTCCAACCCTTCGATGTAACTGTCTGGGAGTCCCGCCAGGTCCTCCCTCGTCACGACCAGGAAATCGCGATGATTGGCAACGTTCTGTTCGAACTGGACCCCCAGCTCGACCAGGCGCTGGGTGAGCCGCTTGACTTCGGCGCGGGTGTCGGGATCCAACTCATGGCCGGCATGGCGCAGGTCCCGACGGGTGAACTCGAGGAGTCGGGCCCGCTCTCCCGACAACGAGGCGGCTTCGTCGCATCGGGCATACTCGGTGACCGCTTCATACAGGTCGTCGCGAAAGATCAACTCGACGGCCCACTGCTGGATGCGCTCCTCGGCCTCACGCGCCGCCTCCCGAACCTGCTCATCGGGGTGGACATAGGCCATGAACGCACCACGACCATAGGTGCGTCCCATCACGTCGGCGATGTCGTCGAGAAGCGCCAGGGTGGTGTCCCAGGTCCGCTCGTCGGCGTGTACCAGTTGCTCGACGAGTTGGTCGGCCTCGGCCAGGCCCTCGTTGGTGACGGCTGCAACCTGGCGCGTGGATTTGGCAAATGTCATCCCGCCAGCTTCCCCTTCTCCCTGTTCCTGTGCAACACGACTTCTCACCCGGGCCACCTGCCAGGAACCAACAAGGTGGCCACCCCGCCTACGTACACGCCATCGACCGCCGCGGTCCCCGATGCCACCTTGCCTCCGACGACGGTGAGGTGGGCGGGTGTTCCCGGTGCCAATGGGGCCGGCAGGCCGAGATGCTCGGCCGCGTTCCGTGTGAACAGGGAGACTGCCGATTCCAGCGACAGACCCTGGCCGTCCGACCACCCCGGCCTGGTGACCGCCGCCGTCACACCCGCCAACGGGTCTGGCCGCTCGACTGGGCAGTCCGACCCTCCGACCATCCTCACCCCGGCCGCCGCCATCGTGGCAAAGGGGTACGGATGCCGTGACGGACCGAGCCTCTGTTCCACCCAGCCGGCCTCTGTGGAGACGAACGACGGCTGGATCGACGCCACGATCCCCGTCGCCGCCAGACGGGCCACCGCCCTGGCGGTCGGCACCGACACGTGTTCGATGCGCAAGGAGTTCGAGTCGGCACCTTGGTCGAGTATTCGGTCGTAGACGTCGAGAACCTCGTCTATGGCTCTGTCTCCGATGGCGTGGACGGCTGCCACGCCGCCCAATTCGAGGGCAGTGCGCGCCATCTCGAGAGCGTGATCGGGTCTCAGGCGGAGTGTGCCGGTGGTCTGGTGATCGGCGTACGGTTCCCACATCGCTGCGGTGTGGCCCCCGAAGCTTCCGTCGGCGAAGTCCTTCCACCCCCAAAAACGCAAGCGGCCGCCGGCGGCCCGGACCCGGTCGGCAGCGGTCCGGAGCTCGGCGGGGGTGTCGGCTGTCACGAGGACGTCGATGTCCAGCGGCAGGTCGGTGGCGACCCGGCACAGCGTGTCGAGTTCTGCGCCGGCGCCACACCACACTGCCTCCCCGGCGGAAACGATGGCCGTCATCCTGGTCACGCCCAAAGCCACCAAACCCTCCAGCGACGCCACCACGGCTCGATCCTCGGGCGGGTCGACCAGGTGGTCGATAGCCCCTCCCACGAGCTCGATCGCCGTCTCCCGGAGCACCCCTGTTGGTAGGCCGGAGGCGTCGCGGTCGATCGAACCACCGGCCGGGTCGACGGTGTCACGGTCGATGCCGGCGGCGTCGAGCGCCATCGTGTTGGCCACCGCCACGTGCCCGCAGTATCGGTAGATGATGGCGGGTCGCTCGGGGCTGGCACGGTCGAGGTCGGCCCGCACCGGTATCCGTCCCAAGGCCACGTCGTCGAAACGCTGGGCCACCACGGCTCTGGCTGGGTTGCGGTGCGTGCTCTCGGCGAGGATGTCGATCAGGTCATCGATGCCGGCAGCCTCCTTGAGTGAGACCCCCGACATGAGGGCGGCGTATCCGAGGGGATGGAAGTGAGAGTCGATGAACGAGGGGAAGATGGTGGCACCTGGGTGATGGGTCGTCTCGAGGTCGCCTGTTGCGCCGCGGGATGTGACCGCCGCCACTCGACCCTCCTCGACGATCACGGCATCACCCACCACCCCATCTGCAGAGAACACGGCATCGGCAGTGAGGGCGTGTCGATTCATCGCAGGTGAGGGGGGAGGTGCTCTGTCACCAAGGCACTGAGGTGTGCGTGGATGTGTCCGTTGCTGGCGATGATGGTGTCGGATCCAAGATTGTATGGGAATCCGGCGTGGTCGCTGACGCGACCGCCGGCTTCCTGGACGATGAGCAGGCCGGCGGCCGCGTCCCACGGCCCCAACCCGTACTCCCAGTAGCCGTCGAAACGCCCACAGGCCACCCAGGCGAAGTCGAGAGCGGCGGACCCGAAGCGCCGGACGCCCCGAACGTGTTCCAGCACGGCTCCGACGGTCACGCCATAGGATCGCCCGCGCTCGTTGCGGTCGTAGGGGAAGCCGGTCACTAGGACCGAATCTCTCAACGTCTTCGTCTCCGACGCGGAGAGTCGCTGTTCGTCGAGACGCGCTCCCTGGCCGGCGATGGCCGTGAACTCCTCTTGACGCATGACGTCGACGACCACCCCCACCTGAGGCGCTCCGCTGTCCCACAATGCCACGGACACCGCCACGTGGGGTATGCCCTGGACGAAGTTCACGGTGCCGTCGAGGGGGTCGAGTATCCACACTCTCTCGCTCTGCCAGGGAGACCCTCCCCATTCTTCGCCCAGGATGGCGTCGTGGGGGCGCAGGGCGCCGATGATGCTGCGAGCCGCCTCCTCCGCCTCGGTATCGACATCGGTCACGGGATCGACTCGACCCTTCATGCGCACCTCGGAGAGACCCCCGAACCGGTCTCGGATGACATCAGAGGCGGCGCGGGCTGCTGCGGTTGCCACCTCAACATCGGGTTCCATCTCAGCCACTCTATTGACCCGGTTTCTCCCACCGGAGAGGATCTGCCAGGGGCCGGAGCAGAGGAGGTCGGGACAGTTGTGCTCTCACCTTTGGCGTCCGCGACACTGATGGCCACATGTCCTATCTCCTTACCCTCGTCGCCGCCGGTGTGACGGTGCTCGCCTTCCCCCCGTTCGGGGTGTGGCCCTTGGTGTTCGCCGGCCCGGCGTTGTGGCTGGTCGGCCTGGGGGAATTGGAACGTCCGGCCAAGGGCGCCCTGAACGGATTGATCTTCGGTTTGGGATTCTACGGTGGCCTCATCTGGTGGTTGTCGGAGCTGGGTTGGGAGGCGGTAGTCCCGTTGGTGGTCGTCCAGGCTCTGTGGTCGGCCATCTTCGGGTGGGTGTACGTCCGCTGGGTTCGCATCAGCGGCGCGCCGGTGCGGTGGGTGGTGACAGCTGGGCTTTGGGCCTTGCTGGAGGCTCTCCGGTATCGGTTCCCGCTGGGGGGATTCGAGTGGGGGGCCTTTGGATACGCCCTCTCGGACCTGTCCGCCGTCCGGGGGGCGGCGCGCTGGATAGGGACCAGCGGATGGACCGTGCTGGTGATGGGTGCCGCCGCCGGAATTGCCTCGCTGCGACGGCCGGCCGAGTGGCGGACGGCCGCTCTGCCAGGTGTTGTCGTGGTGGTAGTGGTGTTCGGATTGGGAGCCGCCGCCCCCTCGCTTCCGACCGGAGTCCCACTGGAAGTGGTCGTGGTGCAGGGGTCCACGCCCTGTCCGTTCGAGCGATGCCCCGATGAGCGCCTTCTCACCTACCACCAGCATCTGGCGCTGACGCGCACCATCCCACCGGGGCGGGTGGGGTTGGTGGTGTGGTCGGAGGGCTCGACAGGTTCGTTCAATGCCGATCCTGTGAACAATCCCGAGGTGGGCGGGGCCATCGGGGCGGAGGCCGAGCGCATCGGGGCATGGATGGTGGTGGGAGGCGACCGCCCGGTCAGTGAGACACACTGGGTCAACGCCAACGTCTTGTTCGCCCCCACCGGTGAGATCGTCGCCGAGTATCGCAAACAACAGCCGGTTCCGTTCGGGGAGTACGTTCCGCAGCGGGAGTTCTTCACGCGTCTCGTGCCGTCGTTGTGGCGGGTGCCGAGGGATATGATCCCCGGCGACGGTCCGGTCGTGTTCGACCCTCCCCACTACCGGCTGGGGACCGTGATCTCCTTCGAAGGGCTTTTCCCGCGTTTTGCTCGGGAAAACGCCGCCGAAGGAGCGGGCTTGCTGGTGGTGGCCACCAACCAGGGCAGCTACGCTTACACGCCGGCCTCGGACCAGTTCATCGGCATCACCCGCATGCGCTCGGCCGAGACCGGCCTCGACCTGATCCACTCGGCCGTGACCGGACGGTCGGTGGTTATCACCGACGGCGGAGTCCTGGGAGAAACCACCGGCCTCGGCACCATCGAGCTCCTCTACGGCACCGTCGAAACCCGCCCCGGCCTCCGCACCCTCTACGTCAGATTGGGGGACTGGATGATGGCGGTGGCGAGTCTGGCGGGCGGCATGACAATGGTGGTTCGGCTGCGTTCCACGCCTTCATACCCCCGTCCGAAGACGAGGGCATGAAGGGCGGATACTCGGCTACTGGTCCTGGGCTTCGACGATGGTCCGTAGCGCCGCGAGGTCGGCCTCATCGAACGACTGCGCTGACAGCGACACGCCGGAGCCACCCTGGCTCCAAACGGTCTGCAGACCGGCGGGGCTGGCGTCGGTCGAAGCGAGAGCGAACGTGCAAAGCACGACGGTGTGCTCACCCGCTGGCACACTGGCCGCGGTGGCCTGAGACAGGCTCCAAGGTGCCGTGCCATTTTGACCTGTGGCTACATAGGATCCGTCCACTGCCTGGCTAGGAGCAAAAAACCACGATCCGCACCCGTTGTTGCTGGTTTGGTTGATGGCAATCCAGCTCTGGATGAGGTTTCCTCCTCCAAATCCTCCAACCGAACCTGATAGGGCCAGCACACCCGCGGTCGGGACCTCGACGGTAAGGCTCACCTGGGCCCGGATGTCTCCCCCGGCGTGGTCGACGCAGGTGGAGAAGTTGCAGAAGTCCCCGTTGATAATGGTGCGGTAGGCATCGGGGCCATCGCCCGCGAGAGCATCCGCATCGCTCGCCGTCTCTGCGCTACCTGCGGTCTCGGCACTCTCTGCCGTAATGGCGGTGGCGGCGTCGACGACCTGGTTCTCGGCGAGGCGGCGCATGAACGACGCCATTTGCTGGCGCAGGACGGGGTCGCCGGGACAGAACCGGTCGTTGGCGGGGGGGTTGCATCCCAGGGTGATTGCGGCGTCGGCCAGCCAGGTGATGTCGTTGTGGTGGACGTTGGAGTCGGGGACGTCGGTGAAGGCGTCGGAGGCGACGACCACCAGTGGGGTGGCGATGAGGACGGCCATCGCCACCATGAAGGCGGTGATACGGCGTCTGCGGTCGGGTGCAGGCATGGGTCTCTCCTTTGTCTGGGCCGGCCTTCATGGCCGACGTCGTGCCTAGGACATGATCGGAGAGCCCCCCAGCCGGTACCGGAGACTGCCATCGATCTCGGTCCTGTCAAGCAACCTAGTCAACAAGTCGTCGTGTTGTCGGCCGTTCCAGAAGGTTGAATTCGCGGGTTCCCCCACCATCGACGTCGGGAGTGGTCGCGCTGGAAGTTTGTCGGCCCTCAGCTCATGTGGGGTGCAAACGAGCGCTACGAACCGCCGAAGCCCAGGGAAAAGGTGCGCGTACGGAAATCGGCCAGCTGCTGGGGGAGTGACTTGTCGGGTCCGGGTTCGCTTGCCAAAGACACTCCTCCAGCCGCTCCAAACGGAACGAAGTGCACCGACAGAGTTCCCGAAGCGAACTCGGCGCTATCTGCGAGGTTGGCGACTGCGACTTCGATGGCGTGCGTGCCGGCGTTCACTTCCTCGATGAGATGGGCGGTGCACCCGGCGACGAAGATTCCACTCAGCCCCTGTCCAAAGCCAATACCCGGATCAGGGAAAACATCGTTCACGCCGATCAGACAAGCCCAGACGTCAGGGTCGCCAGACTCGGACACGACCGATCCGGTGTAGAAAATCGACAGGTAACCGGGAGCGGGCGCGGTGATGGTGGTGGCTATGTGGACGTCGTTCATGATCGTGTCTTCGAAATCCGAAGTGGCGAAATCAACGCGACTCAACTCGTTGGCGTGATAGCCGTCGACGGTGTCGGCGTCGGCTGCGGTCTCGGCGCTCTCGGCCGTGATGGCGGTGGCGGCGTCGACGACCTGGTTCTCGGCGAGGCGGCGCAGGAACGACGCCATTTGCTGTCGCGTCACCGGGTCAACGGGACAGAACCGATCGTTGGCGGGGGGATTGCACCCGCGGGTTATGTCGGCATCGGCCAGCCAGGTGATGTCGTTGTGGTGGACATTGGAGTCGGGGACGTCACCGAAGGCGTCGGCTGCCACCACCGCGAGGGGGGTGGCGATGAGGACGGCCATCGCCACCAAGAAGGCGGTGAGGCGTCTCTTGCGGTCGGATGCAGGCATGAGTTCTCCTGAGTCGCAGGCGCGTGCCGAAGACGGTCTCAATCGGCATGATGCACTCGGCTTGGACGGCCGATCCCCGAGACCGGTGGCCGATCGATTGCCGCCGAAGACTAGAGAAGCCTGTGGATCGACGGCAGCGAGAACGACTCCCATCTTTCGCGAGTACGAGCCCGGCCTTGGCGCCGAGCTGCGGGCGGTTGGGAGTACTTCTAGGATGCGGGCCTGAACCCGGCGGCGAAGGAGTGCCATGACACAGGCGATCGAGAACCTGCTCACCGAAGACAGGACCTTCCCGCCTCCTCCCGAGTTCGCCGAGCAGGCGAACGCCAAGCAGGGCATTCACGAGCGAGCGGCCGAGGACACGGTCGGCTACTGGATGGAACAGGCGTTGACCCGGCTCACGTGGTTCACCGAGCCCACGGAGGCCATCGACGACTCCAACCCGCCCTTTTTCAAGTGGTTCTCCGACGGCGAGATCAACGTCTCGTTCAACTGCCTCGACCGCCACCTAGCCGATCACGGTGACCAGGTCGCCTATCACTGGGTGGGTGAGCCGGGCGACACCCGCACCCTGACATATTCCGATCTCCACGCCGAGGTGGGCCGCTTCGCCAACGCCCTCAAGTCTCTCGGTCTGGAGCGAGGCGACCGGGTGGCCATCTACATGGGAATGGTGCCCGAGTTGCCCGTGGCCATGCTGGCCTGTGCCCGTCTGGGCCTCGTGCACTCGGTCGTGTTCGGTGGGTTCAGCTCCGATGCCTTGGCCGACCGGATCCTCGATGCCGACGCTCGGGTCGTGATCACTCAGGACGGCGCCTGGAGGGGCGGAAAGGTGGTACCGCTCAAGGCCAATACCGACGTGTCCCTCGCCCGTACCCCCGACGTCGAAACTGTGATCGTCCTTCGGCGAACGGAGAACGACATCCACATGGAGGACGGGCGCGACGTGTGGTGGCACGACGTGGTCGCCGGCCAGGATGCGACCTGTGAGCCGGTGCATCTCGGGGCCGAAGACCCCCTCTACATCCTCTACACCTCCGGCACCACCGGCCAGCCCAAGGGGATCGTCCACACCCAGGGTGGCTATCTCACCCAGGTCGCCACCACCCACCATCAGGTCTTCGACCTCAAACCCGACTCGGACGTCTACTGGTGTGCGGCCGACATCGGCTGGGTCACCGGGCACAGCTATATCGTCTACGGGCCGCTGACGAACCGCGCCACCAGCGTCATCTATGAGGGGGCGCCCAACTTCCCCGAGAAGGATCGGCTATGGCGGATCATCTCCGAGTACGGGGTGACGATCCTCTACACCGCTCCGACGGCGATCCGCTCCTTCATGAAATGGGGCGACGAGTATCCCCAGGGCCACGACCTGTCGTCGCTGCGCTTGCTCGGCACCGTCGGCGAACCCATCAACCCCGAGGCCTGGATCTGGTATCAGCAGGCGATCGGTGGCGGAAACTGCCCGGTGGTCGACACGTGGTGGCAAACGGAGACGGGGGCGATCATGATCTCCCCCCTCCCGGGGATCACCGCCACCAAGCCGGGATCGGCCACACGGCCACTACCGGGCATCGCGGCCGATGTCGTCGACGACGAGGGCCAGTCGGTCCCGTTGGGCGGGGGAGGATTCCTGGTGGTCACCTCGCCCTGGCCGTCGATGGCCCGCACCATCTGGGGCGACGACGACCGTTTCGTCGACACCTACTGGTCCCGCTTCGAAGGCCGCTATTTTCCCGGGGATGGGGCCAAACGAGACGACGAGGGTTATTTCTGGCTCTTGGGCCGCGTCGATGACGTCATGCTGATCTCGGGGCACAACATCTCCACTATGGAGGTTGAGTCGGCGCTGGTGTCGCATCCCGCCGTGGCCGAGTCGGCGGTGGTAGGACGCAAGGACGACCTCACCGGTCAAGCGATCGCGGCGTTCGTGACGCTGAGAGGTGATCGCATCGGCGACGAGGGCCTCATCGCCGAGCTCCGCCAGCACGTGTCCGACTCGATCGGACCCATCGCCAAACCGGCCTCCATCGTGTTCACTGACGACCTTCCCAAGACCCGATCCGGCAAGATCATGCGTCGCCTCCTCAAGGATATCTCCGAAAACCGCCAGCTGGGTGATGTCACCACGTTGGCCAATGAAGACGTGGTGAACGAGATCGCCACCAAGGCTGCGGGCGAGACCACGGGGGAGTGACACCATGTGCTCTCGCGCGACATTCCCGGCGAACCGGCGGGAAATGTCGCGCCAGAGGGGATGGTTGTGAAGGTCCTGGGGCGCAAGCTGTTTCGGCCGGGACACTCGGTGTCGACTTCTCGGGTGATCGCCGCCTCCCCAGAGGCGATCTTCGACATCCTGGCGGATCCGGCCATGCACCCCGTCATCGACGGATCCGGCACCGTCCAGACCACGCGCGGGCGGGATGTGGAACGATTGCAACTCGGAACGACGTTCGGCATGGACATGCGCCGTGGCGTGGGGTACTCGATCCTCAACACCGTGGTCGAGTTCGAGGAGGGACGGCTCATCGCCTGGCGCCATTTCCACGGCCACCGGTGGCGTTATGAGCTGGAGCCGGTTCCGGGTGGGACTCAAGTCACCGAGACCTTCGATTACTCCAAGGCCAGGACCAGGCTGGGGCTCGAGATCGGCGGATATCCGGAACGTAACCTGCGCGGGATGGAAGCCACGCTGCAACGGCTCGAGCAGGTAGTCACCGAGGCCTGACTGGTCAGAGCGCCAGGACCGCGGCCAGCCACATGACGGCTATTGCCAGCCCGGCAGTGAGCTCGATCCCGATGGCCAGAGCCACCGCCTGGAGAGACACCGTGGTCGACGGCCAGGCGGCGTCCCTCCCGAGTCGGCTCCGTTCCGCCAGATAGATCCCGCCTACGAACCCCAGAACGGCACCGACCACCGGGATCACGAAGAACCCGCCAAGCGCCAGCGCACCGGCGGCGAACAGTGTCGAGGCGGGTATGCCCGATTCTTTGAGACGGCGACCGGGCACCAGGTACTTCACGACCGTCCCGCCGGCCGCGAGCATCACGGCCACCCCCGCCACGATCCATGCCATGGCTCCCCCTTGGACGAACGCCCAAAACACGACGGCTGCGGTCTCGAGCAGCAGTCCGGGAAGTATCGGGAGCAGGATTCCCAGGAGTCCGACGAGGATCACCAACCCTACGATCACCTCTCCTAGCGGTTCCATTCCGGCATCGTAAGGTGCCTGCCGTCGTCAGGTGCTCATCGGATCCCGGCACGGCTCCTCGCCCGGGAGGAGGGGCCGAGCCTTGATCGACACCGGATCGTCGCCGGTATCCCACAAGGTGGCCTGGTTGGCCGCACCGAACACCGCCATGAGGTCGGCAGCCTCGTCGTCGTCGACCACCACGCAGCGCCACCCTGCAACCCAGGGGTCCATGTCTTCGAAGTCGGTTCCGAGCGGCCAGTCTTCGATGGTCGTGAAACCCGGATCGGGTTCAGTCATCGACGGTCCCGCCGCCACCTGGAGACGGTCTGGGAGATAGGTGTGGGACTGTCCGCTCGAGGCGGCGTGGTCGAGCAACTGGATCAGGTTCTCCAACAAGATGCGATCGGTAGAGGGGGTCCCATCGGCCAACCCAAGTGCGTACACGCCGTAACGGTGAGCGCCAGTATCGTCGTAGTAGGTGACGAAATCGGTGGATGCGTCGGCGATCATCTCCGCTCCCTCGGAGTCGATCCGCTCCTCGAAATCGGCAAACCCGATGTGGTCAATGATCGTCATGATCTCCGACCATGTTTCCTCATCTACTGTGCCGACCTGGACGTTGGGCAGGAGCGGCCCCGGGTAGATCATCGGAACAGGGCCGTCGTGATACAGCGTCCGATCGCCCGTGACGAGGTAGCGCGGCATCCGGTCGAGATGGAACTCCACCGGCATGAAACCACCCTCCGAGGTGACGGTAAGGACCACCTCGTCGGGAGTTCGGTCGACCTCAGAGCCTCCATCCGCACAGGCCGTGGTGAGCAATCCCATACCGACGAGACCGACCAATGAGTGTTTCATCCTCCTTGGACGCGCCTGCGGCCGAGCGGGTTCCCCGTGATCGGTCAGCGAGCCTCCCAGTCGCCCAAAGCGGCATCCACCAGATCGATCGCCCAATCGAGCTCGTCGGTGGTGGTCACGAGAGGGGGGATGAAACGGATGATGTTCCCGTCGGGCCCGCACTCGATGATGATGAGCTCACGTTCGAAGCAATAGCGCTGAACGTGGGCGAAAGCCTCTTGGGACTGAGTGCGCGCCGCGGCGTCGCTGACGAGCTCCACGCCGATCATCAGACCGAGGCCGCGTACGTCCCCCACGGTCTCATGCCTCTCGGCCAGGTCGGCGAAGCGGGCGAAGGCGTGCCTGGACAGCTCGCGGGCCCCTGGGAGAAGATCTCCCATGGTGTCGATGACGGCGATCGACGCCGCGCAGGCCACGGGATTTCCCCCGAAGGTGGTGCCGTGGGCTCCGACCGGCCACCGGTCGATGACCTCGGCAGATGAGCCGTAGGCGCTGAGGGGGAGGCCGTTGGCGATCCCCTTGCCCATGGCAACGATGTCGGGGTCAACGTCGTAGTGGTCGGCGGCGAACCACTCCGCCGTCCGCCCGAAGCCTGTCTGGACTTCGTCGAAGACGAGCATGATGCCGTGTTCGTCAGCCAGGGTGCGAATGGCCGCCAGGAACTCGGTCGGGGCCGGGTAGTAACCCCCTTCTCCCTGCACGGGTTCGACGAGGAATGCGCCGATGGTGTCAGGTGTCACCACGTGCTTGAACATGAGGCGCAACTCGTCGAGCGATCGTTCCACTGCCGCTTCCTCGGACACCCCCCAGCGGTACGGGTGGGGAAAGGGGGCGACAAAGGTCGACCCGAGCAGGGGGTGGTAGCCATCCCGATACTTGGCGTTCGAGGTGGTGTATGTCACCGCTCCCATCGTCCGCCCGTGGAAGCCACCGCGGAACGTGATCACTCCTTGCCGTCCGGTGGCGTAGCGAGCGAGCTTCACGGCCGCTTCTACCGCCTCGGCACCCGAGTTGGCGTATCCGAATTTCTCGATTCCGGTCGGGGTGATGGCGGCGAGCCTTTCGGCGGCGCCGACCAGCGTGTCGTAGCGGAGGATGCATCCCGAATGCATCAGCTTGTCGATCTGGCCATGGGCGGCGGCCACCACCGCAGGATGGTTGTGGCCGAGGTTGGTGACGGCGGTGCCGCAAGCGAAATCGGCCCAGCGGTTGCCATCGGGGTCGGTGACCCAGATGCCCTCGGCGCGGTCGGCGATGACGTCGGTGTCGAAGCCGATGACGGAGGCGATTGCGTTCTCGTGGCGGGCGATGAGGTTGTCCATCGGTGCTCCTCTTTGGAGGTCGGGGGAACTGGTGGAGGGCACGCGTCTACGGAGCGGCGAACAACCCCCGACGAATGTGGAATGGAGTCACGAGAGCCATAGGGTCGATCCTAACGGACTCCCAGTTCCCGGTCACCAGCCGCCCAGAGCTCAGTGGGGCCTTGCTGTGGAGGTATTCGCCTGACGGGTACATTTCTTTTCACGGTTCCCTCGTGTCGCCGGTCCCGGTCGCTTCCGGACAGTTAGGTTGCCCCTATGCCTTCCATCAGGAGCAGTCAGGTCGTCGTGCCGGGGGGAGTGCGCCCCGCCACCGTCCGATTCGAGCAGGGGGTGGTGGTGGCCGTGGGGGAGGGCCCCGCCGATGTCGATTTCGGTGACCTGGCCGTTCTCCCCGGCCTCGTCGACTCCCATGTCCACGTCAACGAGCCGGGCCGCACCGAATGGGAGGGTTTTGCCACTGCCACCCGAGCAGCCGCAGCCGGTGGGACCACCACCATCGTCGACATGCCCCTCAACTCGCGCCCTCCCACGGTCGATCTCGCCAGCCTTGCAGTCAAACGGGAGGCGGCCGCCCCCCAGGCTGCGGTCGACATTGCTTTCTGGGCGGGTGTCATCCCCGGTTCGGAATCGTGGGTAGGTGCGCTCGTCGACGAGGGCGTGTGCGGGTTCAAGGTGTTTCTGGTGGACTCCGGAGTGCCCGAATACCCGCCGGTCGCGACCCAGGATCTCGGAACCGTCGTCGACGACCTGGGCGGTTTGCCCCTCCTCGTCCACGCCGAAGACCCCAGGGAGTTGCGCGCCCCCCAGGGGGATCCACGCGTCTACCGCACCTACCTCGCTTCGCGGCCCGGTGTGGCCGAGGCCCGCGCCATCGACGAGATGGCGGAGTTGGCCCGTAGCAGCGGCCGCAATGTTCACATCCTCCACGCCGGGGGAGGTGAGGCCGCCGCGGCGATCGGACGGGCCCGTTCGACGGCGCCACTCACCGCCGAGACCTGTCCCCACTACCTGACGTTCGCGGCCGCCGATATCTCCGACGGGGCCACCGCCTACAAGTGTGCGCCCCCGATCCGCCACGAAGAGGATCGGGAGGCCTTGTGGGAGGCTCTCGCCGACGGGGTCATCGACATGGTGGTGTCTGACCACTCCCCGGCCCCACCCGAGGTCAAGGACCTCGGCGGCGGTGACTTCCTGGCGGCGTGGGGTGGAATCGCTTCCCTCGAGTTGCGGCTCGTGGCGACGTGGCACGGCGCCAGAGAGCGTGGCCATGGCCTGGATCGTGTTGCGGGATGGCTGGCGGAAGCGCCGGCCCGGTTGAGCGGTCTCGACCGACGAAAAGGGTCGATTGAGGTGGGGCGGGACGCAGACTTCGTAATATTCGATCCGGAGGGCACGACGTTGGTTGACAACAGCACCCTTGTCCAGCGGCACCCGCTCACTCCATATCATGGGATGGCCCTGGCCGGACGGGTGGTGGCCACTTACCTGCGGGGACGGCTGATCTACGGTGAAGCGGCGGATGAGACCCGGCACGGAGAGCTGTTGAGGAGAGGACCCGGCTGATGAATCTGGCCACGTCACGCTACGGAGGGGAGGTGGTTTGGTGCAGCGACGAGTTCTTCGCCGAGGCTGCCAATCTCCTCAGCCCAACTGCTCCGGTTTGGCGCGAAGGCGCCTTCACCGACCACGGTAAATGGATGGACGGTTGGGAGACCCGCCGCCGGCGCGACAGCGGCTTCGACTCGTGTGTCGTCCGGTTGGGTCTACCGGGTCGGATCCGCAAGATCACAGTCGACACGTCTCACTTCACAGGGAACTATCCCGAGAGCTTCTCCCTCGACGCCTGTGGGGTCCCGAGCGAGCGCTTGGAAACGGCCGAGTGGGTCGAGATCGTCCCCCGAACGTTTCTGGCGGGGGACAAGGTGGCCGATTTCGAGGTGGCCGACCGACGACGGGTGACCCATGTCAGGCTCAACATCTATCCCGACGGAGGGATTGCTCGTCTCAGGGTCGACGGCGACCCTATCCCCGGCCTGGAGAGTGTGTGCCCCGACCATGGGGTGGTCGATCTGGCGGTGGCTACCGTGGGAGGCCAGGGGTTGGAGGCGTCTGACGCCCACTACTCCTCACCGGTGAACCTTGTGAGTCCCACCGAGCCCGAAGGCATGTGGGACGGCTGGGAAACCGCTCGACGGCGCGGCCCCGGCTACGACTGGGCGGTGGTGGGTCTGGGGCTTCCCGGGATCGTCGAGTCCGTAGACGTCGACACCCGCCACTTCAAGGGAAACTCCCCTGGGTGGGTGTCTCTCGACGTGGCGCGTGCCGCCAGCGACTGGTTCGAGGTCTGCCCCCAGGTGCCGGTGGCCCCCGACACCGTCACGCCAGTCGAGCTCACCACCCCGGTCGAAGCCGACCGGGTGCGGCTCAACATCCATCCCGACGGCGGAGTCGCCCGCCTCCGCGTGTGGGGCCGTCCCGACCCGGAGGTGGCCGCGGCGGTCAGAATGCGATACGTGGACTCGCTTTTCCCCCAAGGCGCCGATTCCTTCTTTCGGACTGCGTGCTCGTCCTCGACGTGGGTATCTGACATGGTGACAACAAGACCCTTCGCCCAGGCCGAGAAACTGTTCTCGGCAGCAGAGGAGGCCTTCGACGCACTAGCGAAGGGCGACTGGTTGGAGGCGTTCGCCGCCCACCCACGTATCGGGGAGCGACACGGACGCCAGGATCCGACCGGGGAGGCGATGTCGGCTGGCGAGCAGGGCGGCGCCGGCATCGATTCGGGGGCCGCCTCGTCGCTGGAGGAGGTGAACCGGCTCTACGAAGAACGCTTCGGTTACACATACATCGTGCGGGCGGCGGGACGGACCGCCGATGAGATGGTGGATCTGGCCCGCCAACGCCTCGAGAACGATCCCGCCACCGAGCTGGCGGTGGCCGCCGCCCAACAGCGCGAGATCACCATGCGTAGGCTGCGCCGCATGTTGTGTCTGCCCGAGGAGGATCGATGACCCGCCTGGCGAACGATCGGTGGGGCAAGTCCCGGGTTCGTGTCTCCAAGATCCACCGCGGCCCCGATGGAGACGACTTCAACGACGTGACCGTCCAGGTCATGTTGGAAGGTGACGTCGAAGCGGCCCACACCGAAGGGGACAACTCGCACGTGCTTCCCACGGACACGATGCGCAACACCGTCTACGTCCTCGCCCAGGATCATCTCGGCTCCGACCTTGAGCAGTTCGCCTCCGTGCTGGTCAACAGGTTCCTCGAGCCGGCCTTCATCGACCGAGCCACGGTGCGTATCTCGCAGCAACGCTGGGAGAGGGTCGGGCCCAGGGGGTTCGTGGGTGGATCAACAGAGTGTCGTATCGCGCGGGTCGAGGCGACCCGGTCGAGTCGGGTCGCCTACGCCGGGGTGGAGGGGCTCGTGGTCTTGAAGACGGGCGGCTCGGCTTTCGTCGGGTTCCCGCGCGATGAGTACACATTGCTGCCGGAGGCCGAGGACCGGATCCTGGCCACCAGCGTCACGGCCGACTGGAAATACGGCCGTTTGCCGGACGACACGACGTCGACCTGGGAGTCCGTTCGGGGGTTGTTGTTGGAGCGCTTTTTCGGGGACTGGTCGGCGTCGGTGCAACATCAGGGGTGGCTGATGGCCCAAGCCGTCCTCGATTCCATCCCGGAGATCGACGAGCTCTCGTTCAACCTCCCCAATCAGCACCACCTCCCGTTCGACCTGACCCGCCTCGGGTCAGAGGATCACGGCATAGTGTTCCACCCGGTCTCAGAACCTTTCGGCGACATCTCCCTGACGGTCACCCGCTGACCTCCGTCTTCGGTATCGGCTGTCAGCGGCGGCCCTCCAGGATGCGGAGGAAGGAGCGGCTGTGGAGTTCCTCGAGGGTGAGAGTGGTTCGTGCGAGGGCCTCCTGTTCGGTGATGGCCCCACAGTTGATCGCCCGCAGGAAGTAGTTGAGGAGACCCTGGCCGGTGGCGGCGTCGTCGAAGACGTCGCCGACCAGCGTTGCCGTGGCCGCCTGCTCGACGAAGTTCGACAAGCGCACTCCGGCCTCTCTTAGGCCCTCCATGAAGAAGGTGTAAACGGCGGCATAGCGACTGGGAAGCTGGGCGGGATGGAGGTCCCATCCTTGGTACAGCCCGTGGATGAGAGAATGGCGGACATGCTCGAAGTGCAGTCGCCAGGCCGAGTGCACCGAGGCACGGTCTCCGACGGGCATGACGTTGGTCGCTCCATCTGACAGCCAGATCCCGGTGCCGGCCATGGCGACCTGCATCATGTGGCGGGCGAAGTCGCAGGCGGGGTGGGTCATCGACTGGTGGGCGGCAGTGATGCTCATCGAAGCGGTGTAGTCGTATGTGCCGAAGTGCACCCCCCGGATGCGGCTGCGAGCCGGCTCGACGTAGTGACGGAGGCCCGCCCGGCCGTCGTGGTCCACCACCATCTGGGGTGTCTCCACCATCAACTCGAGGGGAATCGGCTCCAGCTTCAACCGGTCCTCCAGCTCGGCCAGGGCTTCGCCCATGACGGCGACCTGGTCGGGGTGTTGGACCTTGGGAAGGGTCACACAGAAACCCGGGGGCAAAACGCCCCCCGCTTCGGCGGCCGTGGTTACGAAGATGTCCAGGGTTCTCAGAGCGCGCCGGTGCAACTCGCCGCTGAGCGGCTTGATTCGTATCCCCGAGAAGGGCGGCAGCGTTCCCGTCTGCAGGCCGGTCGCCAGGTGGCGGGCGCCCGACTCGGCGTCGCCGTCCTCTTCATCGTCGGGCCTGTTCCCGTAGCCGTCTTCATAATCGAGGCGAAAATCCTCGACGGCCTCGTTGTCCAACTTGTCGCCGACGCGGGAGTGGACACGCTCGGCCAGATCATGGTCGGTGATTCCCACAGCCTGTGCCAGAGTGGCGGCGTCGGGTGCGAACTCATCGAAAACGGCCCTCGCCAGACGACCCAGCTTGGCCGCGGTGTCGGAACGAAAGAGGTGGGCGCCGCCGTACACGGTGTGAACCGGCTGACGGTCTGGCTGCTCCCCGGGATATCCCCTCGCCACGTCGACGGCCACGGCTCCGAGCCGTTCGCTCCAGTCGCCGAGGGCCTTCGTATCGAATGGCATGAAACCTCCGTTGTTGCCTCGGGAACTGTACGTGCTGAGGTAGGGTCGGTGGCCAATGGCGACTCTCCTTCTCCGTCACGCCGAAGTGCTGGTCACCATGGACGGAGACGAGATCGCCGACGGAGCCCTCCATGCCCGGGATGGCTGGATCACAGAAGTCGGTGCCACCACCGACCTTCCCGCTCACGCCGACGAGGTCGTCGACCTCTCAGGACACGTGGTCATCCCCGGTTTGGTGAATGCCCATCATCATCTGTACCAGACTCTCACCCGCGCCGTGCCGGGTGCTCAGAACGCAGGCCTGTTCGATTGGCTCACCACCTTGTACCCGGTTTGGGCCCGGATGACGCCCGACCACGTCAGAGTTGCGACCACGGTGGGGTTGTCGGAGTTGGCGCTGTCGGGCTGCACCACAGCCTTCGATCACCACTACCTGTGGCCCAACGGTTCTCGGCTCGACGATCAGGTGGAAGGAGCGGAGCCCGTGGGCATCCGGTTCCATGTCAGCCGTGGCTCGATGAGCCTGGGGGAGTCGGCGGGTGGGCTGCCCCCCGACTCGGTGGTGGAGGACGAAGCGTCGATCCTCGCAGACTGCCATCGCGTCGTCGCAAACTTTCACGATCCCGGCCCCGGATCGATGCTGAGGGTCGTGCTGGCGCCTTGCTCGCCATTCTCGGTCACCCCGGAGCTGATGGCCGCATCGGCCGAACTGGCACGCCAACTCGGCGTGTCGCTCCACACTCATCTCGCTGAGACGGCCGACGAAGACGAATTCTGTCGTTCTCGCTTTGGAGTTCGTCCGGTCGAGTATGTTTCCGACTTGGGATGGGCCGGCTCCGACGTCTGGTACGCCCATGCCGTCCACGTCGCTCCCGACGAGGTGGCGATCATGGCAGAGGCCGGAACGGGTGTGGCCCACTGCCCGACGTCCAACATGCGCCTCGCCTCGGGCATCGCTCCCGTCCACCGCTACCTAGAGGCGGGGGTGCCGGTGGGATTGGGCGTCGACGGCTCGGCTTCCAACGACTCCTCGCACATGCTGGCCGAGGTTCGCCAGGCGATGTTGCTCGCCCGCTTGGCCGTGTCCCCCGGGGTCGGTGAGCCCGGCCCTCAGCTGGCAGCTCGCCGGGCCCTCGCCATGGGCACCCGGGGAGGAGCCCGCGTGCTGGGAAGAACGGATGTCGGTTCGCTGTCTCCCGGCAAGGCGGCCGATGTGGTGGCCATCGACCTCGACCGCCTCGAATACGCCGGGGCGCTCCACGACCCGGTGGCAGCAGTCGTGTTCTGCGCGCCAGGTCGGGTCACCCACTCCTGGGTCGGCGGAAGGCGCGTAGTCGACGACGGTCGCTTGTGCGGCCTTGACGAGCGCCGATTGGTCGGAGAGCACAACAGTCTCGCTTCCACGCTGGTGGGTTGAGAGAAGTCAGGACCCTTGCTCGGGCAAGCGGGAGACTTCACGCGCGGGAGAAATGTGGCGAAGGTGGGGCGGTGGCAAGCCGGGCCGCCGAACGGTTAGATTCCGGATGAATGGAGACCTTGTACCCCACCACGGTGGCGGAAGCGGTGGAGGCACTCGAAGCGGGTGTGACGCCTCTGGCCGGTGGCACCGACCTCATGGTCGAGGTGAACTTCGGCCATTCCCGGCCCGCGCGCGTGATGGCCTTGCGCCGCATCGATGAGCTGGCCGAGTGGGACGAAGTGAGAATCGGTGCAGGAGTGACGTGGCGGCGGATCGAACGGGCCGGGACTCCTCGCGCCCTGGCCCAGGCGGCCCGCACGGTGGGGTCGCCCCAGATCCGCAACGCCGGCACGTTGGGTGGCAATGTCGCCACGGCCAGCCCGGCCGGAGACGGTCTGCCGTTCCTCGCCGCCGTCGACGCCCGGATCGAGATGCAGTCCTCTGCCGGGATACGGACGCTTCCGTGGCATGAGTTCTTCACCGGGGTGAAAGAGACCAACCTGAGAGCAGACGAGCTGGTGACGGCGGTCCTCTTGCCGGCGGAGCTGCCGGAACGTCAAGAGTTCGCCAAGATCGGCGTGCGAAATGCGATGGTGATCTCGACCGTTTCCTGTGTCGTGACGCGGACGCAATCGGGGGCAACGACGGTCGCGCTCGGTTCGGTTGCCCCCACCTGCATTCGCGCCCGTCGCGCCGAGCAGATGATCTCGGCCGAGACAGACCCGGGACCGGAGGCTCTGGAGGAGTTCGCTCGCCTCGTGGCCGAGGAGATCTCGCCGATCACCGACCACCGATCGACGGCGGAGTACCGGCGCCACGGGGCCGGAGTGCTCGCTCGGCGACTCCTGGAACGATGTCTGCGAGATCCGGGATGATCGTGTCGTTTCGTCTCAACGGACAACAGACGACGTTTCGTTTCACCCATCCGGTCAGCCTGCTGAACGTGTTGCGCAACGAGCTGGCAGCGCCCGGTGCCAAGAGCTCGTGCGACCAGGGCGAGTGTGGCTCGTGCTCGGTGATGCTTGACGAGGAGCTTGTCTGCTCGTGCCTCGTCCTCGCCTCCGACGTCGAGGGCTCGGAGGTGACGACCGTCGAGGGAGTCTCGGGGCCAGACGGGCAACTCCACCCCGTGCAAAGGGCGATGCATGAGGCCGGGGCCGTCCAGTGTGGTTTCTGCACGCCGGGGATCGTGGTGGCGGCGGTGGAACTCTTCGACGCAGAGCCGTCGCCCAGCGCTTCTCGGATAAGGGAGGCGTTGGCGGGGAACATCTGCCGGTGCACCGGCTACGGCGCCATCGTTCGGTCCTTCGAGCGGTTGGCGGGAAGGGAGGCGCCATGACCAGTCAGACAGGCCAACGGCTCGGTGTGACAGGAGGCGTCGGCGAATCGACGATCCGGCCCGACGGAGTCGCTAAACTACGCGGAGAATTCGCCTACGCCCAGGATCTGACCGCCGAAGGCATGCTCTGGGCGGCCACCACCCGCAGTCCCCATGCGCGAGCGCGCATCGTCTCGATCGACATCGCCCCGGCGCTGGCCATCGGAGGGGTCCATGCGGTGCTCACCCATGATGATGTACCCGGTCGGGCCCTGTTCGGGCTCGAGCACCCGGATCAGCCCGTCCTGGCCTCCGAGGAAGTTCGATACTGGGGCGAACCCGTTGCTGTGGTAGCGGCCGAAGACGAGCACACTGCCCGCTTGGCGGCGGCTGCCATCGAGGTGAACTACGAGGAGCTCGAGCCGCTGGTGGACCCCGAGGAGGCCGATCGTCGCGATGACGTGTTCCGACGAATGACGGTCCGGCGCGGTGACCCCGAGATCCGGGGTTCAGTTGTCGTCGAGGGTTTTTATGAGGTAGGCATGCAGGATCAGGCCCCTCTGGGCACCGAGGCGGGTCTGGCGACCCCAGATGGGCATGGGGGAGTGGATCTGTATGCCACCAGCCAGTACGTCCACGTCGACCATGAGCAGGTGGTGGCGAGCCTGGGACTGCGACCGGACCAGGTCAGGGCGCATCCGGTGGGGATCGGTGGGGCGTTTGGTGCCCGCGAGGATGTGAACCTCCATATCCACCTGTGTCTGCTGGCGCTTCACACCAACAGACCGGTGAAGATGGTGTACCACCGGGCCGAGTCATTCACCGGGCACGTGCACCGCCACCCGGCCCGGATGTGGTTTCGGCACGAAGCCGACGATGATGGTCGCCTGGTCCGGGTCGAAGCCCGCATACTCATCGACGGAGGGGCGTATGCCTCGACGACCGGGCCGGTGCTGGCCAATGCCTGCTATTTCGCGGTGGGGCCCTATCGCTGCGATTCCGTGGCCATCGAAGGCGTCGGTGCACGGACCAACAATCCACCGTGTGGGGCGATGCGCGGGTTTGGAGCCGTGCAAGCCTGTTTTGCCCACGAAGCTCAGATGGACCGATTAGCCCAGTCCCTGGGCATGGATCCGCTCGAGCTCCGGAGGCGGAACGCGCTGGTCACCGGGGACATCATGCCGACCACCGGACAACGCATCGAGACACCACTTCCGACCCAAGAGGTGATCGATTCCCTCGCCGCCATGCCTCGCCTGGATGAACCGCCGACGTCGGACCCGTTGCAACTACCCGGCGGTACCGGCCTGACTTCCGGTCTCGAGCATGTTCGGCGCGGGGTCGGGTACGCACTCAGCATCAAGAACCTGGGCTTTTCCGAGGGTTTCGACGACTACGCCCAGGCCCGGGTCAAGCTGACTCCCGCGGGGGCGGTCGTCGAGTCGGCTGCCATCGAAGTCGGCCAAGGCCTGGTCACCGTGTTGGCGCAGATAGCCAGGACGGTCCTGGGGGTCTCGGAGGCGGAGGTGCGCCACGTCGACACGTCGCGCATCGACTCGGCCGGATCCACGTCCGCCTCGCGCCAGACTCAGCTGTCGGGTGGGGCGACAAGGGAGGCTGCGGAGCGTATTCGGGCGATGATCCTGGAGAAGTATGCCGCCGATCATCTCGATGACGAGGGGGCATGGCGTGGAGAGGAACTAGTGGTGCCGATGTCCCGGCTCGCCACCGAAGGGTGGGAGGAGACCGTCACCTTTCGTCACCCGCCCACGGAGGCACCCGACGAGAACGGCCAGGGCACACTCCATGCAGATTTCGCCGTCGCCGGTCACCGGGCCGTGGTCGATGTCGACGCCGAACTGGGGCTCGTTCGGGTCGTCAGGGTTGATACCGCCCAGGATGTCGGGCGGGCGCTGAACCCCGAGGCGGTACGCGGCCAGATCGAAGGCGGCATCATGCAAGGTGTCGGGCTGGCCATCATGGAAGAGTTGATTCTCGACGAGGGAAAGATGCGCAATGCCACCTTCACCGACTACCTGCTGCCGACAATCCTCGATGCTCCCGCTGTCGAAGCGCTCCTGATCGAACAGGATGGCTCGTGGGGGCCGTTCGGGGCGAAAGGGGTGGGGGAGCCTCCCACCATCTCCTCGACTCCTGCCGTCGTGGCGGCCTTACGCGCTGTTACCGGCCGGCCGTTGCATCGCGTTCCCGTGCGGCCCCAGGACATGGCATTGGAGTCCGTTCCGTGAAGGTTCTTGCGCCTCTCCGGTTCAGAAATCTTCGCAGGTGGGGGGATTGTGGATGAGCTGATCGCCCGTCTGCCCAAAGCCGAGTTGCACTGCCACATCGAGGGGACCCTCGAGCCAGAGATGATGTTCCGGTTGGCGGCGCGCAACGACGTCGAGCTGCCCTACCGCGACGAAGAGGCGGTGCGAACCGCCTACCGGTTCACCGACCTCCAATCTTTCTTGGACATCTACTACCAGGGAGCCGCCGTCCTCAGGACCCGCGACGACTTCGGCGAGCTGATGGCTGCCTACCTCGAGCGCGCCGCCGGTGATGGGGTCGTTCACGCCGAGGTCTTCTTCGACCCTCAAACGCACACTGCACGCGGAGTGGGATTCCACACCTTCATGAGCGGCTTCCGCGACGCCATGGCCGACGCCCAGCGTGCCACAGGTCTCACGTGCTCGCTCATTCTCTGCTTTCTCAGACACCTCTCCGGTGACGATGCGCTCGCCACGATCAGCGCTGCCGAGCCACACCTCGAGGGGGTGGTGGCGGTGGGTCTGGATTCAGCCGAAGCCGGAAACCCACCCGAGAGGTTCGAGGCGGCCTATCAACGAGCAAGGTCGCTGGGTCTACGGGCGGTAGCCCACGCCGGCGAGGAAGGTCCGCCCTCTTACATCTCGGGTGCTCTCGATGTATTGGGTGTTGAACGAATCGACCACGGAATTCGGTGTCTCGAGGATCCGGCGCTCGTGGCCCGCCTGCGACGCGACAGAGTGCCGCTTACGGTGTGTCCCCTCTCCAATGTCGCCCTCCAGGTGGTGAACGACCTGGATGATCATCCCCTGCAGCGTCTCATGTCCGCCGAACTGGTCGTGTCAATCCACTCCGACGACCCCGCCTACTTCGGTGGATACGTGGGGGACAACTACCGGCGGGTGGCGGAGGGGTTGGGTCTCGACAGCGGTGAGATGACCCGCCTAGCGGCGGCTTCGATCGCCAGCAGCTTTCTCTCCGAGGGAGACAAGCGGCGTCACCTCGAGGACGTCAACCACCTTTCTGCGGCCTTCACCGACACGTGACGTTCGTTGGCGCTACCTTGCCGGGGTACGCCCCCCGAGGAGCATCGTAAGATGGCGGAGACGATCGAGACAGTCGAGAGAGACGCCAGTTGGGTGGAGCGCCAGTTCCATATCGCAGAACGCGGGTCCACTACCGGCGGTGAGGTACGGGCTGGTATTACCACGTTCCTCACCATGGCCTACATCATCTTCGTCAACCCGGCCATCCTGTCGAACGCCATCGACGTCGAAGGCGTCTTCCCCCAGCTTCTGACCGTCACGTGTATGGCTGCCGCCATCGGCACCCTGATCATGGCGCTGTGGGCCAACCTCCCGTTTGCCCTCGCCCCGGGCATGGGACTGAACGCCTACTTCGCCTTCACAGTGGTCGGAGTCATGGGGTTCCCCTGGCAGACGGCACTGGGAGCGGTGTTCATCTCCGGGATCCTGTTCGCCATCATCTCGGTCACCGGGTTGCGCCAATGGATCCTCGAGGCCATTCCCCTCAGCCTCAAATACGCCATCACGGCTGGGATCGGGGCCTTCTTGGCCATCATCGGTTTCGCCGGGGCCGGGCTCATCCAGGCCTCACCTGCCACGTTCGTGACACGGGGGGAATGGGACCAGCCGGGCCTGTGGTTGGCGATGGGGGGCGTGCTCGCCGCCGGCGCCCTCCTCGCCCTGAGAGTCAAAGGGGCGCTGCTCATCGCCATCTTTGGCGTCACCGTCGTGGCCATGATCACCCAGGCACCCGTATATCCCGGCGAGCAGGCCTTCGGTGGTTTTGCCGATGGAATCTTCGGGTTCGTGTGGCCCTCCGACTTGATTGGGGCAATGGACATCGGAGCCGCTCTCCAGGCCGGCGTCTTGGCAGTGGTCTTCACTTTCTTGTTCGTGGACTTCTTCGATACCGCCGGAACACTGATCGGACTTTCCGACAAGGCCGGTTTCATGGACGAGAAAGGGAACATCCAGGCGCCACGTGCTGCGTTCACCGCCGACGGTGTCGCCACCACCGTGGGCGCCGCCCTGGGAACCTCCTCTACCACCACCTACATCGAGTCGGCAGCCGGGGTGGAGGAAGGAGCCAAGACCGGTCTCACTTCATTGGTCGTGGCTGGGTTGTTCCTCTTGGCCATGCTCTTCGCCCCCATCGCCGGTGCGATTCCCGAGGTGGCCACGGCACCGATCCTCATCGTGATCGGGGCGATGATGATGACGTCGGTCACCAAGATCGACTGGGCCGAGTACCGGGTGTCCATTCCGGCGTTCCTGGCGATCGTCGGCATGCCCTTCACCTACTCGATCACCGACGGGATCAGCCTCGGCATCATCGCGCACACTGTGATCATGGCCCTCACCGGCAAGGCTCGCGACGTCCACTGGATCATGTATGTGCTGTCAGTTCTCCTCGTGTGGAGATTCTTCATAGTGGGCGGCTGACCTCCGGCCCCAGATGAGTCTCTTCCCGCCATGGCTGAGGCGAGTGGCAGGGGGCTACTCGATGCGACCGATCTGGAGCGGGTCGTGTGGGGCCACCGCCTCCATCGTCTCGTCGAGGCGCCCAGGATCGACGACCAGGCAGAAGCCGATGCCGAGGTTAAAGGTGCGTCGCATCTCGACGCCGGCAATTCCCCCCCGGCGCTGAATCTCTGAGAAGACCGAAGGCCACTCCCACGACCAGTGGTCGATAACTGCCTTTCTGCCGGGGGGAAGCGAACGAGCCAGGTTCGCTTCCAGTCCCCCACCCGTCACGTGGGCTGCGGCGCGCACTCCGCCCGCCGCCATAGCCGCCAGAACAGTCGGTGCGTAGATGACGGATGGCTCCACGAGGATCTCGGCCAGCGTGGCGTCCTCACCGGGGAAAGGCTCGCCGAGGTCGACCCCCTCGAACACCTGCCGAACCAGGGAGAACCCGTTGGAGCGAAGGTTGGGGCTGCGGAGGCCGACAACGACGTTGCCCACCTCCACCTGGTGGGCTCCGAGCTCTCGACCCTTCTCCACCACGCCCAGGGCGGTCCCGGCCAGATCAACGGCGTCAGCGGACATGACACCGGGGTGCTCGGCGGTTTCACCCCCGATGAGGGCGCAGCCGGCGGTGGTGCAGGCGCGCGCCACGGAGGCGATGATGCCGCTGTCTCGGTCGGCGTGGAGCCGGCCCACCGCCAAGTAGTCCACGAAGGCCAGGGGGGTGGCGCCGGCCACCACCAGATCGTCCACGCACATGGCCACCAGGTCGAACCCGACCCCCTCCCAGCGGCCTGCTCGCCTCGCCAGGTCTAGTTTCGTCCCCACCCCGTCGGTCGACAACATGAGGACGGGATGCTGGTACCCGGTGGGAAGCTCCACCCCGGCCGCGAAACCGCCAAAGCCACCCACGATTCCCTCGTGCCACGTGGCGGTAACGAGGGGGGCGATGCGCTCCGTGTGGGCATCGGCCGCCTCCAGGTCGACACCGGCCGATCGGTAGTCGCTCACCGGCTCCTCTCGAGGACGAACTTGGACTGGTCCGCGTCGATGATCGTGGGATAGTCGCCGGACAGGCAGGCGGTGCAGAAGCCGTCCGCTTCAGTCGCCGACAGGAGGCCCGGCAGCGAGAGGTATCCCAAGGAGTCGGCGTCCAGGTGCCCGCAGATCTCGTCCACGCTCATGTCGGCGGCGATCAGTGTCGAGCGATCCGAGGTGTCCATGCCGTAGAAGCAGGGCCACCGATATGGCGGGGATGACACCCGCAGATGCACTTGGGTGGCTCCCGCCTGGCGGACCATGGCAACGAGTTGGCGGGTCGTCGACCCACGGACGATGGAGTCGTCGATGAGGACAACCCTGCGCCCGGACAGAGTCTCGGGAATCGGGTTGAGCTTGAGCCGTATCCCACGGTCGCGCATGAGCTGGCTCGGCTCGATAAAGGTCCGTCCGACGTAACGGTTCTTGACCAGGCCGTCCGCGTAGGGGACGGCGGACGCCTGGCTGTATCCCTGGGCGGCAGGGATACCCGATTCGGGGACCGGTACGACGACGTCCGCCTCGACCGGATGCTCGCCGGCCAACGCCACTCCCATGCGACGACGGGCGGAGTGGACCGTCTGCCCATGCAGTCTGCTGTCGGGCCGGGCGAAGTACACGTACTCGAACAGGCACAACCGCGGATCGGAAGTCGCGAAGGGGCGGAGCGAGCGGACACCGTTGGCGTCGACGACGACCATCTCTCCCGCCTCGATCTCGCGTGTGAATTCGGCTCCCACCAGGTCGAGTGCTGCCGTTTCCGAGGCCAAGACCCATCCTCCCCCCGGAAGCTCACCGAGACACAACGGTCGGAAGCCATGCGGGTCGCGCACTCCCACCACCCGACCCTGGTCCATCACTACGAGAGAGAAGGCGCCGTCCAGCGTGGGGAGCACCTCCAGCAGCGCCCGCTCCAGGCCGCGAGAGTCGGACCTCTCGTCGTCGATCCGGCGGGCGATCGCTTCGACCATGATGTCCGAGTCGCTCGATGCCGCGCTCTTTCCCAGCGACCCGACGAGATCGGCGGTGTTCGTGAGGTTTCCATTGTGAGCGAGGGCGACAGAGGTCTCCCCGACCTGGCGGTGGATCGGCTGGGCGTTGGCCCACGAGGACGAGCCGGTCGTCGAGTAGCGAGTGTGGCCGATGCCTACATGTCCGTCGAGGGCGGCGAGGTTGCCCTCGTCGAACACCTGCGCGACGAGACCCATGTCTTTGACCACCGTCACGGTTCGGCCGTCCGAAGTGGCGATACCGGCCGACTCCTGGCCACGGTGTTGGAGGGCGAACAAACCGAAGTAGATGAGGGGGGCGACCCGTTGGGAGGGGGCGTAGATGCCAAAGACGCCGCAAGCCTCACCGGGAGCTGATGTCACGGTGCCCATGGTAGGCGTAGCCGATGTGGACTCATTCTTCTCGGGTAGCGTCGAACATGGGCCGTCTCTTGGCACGCACCGCCGCTACCCCCTCCTCGGCGTCTCGGCCGAGGAAGCCCAAGAACTCGTAGGCCACAGAAGCGTCGAAGGCTGGATAGGCAGCCCTCAGCCAGTGGTTGAGTGTATGTTTCGTCCAAGTCAATGCTTCGGCCGAGCCTTCGGCGAGTCGAGCAGTCACCCGGCGGGCCTGATCAAGTAGCTGCGCGTCGTCGACCACCATGGCCACGAGCCCCAATCTCTCCGCCTCCGTCCCGTCGATGGGTTCGTTGGTCATGAGGTGGTACTTTGCCTTGGCCATTCCCACCAGCAGTGGCCAGATCAGAACGGCGTGGTCTCCAGCTGCCACTCCGATTGTGGTGTGCCCGTCGAGGATCCTGGCCGATCGGCCGGCGATGGGGATGTCGGCGAGGAGCGCGGCTGCCAGGCCCGCGCCCACCGCCGGCCCGTTGATGGCAGAGACGATCGGCTTGGAGCACTCGATGATGTTCCTCACCAACTCGCGCGCCTCTCTCAGGGTGCGCCGATGAGCCGAGGGGTCGCTCATGACGGCCTCCAACAGAGTGAAGTCGCCACCGGCCGAAAACGCCCGGCCTTCGGCGCGAAGGAGAATGGCGCGGGTGTCTTCGTCGTGGTCGAGGTCGATCCAGATCGTTGTCAGCTCAGAGTGACCGGCGCTGTCGACCGCGTTGAGCCGGTCGGGATCGTCGAGGACCACTTCGGTCACGCCGGCCCCGGTGTGGTTGATCCGCAGGTTTCGGTAGGAGTGAATTGTCATCTCGCCTCGGCTTCGTGCCAGTGGCCCACCAGGGCGTTGACGGTCGCCGTCGGGTGATCCCAATGACACAGTCCGTTGCTTCCGGCTATGCGAGTGGCGCTCCACCCGCTGCGATCGGCGATGAACTCGGGCAACCGGGCGAAGTCTGTGAAGGCATCCCGGTCGTAGAGGACCATTGTGGGGACGGTCACCGGTGCGTAGATCCTGGGGATGGCGTCGGAGGTGAAGAGGCGACCGGACAGGAAAGCGAGCGGGGCGTGACGAGCACCCGGCTGGTGGGCAGTGCGATAGGCATGATCGACCATCATCTCGTCGACAGGCCCGGCGAAGCTCCTCGAGAGGAAGAAACGGATCGACCGCCGGCTGGCGATGAGATCGAAAACGGCCTGAGACCACAAGGGAAACCCCAGGACGTTCTCGGGAAGGCCCGAGCCGGAGAGGCGGGCGCCGAACCCGGTCGGACTGATGAGGGAGAGGCTTGCGACGAGATCGGGTCGGTCGAGCGCAGCGCGAGCGGCGAACTCGGCACCGAGCGAGAGCGCTACGACGTGGGCCGGGACCTCAACACGCTCCAGTGCCCGCACCACCGCGCCTGACATCAGTTCGGGCGTGTAGGCACGCTCGGTCCGGTCGGAGGAACCGAATCCCGGCAAATCGATGGCCCACACCGGACGCTCTCCCTGGAGTCGGGAGAAGATCGGCCGCATCTCATACGACGAGGCGGCCGCGTTGACCGAGTGAACGAGAAGCACGGGCGTTCCCTGGCCGGACTCGTCGGAGTACAGGGCAACGGAGCCACCCATTCCGTCGGTTGTGGTGACACGAATCCCCGGGAGAGCCGGCCCCAGCGGCATGGCGTGGTCGACGGCCAACGCCGACCAGGCAATCCCGGCACCGGCACCGAAAGCCGCCATGCGAGGCAGGTTCTTGGTGAGCTTCCAGGCGGCCTTCCCCAGCATCGTTCTCTCCTCTCTCTCCCCAGCCTAATGGGGGTCTACGAGGCTTCTGCTGGTGTGGGAGACTTGTGCCGAGCCGCTGGCCGGTGAGCACTTCTGCAGCCTGGAGCGTTTGATATCTAGTCCTAGGACAGTGTTGAAAGACTCATTCCAGCCATCGACGCGGGGCCTCCTACCAGGACTCTTGCCGAGCTGTAAGTCGGGCTTGCGTTGTAATCGAGACCGTCCTAGGGAAGGGGAGGACCAACTCCCGCTCTCGATCCGCTCCGTAGGCTCAAAACTGCCCCGACGGCGGTGCCCACAAGGGCGACGGCCACGAGGTGGGCGACGGCGAAACCCAAACCGAGGGCCGATGCTGCCGCTCCCGCCAGCTCGGTCGCCTCGCCTGCCAGGGCGTCGCGAACCGCTGAGAGATCGGCTACCCGTCCCCCGACGATCGCCAGGATGACGCCGCCCGTCAAGCCCGCTCCCAAGGTCATACCCATCGTCCGGGCGAAGGCATGGGCTGAGGTGGCACGGCCGGCGAGGTTCGGGGGTACGACATCTCGCACCAATTGGAGCGAGGCATTGGTCACGGTGCCCACCGAGGCACCCATGCCGACGTAGGCCGCGAACACGAGAGGCAGTGGGGCCTCGAACGCCACGGCCAATCCGGCCGCGATGAGCACGAACGGACCGATCGTTGCCCCGAGGGTCAATACCCGTTCGGCGGAGACCCGGTCGGTGATGCGGCCGGCCACGTTGGCCGCCAGCACCCAACCCATCGTCAGCCACAACACCGACCAGGCGGCAGCGGCTGCCGAACCCCCGCGAGCGGCCCGGACGTAAACGGGTAGGTAGGCCGACATCCCGCCCATGGCAGCCAAGGTCAGTCCGGCCGCCACTGCCAGCTGGGCGTACGGCCTGGCGGCTATGAACTGTCGATCGATGAGGGGCGAAGCTCGACGTCCGATCCGCCTCCACCCGAGAATGCCCGACAAACCACCCACCGCCAGGAAGAAGGGAGAGTTGTGAGATAGGTCGGACACTGCCCCCAGAACGGCTCCCACGGTCACGACCAACAGGCCTACCGACGTCCAGTCGATGCGGGCGGGTCGAGGTTCGACCGCGTGGGGGAGTGCTTTCCACCCCGCACCCAGAGCCACCATTGCGAGGGGAATCATGATCAGGAAGATCCAACGCCACGATCCGAACTGGAGCATCGCCGCGGCAATGGCCGGTCCGGCGAATCCGAGGACGCCCCACACGTTGGCGTTGGCAGCGAGGGCGCGACCCGCCAGGTGGCCGGGATAGACGAGCGCCACGGCGGCCACGCCCACTGAGATGATGGCTCCCCCGGCGGCACCCTGGAGAAGACGCGCCGTCACCAGCCAATGCATCGACGGTGCCAGTGCGGCCGCCAAAGAGGTCAGGGCGAACGAAATCGTGGCGAAGCGAAACACGGCAGAGGTCCCATGAGAGTCGACCAGGCTGCCGGTCACGGCCGTTGCGACTCCGGAAGCCAACAAGAACCCGGTCACAACCCACGGAAGCAAAGCGACTTGCCCTAGTTCGGCCGCGAGCTCGGGGAGGGCGGCGGTCACAGCCAGACCTTCGAACGCAACGATGGCCACTGCCGTGAAGATCGCTATCGAGGCGGGAAGATATTGGCGAGAGAGGATGGAGCGGGAAGCGGCCACTGATGCAGCATGCCACGCTGAGCCCTATGTGGGGCCGGGCGTCGATCAGTCGCCCAGGGAGATGCCCAAACGGCGGGCGCTGTGGATCATCGGGTGGTCGAGGGGAACCGGACGCCGGCGACCGGCCACCTCTTTGAGGGCTACCGGCTCGGTTCCTTCGCCACGGGCCGCCACCATGACGCCGTGGACGCCCTCGGCAATGAGGTCGACGCAAGCCGTGCCCAGGCGGGTGGCCAACAGCCGGTCGGCGGGCGAAGGTGTGCCACCGCGCTGTACGTGGCCGAGAATCGTGACTCGCGACTCCAGACCGGTCCTCTCTTCCAGTTGCGCTGCCAACCGTTCGGTGGATCGATGCCTGGCGTTCTCGCCCTCCCAGGCCTCGTCAGACGAGTCGTCGTCGTCCCAAGAATCGGACTCTCCTTCCCGATCGGCGGCCTCCTGGACCGACCACGCGCCCTCCGCCACGGCCACGATCGAGAACGGGGACCCCACGGTCTTGCGGTGGAGGATCTTGTCGGCGATGACGTCGACGTCGTAGGGGATCTCGGGTAGGAGGATGACGTCGGCTCCCGAGGCGAGGCCGGAACCGAGAGCGAGCCAGCCGGTGTTGTGGCCCATCAGCTCGACCACCACGATGCGGTGATGGCTGTGCGCCGTAGAGTGGAGCCGGTCGATGGCCTCGGTGGCGATGTTGACGGCAGTGTCGTAGCCAAAGGTGACATCGGTCCCGAAGACGTCGTTATCGATGGTCTTGGGGAGAGTGAGCACCGGGATTCCGGCATCTTCCAGGCGAAGGGCGTTCTTGATCGTGCCGCCGCCGCCCAGACAAACCAACGCCTCCAACTGGTGGCCCTCGGTCACCTTCTTCATCATGGGTCGCATGTCGATCGGCTTGCCGTTCCCGACGTCCATCTTGTGGACTTTGGTCCGGCTGGTGCCGAGGATGGTGCCTCCCCGGTCGAGGATCCCGGCGAGATCCTCGGGGCCCAAGCGGTCGAAACGGTCTTGCATCAGCCCGCGGAATCCGTCGCGGAAACCGATCAGTTGGATGCCGTACGTCTTGTCGGCCGACTTGCCCACCGCCCGGATGGCGGCGTTGAGCCCGGGGGAGTCTCCGCCGGCGGTGAGAATTCCGATGGTGCGCGCCATTCGACACGAATGCTAACGGCCAACCGCAACGATCTCCGACCGCTCATGCAAGGCGGCGAGAGAGCGCGGAGCGGCAAGTGGCAGAGGCGGTGGCGAGATCCAAGACCGCCCTGGCGCCCTCCCGCCGGAAGGTGATGTCTGTCCCGTCGAATGAGCCGATGCGCTCGGCCGGTATTCTCGCCGCCTGAGCCGCTTCCGAGATTCGCCGGCGGTTGCTCACCTCGGCTGCGAAGACGAAGCGGTGCGGCTCTTCGCTGAAGAGGTGACGCCAGTCGGTGTAGTCCACCGTGACACCCACCTCAGAAGCAATGGCTATTTCCGCCACGGTCACGGCCAGCCCCCCATCGGAGACGTCGTGAAGGGCAGGGGAGAGGCCTTCTTGGACGAGAGTCTGTCCCAGTGAGATGGCCGCCCGGGCCATGGTGCCGTCGGGAGCAGACGGACGCCCACCTACATGTCCGAAGGTGACCTGTTCGTACGCTGAACCGGCCAGGTTGATCGAGCCACCGGGCCCTGCCAGCCAGAGGTCCATTCCGGCAGTGGCCCGGGACAGGCGGGGTGGCGTGACCGGCACCGGCTCCACCAGCCCCACCAGCCCCACCACGGGTGTGGGGTAGATGTCGATGCCGTCGGTCTCGTTGTAGAACGACACATTGCCACCCACCACCGGGATACCCAGGGCGGCGCAGGCCTCGGAGATGCCGTCGACAACCTGGCTGAACTGCCACATGACCTCCGGTTTCTCCGGGTTGCCGAAGTTGAGATTGTCGACCAGGCCACGTGGTTGGGCGCCCGTCATGGCCACATTGAGGGCGGCCTCGTACACGATCAGCGCGCCTCCCCGTCGGGGATCGAGATGACAGAGCCGACCGTTGCCGTCGGTGGAAACGGCCAAGGCCTTGTCTGTGCCTTTGATGCGCAGGAGGTTGCCGTCGTTGCCTGGACCAACCACGGTATTGAGGAAGAGCATATGGTCGAATTGCTCATAGACCCACGCCGACGAGGCGAGCGAAGGGTCGTCGAGTAGTCGCAGCAACGCCGTGGCTAGCGCCGGCTGGGTCATGTGGGTCAGGCTGTTGGACCAGAGATCCTCGATCCATGAAGGCTCGCCGAGCGGTCGGTCGTACAGCGGTGCTTCCTCGGTGAGGGAGGCGGCGGGGACCTCGGCCACAGTCTCTCCGGAATAAGTGACGACGAGGGCCGTGTCCGAAGTCACCTCACCGACCACGGAGGCGTCGATCTCCCACCGGGCGGCCACCGCGAGGACGGCATCGACCAGTGCTGGGCTTACGAAGGCCATCATCCGCTCCTGGGACTCCGACATGAGGAGTTCGGCGGCAGTCATATTGGGCTCTCGAACGTGGACGCGATCGAGTTCGACTCGCATTCCCGCCCCAGCCCGGGCGGCCGGTTCTGACACCGCACAGGAGAGGCCGGCAGCTCCCAGGTCCTGTACACCCACCACCAGGTTGCGCTCGTACAATTCGAGGCAGGCTTCGATGAGCTTTTTCTCCTCGAACGGGTCCCCCACCTGGACGGCGGGACGTTTGGCGCCAGCCGCCTCGTCAAAGGAGGCGGAGGCGAGTACCGAGGCTCCGCCTATCCCGTCGCGTCCGGTGGCTGCACCGAGCAGGACGGCCACGGTCCCGGGTGCGCCGGCCGTACCGAGCACCAACTGTTCCCGCCTGAGGACCCCCAGGCACATGACGTTCACCAGCGGGTTTCCCGAATAGCACTTCTCGAACGCGACCTCGCCGCCCACAGTTGGAACCCCTACGGCGTTGCCGTATCCGGCGATGCCGCTCACCACCCCGGAGAAGAGATACCGATTGTGCGCCTCCTCGAGGGGACCGAACCTGATCTGATCCCACAAGGCGATCGGTCGGGCGCCCATCGTGAACACATCGCGCAGGATACCCCCGACACCGGTGGCGGCCCCTTGGTAAGGCTCTACGAAGGAGGGGTGATTGTGGCTCTCTATACGAAAGGCGGCCAGCCATCCGTCGCCGATGTCGATGACTCCTGCGTTCTCGCCGGGGCCGACCACCACCCACGGTGCCTCGGTGGGGAAGCGGCGGAGATGCAGGCGAGATGACTTGTAAGAGCAGTGCTCCGACCACATGACCGAATACATGGCCAATTCGGCCGGCCGGGGCGGGCGCCCCAAGATGTCGAGGATGCGCTCGTACTCGTCGTCGGTGAGCCCGAGGCGACGGTGGAGAAGGTCTTCGTCGCTGTCGACGGGGTTTTCCCCTGGCTCCTCGGTGAGGGCATCCTCCTCGGGGGCCAACTCGACATTCACGTCCGACTTCCCACCGACGATGCCACCAGGCTCTCGAGCAGGATCCGTCCATCGGCCGACCCGAGGATCTCCTCGCTCGCTCTCTCGGGATGAGGCATGATCCCGACGACGTTTCCCCTCGCATTGGCCACGGCAGCAGCAAGGTTCTGAGATCCGTTCACGTCTTCGACATAGCGAGCTACCACGCGAGCTGTGCCATCCGGGTCACAATGCTGGCCCTCATACGAGTTGAGCGGGATGGTGAGAACCGCGCCAGGCTCGGCCGCAGATGTCAAGACCGTGTCGGTGTCGACCACCTCTATCTCCACGGGTCGGCAGATGAACCTGAGGTCGCGGTTGGCTATGAGAGCGCCCGCCAGGATCTGCGCTTCACACAGAATCTGGAATCCGTTGCAGATTCCAACCACAGGTTTGCCCGACTCCGCCATCTCTGCCACGGGGGCCATGACTGGCGAGAACCTGGCGATGGCTCCGGTCCTGAGATAGTCCCCGTGAGCGAATCCACCGGGGAGAACGACACCGTCTAGCCCGGAGAGGTCGGTATCGCGATGCCACACCAGGTGGGTTTCTGCTCCTAGAGCCTCCAACGCCCACACCATGTCGTGCTCACAGTTCGACCCTGGGAACACCACCACCCCGATCCCGCTCATCGAATCCGCCTCCGACCCGGACGGGCCATCTCCTTATGCGGTCGAGGCAACAGAACCATGGGGAGGCTCATGGCTCCACCGCGACCTCGTAGTCCTCTATGACAGGGTTGGCGAGCAGTGTCTCGCACATCTCCGTTACGCGCTTCCTGATGTGCTCGGGGTCGTCACCGACCACTTCGAGGTGGAACGTCCTCCCGGTCCTCACGGTGGAGACATCGTCGTAACCGAGATCGGCGAGGGAGCGAGCGATGGTGGCTCCTTCCGGGTCGGCGATCACCGGACGCCTTTCGATGTGCACTGTGACCTTCATGTCGGTGAGGAGTAGTCGTCGAACCTGGTCCCGGTGAGGATCTCATAGGCTTCTATGTACCTGGCCCTCGTACCTTCGATCACCTGGGTTGGCAAGGTGGGTGGTGGAGGCTGGCGGTCCCATCCACTGGAGTCGAGCCACTCGCGCACGTACTGCTTGTCAAAGCTGGGCACGGTGGATCCGGGGACCCATTCGTCAGCGGGCCAGTAACGCGACGAGTCGGGGGTCAACACTTCGTCGATCAAGAGAAGTTCATCTCCGGCGAAACCGAATTCGAATTTGGTGTCGGCCAGGATCACTCCTCGGTGGGCAGCGTGGGCGGACGCCCGTTGGTAGATGTCGAGGGAGCGGGTGCGTAGCTCCTCGTAGAGCGCGTCACCCACCCGCGCCCGGGTTTCGGCCTCGGTTATGTTCTCGTCGTGTCCCGTGACTGCTTTCGTGGCGGGAGTGAACAGCGGTTCTGGCAGCTTGTCGGCCATCTGGAGACCGCCGGGGAGATGCTCGGTGGTGGGGCCTCCGCCGCTTCGGTACTCACTCCACGAGGAGCCGTATAGATATCCGCGTACGACACACTCGATGGGGATCACCTCGGCCCGCCGCACCACCATCGATCTTCCAGTCAGGTAGTCGATGTCCTCGTCAGTCAGGGCGTCGACATCGCTTAGGTCGGTTGTCACGAGGTGATTGGGAGTGTCGAGCAGGTCGAAGAAGTGGAGTGAGAGCCCCGTCAGGACCCGGCCTTTGTCGGGTATCGGTTGATCGAGGATCACGTCGAAGGCCGAGATCCTGTCGGTGGCGACGAATAAGAGACGTTCGTCGTCGATCTCGTAGATCTCCCGAACCTTCCCCGAGGCCAGATGAGGCAGTGCCAGCACGAGACGTGATCGTAGCGCCCGCCCCCTGGCTTTGGTTCAAGCAGGATCCGACAGATGCAACAATCGGAAGCATGCGTATCGCAGTGGTCAATCACGAAGAGGAATACCGGCCGGGGCGACTTGCCCCGCATCTCGATCGTTACCTCACGGTGGTCGTAGCGGCCAACGGGGGCGAGTTTCCCGCTGACGTCGAGGCGGCGGTGGTGCTCGGTGGCGAGATGGGCGCCTACGACGTTGAGCCTCATCCTTGGCTGGTGGCGGAGAAGCGTTGGCTCGCCGGACTCGTCGAGCGGGAGATTCCCGTGCTCGGGATCTGTCTCGGCTCGCAGTTGCTGGCGGATACCCTTGGTGGGAGCGCATTTCTGGGGCCATTTCCAGAGATCGGCGTAGTGGATGTCGATCTCACGTCGGAGGGTGAAAACGACGCGGTGGTGAAAGGGCTCGGAGACAAGGCCTTCTTCGCTCACCGAGACACCTTCGAGCTACCTCCGGGGGCTGCTCTGCTGGCAAAAACCGCCGACTATCCCGCGGCCTTCCGGGTTGGTTCGGCGCTGGCTCTCCAGCCTCACCCTGAGACCGTTCCCGAAGAGGCCCTGCGCTGGGCCGACGATCCCGGTTTCGACCTGTTGGAGGTCGCCGGGGTAGGTCGTGAGGACTACGCCGAGCAGGTTCATCGTCATGCCGAGGACCTGGCGGCGGCGGCCGACTCTATGTTCTCCGCATGGTTCGGGGCGTTGGGCGACGGGGCACGAACGCCTCGTTAGCATCGCGCCGGCATGGCTGGTTTCGACATCGCTGACACGCGCCGCTTCCTCGAGGCCGATCCGTGGGCGCGCGGTCTGGGTATCTCGGTGGGGTCTGTCACAGCGACCGAGATTGGTCTCACTCTGGACCTCGTCGAGGAGCATATGAATTTTCTCGACGGCGGCCATGGTGGAGTGTTGTTCTCGCTGGCAGAGACTGCCGTGGCGGTCGCCGCAGGTCATCGAGGAGGATCACCCGAGACCATCGACGCCCATTTGGCTCTCACCGCCGGCGGACGAGTCGGCGACACGTTGACGGCCGCGGTTGAGGAGGTCACGTCAGGTCGAACCCTTGGCACCTACCGGGTCAGAGTCACCCGGGCAGACAGCCGCGTCGCCGGGGTGATGACCGCCACGGTGAGGTTTCATCCGTGACGGTTCGCATCGGAGTCGACCTAGGGGGAACGAAGATAGAGGTCGTGGCCCTCGACGGCGACGGGACGGAAGTGGCGCGCCGTCGCTCCGCCACCCCGGCCGGAAGTTATCCGGACATCATCGAGGCGGTGGTCGACATCGTGAGGGCTCTCGAAGATGAGGTGGGTCACTCCGCAACAACGGTGGGGATTGGCACCCCCGGCGCCATCTCCCCCTTCGAAGGCACGATGAAGAACTCGAACACCACAGCTCTCAACGGTGAGCCCTTCGACGTCGATTTGGCCGAAGCTCTGGGTCGTCCGCTGGTGATGCGCAACGACGCCGACTGTTTCGCTCTGTCAGAGGCCACCGACGGCGCCGCCGCCGGGGCGGCCATCGTCTTCGGGGTGATCGTCGGCACCGGTGTGGGGGGAGGAGTCGTCGTTGATGGAACGGTTCGCACCGGACCCAACAGAATTGCCGGAGAGTGGGGACACAACCCGCTCCCGTGGCCGAGCGAGACCGAACGGACGGGACCAGAGTGCTACTGCGGGAAACTCGGCTGCATCGAGAAGTGGCTGGCCGGGCCTGCTCTGTCTGCCGACCACGAGCGCGTGACCGGCGACTCCATGTCAGCTCCCGACATCGTGACAGCCGCCCGGGACGGGGTGGCTTCGGCCCGAGACAGCATCGACCGGTACGCGGATCGGATGGCTCGCTCTCTGGCGACGGTCATCGACATCCTCGACCCGGAGGTCGTGGTGCTGGGCGGGGGAATGAGCAACGTCGACGAGCTCTACACCAAAGTGCCTGCCCGCTGGGCCGACTACGTTTTCGGGGGCGAAGTGGCGACCCGGTTGGTTCGCAACCATCACGGCGACTCGTCAGGTGTGCGGGGAGCCGCCATGCTGGTCCCGACATGATCGAGAATGTCCTGGCCCATCGGTACGCCTCTCCGGAGATGCGTCACGTGTGGGATCCGAGCGAGAAGGTGAAGCTCGAGCGGCAGCTGTGGCTGGCAGTACTCGACGCCCAGGCTCGCCTGGGGCTCGAAGTAGCCGCCGACGTCGTCGACGATTACCAGAAGGTGATAGGCGACGTCGACCTGGAATCGATCAGCGATCGGGAGAGGGTGCTTCGCCACGACGTCAAGGCCCGGATCGAGGAGTTCAACGCTCTCGCCGGTCACGAGGCGATTCATCTCGGTATGACGTCGCGCGACCTCACCGAGAATGTCGAGCAACTTCAGGTCCGTCGCTCGCTCGAGCTGGTGATGGTTCGGGCGGTAGCGGCCCTGGCAGCCGTGGCCGAAGCGGCTGCCCGCTACGGGGACCTCCCCATCACCGGGCGAACCCACAACGTGCCGGCCCAGGTCACCACGGTGGGCAAACGCTTTGCGTCGGCCGGCGAAGAGCTGCTCATGGCCGTGGAGCGGCTCGAGCATCTCTTGGGACGATATCCACTACGAGGTATCAAGGGCCCGGTTGGAACTCAGCAAGACCAAGAAGAGCTCCTGGGTTCGCCCGAGGCCGCCGAGCAGCTGGAACGGTACGTGGCCGACTGGCTCGGGTTCAGCGAGGTCATCACCGCCGTTGGTCAGGTGTATCCCCGCAGTCTCGACCTCGAGGTGGTTTCGCTCCTCAACCAGTTGGCAGCCGGGCCGGTGAATCTGACAACCACGTTACGCCTGATGGCCGGTCACGATCTCGCTACCGAGGGCTTCCAACCCGGCCAGGTGGGATCGTCGGCCATGCCCCACAAGATGAACGCCCGAACCTCAGAGCGTGTGCACGGGCTCAAGGTGGTCCTGGCGGGCCATCTGGCCATGGCAGCGGCCTTGTCGGGGGAGCAGTGGAATGAGGGTGACGTTTCTTGTTCGGTGGTGCGCCGGGTGATGTTGCCCGACGCCTTCTTCGCCATCGACGGCTTGTTCCAGTCCTTCCTGGTTGTGGTGGCCGATCTCGGGTTCCATGCCGAACCGATCGCGTCGGAGCTAGGGGCCAATTTGCCGTTTCTCGCCACGAGTCGCCTCCTCACGGCGGCTGTTGCTGAGGGCATGGGACGCGAGCAGGCCCACGAGGTGATCGGCCGCCACGCAGTGACTGCCGCCCGGGAGCGGAGGGAGAGTCCGGGTTCGACGTCCAGTCTCCTGTCGAGGTTGGCGTCCGATCCTCAGTTCCCGCTCGACGCGGCGGCCATCTCCGCCGCAATCGGATCACCTCTCGAGTTCACCGGGCTGGCCACCCGTCAGGTAGGGCGATTCGTCGAGAGAGCGTCGGCCATGGTCGAGCAGCATCCCGCCGCGGCCGAATACCATCCCGAACCGCTTTTTTGATGGCCCGAATCTCGGTTGAACGGGCCCGACGGGTGGCCTTGGCTGCCCAGGGGTTCGCCGACCCACCACCATCGGGTCGGGTCGACGTCCGGCACTTCCGTCGGGTCGTGGGGCGCGTCGGGTTGGTTCAGCTCGATTCGGTCAATGTGTTCGCTCGTACCCACTACATGCCCTTCTTCTCTCGACTGGGCCACTATGAGCGTGATGCTCTCGATCGCTGGCTGTGGGGTTCACGTGAGCTGTTCGAATACTGGGGTCACGAGGCGTCGTTGATTCCCGTCGAGCAGTACGGGCTGTTCCGTCACCGGATGGATGGAGGATGGCATTGGAACCGGATTGAGCGCATGGTCGCCGAGCGGCCCGGCTTCTTGGAATCGGTGCTGGAGGAGGTGCGCGCCAAGGGGCCGCTCCGAGCCGCTGAGTTGTCCGACCCGGGAGAGAGAGAGAAAGAGGCCATGTGGGGGTGGTCGGACGGCAAGGTGGCGCTGGAGGCGCTCTTTCTCACCGGCAAGGTCACCACGGCCGAGCGTCCCAATTTTGTGCGCCACTACGACGTGGTGGAGCGGGTCATACCCGCCGGACGACTGGAGGACGGTGCTCTGGATCCCGATCCGGCGCGGATGGAGTTGCTGAAGATCGCCGCCCGCAGCCTTGGTATCGGGACAGCTCATGACCTGGCCGATTACCACCGGATACGCATGCCCGTTGCCCGACCCCTGCTTGAGCGGCTGGTCGAACAGGGCGAACTCGAGCTCGTGGAGGTGATGGGTTGGGATCAGCCCGCCTACCTGCACCCCGAAGCCGTGACGCCCCGGCAGATCGAAGGTTCGGCTCTCTTGTCTCCCTTCGACTCGCTGGTGTGGTTCAGGCCCCGTGTTGAGCGGATGTTCGGGTTCCACTACCGCATCGAGATCTACGTCCCCGCGCCGAAGCGGCTCTATGGCTACTACGTGCTCCCATACCTCTTCGACGGCCACCTCGTGGCTCGAGTCGACCTCAAGACCGATCGGAAGGAGCGCAAACTAAGAGTCCAGGCCGCCCACGGTGAAGATGGCATCGATCGCAGAGCGGTGGGGCGCCGACTGGCCCGCGATCTCGAGGCCGCTGCCCAATGGTTGGGGGTGGAAGAGGTCGAGGTGATGCCCAGAGGCGACCTCGCCGGGATACTTGGTCGCCTGCTCAGGTGAAGATGATGGCGGTACCGAGGGCGACCAGGGCGGCGATCTGAGCAATGAAGAAGCGGTAAAAGCGACCATGGAGCTCGGCGACACGAGCTGACAACTCACCGTGGGACTCCTGGCGAAAATCACCGATTTCGCTTCTGAGGTCTTTTCCTAGGTCTGCCATCTCGGCGCGGAGGTCTTTTCCTAGGTCTGCCATCTCGGCGTGTAGTCCTCCGCGCAGGGATGCGACGTCGCTGGCGAGTTGGGCGACCTGGCTGCGTGTGGCGATTTCGTCCTGGGGGACATCCGGTAGGTATGCCATCATCGTGTCCGCGTTGACCTCGCCCAACGATTCCCTGAGGGCATTGTAGAGATCGTGGCGGGAGCCGGCGGCTGGCACAGCGTCACTTTGCCAACCCAAGGGGCCCTTTTCAAGGTCTCCGTGTCAGCCGAAGGCGGCGTGGCCGGTGATGGCTTGGCCCATGATGAGAGTGTGGATCTCGTTGGTGCCCTCGTACGTGTAGACGGTTTCGAGGTTGGCCATGTGACGGAACACGGGATACTCGAGCGTGATGCCGTTGCCCCCGAGAACGCCCCGGGCGAGTCGGGCCACGTCGAGGGCGTTGCGGGTGTTGTCCATCTTGCCGAAGCTGACCTGGGTGGGGGTAAGAGTGCCATCGTCCTTGCGGCGACCGAGATGCAGAGCCACCAGGTTGGCCCGGTTGACCGCAATCATCATCTCCACCAGTTTTCGCTGGGTGAGCTGGAAGGCGGCGATGGGCTTGTCGAACTGAACCCGTTCAAGGGAATAGTCGAGAGCAGTCTCGTAACAGGCGCGGGCGGCGCCGACCACACCCCAGGCGATCCCGTAGCGCGCCTCGTTGAGACACGACAGAGGCCCCCGCATCGAGGCCACCTCGGGCAGCACGAACTCGTCGGGAACCCGCACGTCGTCGAGGACCAACTCGGATGTGACAGATGCCCGCAGTGAGGCCTTGTGCTCGATCTCGTGGGCAGAGAACCCCGGAGTGTCGGTGGGGACGACGAACCCACGCACTCCCTCTTCCGTCCGCGCCCAGATGATCGCCACGTGGGCCAGGTTGCCGTTGGTGATCCACATCTTGGAGCCGTTGATGACCCAGTCCGAGCCATGTCGACGGGCGTTGGTGCGCATCGACGACGGATCCGAGCCCGAGTCGGCCTCGGTCAGCCCGAAACACCCGATCGCCTCTCCGGATGCCATCTTGGGCAGCCACTCCTGCTTCTGCTCCTCCGAACCGAACTTCCAGATCGGGAACATGGCCAACGAGCCCTGCACCGACACGAAACTGCGCACCCCCGAATCCCCCGCCTCCAGCTCCAGACACGCCAGCCCATAGGCCGTGGCCGACGTCCCCGCACATCCATACCCCTCGAGATGCATCCCCAGAAGGCCCATGTCACCCATTACCTTGGCCAGTTCGATAGGAAACACCCCCTCTTCCCACCACATGCCGACGTTCGGTTCTACTTCACGTCGGACGAACTCTCGCACCGTGTCCCGCAATAGCCGCTCGTCGCTGTCCAACAACGAATCGATTGCCAGGAAATCGCGTGCATCCGGTGTGCTCAAGGCGATATCACTCATGGTTCGCCATGGTACCGCCCTCGGGGATCGTTTCTCCCGCCCGCCCCCGCAGGGCACCTTCCCTCCCCTCAGCCGTCGAGGGTGTCTTCTGTCAACTTCCGACGGTATTGGGCGAGCCTCTCGGTCAAGGTCTCATCCTCTAGAGCGAGGATGGCGACGGCCAACAGAGCAGCATTGGCCGACGAGTCTATGGCCACCGTCGCCACCGGGATGCCCGTCGGCATCTGGACGGTGGCGAGTAGCGAGTCGAGGCCGTTGAGTGAGGCGTCAATTGGTACCCCGATCACCGGTAGCAGGGACTTGGCCGCCATGACCCCCGCCAGGTGGGCGGCCTTGCCCGCTCCGGCGATGATCACGCCGAACCCCCGGTCGGCTGCTGCTGTGGCGAACTCGAGGGCTTGGTCGGGTGTCTTGTGGGCCGACAGGACGCGGGTCTCGTGCTCAATGCCGAAGCGATCGAGCATGTCGCCGGCCTTGTCCATCACTACCCGGTCGGACCCTGAACCCATCACGATTGCTACACGTTTGGTCATGCCGGCACGGTAGCCGAGGAAAGCATCCGTCAAATTGCTCAGCACGAAGTGACTCAGTATGTTTTGAGTGATGAATCTGCCGCAACGAGCTGCTGTTCACGCCGCCCTGGGAGACGAGCGGCGCCTCGCCGTTGTGGAGGCACTGGCCCTCTCCGACCTTTCACCGGCCGAGCTCGCGACCCGTCTGGACCTGCCCTCCAACCTGCTCGCCCATCATCTGAAGTCTCTCGAGCGGGTGGGTCTCATAGAGCGTCGCGATTCCGATGCCGATGGCCGACGTCGCTACCTGAAGCTGAGGCACGACCGTCTCCCCTGCCCGCCGCCAGTGCCCGCCCTCGGTGGCGAGACGGTCCTGTTTGCGTGCAGTCGAAATTCTGCCCGCTCCCAGCTGGCGGCTGCTTTGTACCGAAGGCAAACGGGGAGAAAAGCGTTCTCTGCCGGGTCACGACCGGCGCCGACCGTTCATTCCAAGGCCCGGGTAGCTGCCGAGGAGGTTGGCCTCAGGCTCGCCGACTCGACCCACGGATACCATGAAGTGCCGAGCCCCGACATCTTGGTGACAGTTTGTGACTTCGCCGGCGAAGACCCCCCGCCCTTCGGATCGCCGGTCAGACTGCATTGGTCGATCGCCGATCCTGTCGCCGACGGCCGATTGGAAGCGTTCCGAGCGGCTCGTTCCGACCTCGACCGCCGAATCGGGTGGTTGACGAAAGCGCTGATGTGACGGAGGGGCTTGCGCCAGTCGAACTCAGCGGTGCTTTGCTCCGATAGAGATCCAAGCGGCGCCAAAGACCCGAGAGGAATGACGTGAACTCCAAACCCACGGTCCTGTTCTTGTGCGTCCACAACGCCGGCCGCTCGCAGATGGCGGCCGGATGGCTCGAGCATCTGGCCGGTAACCAGGTCGACGTCCTCTCCGGAGGGTCGAACCCGGCTGCGGAGGTCAACCCGACCGCTGTTCAGGCAATGGCCGAGGTCGGGGTCGATATTGCCGATCGCCATCCGAGGCCGTGGACCGCCGAGACTCTGGGGGCCGCCGACGTGGTGGTGACCATGGGGTGTGGCGACACCTGTCCCGTCATACCCGGCAAGCGCTATCTCGACTGGGACCTCGACGACCCTGCCGACAAGTCCCTCGACCAGGTCCGGCCTATTCGAGACGAGATCGAAACGCGAGTGCGCCAGTTGCTGATCGACCTCGGTGCCGGCCCAGCTACTTGAGAACGAGACGAGGAATGACGCAAACTCCAACCCAGGTTCCAGAAGCGGGCCCAGTCGTTGCGCGACTATCGATACTGGATCGCTTCCTGCCGGCGTGGATCGTGGCGGCAATGGTGCTCGGGGTGGTGCTGGGAAGGATATTTCCCGGACTCGACGACGCCCTCGATCGTGTCAAGATCGACTCCGTCTCTCTCCCCATAGCGATCGGGCTCATGGCGATGATGTATCCGGTCCTGGCGAAAGTGAAGTACGGGTCGATCCGCTCGGTGATCGACCGCCGCTCCCTCGTGGTTTCGCTGGTACTGAATTGGCTGATCGGGCCGGCACTGATGTTCGCGCTGGCCTGGCTGTTGCTACCCGATCTACCCGAGTACCGCACGGGTCTCATCATCGTGGGTCTGGCGCGCTGCATCGCCATGGTGCTGATCTGGAATGATCTGGCCTGCGGCAACAGAGAGCTTGCCGCAGTGCTGGTGGCCATCAACTCCGTGTTTCAGATCGGTGCCTACTCGGTCCTCGGCTACTTCTACCTCGAACTTCTCCCAGGTTGGCTCGGCCTCGACTCCGATGGCATCGACGTCACCATTTGGGAGATCACCAAGTCGGTGTTGATCTTCTTGGGCATTCCGCTGCTCGCCGGGTTTCTCACGAGAATTCTCGGCGAACGCGCCCGAGGCACCGAATGGTACGAGCAGCGGTTCTTGCCTCGGATTGCTCCCATGGCGTTGTGGGGCCTCCTGTTCACAATCGTGATTCTGTTCGCCTTACAGGGGGAGCAGATCACAGGTGCTCCGTTCGACGTGGCTCGCATTGCGGTACCGCTCGTCGTGTACTTCGCCATCATGTGGATCGGCTCGTTCGCGACTGGGTTGAAGTTGGGCTTCTCCTACGACCGCAACACGTCGATTGCCTTCACCGCCGCCGGCAACAACTTCGAGCTGGCGATCGCCGTGGCGATCGGTGTGTTCGGGGTGTCATCGGGCCAGGCACTTGCCGGGGTGGTGGGTCCGCTCATCGAGGTGCCCGTCCTCGTGGGCCTGGTCTATGTGGCCCTGTGGGCCCGCCGTCGCTACTACTCCGACGAACGAGCAACCATGTCCGTGACAGTCCGGCCCTGACCTCACAGCTCCAAAGACCTTTCATGTGGAGCTGCGGACCGAATCGATTGGCGTTGTTGACCCAGTACCGCCGGTCGGGCCGGCACAGCCGGGCACGGTCGGTCAGCTGTCGGCGGCGATGTCGGTGCGGAACTGGACTCCTGGCCAGGTCACGAGCGGAGCGGCCTCATAGACTCGCTGTCGTGCCAGGCTCACCGAGTCGCCTAGCGCTACCAGATCGATGACACGGCCCCCGTTGACCACCACGTCGGTTCCAGAGCGGGCAGTCCCCGCATGGAAGACGAGCACATCGTCGGGCACACGGTCGAGACCTTCGATGACCGCTCCCGGTACGGGAGCCTGGGGATACCCCTCGGAGGCGAGGACCACCTCGACGGCGGCCTGGTCGGTCCAGGTGGGCTCTGCCAGACGTCCGGCGACCGCTCCCTCCAGCAAGTCGAGCAAGTCGCTCTCCATCCGAGGCACCACCACTTGGGTCTCGGGATCGCCGAGGCGGACGTTGAACTCCAACACCCGGGGGCCGGCCGGTGTGAGCACCAGGCCGGCATACAGGAACCCGAGGTAGGGGTTGGCTTCCGCCTCCATCTGTCGCAAGGTCGGCCGCACCACCGAGTCCATGGTCCAGCGGACCAATCCATCGGGTAAGTCGCCGACTGGAGAGTAGGAACCCATTCCACCCGTGTTCGGGCCCTGGTCGCCGTCGGACAGTCGCTTGTAATCCCGAGCTGGGGCCAAGGGAACGGCCTCCGTTCCCGAGCAGACGGCGAAGACACTGACTTCGGGTCCCTCGAGGTACTCCTCGATGATGATCGTCGTGCCCGCCTCGCCGAATCCGCCGTGGAAGCAGAGGTCCACCCAGTAGTGGGCGTCATTGCGATCAGCTGTCACGCTCACACCCTTGCCGGCCGCCAGTCCGTCGGCCTTGATCACATATGGGCCCAGATGGCTGTCGATGTGACTGTGCGCCGCAGATTCCTCGGTGAAGGTCCAGGCCTCGGCTGTGGGAACGCCGGCGCGAATCATGACCTCCTTGGCGAACGACTTGGACGCTTCCAGCCGGGCGGCCGCTCGAGTGGGCCCGAAGACGGGAATTCCGAGGCTCGTGACAGCATCGGTCAGGCCCAGGGCAAGCGGCTCCTCGGGCCCGACGACGACGAGATCGACTCGTTGCACCCTGGCCAGGGCTGCCACTGCTCCAACGTCATTCGCGTCCACGCCTGGCACGACCGAACCCAGCGCCGCGAGTCCGGGATTCCCCGGCAGGGTGATGAGCTCGGTTAGCCGGGGACTCTGTGCCAACTTCCACCCCAGGGCATGCTCTCTCCCCCCTGACCCGACCAACAGCACTTTCATGAGAAAGCTCTCGCTTCGTGGGGCCAACGGCAAACGGCCAACGGTGGACGGGCAACGGTGGACGGGCAACGGCGAGCGCCGCGAGTCCGGGATTCCCCGGCAGGGTGATGAGCTCGGTCAGCCGGGGACTCTGTGCCAACCTCCACCCCAGGGCATGCTCTCTCCCCCCTGACCCGACCAACAGCACTTTCATGAGAAAGCTCTCGCTTCGTGGGGCCAACGGCAAAAGGCCAACGGTGGACGGGCAACGGCGAGCGCCGCGAGCTCACGACATCTCCAGCATCTGCGACCGCTCGGGACCCACCGAGACCCACCCGATCGGTACTTCGGCTCGCTCCTGTATGTACTCCACGTAAGCCCTGGCCGCAGGCGGCAGGTCTCCAAGTGTGCGGGCGGTGGTGATGTCGGTCTTCCAACCTTCTAGGTCCTCGTACACGGGTTCGCACTCGTAGAGCGCCCGCTGCTGGCGGGGAAATTCTGTGAATGTCTCCCCTCCCCAGCGGTACGCCACCGCCACACGGATGGTGCCGAAGGCACTGAGGATGTCGAGCTTGGTCAGGAAGAGCTGCGTGAACGAGTTGACCCGGACCGCGTAGCGGAGAGCGACCATGTCGAGCCACCCGCAACGTCGCCTTCTCCCGGTGACCGTCCCGTATTCACCGCCCAGTTCGATCATGGTGTCGCCGATCTCGTCATCGAGCTCGGTCGGGAACGGTCCCGTTCCCACCCGGGAGATGTAAGCCTTCGCCACCCCGATGATCTCGTCGATCGTCTTGGGGCCGATGCCAGATCCGACTGAAGCGCCTCCGGCGGTGGGATTGGACGACGTGACGAACGGATAAGTGCCGTGATCGACATCCAACAGGGTGCCTTGAGCTCCTTCGAATAGGATCTGCTTGCCGGCCTTGATCCCCTCCCAGAGCAAGAGGGAGGTGTCGGTCACATGTGGACCGAGCCGCTCGGCATAGCCGAGGTACTCTGCCACGATGTCTTCTCCCGTCATGGGCAGCGTGTTGTAGATTCGGGGAAGGATCTTGTTGACGTCCTCGAGTGAAGCGTCGACCTTGTCGGCGAAGATCTTGGTGTCGAACAGATCCTGGACACGTATCCCGGTGCGGCTGTACTTGTCGGTGTAGGCGGGGCCGATTCCCTTCTTGGTGGTACCGATCTGGTTGTTCCCCAGGTACCGCTCCTTGACGGCATCGAGCTTGCGGTGCCACGGCATGATGAGGTGGGCGTTGGCCGAGAGTCTCACCCGGCTCGGGTCGAGGTTCTTGTCTGCGGCCATGTCCATTTCGGCCAGGAGCACCTTGGGGTCGATGACGGTCCCGGAGGCGATGACCGGAGTGCACTGGGGGTAGAGGATCCCCGACGGGATGAGCGACAGCGCCAGCCTCTGATCCCCCACGACGATCGTGTGGCCGGCGTTGTTGCCTCCCTGGTAACGGACGACAAAGTCGGCGTGCTCGGCGAACACGTCGACGACCCGGCCTTTGCCTTCGTCACCCCATTGGGCGCCGAGCACGATCGTGGCAGGCATGGCGGAGACGGTAGCGGGCGTGAATGGATGCCCGGCCATCCCCTGCCAGCGGAAGCGGCCCCACCATCTCGAAACAGAGCCGTAACACTCGATCAACCATCGGGAAACGGCAGTTGGATTGAATCTGGCCCGATCGCTCCAGAGAGGAAAGACCATGTCCACACCCCAGGAGGTGCTGGGAAGGATCGCCGATGAGGGTTTCGAGTTCGTCGACCTCCGATTCTGTGACCTGCCCGGCCAGGTACAACACTTCACCGTCCCGGTCGGCCAGCTCACCGAAGAATCCTTCGATGAGGGCTTTGGGTTCGACGGGTCCTCCATCCGCGGGTTCCAGCAGATCCAGGAATCCGACATGATCTTGATTCCGGATCCGGCGACCGCCGTTGAAGATCCTTTTCGCCAGCACAAGACCCTCTTGCTGTATTGCTTCGTGCACGACCCGTTGACGAAAGAGCCCTACGAGCGGGACCCCCGCTATGTGGCCAAGAAAGCCGAGGAGTATCTCATCTCGACGGGGATCGCCGACACCTCCTACTGGGGCCCCGAGGCCGAGTTCTATATCTTCGACTCCGCCCGATTCGGCCAGAACCAGCACTCGGCCTTCTACTACGTGGACTCAATAGAGGGGGCCTGGAACCGAGGTGCCGAAGAGGACGGCAAGAACTTGGCCTACAAACCGGGGTACAAGGAGGGTTACTTCCCCGTCCCTCCCACCGACCACTTCCAGGACCTCCGCTCGGAGATGACCAAGAAGCTGATGGAGGCCGGTATCGACATCGAGGTGCAGCACCACGAGGTCGGTACAGCCGGTCAAGCCGAAATCGACATCCGCTACGACACCTTGTTGAAGATGGCCGACCAAGTAACCCTGTACAAGTACATCGTGAAGTCGGTGGCCTGGGATGCCGGTAAGACGGTCACCTTCATGCCCAAGCCCATTTTCGAGGACAACGGGTCGGGTATGCACACCCATCAGTCGCTGTGGAACGGCGATGAGACGTTGATGTACGACGAGGCGGGGTACGCGGGCCTGTCCGATCTGGCTCGGTGGTATATCGGTGGATTGCTGAAGCATGCCCCCGCGGTGCTGGCGTTTGCCGCCCCTACCACCAACAGTTATCACCGTCTGGTACCCGGCTATGAAGCACCGGTCAACCTGGTGTACTCGAATCGGAACCGCTCGGCGGCGGTTCGGATCCCGACGTACTCGCAGAGTCCCAAGGCAAAGCGACTCGAGTTCCGGTGTCCCGATCCATCGGCCAACCCCTATCTGGCCTTTTCGGCGATGCTCATGGCCGGTCTCGACGGCATCCAGAACAAGATCGAACCGCCCGACCCTGTGGACAAGGACATCTACGACCTGCCACCGGAGGAATTAGAAAATCTTCCCTCGGTGCCGGGCAGCCTGATAGAGGCGTTGGACGCCCTCAAGGCCGACCACGAGTTCCTTCTCCGGGGGGGTGTGTTCACCCAGGGGCTCATCGACGCCTGGATCGACTACAAGGTGGAACGGGAGGTAGACCCTATCCGCCTCCGTCCTCACCCACACGAGTTCTCGCTCTACTACGACGTATAGCTCTCCAGGCGGAATGGCGAAGCCAACCACCACGGTCGTTCACGGTGGGTAGGGCTCGAATCCTTCGCTTCGCTGTGTCTCTCTGACAAGGGCGACGATTGCCTCGATGTCGGCCGGTGTGAGTCCGACAACGGGGGGCATGTCGCCGAAGGCCCAGTGGTGCGCCCGTACGCCACGGGTCACCGCCAGCACGAAGGATTCGTCGGAGTGATGGTTCGGCTCGTACACGATGGACAGGAAGGATGGTCCGCTCTCGGTGCCTCTGAGGTCGTCGCCATGGCACTCGGCACAATGGATCGCGTACAGCTCTGAACCACTCTCAACCAGCGCCGGATCCTGCTGTGGCCCCTCGGCCTCGATTCCGCCGGTGGCACTGCACGCCACGAGCAGTACCGCAAGTGCAGTCGTGCTCACGGATCTCATGAGGCGGGCCTGAGGTCGGTGCGCCGCAGGAGCTGGGCGTTGGCGGCGACGATGACGGTCGAGGCACTCATGAGCACGGCGGCGGCGGCGGGAGCGAGCACGATCCCCGCCCAGGCCAGGGCGCCGGCGGCAAGGGGATGGCCACCACGTTGTAGCCGGCGGCCCAGACCAGGTTCTGGATCATCTTGGCGTATCCGGCTTGTGACAACCGCCGGATGGCGACGACGCCCCGGGGGTCGTCGGAGGCCAACACGATGCCGGCCGATTCGATAGCCACGTCGGTGCCCGCGCCGATGGCGATGCCTACGTCGGCCTGGGCCAGGGCGGGAGCGTCGTTGACGCCGTCTCCGACCATCGCCACTCTCAGGCCCCGCTGCTGGAGCTCGGCAACCTGGGCGTGCTTGTCCCCGGGGAGCACCTCCGACATCACCTCGTCGATGTCCAGTTCGGCTCCGACCGCTTCTGCGACCTGCCGAGCGTCGCCGGTGATCAACGCCACCTGAACACCCGACTGGTGGAGCTGGTCGACGGTGGGCCGGGACTCGGCACGCACCTCATCCTCGAGAGACAGGGCGCCGTGGACGCGGTCGTCACGGAGTACATACAGGACCGCTGCCCCGCGTTCTTCCCACCCAGCCGCAGTGTCTGCGATCTGGCTCGGGACTTCGAGATCACTCTCTCGAAGAAGCGCCGGTCCACCCACTGCCACCGAGTGACCGTCGACCACCGCCCGGACTCCCTTACCGCTCATCGATCTGAACTCGGACGCCTTCGGGATGTCGCCCTCGCCGTGGGCGTCGACGATGGCCCGAGCCAGCGGATGCTCGGAGTCGGACTCCACCGCCGCGGCCATGGCCAACAGGGCGATCTCGTCTTCGAGCGCGACGACGCCGGTCAAACGGTGACTGCCCTTCGTAAGGGTGCCCGTCTTGTCAAAGAGGACGATGTCGATGGTGCGCATCAGCTCGAGGGCGAGGCGGTCCTTGACCAAGATGCCTGAGCGAGCCGCCATTCCAGTAGAGATGGAAATGACGAGAGGGATGGCCAGACCCAAGGCGTGGGGACAGGCGATAACCAACACGGCCACGGTTCGCACCACCGCCTGGTCTGGCTGATCGGCTATCAGCCAGGCGACGACCGTGATCGCGGCCGCCGCCACAGCAACGTAAAAGAGCAGGGCGGCGGCCCGATCGGCAAGAACCTGTGCTCGGGACTTGGACTCTTGGGCCTGAGCGACCAGCCTCCGGATGCCGGCCAGGGCGGTGTCGTCCCCGACTGCATCGACTTCGACCCGGATCGCAGAGTCGGTCGTCACCGTGCCGGCCACCACCCGGTCCCCGATCGTCTTCGCCACCGGCTTGGATTCGCCGGTGACCATTGCCTCGTCCATCTCGGCTTCCCCTTCGGCTATGACGCCGTCGGCAGGGACCCGAGCACCTGGGCGGACGAGCACCAGGTTGCCCACCTGCAATTCGGAGATCGAGACCGTTTCTGTCCCGGAGTCCGTGACGCGTTCGGCGTCGTCGGGCAAGAGCTCGGCGAGGGCCGACAATGCCCCCCGAGCCTGGCCGATGGCGCGCATCTCCATCCAATGACCCAACAGCATGATCACGATGAGGGCGGCCAACTCCCACCAGAAGTCGAGATCGAACCAGCCAAGGGTGGTAGCCATCGAGGCGACGAAGGCGACGGTTATCGCCATTCCAATCAACAGCATCATTCCCGGTTGACGATCCTTCGCCTCCTGGAGCGCTCCCATCAGGAACGGCGACCCCCCATAGACGAAGATCACCGTTCCCAGCACCGGCGCGATCCACTCCGAGCCGAGGAAGGCAGGAGCGGTGTAGCCGAACCACTCCTGGATCATGTCGCTGAAGACGACAACAGGGACGGCGAGTGTCAGCGACAGCCAGAACCGATCTCTAAACATGGCCACGCTGTGTCCGGCATGCCGGTCGTGACCACCATCGCCGTCCGCCTCGGAGTGGTGTTGGACGCGGTGGTCGTGGCTCAAGGCAACCTCCTCATGAGTCGCTCAACCGGCCCCCATGACAGCCGACGGGCGCGGGACCGCTCAGAAAACTTCGGGGCACCACGGCAGAGGTGACCAGGCGAAGGCGCGATCGAGAGCGGCCACATCTTCGGCCGCACCCTTGACGCGGCCTGATCGCGCCATGGCCCCAAAACGGCTCCACCCCAGGAAACAGGCACCCATATCCTCTAGATCCATCGTCACGGTGGGGGAAGCGTCGGTGGGGGTCACTGTGGCGCCCTCCCGGCTGAGGTCGAGGTGCCACACCGACTGTTCGGTCGTTCCAGGGTCGGCCAGGCCGATCACCACCCGGGCGCGGTCGGAGTAGGACCGCCCCTCGAGGGCAGCTCTGGCATCCATGACCCTCACCCAGAGGGCATCCGACGTCTCCAGACGGGCTCGACGACCCCCGGCCAGCACATGCAAGAGCGGGTCCTCCACCGAACGGTGGGGCGCCGTGACCCGGGCAATGAGGTCGTGTTCGAGGACGAATTTCCACAGCCCCACCCAGGACTCGGGATCCGAGCCGAGCAACTGGTTGACCTGGATCTCCCCTTGTCCGTGACCGTCGGTCCACTTCTCCTTTTGGCGGTATTGCACGAACCCGGTGATTTCGTCGGGGGCGCCGGTGACGGCGTAGCGAAATGAGGTGGCTCCGTCGCGGTCGTCCTCTCCATCACGAAAGTGCCGCCAGTTCCACCACTCGGGTGTTCTCCTCAAGAATCCGGGGACGTCGCTCCTGACCTGTTCGTACAACTCCGGCAGGATGTGGCTGGCACGTTGAGCGGTCACGAGGCGAACGGGAGCGGGTGGTGGCGAGAGCCGGTGGAGCTGGGCGTGCTCACGTGACACCGTGACGTCTACTCCCTGGGTGGCGCACCCGAACCCGAAGCGGCCATAAATGGCCGAATCCGAGGCCCACAACGCGGCGATCGGCTCGTCTCGTTGGCGGACCTCATCGAGGTGGGCTTTCATCATCCTTCGCAGGATCCCTTGGCGGCGATGGCTGGGCAGAACGGAAACCACAGTGGTGCCTCCACACCGCATGGTGGCTCCGGGCACGGTCAGTTCGAGGGAAAACGCTCCCGTGGTGCCGACCATGTCACCGTCGTCGCGGGCGACGATCGACCGCTCCCATTCGAACAGATCTGTGAACTTCTGGAGGCGGTCCTCGCTGGGGAGGTCGAAGCCGAAAGACGCTCCCATCGTGGTGAGGAACTCCGCTGCCTGGTCAGCCCGGGCTGAACCAAGGGAGATTCCCATCATCCGTTCCCGTTGTCGCCTTCTTCGTCTGCGGAACCGTCCTGGTCTTCCCCGTCCTCGGGGCCTGGAGCTGTGGGAGGTGTCCCTTGGGCCGTGGTCCGGGCGGTGGATATGGCGTTCTCCATGTCTGACACCGCCTGATCGAATGCGGCGATGGCGTTACGTCGCTGCGTCCCGTCGTCGGTGGACTGCAGCCCAGCCAGGGCGTCGTCGGCGGCGCCGGCGGCAGTGGCCACGGCGGTGCGGATCGCTTCGTGATCCGGTGTGAGGGCCTCCGGTGGTGTCAGAGCGTCCATCTCGTCGAGTAGATCCTCGGCGTCGTCGCCGAGGGCGCGAAGACGGGCTACCGCGTCGGCGTACTCGACCTGGCGCGGGTCGGCATCGAATCCGCTGTTGATGGCCGCCATCTCCACCTGGAGTTCCAGGAGCGACGCGTACACCCCGTCGACGGCTTCGAGATAAGCCTGGGCAGCCGGGTCGCCGACGTCGGTCGGGTCGGTCGTTCCTGTCTGGTCACCAGGGTCGGTGCCGCCCAACAGGGTTGTGTCAGAGGGGAGCGTGGTGGCGGGTATCACCGGGTCGTCCACTCCCGTGGGGAGCTCGCGTACGAAGAAGTAGGTGAACGCGACCATGCCCAGCACCACGAGGGGCAAGATCCAGCGTCCCGGCTTCGGGTCGGGGTTGGTGACCATGGATCGACAACGATAGTGACCGTCGACAGAGTTCCACAGGTTTGGCCACGTCGCAACCGCGCCCACGACCGCCGACTGCCTCGGCGCCGGGAGATGAAGTGGACGGTGGCCAGTTCGAGGCGGCAGAGGTGGAACCAACCCCCTTGAACCACCACCGGAGCGCCGATACGTTGCCGGCGTGGATACGCGAAGCGCCGACGAGGATCGTGACGTCGAGGTCTTCGAGCGCATCCCGTGGGACTCGCTGAAGCCCCCGCCGGATCGTCGCTGGCTCGTCTATCTGGTGGCGGTCGCCGTCGTCCTGACTGCGGTGGGCCTCTCGGTTGGGCGGGGCATGGCCCCCCCGGTGGGCCATGCCGTGGTGGGCAGCGATGTCCAGGTGGAAACCACGGTGGTGGCCCCCGCCCAACCCGTCGAGCCACTGGATTCACCACCTTCGACGTCGCCAGTGGATGTCGCAAGCGCGATGTGGTCGGAGGCCGACCTGATGGCCGTTCCGTTCCACAACCTCGAAGGGGAGGCGGCCACGCTCGGCGAGTGGTTCGTGGTGGATTGGTTCACACGCGACGGGACCGATGAAAGCTCAGAGGGTCGGTCCTTTGTGGAGTGGGCCGGTGTCTCGGGTGTGGAATGGGTGGGCGACGACACGATCGACGTGACCGTCCTCGTCAGGCGGCTGGCATCACTCGATGGCGGGCCCTATTCACGGTTGCCGGACGAGGCCTGGTTGGTGACCGCGGTTGTCGACAACGGCGAATGGCAGATCATCGAGGGGCCGGTTCTCGCGGCGCTGTCGGGAGGATCGGTCGACATCGCGCCCCTGGTCGACGATGTGCCGCAACATCTCATGGGCATGGTCGATGGGACGCCCGTCGCAGCCCGACGAGATCGTGATGGGTGGCTAGTCGAGCTGAGCTGGGAGGATCCGGCCGGGCTCTCGTGGCCGATCCGCCAGCGGGTCCTGTCCGAGGAGTCATGAGGACCGTGGCCCTGGCGTCAGCCCCAATCCTTCCAGGAAACATGGGGAGCTTCCCGACGAGGTCTGGCACTCCGCTCGGTACCATCGCCGGGTGCCTTCCACCGCCGCACTCTGCGACGACATAACCCGAACCCTGCAGCTCTGCGCCGGGGAACAGGCCGCAGAGTGGCTCCCCTTGGCGGGAGACCCGACCAACGTTTACCGGTCGAGCTACCCCACCCATTTCACGGCCTCTGCCCTGCCGCTCACTCCGGACGGTCGACGGGTGTGCCTCGTTCTCCATGCACGGATCGGGCTGTGGGTCCAGCCTGGCGGCCATTTCGAATGCACAGATGAGTCGGTCGTCGAGGCGGCAGCCCGAGAGCTTCGCGAGGAAACTGGGTTGACAGGCACCATCGGGCCTTTGCCCGCTCTCCTGTCGCGCCATCCGGGTCCTTGCCGGCTGGGCGCATGGCATCTCGATCTGCAGATGCTGGCCATCGTGAGCGAGTCCGACCCGACGGTGAGCTCCGAGTCGGAGGACGTTGCCTGGTTCGGTGCTGATCGCCTGCCGCGCCGTGTCGCCCCCGGGGTAGCAGACCTGGTGGCCGCTTCCGTTGCTCTCTTCAGCGGAAATGGGCCTCGATGATCGAGGTGGCGAGTGGCGTGATCGCTGCCCAGTCTCCGTCTGCTTCCTTCGTCACGGTCACGAAGTCGGCGGTCATGAAGACGCTGCTCACGCCCTCGATTCCCAAGAGGCCGGCGGCCAGAGGCTCGCCCTTGGCTTCTGCTTCCCCGGAGAAGGTCTTCGGGCCTCCCACCGGTCGGCCGACGGTGAACTTCACGGCGTTGGGGTTGGGGGTGGGTTCGGGTTGAACTGGCATCTACCGAGAGTAGCCCATGCCCTGGGCGGCAGCTCGAGCCTGTTGAAGAGGGAGCCGGGATCGTGAGCATGGTCGTGGCAGTCGACGTCGGCGGAACCTTCACCGACTGCGTGGCCTGGGACGGAAGCGACGTGCAGAGGGTGAAGGTCCCGACCAGTCCCGATCAGAGCGAGGCTGTTGTTACCGGCGCCGCTCGATTGGCCTCGACCGGTCGGGCCGATTCGCTCTTGCACGGCACCACCGTGGCCACCAATGCCCTTCTGGAGCGAGCGGGAGACGACACGGTGCTCATCACCGACGCCGGATTCGAGGACGTCATCGAGATCGGCCGCCAGGAACGCCCGTCTCTGTACGATCCGTTTGTCGATCGGCCCGAACCACTGGTCACGAGGGACCATCGGCTCGGAATGGACGCCGACGTGGCCCGACTCACGCAACGAGTCATCGAGCTGGCGCCTCGAGCAGTGGCGGTCTCTCTCGCCTACTCGTTTGTCGATCCCGCCGACGAGGAGAGAGTCGGCGAGGCGCTGGCTGCGCTCGAAGTGCCCATCAGTCTGTCGAGCCGCGTCGCTCCCGAGTTCCGGGAGTTCGAACGCACGTCTACCACGGTTCTCAACGCCTATCTCGCCTCGGTGGTGGAGGGTTATCTGTGCCGTCTCGAGCGCCGTTCTGCCGAGGTCGCCCGGACTGTGCAGGTTATGAGGTCGTCGGGGGGACTGATGGAGATCACCGAGGCGGCTGCCCTGGCTGCGGCCCTTCTCCTGTCGGGCCCGGCCGGGGGTGTCGTCGCCGCGGCCGAGATGAGCCGGGCCCGTGGTCGTCGACGGATCGTCACCTTCGACATGGGTGGAACCTCGACAGACGTGTCACGCATCGATGACGGGAGACCAGAGGTTGCCTACGAGCGATCTGTCGACGGGTATGTGTGCAGGATGCCGTCGGTGGCCGTTCACACCGTGGGAGCCGGCGGCGGCAGTATCGCCTGGGTGGACCCGGGTGGCTCCTTGCGGGTTGGGCCCCACAGTGCCGGGGCCCATCCCGGACCGGCGTCGTATGGCCAAGGGGGCACCGAGGCCACCGTGACCGATGCCCATCTCGCCTTGGGAAGGATCAACCCTCACCGACCCCTCGGTGGAGATCTGCAGCTCGACGGGGAGGCATCCGCCACCGCCCTTCGAAAGGTGGGGGACTTGGCGGGGTTGAACCAGGCCGCCACCGCTCAGGGGATCGTCGATGTCGTGGAGGCCCACATGGGCCGGGCCATCCGAGCGGTGTCGGTGGAGCAGGGAATCGATCCCAGAGACGCCGTGCTTGTCGCCTTCGGGGGAGCGGGAGGTCTCCATGCCACCAGCCTGGCGCAGAAGCTGAACATGGCTTCCGTCGAGGTACCCCCGTTTGCAGGCGTGTTCTCAGCGTTGGGCCTCCTCATGGCACCTCCCCGCCACGACTCCGCCCGGAGCGTTTCCGTCGATGCCGACCTCGAGTCGGAGTTGCGTCGGATTTCCCATGAGACAGCAGCGTCGTTCGCCGCTTCACACGGGTCGGCCCCGGCGGTCGTGGAGCGGGCGGTCGACATGAGATATCGCGGTCAGGCCCACGAGATCACCGTGCCCCTCGAGCCGGGAGAGGGGATCGACGAGGCGATCGTACGGTTTCACCGGTTGCACCGTGAGCTCAACGGCTTCTCCCGCCCAGATGACCCCACAGAGAGCGTCACGGTTCGGGCAGCCGCGCGAGGGAAGGCGAACCTGAGGTGGACTGATCTCCCCGACGTCGCCGAAGGTCCACTTCCTCCTCATCGCACCAGGCCGGTTGTATTCGACGGCCGGCCGGTCGAGAGTGCGGAATGGTGGCGCCCTGATCTCCCGGCCGGTGTCACTCTCGCCGGTCCCGCGATCGTCTCCGAGGAAGTCGGCACCACGGTCATAGCCCCCGGGGAGCGGGCGACGGTCGCTTCCGATGGAACATTGGAGATCCGCTGGTGACGATCGATCCCATCACTCTCGAGGTGGCTCGAAATCGCTTCGCGTCGCTGGCGGAAGAGATGGGTGTTGTCCTGAGACGTACGTCGTTTTCGCCCAACATCAAAGAGCGCGCCGACTGTTCCGCTGCCCTGTTCACCCCGGAAGGGGAGATGCTGGCTCAAGCGGAGCACATCCCGGTGCACCTGGGCGCCATGCCGGCGTCGGTCATGGCGGTGCTGGAGCGTTTTGAGCCACGGCCGGGAGTCCAGTACGCCGTCAACGACCCCTTCGCCGGAGGGACACATCTCAACGACCTCACGCTGGTCTGTCCTGTGTTCGTGCGCGGACGGCATGTGGCCTGGGTCGGCAACCGCGCCCACCACGCCGACGTAGGCGGTGAGGCACCCGGTTCGATGCCGGCCCACGCCGAGACACTCGAGCAAGAGGGCCACGTCATCGCACCCATTGTTTGCTCGACGGAGGGGGTGTGGTCGGAGGAGTTCTTGGTTCCCTTGCTGGCGGCCACGCGGACACCGGAGGAGCGGCGTGGTGACCTAGCCGCCCAGATGGGAGCCAACGAGGTGGCCGTTCGACGACTGATCGAACTGATCGCCTCTGAAGGCGTCGGTCGGTTCGGGGAGGTGTCTAAGGCCTTGTTGGATTATGGAGAACGACGCATGCGTTCTGCTCTCGAGTTTCTACCCGACGGGGATTACGTGTTCCAAGATGTCATGGAGTGGGGCGAGCGCGACGTGCCCTTGTTGGTCAGGATCACGTTGGCGGGTGGGACCCTCACGGCTGACTTCACTGGCACCCATTGTCAGATCCCCGCCAACTTCAATGCTCCCGAGGCCGTCACCCGTTCCTGTCTCTACTATGCGGTGAGGGTGGCGACGGACCCCACGATCCCTGCGAACGGCGGATGCTATCGGCCCCTCGAGCTCCGAGTCGAGGCGGGTTCGCTGGTGGGAGCGGTGGCACCGGTGGCGGTGGCGGCCGGAAATGTCGAAACGAGCCAGCGCATTGCCGACGTCCTCCTCGGTGCCCTCGCCCAGGCCGCCCCTGATCGGGTACCGGCCGCCTCACAGGGCACCATGAACAACTGTCTCATAGGTAACGACCGGTTCGCCTACTACGAGACCGTGGCAGGCGGCCAGGGGGGAAGGCCGGGTCGATCCGGCCAATCCGGTATCCAGACCGGCATGACCAACACCAAGAACACCCCCCGCGAATCGATCGAGTCTCACTACCCGTTTCGAGTCACCCGCACCACGCTGAGACGAGGAAGCGGAGGTGCCGGGCGATACCCCGGGGGTGAGGGGATCGAGCGAGAGTTGGCTTTCGACGAGGACGTGACCGTGTCGCTGATCGGCGAGCGCCGTCGCCATCGCCCGTGGGGCCTCCAGGGAGGAGAGCCGGGGGCGGTGGGCGAGGACTGGCTCATAGCCGGGGACGGGTCGCGTCAGCTGCTGGCGGCCAAGACCACCGTGTCGGCCGGGCCCGGCGACCGTCTCCTCATACGGACTCCCGGCGGCGGCGGATGGGGTTGTCCCTGATGAGAGGGCGCGCAAATAGGTGAGCCATCGTGCTGCGATTTCTGTTCAACACCAGGCGGTGTGGCTGGAGAGGCAAAACGCACGAGCTCTATTGGCGCGCCCTCTAAGTCGACAATCCCATCTGGCCGGCGCGGGAGGCCCCGGGTCAGCCCTTGATCAGGTTCAGATTCAAGGGGTATCGGTAGAACTGGCCGCGAGAGGCTGCGATCGATGCCAGGATCGCGAACACGATCTCGGCGATGACCAGCGCTATCAAAAAGAAGATGATGAATACCGTGAGCACCAGGCCCACGATGGTGATGGCGGCGATGATCGCCACCACGATGCCACCCACGAAGTAGATGATGAGCGAGAGTTGAAAGTTGAGAGCCTCGCGGGCGTGGGGTTCCACGACCGGATCCTCGCGACGGATGAGCCACACCACCAACGGGCCGACGAACGAGGGGATGCCGATGAACTGGATCAAGGCGGAGGCATGGGCGAGGACACGCCAGGTTTGCTGGTCGCTGCTCGCCTCGGTTGGTGGGGTGGCACCCGCTTCGTTCATCCTCCCAGCCTAGGGCAGTGTTGACCGAGTCGTTCCAACGACGTCCTCTGGGGCTTGTGGTCCGTCCCCGGTCAGGTCGTATCATCAGGACATGGGATTGACCGCCGACCTCGCGGACCTTCTCGGTGCAGCACGAGTCACCGAGGACGCCTACGCCCTCCACCTCTACTCGAGTGACGCCGGCGTCATCCGGGGAGAGGCCACCGTTGTCGTATTCCCCGAGTCGACCGAAGAGGTGGCCGGCGTCGTGAGAATTGCCGAGCGTCACGGTGTCCCGATCGTAGCTCGGGGGGCGGGAACGGGCCTGGCCGCAGGGGCTGTCCCCAGCGAAGGCGGTGTCGTCGTTTCGACCACCCGCATGAACGCGATCTTCGAGGTGGATCCCGTGGACATGACGGCATGGGTGGGCCCGGGAGTCATCAACCTCGACCTGTCCGCCGCCACGTCCGTCCATCGACTGCACTTTGCCCCCGACCCCTCCTCGCAGTCGGTTTGCACGGTAGGTGGGAACGTGGCCAACAATTCGGGCGGACCGCATTGCCTGGCTGAGGGAAGCACCGTCAACCATGTCCTGGCGGTGGAGGCCGTGCTGGCCGGAGGCGAGGTCGTGACGCTGGGTAGTTCCGCCCCCGACCCAGTCGGTCTCGACCTCCGAGGAGTGATGGTGGGCTCGGAGGGGACGCTCGGTATGGTGACGCGGGTCCTCGTGCGACTCATGGCGGATCCACCCGATGTTCGCACTCTTCTGCTTGCCTTCGAGACGGTCGAGGACGCCGCCGCCACCGTCTCTGGGGTCATCGCCCGCGGCGTGGTCCCTGCTGCCCTCGAGATGATGGATCAGCGAATGGCCACAGTGGTGGAGAACTGGCTGGGAGCCGGGTTGCCCACCGAGGCGGCTGCTCTCCTCCTGGCCGAGGTGCTCGGAGAGACGGCGGCGGTGGAGGCAGAAGCCGAGGTGATACGTCAGGTGGGCGCCGCCCACCGAGCCGAGATCACCACCGCCCAGACCGAGGCGGAGCGCGCCTTGCTGTGGAAGGCCCGGAAGTCGGCTTTTGGGGCGGTCGCGCAGACGGCCCCCGACTATTACCTCCACGACACCTCCGTTCCCCGGACGAGGCTGGTCGAGACGATGGCAGCCGTCTACGAGATCGCCGACCGTCACCACCTGGTCATGATGAATGTCTTCCACGCCGGGGACGGAAATTTGCACCCTCTCATCGCCTACGACGGTCGCAACCCTGACGAGGCCGCCCGTGTTCGTCTGGCGGCCGAGGAGATGGTGGCTGTGTGCGTCGACAACGGGGGGACCCTGTCGGGTGAGCACGGAATCGGCTTGGAGAAGCGCGATCTCATGTCCATGGTTTTCAGCGAGGCAGACCTGGATGCCCAAGCCAGGCTGAAAGAATGTTTCGATCCGGCCGATACCTTCAATCCTGCCAAGGTCCTGCCATTGGGGTCTCGTTGTTTCGATCTGAGTGGTCCAAGACCCGTTCCCGACGGAGTGTGGGTGTGACGGGGGGTGATCCGCTTGCTCCAGAGCGCGCCATCTCCGTGGCGGGTGCCCCGGACGGTGTCCGGGCGGTAGGTCCGGTCGACGAGGGGGAACTGACCCACCTTCTCCAGCACGCATCGGCCACATCGCAGAAGGTGGCGGTGTGGGGGGGCGGCACCCACCGGCGGATCGGCTACGACGAACCCCCCGACCTGGTCGTCTCGACCCTGGGACTGGCGGGAATCATCGACTGGGAGCCCGATGATCTGACGGTCGTGGTCGGGGCGGGTACGACGGTCACGGACCTCGAGGGCGAGCTGGGCACCAGGCAACAGAGTGCCGTCTTGGCGGAATGGCCCGGCGGGGGAACCGTCGGAGGAGCTGTGGCGAGCGCCACGTCCGGATACCGGCGGCTCCGGTACGGCCCGATTCGCGACCGCTTGCTCGAGGTACGAGCCGTGACGGGTGACGGCCGTGTCGTCAAGGGCGGGGCTCGTGTCGTCAAGAGTGTGACGGGTTACGACCTTCCTCGCCTGTACACCGGCTCGCTCGGATCGCTAGGCGTGATCACATCGGTGTGCCTCAAGTTGTGGCCGCTGACCGAAGCCGTGGCCACCGTGCGCGTCGACACACCCGAAGCGGCGGGCGCGGTGCATCGCCCCCTGGCGGTGCTTGAGACGCGTGAGGGGGTGACCGTTCTTCTGGCAGGCACCGCGGCAGAGGTCCAAGCCCAGCTGTCGGCGTTGGGTGGTGCTCACCGGTCCTGCCTCGACTACCCGCCGCCTCCGACCGGAGAGGTGTCGTGGTCGATACGGGTTCGCCCCAGCTTGTTGACGGTTGCCGTGAGTCGGCTCCCGCCCGGTTCGCCCTTCGTGGCCCAGCACGGTGTCGGTGAGGTGACATTCGCGACGACGAACTCCTTTGAAATCTCCGACCTCAGATCGTGGGCCGAAGAGTCGGGCGGAGCCGTCGTCCGTGTGGCGGGTGAAGGCTCGGCCGACCCGTGGGGGACGCCACCCTCGACGCTCCCCCTCCAGAGGCGGGTCGTGGCTGCATTCGATCCTGCCCGGGTGCTGGAGCCCGGTCGGCTGCCGGGTCGTATCTGATGGGTTGGGTCACTGAATTCCATCCCACAGAAGCGGAATTGTCGGCATGCGTCCAATGCGGCCTGTGCCTCCCTCACTGTCCCACCTATCGTCTCACCGGCCGTGACACCGACTCGCCCCGCGGCCGTCTCATGGCCATGAGTGCTGTCGCCGAGGGACTCCTCGAAGTCGATGGGTCCTTTTCCGACATCATGGGGTTCTGTCTGCAATGTCGGGCGTGTGAGGCAGTGTGCCCCAGTCTCGTGCCGTTTGGGCGCGCCATGGAGGGTGCTCGGGCGGAGGTGGCGGCGCAGGTGCCCGACCGGGCGGGGCCGCTTCGCCGATTCGTGTTGGGTCGGGTGCTGGGGTGGCGAACACTCATGAGGTTGGCCACCACCGGCATGCGGGTTCTGCGGACACCGGTCTTGCGGCCGCTGCTCCCCAGTCGGGTGGCGGCCTCACTGACGGGCGTGCGTCCGACCCAGAAGGACGTGCGGCGGAAGATGGTCACGGGAGGATCTGGTGACTTGGGGGTGGCGGCCGTTCTCCGCGGCTGCGTGATGGAACAGTGGTTCGCCCCGGTCCAGCAAGCGGCTGCCGAGCTGTTGGTGGCAGCCGGGTACCGGGTGGTGGTGCCCGACCACCAGACATGCTGTGGTGCGCTGGCCGCTCACGACGGTGCAGCGGTACATGCCCAGCGTCTCGCCCGGGCCAACGTCGCCGCCTTCTCTGAGGTGGACTTGGTGGTTGCCACCGCAGCCGGGTGTTCGGCTCACCTGGCCGAGTACGGGCAGTGGGCAGAGAGGGGAGCCGAACTGGCATCTCGGGCCAGGGATGTGACCATGGTTGTGGCCGAGCTCATCGCCGACGGGCATCTCCCCTCCCTCGATCCGGGCCGAGGCTCGGTAGCCGTGCAGGATCCTTGCCACCTACGCCACGCGCAACGCGACACAGCGGCAGCGCGCGCGGTCGTCACCGCCGCCGGCTATGCCCCGGTCGATGTCGACCCGGCCGGGATGTGTTGTGGAGCGGCCGGTGTCTATTCGCTCCGGCATCCGCAGGCTTCGGCGGAACTCGGCCGCCGGAAGGCCGTAGAAGTCGGCGCCACCGGGTCCACGTTGGTGGCGTCGGCCAATCCGGGATGCGAGATGCAACTGCGCCAGTACCTGGACGACTGGTATCGCGTCGCCCATCCGATCGAGCTCTACAACGAGGCCCGCAAGGCGCACACACTCTGAGGCAGGCTTCGGCAGGGAGCGTGGCCAGGATCCGACCGATCGATCTGACCAGGCACTCGTTGGTTTGGCTCACCGTCTATCGCTCCGTCCCCCTAAGGTGGCCGAGCCATGTCCGTTCGGCCCGAGACGACTCCTTCATCGACCCGTCACTATCTGTCATTGGGAACAGGGGCGGGAGGAACGATGCTCGATGTGGCGCTCGTTGTGTTGGGAAGTGTCCTCTTGGGTCTAGCAGTGGCCGTGCTGCTGGACGGATTCGAGCTGGTCTCGATCGGACTCGAGCTCTCGACCGGGGCAATGTTGGGATCGAGTCTCGTCATCGGGATCCTGGGCGGGTTCGCTCTCGGGATCGCCGCCGAGGGTCCCCTCGGTCGGGGAAGACGACTGATCGGTTACACCGAAGTCCAGGTGGCCGTGGCGCGGGTGCTGACCACGATTGTGGTCGGGGCGCTGCTCCTGCTCCTCGGCGGATACCTGTCCGATTTGGCCATCGACCTGCCGGTTCCATTCGAGATCGCTCTCGAAGCTCTCAGAGCCGTGGCACTGTCGGGGATGACTGCCGTGCCGCTCATAGGTGTCCCTCTGGCCTGGTGGGCCCGGTCGGGTGGATTGGGGACAGCCTTCGCAACCGACGGCGACATCCCCATCCTCTATTTCGTGTGGGCGATCGGCACCATGGTCGTGCTGTGAGCGGGTGGCTCAGAGCGGCTTCTCGTAGATTCGGGTCGGGTGGGGGTCGAGTCCGTGTTCGGTCAGTGACGGCGTGAGCCAGTCGACATTCGGGGCAACCACCTCTAGTCCTCCCAAGCCGAGCTGGTGAGCCAGATCGACCGTGGCGCGGACGAGGCGGTCCCCGTCGTCGGGTGTGCACACCATCCATCGGACGAGTAGGTCACCGTCGTCCTCTTCCGCCATGATCCATCCTGACGGGCAGTGCCACACGGGGGAGGCCAGGGCGTCGTCGGGAGTCATTTGGCGCCACGCCCACAGATCGGTGGCGAACATCGCCCGGGCGGCCCGCGCCAGCTCGCTGGTGGACCAAGCCACGTAGGCCATCTCCGCTTCGGTGCGCGGAGCACGTTCCAGGCGCTCGGGACCGATCACCCGCTGTCCGCCGTTGGTCGTCGGTTCGATCGGCTCCCGGCCAACCTCGCGAATGGCGTTGATTGCAGACATGACCGGTCGATAGGCAAGTCGGATCACCTGATTGTGGGCCGCGGCATTGTCTGTTTCCACCTGGAGGCGTGCCACCTGTCCTCCGCGTTGTGCCACCCAACCCACGCACCAGTCATTCAACGCCGACCCGAGCCCGCGCCGTCGATGGTCCGGATGGACGCGAGCTGCCGATAGCCATCCCTCACGCGCGCTGAGCATCTTGACGCGTGCCACGGCAACAGGTCGGTCTCGCTCGTCGGTCACAACGGGTATGCCGAGGTCGGGTTCTGCCAACCACGACTGAAACTCGTCAGCCACGTAGTCGCCCCACGAGAACGTATCGCTGGTGAACGAGGCGATGGCGTCGGTGTCTTCCAACCGGGCGAGTCTGATGGTCGGGTTGGTCACTTCACATCCGCGCCGGTACCTCGATGCCCAACAGGTCGAGCGAGCAGGCAAGGGTGTCGTGTGTCACTCGACAGAGAGTCAGCCAGCTACCCCGCTGGGCAGTGTCCTTCTCCGAGAGAACATGGCACACGTCATAGAACCGGTTGAATTTCACCGCCAGTTCGAAGGCGTACTCGGCCAAGTGGTTGGGGGCGCGCAACTCGGCGGCGCGATCCACCACCTCCGGAAAGCGCAACAGGTCGAGCACGATGGCCCGTTCCTGGTCGACGGCTGCAACCACGGTTTCTCCGGGATCGAATCCCTCCGCCTCGGCCCGCCGGAGTAGGGACCGTATGCGCACAGCTGCATACTGCAAGTAGGGCCCGGTCTTGCCTTCGAAAGCGGAGAAGCGATCGAGGTCGAAGACATAGTCAGACGAGCGGTTCGATTGGAGGTCTCCGAACTTGAGGGCGGCGATTCCCACCTGATGCACGATGGCTGCCCGCTCCTCCGGCGGGTAGTCGGCGGCGATGTCCGCCTCGGCGAGGCGAGCGGCGGCGGCGGTCTCGACCATTTCTATGAGGTCACGCAACGACACAATTCCACCTTCCCGTGTCCGGAAGGGTTTGCCGTCTGGCCCGTTCATGGTGCCGAAGCCGACGTGTTCCATGACCATGTCACCGGAGATCCCCGATAGTTCTGCCGCCCGGAACACCTGAACGAAGTGATCGCCCTGACGAGCGTCGACCACGTAGACGGCGAGGTCGGCACCGAGCTCGGTCGCCCGATACCACACCGTCGCCAAGTCGGTGGTCGAATACAGGTAGCCCCCGCGGGAGTTGACCACCAACAGGGGCGGGATGTCCCGGTTGTCGTCGTCTCGGTCGACCCTGACGATGAGAGCGCCGTCGGACTCTTCGACCACTCCTCTGGTCTTCAGCTCGGTCACGAGAGGCTCCAGGAGATCGGCCACATCGGATTCGCCGTACCAGATGTCGAAATCCACCCCGAGATCGGAAAAGTTGAGGCGTTGAGCCTCCAGAGACACCGATCGCATGTGTTGCCACAGGGCAAGGTATCCTGCCCGCTTCCGTTGCAGTCCGACGGTGGCATCCCGTGCCTTTGCAGCGAAGGTCTCATCCGCCTTGGCGCGTCGGTCGGCAGCGGGGTAGACCTCTTCGAGGTCGGCGAGGGTCACCGGCGGTTCGGTTGGGTAGGCACCCTCGAACTCGGCGTCGAAGTACGGCCAATCGGGATGCCTCTCCTCCAGCTCGGCGATGATGACCCCCATTTGGAAGCCCCAGTCACCGAAGTGGGGATCGCGAATCACCCTGTGGCCCTGGAAGGAAAAGACACGGGCGATGCTGTCGCCGATGATGGTGGCGCGTAAATGGCCCACGTGCATGGCCTTGGCCACGTTGGGCCCGGCGTAATCGACGACGATCGTGAGGGGCCGGGTGGTTTCGGGGACCCCGAGTCGATCGTCAGTAGACATGCCCTCCATCCAACTGCTGAGGGCGTCGTCGGTGAGGGTGAGGTTCAAGAACCCGGGGCCGGCCACCTCTACCCGAGAGAGGACATCGTGGTGTGCGAGTCGTCCGGCCACCTCCTCGGCGATCTCCCGGGGTGGCCTCCCCACGGCCTTCGAGCCGGCCATGGCCCCGTTGCACTGGAACTGGGCCAGCTCGGGACGGTTGGAAGGAACCACGGCCCCCAGCGCGGGGTCGAGCCCGGAATCGGCGAACGCTCGCCCGACCAGTTCCGATAGATACGACGCGACAGACATCTTCCAGAGGTTAGGACTCCTTGCGGTGACGCCTTCCATGGGGATGCCTGCTGACGGGTCGGTGCAGGTTTATCCGGGCCGAACCCCTCCAAGAACGAGCGAGCGCCCTCTCAGTAGGCGGCGAGGGCGGTGGCGTGAGCGACGATGCCGTCGACGGTCGGGTAGGTCTCGGCTTCCAGCTCTTGGGCGTAGGGCATGGCGGGGATGTCGGCGAGGGCATATCGTCGAACGGGGGCGTCGAGCCATTCGAAGGTCTTGTCGGCGATCTGGGCAGCCAACTCCGCCCCGTATCCCAAGAATTCGTTGTCCTCGTGGACGATGAGTACCCGAGAGGTCTTCTTGACCGAAGCTTCGACGGTGGGCCAGTCGAGGGGTTTTAGGGATCGCAGGTCGATGATCTCGGCGTCGATACCGGCTAGTGCCAGGTGCTTCCCGGCTTCGATGGCGAGATGGACCATGGCTCCATAGGCGAGGATCGTGAGGTCGACGCCGGATCTGCGGACGGCAGCCTTGCCGATTGGCACCCGCCACTCGCTTTCCGGGTACTGTCCCTTGCCGAGTCGGTAGAGCTTCTTCGGTTCCAGGAAGATCACCGGGTCGGGATCCTCCACCGCCGAGAAGAGCAGGCCTTTGACATCGGCCGGTGTGGACGGAACGACCACCTTGAGCCCCGGAACATGGGCGTAGAAGGCCTCGACCGACTGGGAGTGATACAAGGCGCCGTGGATCCCGGCCCCATACGGTGTGCGGATCACGATGGGGCAGGTCCATTTTCCGTCAGATCGATAGTGAACCCGTGCCGCCTCGGAGACGATCTGGTCGAACGCGGGGTGGATGTAGTCGGCGAATTGGATCTCGGGAATCGGCCTCAGGCCGGCTGCTCCCATTCCGATGGCGGCCCCAACGATGATCGACTCGGACAGCGGGCTGTTGAAGCAGCGCTCTGGGCCGAAGCGAGCCGTGAGGTGCTGGGTGGCCTTGAACACGCCACCCTTCTCGCCGGCGACGTCCTCTCCGAACACGACGGTGTCGGGATGGGCGGCCATGACGTCGGCGATGGCCCGGTTGACGGCCGTGATGAGATTAACCCTGGGGCCGTCGGGCTCCGGTTCGGGCGCTGTTACCGCTGCGTCGGGGACGATCGGTTGGGCGTATACCCGGGTGTAGGGCTCGTCGGGACGCGGCGCGCTCTCGGCCTGGCCGACCGCCTCCGCCAATTCGGCGGTGATCTCTTCATCGAACGACTTCTCATCACCCTCGGTGAGGAGTCGCTGTTCGATGAGATACTGGCGCAGGATTGTGATCGGGTCGCGCCGCCGCCACATCTCGACCTCTTGGCGCGTTCGGTAGAGGCGGTCGTCGTCGTCGGAGGTGTGGGCGTAGTAGCGATACGTTTCGGCTTCGATGAGGGTGGGTCCGCCCCCTTGGCGGGCACGGTCGACGGCCTCTTTGGTGCTCTGGTACACCACCAAGGGGTCGTTTCCGTCGATCGTCACCCCGCTGAACCCGTATCCGTCTGCTCGGGCGGAGAGGCTGCCGGCGATCTCCTCGGAGGCGGGAACCGATATGGCGTACTGGTTGTTCTCGATGATGAATACCAAGGGAAGGCCATGGATGCCCGCCCAGTTCATCGCCTCGTGCCAGTCTCCCTCCGAGGTAGAGCCTTCCCCGCCATACACGACGACGACCCCGGGCAGCCCCTGGATGCGGAGTGCGTGAGCGATCCCGACGGCGTGGGGATACTGCGTTCCGATACAAGACGACTGAGTGAACACCCGTCGCTCGGGATCCGACCAATGGTTAGGGAGTTGTCTTCCGCCGGACATGGGGTCGGTCTTGCGGGCGAAAACCCCCAAGAACACGTCCACCGGCGGTATCCCCCAGGCGACGGCAACGCCCATGTCGCGGTAATAGGGGAGGATCCAGTCGCTGGTCTTGTCGAGAGCCATCACCGATGCGACCTGAATCGCCTCATGGCCCGAGGAGCCGACGACGAAGGGAGCTCGTCCCTGGCGGTTGAGTGCCCACATCCGGTCGTCCATTCGCCGGGTCAACACCATATGCCGGTACATGTCGAGGACCTGTTTGTCCTCCAGGCCCAGCGCGTCGTGCTCGACGTTCATCCGCCCGTCCGCTCTTGGTCGCCACCGCGGTGGAGGCGTCTCAGGTCACCGATCTCGGCGATACGCCGCTCGGCTACCCGGCGGGCGGCGACGTTGGGGATGACCCCTTCGCGGTCCGCCGTCCTCAGGATGTGGAGGGTGGCGGCGTAGATGCCGTCGACTCGATGCAGGGCTCGAGCTTTGGAGTATCCGAGCAACTCGTCATAGACGTTGATGAGCCCTCCGGCATTGACCACGAAGTCGGGTGCGTAGAGGATGTCACGTTCTGCGAGACGATGGCCGTCACCGGGGGTGGCGAGTTGATTGTTGGCCGATCCCACCACCACCTCGCAGTTGAGCTTGCCTATCGTCGTTTCGTCGAGGACCGCTCCCATCGCACACGGCGCCAAGATGTCGACGTCGGCTTCGAAGGTGTCTTCGGCCTCGATGGCCTTGACGCCGAAGGACTCAACCACTTCGTCTAGAGCCGGTCGGTAGGAGTCTGAGACCATGACCTCGGCCCGAGCTTCGACCAGGTGGCGAACGAAGGCTCGCCCGACCTTGCCCACTCCCTGGACCATCACCCGGCGTCCCGTGAGGTCAGAGCTGCCCCACCGGTGGCGGGCGGCTGCCCTGGTTGCTGCGAAGAGACCCCGGGCAGTGACAGGCGACGGGTCCCCGGAGCCACCCTCGGCTTCGGGGGTACCCGCAGCCCAGCGGGTCTCGCGAGCGACGAGAGTCAGGTCTTCGGCGGTGGTCCCGACGTCTTCGGCCGTGATGTACCTGCCTCCAAGGGAATCCACCAATCGTCCGTACGCTCGGAAAAGACGCTCGGACTTGTCCGTGTGGGGATCGCCGATGATGACAGCCTTCCCTCCCCCGAGGTCCAACCCGGCCGCAGCCGCCTTGTATGTCATGCCTTCGGACAGGCGGAGCACATCGGCGAGGGCCTCGTCTTCGGAAGAGTATGGAAAGAATCGGGTCCCGCCGAGGGCGGGACCGAGGACGGTGGAGTGGATGGCGATGATGCTCTTGAGGCCGGATACGGGGTCGACCCCGAACACGACTTGCTCGTGGCTGTCCACGGCCATCGTCTCGAAGACGCCCACGGGCGAACCTCTTTCCTAGCGATCCCCGTCGAGTGTACCTGTCGACTGTTTCGTAGCCAGAGAAGCGGAACCGCCTCGGGGGCGTTTCATCGATCCGTCTGGGCGGAGCTCTCTCGGTTCCGGCAACGGGTAGGGTCCGATGGTGATCGAAGTGGCCTACCTGCGCATGTACCGCCCGGCCGAGGAGGTGCGGCTGCCGGTTACCTCCGGCGGCGGCGACGTTCCCCGATTGGGGATGGCTGTGCTCACCACCGAAAGCCAGGAGGCCGACGCATGGGAGGCAGAGTGGAACGGTCAGCTGTGGAGATGCCCCCGCACGCCACGTCGGCGGATGCTCGAATCGGTTGTGGCTCACCACCGCGCCACCGAGCGCTTTGGTGTGGGCATGATCGCCGAAGAGGTCGCAGCCACGGCCCGACGCGAGCTCGCCCGCATTCGAGCCGGGACTTCATCGCCCGCCCCGTCCATGGCCGCCCCGTGGTGTCCGCCCCTCAGGTGGTTCGTGGCCTTTTCGCCGGAGGATCAGGTCGAGCCGATGTTGCTGAGAGTGGGCGCCGAGACCGGTCGGGAACGGCTGGAGGAGGCGGCGGCCGCAGGGCGCGACGTGGGGCTGCCGTCGCCCCTCGTCGACGAGCTGACCGATCTGGCGGAGTGGGTTCGCTCGGCGGAAGGGGGGATGCTCGAGCTCGACTACGTCGGCGTCGGCAGGCGCTTGGATCCCGTTACGGCCGCCCTCGACGACACCGTGTCGGAGGTCTGTTCGGCCGTCCAGTGTCTCGCCAACGGAGAGGTGGCGGAGGCGGTTTCGTTCTACACCAGGGCGATGACCAGGTGGGCTCCCTTGCAGGCGATTGCCTACTCGTCGTGAAGAGATCCTCACAACACCCCGCCGTTGGTTCCCGGCGAGTGCCTGGGACTTGGTGAATTTGCAGCAAGATCCCGGCCGCTCGCGCGTCATGTGGCTGGTAGGAAGCCTGTCGTCGATGGCTGGAGCGACTTGTTCAAACACGGTTCTGGGTGTGCTCGGACGTCCCAGATGGTTCGCGGTGGTGGATAGCCTGCGGAGGCGATGATTGCACCTGCCGTATCGATCGTCGGGCTCACCAAGCGGTTTGGACCCAAGGTGGCCCTCGACGCCATCAGTTTCGATATCCCCCCCGGTTCGTTCTTTGGGATTTGCGGCCCGAACGGAGCCGGCAAGACCACGCTGCTACGTGTTGTCACCGGTCTGCTACGTCCCGACGCCGGGACGGTGGAGGTGGCAGGCCAGGATGTGTGGACGAATCCGGCTGCCGCCAAAGAGTTCTTCGGCGTGGTCCCGGACGATCCGTCGATGTTTCCGCGTCTGACCGGACGCGAACTGATCGACTTCAACGGACTCCTTCGGCGCATGGATCCGAGTGTGGTGACCGAGCGGCGCGACACGTTGTTGCGCTTGCTCGACCTGGCCGACGACGCTGACACGCTGGTCGCCGACTACAGCCTGGGGATGACCAAGAAGGTGGCGATCGCGGCAGCTCTCCTCCACAATCCGCGGGTCCTGTTTTTGGACGAGCCCTTCGCCGGGCTCGATCCTGTCGCCCGCCAGACGCTCGAGCGCATCCTCGCCCGGCACACTGCCTCCGGAGGCACCGTGGTGTTTTCGGATCATGCGATGGACGTGGTGGAGCGTTTGTGCGATCACCTGATCATCGTCGACCGGGGTCGAGTGGCGCTGAGCGGGCAGGTCCGGGACGTAACCGATGGCCGCCGACTCCAGGACGTGTTCGTCGATCTGGTGGGAGCGCCGGTTGACTCGACAGGTGACATGACGTGGCTTGGCTCTTCGTTCGACTGAAGTTCCGCATCACCGCCAACACGGTCGGTCAGGGGGGAGTGATGTCTGCCCTCGGTCTCCTCCTGCTGTGGGCGGGGGCTGTTGTGTTCGGGGTCGTCGGTGGCGGGTTGGTGGTCCTGGCCACCGCCAATCTTCCTGGGCCGCAGATCACAGCTGTCGCAGTATCAACAGCTGTCCATGTGGGGTGGGTTGTCGTACCGGTGGTGGCCGCCTCTTTGGACGCCACCCTCGACGCCCGGTCCTTCGAGCTGCTGCCGGTTCGGCCGCGCCAGTTGGGCTTGGGGCTACTCGTGGCCGGTGTCGTCGGCCCGGGTGGCCTCCTCACCGTTCTGACGGTGGGCATCGGGATGGGGTTCGGGCTGTGGCCCGGCTGGATCGGCTGGCTCACGGTGCCGGTTCTCACTCTCCTGCACACCTTCATCGTGATCGTGACCGGTCGTCTGGTGACGACTTTCCTCTCGGACGCCCTCCGCACCAGCAAGGCCCAAGGCCTGGGACAGGCAGTAGCAGTAGTGGTCGGCATAGGAGCGGTTTTGGGGACCGGGGCGGCGTGGAACCTCACCGGGCTCGTCGACAACGGCCTCCCCGAGCAGATGTTGTGGCTGGCAGCAGTTCCTTCCGGTTCCGTCGGCGCCGCATTTGCATCCCTGGAAGCGGGGTCGTTCGGGCCCGCTCTCGGCTACGTGGCGTGGGCTGTTGCCGGTGCGGTCTTGTTGACGTGGGCCTACGGGCGGGCATTGGTGCGAAGTCAGACTCGGGCGCCAACGGGACGTTCCTCCAGGGTGTCGGGCGATGCCGGTCTCCTGGGGTCGAGGCTGCAGCGCGTGCTGTCGTCCGGGCCGGTGCGGGCGGCTCTTGCCAAGGAAATGAGGTATCTCCGCCGAGACCCGAGACTTCGGGCCCAATTCGTGGGCGGTTTGATGACCGTGGCGGTGATCGGCATCGTTGCCGCCTCGTTCCTCGACTCGCCCTACGCACCCTTCTTCGCGGTTGTGGCCACCTGGGGCGTGATCGCCACCGTGGCACCGAATCAATTCGGCGTCGACGCCGGCTCGTTCTGGGTGTATGTGGTCGCTCCCGCCGATCCTTCGGCGGCCCTTCTCGGCAAGAACGCTACCTGGGTGGCAGTGGCGGCGCCGGTGGCGGTGACCGCCGCCGTCGCCGGAGCGGTGGTAGCCGGTGACTGGACGTATGTCGCCGCCGCACTGCTTGCTTCGGGAGCCACATTGTTGGTGTGGATGGGCGTGGGGAACGTCACCTCCGTGTACGGGGCGTTCCCTCTCCCCGAGAGGCAACTCTTCGGCTCGAACCCGGGGGGCCGGGCCCTGTTGGTCTCGTTGGCCGGACTGGCCGTGTCGGGGGTGCTGTCCGGTCCTGTCGTCGTGACGGTGGCGCTGGCTGCTCTGTTCGGGGGCGCCGTGTCGGCGACGTTGGCCGCAGCCGGAGGTTTGGTCTACTCCGCGCTGTTGTATCGCGTCACATGCCGGTGGGCGGGAACGCTGGTCGAGGAGCGGCGGTTCCATCTCATAGACGCCCTCGACGAGAGGTGATGGGGATTGCGGTCAGTCCTCCCCTTCGTCAGGGTCCGGTTCGGTCTGCGGCGCCGGAGGGGGAGGGCTGTACATGTGCTGGGCCGCCGGCGGGTTGGTGTCGACCGCAACGGGTTCGGGCCCTTTCACTTTCTCTATCACCTTGTCAGCGATCTTTTCGCGAGTCTCGGGATCGACCGAGGCGGGGAGATTCGAGGTGACCTTGTGACGGATCTCGGCGGCTGGCCTTGTCGACCAGTCCTGACGTGTCCGCTCGAGGGCCTTGGCTGCCCAAGCCACGGCCGCTCCGAACATTGCGAGCCGGAATAGCTTCTTCATCGTCCTCCTCCTCTGGCAGGTCGACCCATGATGGTCGGCGCCGGGGAAAAGGGCGACCCGGAGACCTCTCCGTCAGGGCGAGTCGCCCATCGTCTCACTGCGACGTGATGCCGCCAGTTGTTCGATCGCCAGTCGGGTAGCCGTATCGGTGACAAGGGCGCCGAGGAAAGCTTCTCGATTCACCACCACGAGAGTCGTCGGGTCGATGGCGGTGACAGTGGCGATTCGGGGGGTGTCGGTGAGGAGGGCGATCTCCCCGAAGATGTTCCCCGGGCCGAGGACGGCGATCTCATCTCCTTGCCGTGAGACCGAGACGGTGCCGGTCCCGACGACGAACATCTCATCTCCCGATGCACCTTCGCTGATGAGGGTGGTGCCGGGTGTGACCGCTCTCACTTCGGCGCCACGGGAGAGCACCTCGAGCGCCTCGGGTTCGAGTCCCGCCAGTAGGTCGATTCCCTGCAGCGTGGCGATGATTTCGGTCGGCACGGACACCGAAGCATCGGCTTCCCGAAGCCGTGACCACACGGCCGCCAATGCCGTTGGCATCACCAGGCCGAACACCGCGAAGGCCACCTCCACCCCGACACGGTTGGAGAGGAGCGGAGCCGCCAGCGAGCCTATGGCCAGGCCCACCAGACTCACGGCCTCCAAGAGCCCGAACATGCGACCCATGACTCCGAGCGGGCTCAGGCGCTGGAGGATGGTGCGCGTACCGACGCTCGTCACGCTCTGGCCGATTCCCATGACAGCCAGGAACAAGGCGGCCACGGGGGCGACGGCCAGCAGAATCATGGCACCCCCGGTCATCAAGCTGCCGATCAGAAGGGACGGTGCCAGCCGCGACCGGCCGACCAGGACGGAGGCAGAAAGCCCGCCCACCACCGCACCGACCCCCACCACTGACGTCAAGAGTCCGGCTCCTCCGTCGCCGATTCCCAAGACGTCGATCGCCAGGAGCACTACCAGCACGTCGACCGCTCCCTCCACCACACCTTGAGCCCCCCCAACGAGAAGGGGGAGCCGCGACGGGGAATCATCTCGGAGCTGGCGGATTCCTTTCAGCACTCCCGGGTCCACATGCTGATCGTCAGAAAGGGTCGGTACCGCCGCGCCCGGGATACCCGCTACCAGGAGGGTGGCGATCGCCAGGAGCACAGCGCATGCCACCAACGCCACTCCGGGAGATCCGGCCACCATCAACATTCCCACCAAAGCGGGCCCGGCGAAGAGCCCCAGACCCTCAGAGGCAGTGGCGACAACGTTGGCGGCTACCAGCTCAGAGGGTCCTCCGGCCAGGCTGGGAGTGAGGCTGTGATGAGCGGGTCGGCATTGCCCGATGAGGACGTTGGTCGTCACCGCCACCCCGATGACGAACAAGAACGGTGCGTCGACGAGCATCGCCCAGGCCATGACGACGATGGTCACGGTGACGGATCCGTAGGCGACCACGGGAGCCACCGATCGCGGGAGGCGGTCGACGAGGCTGGCGAGTGACGGGGCCAACAAGGCGGAGGGAACCAACTGGACGAAGGCCACGACGCCAACCGCAGTGGCCCCACCGCCGGCGTAGGCGTAGACGAGGACCACCACCCAAACGGCGAACTCGACGGAACTGAAAGCGAAATAGGCGAGGAGAGCGCGTCGCATGTGGGGATGGCGGCCCACACGGGCAAAAGCGGCGCGTCGGCCCGAAGCGGCGCTACCGATTGCCGTCACGGTGCGGTCCGATCGCGATCTCCTTTGACCAGGCAGAAGAGCCTGACCTCGACATACCCGCCCATGATCTCTTGCGCTTCATCGCCTGAACCGCATTGCCAGAGAGTAGCGAGCGACGACTCCCCCTTCTGCCCTCCGCCGGTGGGCCATATGATCACGACGTACTCTCACAGCCAGCCGCCAGGAGTGTTTGATGCCCTTCACCGACGAGCACGAGGAGTTTCGCCGAACGGTCCGCCGATTCGTCGAGACCGAGATCAACCCGCATGTGCCGGGGTGGGAGGAGAACCGCTGGATGCCTCTGCATGAGGTGTTCTCGCAGATGGCAGCGCTGGGCATGTTGGGGCTCGAGTATGACCCGGAGTACGGGGGACAGGGCGCCGACCACCTTTTCACCGTCGTGCTCGCCGAAGAGTTCGCCCGTGCCGACCACGGGTCCATCGGCATGGCTCTCGGAGTAGTCACCGACATGGCCACGCCTTCTCTGCACCGCTTCGGCACGCACGAGCAAAAGAGGCAGTTCCTTACACCCGTGTTGCGCGGTGAGCAGGTGTGCTCGATAGCAGTCTCGGAGCCGGACGCCGGTTCGGATGTGTCCGCCATCCGCACTCGGGCCGTCCGCGACGGCGACGAGTGGGTCATCAACGGTTCAAAGATGTACATCACCAACTCGCTCCAGGCCGATTGGCTGTGCGTCCTCGCCCGCACATCCGACGAAGGCGGCTATGCGGGAATGTCCCAGATCATCGTCCCCACCGATCGTGAAGGGTTCGCGGTGTCCCAGAAGCTCGAGAAACTCGGGATGTGGGCCTCGGACACCGGCCTTCTCACATTCCAGGATGTTCGGGTTCCGGTGGCGAACACCATCGGCGCCGAGGGGGCGGGGTTTCAACAGCAGATGGCCCAGTTCGTGGTCGAAAGGATGTGGGCCGCCTACGGGACGGCGGCCGCCTGTCAACTGGCCCTCGATCGGACGCGTACCTATCTCGCCCAAAGGGAGGTCTTCGGCAAGCCGCTGCTGCGTCACCAGTATGTGCAGTTCAAGCTGGCCGAGCTCGCCGCCGAGGTGGACATGCTCCGCGAGTACAACCACGTGATCGCCCACCGCCACGCCACCGGCGAGGACGTGACCCGCATGGCCACCATTGCCAAGCTCAAGGCGGGGCGTCTCCATCGCGACGTGGCCGACTGGTGCCTGCAGTTTCATGGTGGCATCGGATACATCGAAGAGACGTGGACGACCCGGTTCCTGCGTGACGGGAGGCTCGTGGCCATCGGGGCCGGCGCCGATGAGGTCATGCTCCAGGTCCTGGCCCGCCTCGACGGCTACATGCCGTAGGGGCGACCGCGCCCCCAGCCGCCCTCAGTTTCCGACGGTGGGCCGACCTGGCTGAGTGCCCCCCACCGCATCAAGTCATGGCATCTGGCCGGGTTGTGGCCCCCGGGCTAGGCCTCTTGAGCAAGAGGCTGGGATCGATCCCGAATGGCATCTCAAGGCTATGTCGGGCGAGGAGGGTTTCGTCAGCGAGGAGGTCGATCGTTGGTCCCCCCGCCACGACCCTGCCGCCGTCCATGATCAGCGACCGGGGGCACAGCTCCAGAGCGAAGGGGAGGTCGTGGGTTATCACCAGCTGGGTGACCGACAGACCCGCCAGCACCGTGAGGAGGCGGCGCCGACCGGCAGGGTCTAGGCCGGCGCTGGGCTCGTCGAGGACGAGGACGTCGGGCCGCATCGCCAGGACCGTGGCGATGGCGGCGAGACGCCGTTCCCCGCCACTGAGATGGTGAGGGGCCCGGGAGGTTACGTGCTCGACTCCCACCGCAGTCAGCGCCTCTGCGACCCTCCGGTCGAGTTCGGGGCCCTCGAGACCCAGGTTGGCCGGGCCGAACGCCACGTCCTCTGAAACGGTGGGCATGAAGAGCTGGTCGTTGGGATCCTGGAAGACCACTCCCACCCGTCGCCTGATCTCGTCCACGCTGGATCGATCCAGCCGCAGTCCTCCGATAGAGAGACTGCCCTCTTGGAGCTCGAGAATCCCGTTGAGGTGGAGTGCCAGAGTCGTCTTTCCGGCTCCATTGGGCCCGAGGAGGGCCACTCGCTCTCTCTCTTGCACCACGAGATCGGCGCCGGCGAGCGCGACCTGCCCGTCGGGGTAGGAGAACGAGATCCCGGTGGCTGCGATGGCCGGAACGGGCTGGATCATGTGGTGATGATGGCCGCGGCCGACGTGAGAATGGCCGCCAACGGGAGCAGGGCGGCCAGCGCCCACTCCGAGGCTCCCGCCCTGTGCTGGTCGAGATCGGGCATGACACCTCGATAGCCCCGGGCCAGCATGGCGTCGTACACGCGTTCACCCCGCTCGTAGGAGCGGACGAAGAGAGCACCGGCCGAGGCGGCGATGGGTCGGGCCTGCCACAGCCAGCGCGGATCGTAGCCCCTCGCCGTCATCGCGGTCCGCATCCGGCCCAGCTCGCCGGCGATGAGCTCGAGGTATCGGATCATGAAACTGGCGATGGCGGTGAGTACCGGTGGGACCTTGAGTCGGCCCATGCCGCGGAGGATGTCGGGGATCTCGGTGGTGGCGGCCAAGAGGATGCTTGTCATTGCGCCCAGCGATGCCTTGGCGAGGATGTTCCAAGCGCCCCACAGGCCCTCGCGGGAGACAGTCATCCCCCACAGCTCGACTCGTTCACCCGAAGCCACGAACGGAATGAGGAAGGCAAAGGCGATGAAGGGGAGGATCGCCAGCATGCGGGCGGCCACGAACCTCACCCGCAGCCCGGCGATGGCCGTCACCGCCACGAGGGCCGTGCCATGGATTGCGAAGGCCCAGATCGCCTCCCGCGGTGTGACGGCCACTGCGAACACGAAGGCGAAGGCCGCCACGATCTTGGCCTCGGGAGCCAAGCGGTGGACCGGGCTGTGCTCGTGAACGTAGAGAGCGTGAGCGTGCCCGGCGCCCATGTCTCAGCCCACTGTCTGATCGGCCGGCTCGTCCTCCTTGCGCTGCCGGACGGCGGCGAAGATACCCCATCCCACGGCCAGCGTGACGAGGGTTCCGGCGATTCCGGCGATGGCGAGGCTCAGCGGCTCGTTGGTGATGCCGGCCGTGGCGTAGTCGGCGAAGATGAAGTCGCCGAAGGCGTGTTCCTCGGCGCTGTCGATGAAACCCGTCTCCTCGGCCACCCACTCGAGACCGTCGGGGTTGTCGACGGCGAACTGGCTCACCACCGTGGCGAAAAGGAGCGCCACCAGCACGCCGGCGATGACGAAGGTCCGGGTGGTGATCGGCTTCCTGCCGGCCAGGTCGGCAGGGTCGAGGTCCCGTACCCCGTACACGAGGTCGGGTCGCGATGCGAGAACTGCTCCGATCACCATCGCGCTGATCACTCCTTCCCCGATGCCGATCACCAGATGGATTCCCACCATCGACGCGAACACGGTGTCGAACGGGACCGGCGCCGAGGCGCCGAATAGCCACAGTATCGAGAAGGTCATAGCCGACAGCACGACAGAGATTCCCGCTGCCAGGCCGGTTGAGGCGACCACGCCGGGAGTGCTGGACGGCAGGACCCGTCGAAATAGCCGGAATACGGCGTAACCGCCGAAGGAGGTGACGATGGCCATGTTGAGCACGTTGTACCCGAGGGCTGTCAGACCACCGTCGGCGAAGGCGAGCGCCTGGATGACCACCACGATCGTCACCACTATCGCCCCTACCGCAGGCCCGAGGAGCACCGCCGCGAGGGCGCCACCCATCAGATGACCGGTGGTGCCGCCGGCTACCGGGAAGTTGAACATCTGGGCGGCGAATATGAAGGCGGCGGTGATGCCGGCCAGGGGCACCTGCTTTTCCTTGAGGTGATGTTTGGCCTGGCGCAGTGCCACTCCAATGGTGCCGGCGCTCACCGCTCCGGTGGCGACTGCAGCACCTGCGGTCAGAAATCCGTCCGGTGCGTGCATGATCGTCTCCCTGCTCTGCCTGTGTCTTTCATCACTATTGAGAAGAGTTTGCAGTATACGCAGGCCTGTCGGGGCATGCCCCCGTGAGGCGGGCATACCATGACAGAGTGGAAACAAGCCAGGAACTCGGCACGATCCTGCGCCAGCGGGGCAACCGGTTGACCGGACCGCGCCAGTTGGTATGGGAGGTCGTTCGGTCGGCGGATGGACACCTGACTGTGGAGGAGATCACGGCGCGGGTCCACGAGGCAGACCCGTCGGTCAACCTGTCGTCTGTTTATCGGACGTTGGCGTTGTTCTCGGATATGGAACTGGTTCGTGAGTCGAACCTCGGCACCGACGGCGCCTCGCGGTGGGAGCCGGCGCATCCCGACGACCACTTCCACCTGGTATGCGAGTCGTGCGGTCGCGTAGAGCACCACGGTGGCGACATCGTCCAGACCGTGAGAGCCCATCTCGCCGGAGGTCATGGGTTTCGGGCGGCCAATATCGACCTGGTCGTGACCGGCACCTGTGCCGATTGCTCGTGAGTCTCGGCGTCGTCAGGGGGTCTCTCGGTTGGTCAGGCGAGCACGCACCAGCGACACCGTCACTCCGGCGGTCGTACCTGTCACGGCCGCGAGGATTCCCCGTTCCAGCGTGGTGGGCAACGGTGAGGGGAGTATCGGCATGACAGCGGCCGATAGGCGCAGCAGCGCCCACACCGCCAGCATGACGAGTGCTGCCACCAACAGCTCGCTACGCGCCTTGGGGCGTATCCATGCCCCAACGGCACAGGCCAATGCCGCCGCCGGAGCCAGCCACATGTTCAAGGTGCCTCCCGCGTCCGGTGGGGTGACCCAGGCCTGAGCGATGCCGACGGTTAGGGCACCTGCCGCCGCCACAGCGAGGGGGCCCGCACCCGAGATGCGCCACGTGAGCACAGCTACCAGGGCTGCCACCAAGATGGCGGTCATTGTCCAGGGAAGCGGGCTGCGGGAAGGAAGCCACGTCAAGGTTCCCCTCACTTCGACGCGCTGGCCGTTCACGAGGAGGGGAACGGACCAGGCGAACAGCTCCGACGCCGTGTCGGGCGAGACGTTGGGAGGCAAGGTCGGCGACATCCAATGGATGCGGTGGTCGTGCCATGCCCACTTCCCGTCGGTCGCCACCCTCATCCACTCGGGCTCTGCCGAAGACGACGCCTCCGGCGGAGGTGCCGTCTCTTGGTAGCGGTCTCTGTTGAGCCAGTAGGCGGGTGAGCGTTGGTTGACCCACACCTCCCCCTCCGGCTCGAAGCGCAGGTACGGCTCCCCTTCGTATCCCGGGACCACCACCGCGGTGCCGGGTTGGGCCGTCACCTGCAAGAAGGCGTCGCCCCCCACGATCTGTATGTCGAACCCGGCCACCTCGGGGTCTAGCTCTGTGATTTCGGATTGGAAGTTGGTGGGCCGTGCCGGGTCCGCCAGCGCTGCCAGGGGAAATGTGACCATGAAGGTGCCCGACAACACGAGGAGAATGGTGGCTCGCCTCACGCCGACCGCCGTCTGCGTACGGACCAGACGATGGTCCCTCCCGCGGCCATGGCCGACACCACCGACGCGGCGATCATCGGGAAAGGGGACGACTCGTCGGTCTCGGCCGCCCCGGCGAGGGTCGGCGAGGGCGCCGGCACGGTTGTGGGTGGGATCAGCGTGGTCTGAGTGGGAGCTGGATCGTCGACCTCGGCAGTGGATGATGTCGTTTCGGGGACTGTGGTAGTGGTGGTGGAGCTGCTGGGGATGGTGGTGAGTGAAGTGTCTGGTCGGCCAATGCCCCCCACGACCTCGACGCCAGGAGCCGGATACTCGAGATCGTTGGGGTCCTGTTCCTCGCTGGGGATCTGGATCCAGGCCAGCTCTCCCTCTCGACAGGTCTGGACGAAGGGGAAGTCCACGCTCGAACCGACCTCTGCTACGACCGTGGCTGCCAGGAAGAACGTTTCGGGTGTGTGTGGATCCAACTCCCCGTCGGTCCACCGCACGATCTGCACTCCGTTGGTGATGGTCTGGCCATCGAGCTCCACCGAGGCGGGAAGAGGGCCTGTCTCGGTTTCGATTCTCCACCCGTCCCTTGCTCGAGGCTCGATATCGACGACTCCCGCCGGAATCTGAACGGCGATGGAGGTGGTGGGAGAGTCGCCGCAGCCGTGGCCGACCACGAAGGCGATCTCGCTGGGCTCACCGGCGGGGACCTCGGTCGCCTCGACGTGGGCTCCAGCCGGCTGGGCGGCGAGGGCAGTGGCCACGAGTGCTGCCGCCAGAGTCACCTTCGCCTCAGTACTGACAGATGCTCGCATCCCCACGATCATTGTCGTACATCAGCGATTGACTGAAACCGAAACGGCGGCCTCTTCCTCTTCGAACTCGGAAAGGCGAGTCCGTACCGTCACAGTCCAATCGCCCGAGATCGAAAGTTCCGGCCCGGTGTGGATGAGGTGACCGGGTCCGGCGACGAAGGGTCGACGGGCGATCGGCCCGATGTCGCGCTCGGGATGGACGAGGAAGATGGTGGTGTCTCCTGGTTCGTCGGTCGGTCGGCCGTCGGGCCCGAGGAGATAGAGGTGGATGGTGTTCACGCCGGCCCGATTGGGGTCGACCACGACGTTCAGCCGGCCGTCGCCAAACGGCACGTACTCAGAGTACGTCCCCACCAACCCGGCAGCTTGAGCGGCGGGGGGCAGGTTGACGAGCGCAGCCGTGATGGCCAACACGACGGTGAGCCCGACCACTTCCAGGCGGAGGGTGCGAGTCAGCCGATCCCACGCCCCCGGGTAATCGCCGTTCGTCAACGAGGGAACCAGGATGCGCTTGTTGTAGGCACCGATCCCCATCAGGCCCAAGGCGACCCCCACCTTGGCGGCCAGCGTCCACCCATAGGAGGTGGAAGTGAAGGCCTCAGGGCCCCGGACCTGGCTCCAGGCGAGGATTGTGCCGGCCACTGCCAGCAAAACGACCGACCAAGTGGCCACCGTCGAGAATCGGCGCACCTCCTCGGCAATGGCTGAGGGGGGTGTCGACCTGCGCTGCCCCTTGATGGTGACGGTGAGTGCCACCAGGCCACCGACCCAGACCAGGGCCGCCGCAACATGGATGGCGCCCGCCCCCAAGACCAGGGCAGTCGGTTCGGTGGTCCGGGTGTGGCCTGTGACGATCTCGGCCGCCACCACCCCCCCGCCGCCGGCCAGCCGGCCCAACCCGCTTCGACACGTGAAACCGCCATCCACGCCAAGAGCATCGCCCCCGCGCGTAAGGCGGCCGAAGCTCCCACGGTGGACCCGGCCGCGTCGCCCAGGGTGGAAGGCGACAGGGCCGCCTCGATCCCGAGGCCCGTTAAGCGCGCCGCCAGCAGCGGGATGGAGGCAACGGTCGCCACTCCGGCCACCACCGCCGCTCCCCGGCCCAATCGCCGCAGGGCGCCCCGGGCGCTGTCGCCGATGGTGAGAAGGTAGAGAGCAGTGCCGGCGGCGACCATCCCGGCGAAGTAGGCGATCCAGCGGACGACGGCGGCCCCGATCTCCCACGGGGCTTCTTGATCTGATCGGAGCAGATCGGTCATGACGGAAACGTCGACATCCGTTGGTTCCCCGACCGAGAACACGACCGCGCCGTCTACGGGGTGACCGTCGTCGGAGGTGACCCGATACGTTGCGGCGTAGGTGCCCCGCCGGAGGTCGTGAGGAAGCCCGCCGCGCACTATCTCCCCCGACCCGCCCAAACGAACGGAACCGTCGTCGACGCGATCGCCGTGGCGATCGAACACACGGATCGAGCCGGTCACAGCCGTGACCGGCTCGTCGAATGTGAGTTCCACCTCGTGGGGGGAAGTGGCGAGCACTGCCCCGTCGACCGGATCGGTGGTCACCAGAGTGGCGTGGGCATCGGCGGGCAGCATCGCTCCCGACCACAGAACCAAAGTGGCCGCCACGATGGTCACGAGCGGAGACCGTCGAGGCATGCGAGTCGAGCCTAACGGGGTGAGGCTCGTGTGGGTAAGAGAGCTCCTGTGCAGGCTTGGGCCGCCAGACGATCGCGGACGGGGATCTCGCCGTCGATCACGGCGCTCCCAGGTCGTACTCGAGCGCTTCGTAGACGAGATCGGCTTCCAGCTGTCTCCGGGTATGAACCGCCCGCACTGTCCGGCTGACTCGCTCGCGAATCAGGTTGATATCGAGACGGTCCGGGGGTTGGTCCGCCAGGTCGGCGCGCAGGCCGTCCACTTCCTCGATGATGTCGTCGTGGAGCTTCTGGAGGCGGCGAATCCTGGCTCCAAAGCGGCGGGGATGGGCGCTGTTGATCATCGAAAGCAAACCGGAGGGTCGCAGCGACTCTCCCCGTTCTTCTGCTACCGCCGCTTCGAGATCCCGCAGATGGGCCGATGTCAGCACCTGCCAGGCCGCTTCGCGGCCCGGTCCAGCCATGCCGATGGCCGTCTCGAGCGCACGGACCGCCTCCAGCGTGCGGTCACGGTCCGCCCGGCTGGCGACGAACGCCGGCGGAGGTGGTGGAGGAGACTCAGAGGGATCGTCACCCGACGTCATTGTCAGTGGCGATGGTGCCAGTGGCAGGGTGCCGTCCCGTCAGCCGTCGGCCTTTTCGCCGCTGGGGCGGCTTCCCCCGCTCGTTATCGACACCTTGTGCGGCTGTTCCTCGGGACGCATCGGAATCTTCACGGTCAGGACACCGTGGTCGTAGGAAGCCTCGACTCGGTCGGGGTCGAGGCGGTCTCCGAGCCGGACCTGGCGACTGTGGGTGCCCGTGGGCCGTTCCCGGATCAACCAGTTGGCACCGTCGGTGTCCTCCGCAGGACTGTCGGCCGTCACCGTCAGCATCCCGGCGTCGACGGTGACGTCGATGTGCTCGGGATCGGCGCCGGCCAGATCGAATCGGAGGGTGTACGTGCCGTCCTTTTCGTAGGCGTCCATCGGCATCATTCCGGCTCGCATGGGACCTGCGAACGTGCCCAGCATTCGTTCCATCTCGCTGAATGGGTCGTGCACACGCGCCATCGCCGTTCCTCCTCACGGGTCGTAGTCGCCGACTTGGCTATGGTAGTGGCAGTATAAAATCTGATACGCTGTGCATCAAGTAGATCTGCGATTGGCGTCGACATGAGCGACTTCTACGCCATTTTGGGCGTTCCGGAATCGGCTAGTCCCGAGGATATTCAGCGGGCCTTCCGCCGCCTCGCCCAGCTCCGGCATCCCGATATGACCGGCAGCCGGGATTCGGCCAAGTTCCTCCAGCTCGTGGACGCCTATCGCATCTTGAGTGATCCGCGTGCCAGAGCCCGATACGACTCCAGCCGCAGCCGTCCTGGCCCTGGGAGTCGTCAGGTAACGGTGACGAGCCGACCCGCCCCGGGAGCGGGGTCCGGCCCGCCGACCTCCTCCTTGTGTCCACATTGTGGCGGGAGCGGTACCAGCAGGGAGCCCCGTCGGTGTCCCGGATGCGGCGGTTGGGGGAATGTGGTGGAGCTGTCGTTCCGGGCGGCTCGACGTCATCGCTGTCGCGACTGTCTGGGGCGAGGATGGGTGGCCGGGTCTGTTCCCTGTCCGGCATGCGACAGACAGGGCCACGCCGACGACCTTCTGTGAGGGCTTTTTTGCCTCGACAGGGCAATTCCCTTCACAACATGACAGCCCTGAGGAAAATCCGGGTTGTCGAGTGGTCGGGACGACAGAACCTATAGACTGGGGAGGGGCCAGGGCTTTGGGAGGTGCCGATCGAATGGCTGGACTATCCGCGAGGAGGACAGCCGGAATCACGGTTCTGTTGGGTGCGTCGATTCTCGTACTGGGTGTGCCGACGGTGGTGGGCGCACAGGACGTTGCCATCGAGATCTCGCTCGATACAGTCGTGCGGGGACCGCAAGGAAGCCAACATGTCTTGGCATCTGAGGAGGTTCCCGGCGACCTGGTCGGCCGTACCTGCTCTGTTGCTGCCGTCTCCACCAACCAGCAGTCCGTCCACCCCGGTAACGATCTGGTCATCTCGTCGAATGGCGCCCGGGTGGTCTTGGAGGACGTGGAGGGAGAGGCCTTTGGTGAGCGCGCCGTGGAGGCGTCGCTGACGTTGGGACCGCAATTGACCGTCACCCTCATCATGGGACCCGACGGTGTCTTCTCGGCGGGGATGGTGACGCGGGTGCGCTGCCGGGCGCAGGAGACGACCACGACCACGACCGAGACGACGGTTCCCGAGACGACTACGACGGTGGCGGGGGAGACGACCACGACGGTTCCGGAGACGACCACGACGGTGACGGGGGAGACGACCACGACGGTTCCGGAGACGACCACCACTGGGCCGGGGTCGACCACCACAACGGGCGAGACCACCACTACAACAGGAGCGACATCCACCACCGACTCGACTCTGCCCCTCACCGGTGTCGGTAGTGTCACTGCCGTCGGGGTGGCGATGGCGGGCTTGTTAGCGGGAACGAGTTTGCTCGTGCTGTCACGTCGGGCGGACGACCACGGAGCGGGACTGGTGACACCCACCGGTCACACGGACCTGATAATCGAAGGAATCCCCGTTCGGCTCGTTCGGACCAGCGGCACAGACCTGGTGATCGAAGGAATCCCCGTCAGGCTCATACGTCCCGGCCAATGACCCGGCGACCGCCCAGGTGGCGAGGGGCGCTCCACACTCCGTCCAGCTCATCCCGTATTGGGCGCCAACTCGCACGGATTGTCGAGAAGGCCCCCGTGATGAAGTCGATGACGGCCCCACGCTCTAGTTTCGCACAACCATCTGTAGTCGCTGGCCAGCCGTGAGCATATGAGAGTCCATGGCTTCGCCGGCTACCTCCGCGTCCCCGGATTCGATTGCTGCAAACAAGGCGGTGTTGTCAGGCCCACGCTCACCTACCGCTGCTTCGCTGAAACCCAGGCACTACGCGGTCCGGAGCAGGAGGTCGTCAAGCACCCGCGGTCAGATAGGTACGGTCCTCGGTCAGTAGCTCCTTGACCAAGACGTCGAGACCCTTCACCTCACCTCTGGCGACGGCAGAGGCGTAAACCTCGGCGTCCATCGTCGCCGAGAGGTGGTCTAGCACCGCCGCGGCCGACTCGGCAATGGTGGTGGGCTGGAAGAGCCAAGGGCGGTCGCTCGAAGGATCGGCTCGAACGCAGGACGCCACCTCGGCAGCTCGCTCGGCGTCGCCACGGTTCGCCATGACCCTGGCCAGCAAGGTTGTGACGTGGCCGATCTCAGCGACAAGGCCCATTCTGTCGAAGAGGTCGAGGGCTTCGCGCAGCGTCGTGTCGGCGGAGCCCGATTCACCTTGTTCAAGCTGAATCTGGCCGAGCCCGGTCAGGCCCAGGGCGAGGACCCTCACGTAGCCGATCCTGCGGGCGACTTCTATCTGTCGACTGTGCAGGGAAGCTCCCTCGTTTAGCCGACTCTGCGCCAAGGCGAGGGACGCCTGCATATGCAGCACCCAGCCCAGGACCATTAGATCACCCGCCGCCACCAGGGCCTTTTCTCCCTCACGGAGTACCTCCACAGCCGATTCGACATCACCTTTCTGCAGGTAGGCGCCGGCCATGTATCCGCTCATGGCGGCCGAGTAAAGCCCGAAGCCGGATTCAGCACCGATTCGTCTGGTTTCGATGGAGAGTTCCAACACGCGATCGGCCTCCCCTCGGTAGGCCATGATCTCACTCAGAGATTCGAGAGCGACGATGTAGGCAAGAACGTCGTCTGTCGTCCGCAACGAGCTCACAGCCGCTTCAACGATTGGAGCTGCCGATTCGACCAGCCCCAGATTGGTCAGGAACTTAGCCTCCACGGCTGCTGCCAATGAACTTGCGACAGCGGCGTCCTGGCCCTCGCCCCCTTCGAAGGTCTCCCTCACTTCGGTGCATAGCTCGGCGCATGCCTTCACCCATCCGTTGATCTCATACACCCAGCTGAATGCCAAAAGGAATTCCCGAGCCAGGTCCGGTTTGTCAGATCTACAGGCATGCCGAAGGGCGGCCCTCATGTTGTCCAGGTCTGCCTCGACCAGGCGTAAGCCGGTTTCCTGCTTGCCCGCTTCGATCAGCTCCTGAGTTGCGATCACGGCGCGATCTGCGAAGTATTGGGCATGGTCGGCCAGGCTCGCTTCGAACCTGGCGGATTCGGCAGCCAGTTCCGCCTCGGCATATTGGCGAAGGAGCTCATGGACGGAGTACCGGTTGCTTTCCCTGTCGAAAACGATCAAAGACTTGCTCACCAGATTCGAAAGCTGC
>JBGTLA010000062.1:0-19256 GCA_041744375.1 Acidimicrobiia bacterium | reverse complement strand
CGTCGTGGTGTGCGTCTGCTCGGGGGACCTCTGCCACGGCCGCTCCGGCCGCCCGCAGCCAAGCCGCGGACCCCAGCAGCACCAGCGCCGCAAAGGCCAAAAGTGGCGTCATCGGCGGGTCCTGCCCAGCGCAGCCAAGAGCTGGCGTTCTCGTTCCTCCATCTGAGCTCCCTCGACCTCGCCGGCATGGTCGTATCCGAGGAGATGCAGCACCCCATGAACTGTCAAGAGAGCGAACTCGTCTTCGAACGACACCCCCAGCTCTTCCGCCTGACGACCTATGTGAGCCGGGTCGAGGACCACGTCTCCGAGCATGAGGGGCGGGCCGGCCTCCACCCGTTGCGGGGGAAGCCCCGGTCGCAAGTCTTCGATCGGAAAGGACAGCACATCGGTTGAGCCGGCACTATCCATGAACTGGCCGTTGTAGCGCGCCATCGCCTCATCACCGACGAGGATCACCGACAGCTCCGTGTCCCGAGGGCAGCGCTCCGCCTCGAGGACGGTGATCACCATGTTGCGAAGCCAGACCGAATCGACGTCCACGCCTTGTTCGTCGGCAACGAAGATCTTCATTGCGTGCCGCCGCGCCGGCGGAGGAGGAGGGGACTGTGGTGCGTGTCGGCTGGGGAGCCGACACGCATTCTTCGACTGGGAGGATCGTCCATGTGCCTACAGATCAGCTCTCAACTACCGGGGAAGTTCGGATAGGTGATTCGCTGATGGTAGTGCCCGATGAGTGACCCGAGGAAAGCCCGGCGGATTTGCGACAGCTGGGCGAGCGTGAGCGGCGACTCGGCCAGCTGCCCATCGTTGACCTTCTCATCCACCACCCTGTTCACCACCTTCTCGATGGCCTCGGGGCTCGGCTCCTCATGCTGGAACACGGCCCGACACGAGGCCTCGAGGGAGTCGGCCAACATGACGATGGCGGTCTCGGCGGTGCGTGGCTTGTGCCCGACGTGACGATAGATGTTCGGGTCGACATCGGGATCTGATTCTCGCGCCTTCTCATAGAAGAAGCGCATGATGGCGTCACCGTGGTGACTGACGATGGCCTCGGCCACCTCGGAGGGAATCTTGAATCGTTTGGCCAGTCGGACACCGTCTGTCACGTGCCGCCGGATCACCTCGGCGCTCTCCGCCGGACTCAGTTCATCGTGCGGATTCGAGATTCCGAACTGGTTCTCGATGAAAAGACTGGGGTGCTCTGTCTTGCCGAGGTCGTGGTAGTAGGCCGATGCGCGCGCCAGGAGCGGATTGGCCCCAATCGAGCGAGCGGCGGCATCAGCCAGTGTCCCCACCATCAGCGAGTGGTTGAAGGTTCCGAACGCCTTCTCCTGGAGGAGCTGGAGGGCCTCATGGTTGCGGTCGGTGAGGTCGAGCAAGCCCAACGTAGTCGTGATGTCGAATGCCGACTCGAAGAACTGGAGAGCAGCCAGCCCGATGAGGGCCGCCACCAACGACACCCCCACCGCCCATCCCACCGAGACTCCGATGCTCAGCAGTGCTTCTTCTTGTGGACCGGTGTGAAAGAACCACGACGTAGCGGCGGCGATCATGCCGGCGGCCAGCGCCGAGTAGACGGCGGCGTTACGGAAAGCCCGGCGCGTGGAGACGGCCGACACGAAACCGATGGGCGCCATTGTCGCCAAGAGGGCATACACCGCCACTCCCGGATCCCGAGTGCCTGCCGCGGCCAGTATCGCCATCGACAATGCCATGAGGACCCCGATCCTGGCGTCGAAGAGGACACTCGCCATGAGGCCGAAGGCCACTGCCGGCAAGGCGTACCAACCCACCGTAGGCTCGAGAGCCACTGTCAGCCTGACTGCGCCCGAGGCCAGTACGATGAGGATGCCCAGCAACGCCACCATGCGGGGTTTGGCCCAGAACTCGGGGCGGAACCGGTTCAGATAGAGGCCCAGCACCGCCGACAAGATGGCCAGCACGGCCAACAGGCCGCCTTCGCGTTGGGTTCGCTCCAATACCCCGCCGGTCTCACGAATGGCATCGATCTGAAGCTGAGTGAGGCGGTCGCCCTCGCTGGCAATCGGCTCACCGGCCACGAACTCGACCTGGAACTCCTCTTCGAGCTGGCGGACCTCTTCGGCCAACTCCTCGGCCCGCTCGGCCGTAGCCTCGTCATCGAAGGCCCAGTTGGGAAGCAAGAAATTGGCAACGACATCACCAGCCGCCTTGCCGGCGTCTACATCTCGAACACCGACGTCGGGGTAGAAAACGAGGGGAGGAGGCTCGGTGGCGCGGATCTTGGCCTCTTCCAGGGAAAGCCCCTGGGTGGCTGACGACTCGAAGATGCGCTGGCCGAACAGCGCTTGGGCGGCGCCGATCGCCGCCTGCTGGGCCACCGTCATGTGCGAATCGCCTCCCACCGCCGTCCGGACCACGTCTTGGCGCGCCAGCGCAGCCAGGGTGCGAATCGCTTCGTCGGGGACGAGAGTTTGGGGGCCGAGGGCGGCCTCCACGGCATCGACCGACAACAGAACGGGATCGAAACCTACCGGCTCCGCCTCACATTCGGTGCCGGCCGAGCATGCGAGGGTCTGCGTCATGGCCCCGGCGGATACCGGAAAACCCGGAAACTCGGGGTCACTCTCGTCGACGGTGACGGTCACCTCACCCTCTGCGACCGCGGCCATGAAGGACCCGTCGGACTGGGTCTCCACGCGGGCCGAGCGCGTCGGAGACGAGACGATCACGCCGACGTTGGGCAGGGGCACGTCGGCCACTTCGCCCGCCTCCGCCTCCTCCGTCAGTTCCCCCTCGTACACACCATCGCCGTTGGCGTCGATGAACAAGAAGCCGGTCACGGTCACCTCGGCCGGGGGCACGGTCGTCGCCGGTGGCTCGTCGGCCTCTGTCTCCTCGGTGTCGGAGGCGAGCGTGGTGGTGGTGGTGCTGGTCGTCTCATCCACCGGTGGGATGGTGGGGGGGGGACCCTCGGCTCCCGCACCGACCACTGTCCGGGACACCAGGCCGAAGAACCCGTCGATGCTGTCGAGCACCTGTTCTTCTATCCCGTCACGGGGCATCGACACCCGGTCGACGGACTCACGAGCTGCGTCCTGTGCGCGCTGGAACTCTTCCTGATGCGTGACCCGACCGGAATTGACGGCCACGAAGTCACGGGGAGCGACCTGGCCGGGTTGGAGATTGTCGAGGTCCTCTTGCTCGAGGCCGTAGGCCAGCACTCCCCAGGCCGCCACGGTGGTTGCCGCGAAGATGGCGACACGGACGAGGGTCCGGCTTCTCACGCGCCGTTCGACCTTCGAGGGGTCTCGAACCGCTGGTAGGCCTCGACGATGGAGGCCACGATCCGATGGCGTACGACATCGCGGCTCGACAGCTCCACGAAGGAGACACCGTCGATGCCGACGAGGATTTCTCTCACCACTTTGATCCCTGACCTCTGCTGAGAGGGCAGGTCGGTCTGGGTGGCGTCGCCCGTGACCACCATCTTCGAGTTGAAGCCGAGACGGGTGAGAAACATCTTCATCTGCTCTGGGGTTGTGTTCTGCGCTTCATCCAGTATCACGAAAGCGTCGTTGAGGGTCCGACCTCTCATATAAGCGAGCGGAGCTATCTCAATGGTTCCTCGCTCGATCAGTCGAGTCGTTTCGTCGGGACCGAGCATGTCCCACAAGGCGTCGTAGAGGGGGCGCAGATACGGGTCGACTTTGGCCGCCAGGTCCCCGGGCAAGAACCCCAGCCTCTCGCCGGCCTCCACTGCCGGACGGGTGAGGACGATGCGTCGTACCGAGCCCGAGATCAGGCTCTCGACGGCCGCGGCCATGGCGAGGTAGGTCTTGCCGGTCCCCGCCGGGCCGATCCCGAATGCAACCGTGTTCTCGCGAATGGCGGCGATGTACCGCTGCTGACCCTGGGTCTTCGGTCGGACCATCTTCCCTCGACCGACGGTCATCCCGTCGGTGAGGACCCCCGAGGGGCTGGGTACCTGCTCGCGCACCATCGCCACGACCTGAGCGATTCGATCCGGTTCCAGACGCTCGCCCGCCTGCACCAACAGGAGCAACTCGTTGAGTACGGTGACGGCGTCGTCCACCAGCGGAGCCGACCCCGACAGCGAAACCTCGTTGCCACGCGCCACAATCCGCACCTCGGGAAACGTTGCCTCGAGCTGACGAAGATGCATGTCGCCTTCCCCCAACAGGTCCAACATGAGGTGGTTGCTGGGGACGCGAACCCGCGATTCGGTGGACTCAGACGTCACAAGAGCCTTTGGGCCGGGGGAGGCACAGAATTGTAGGGCCACGCGGCCCATTGCGGAAGGTGATTCAGGTCGGGCGGGGGTCGTCGGCGGTCTGATCCGCCGCCACTGCCAACGTCTCCAGCATCGAACTGAGGATGGCGATGTCGGAGTTGCGAACCGTCATCTGCCCCGGGTCGTCGCGGCGCATGAGGTGGATCGACGACAAGAACCTGTCGAGCACCGCCGACTCTTCTACCGCCTCCAATGAGGAAAGGTCTACCGTCACCTCGGTGGCTACTTCAGGGTCCAACTCGGAAGGTGTTGGGATAAGTTGGGGGAGAGAAAGACCGTACAGCTCGGCGAGTCGGAACAGCCGATGCACCGACATTGCCCTCTCCCCCCGTTCATAGGCACCCAGCACGGAGGCCTTGAACTCCTGGTTGCTCAGTCGTTCCACTTCGGTCAACGACCACCCGCGCCGTTTGCGGGCCGCCCGTATGCGACTGCCCATGGCGGCGTTGAATCCTGGTTCCTCGATGGTTTCCTCCCTAGCGGATCGAATAGTAGCGGGCTCATCCCCGGATCACCGCTATCTGGGGGCCAGTGTTGCCGCCACCAGGGCCGCTGTTTCCACCCGCAGCACCGTCGGTCCGAGTGAGATTCGGTAAGCGTCAGGGGGGAACTCTTCTTCGTCGAGGCCTCCCTCGGGGCCGATGAGCACCGTGGCGCACCGGTCCGGCCATCTCGTGTCGCCCCCTGGGTCGGCGACGACGAGCGGACGTTGCAGTGCCTCTACCCCTCCGGTAGAGACATCCATGAGCCAGGCACTTCGACTTTGCTCGAGAGCGGCTACTGCCCAGGCTCGTGACTTGGCGGAGGGAGGCGGACGTCCTTCGGTGCGGACTGTCCGGACCCAGACGAGTCGGGCAACGCCCAGTTCCGCCAACTTCTCGACAACGAACCGAACCCGGCTCCGTTGCGCAGGAGGCGCCACTGCCATCGCCAACGGAGCTCTCGCCGGCACCGCGTGCTCGGGCCCTCTCTCCACGGCTCCACTCGCCAACCGCCCTTCGCCTTGGACGCCTTCTCCATCGGTGTAGGAAACATGGTCTCCGTATCCCAACCGCAACACTCTCTCCAAGTGCCGCCGTTGGCCGTCGGGAAGCGGCAATCGCGGCCCCGCCCAGGGACCGGGTACGTGAAGGTGAGGAATGTGGCCCATCAGCGCCGGGCGCGGCGCCAACGTGACGGATGCGACGGGCTTTCCTTGCGAAGATCGGCGTACTGGCGCAGCGCCGCCTCCTCGTCTCCGCTCAAGTCGACGGGTACCACGACGTCGGCCACCACCACCATGTCGCCCCGACCCCGACGCCCCAACCGTCCCATGCCTTCGCCCCGGATGCGGGTTGCCCAACCCGGCTGCGTTCCGGCAGGGATCTCCACCTTCTCGACGCCGCCCCCGATGAGAGGAACATCGACCTCGGTGCCGAGGGCGGCTTCCGACAATCCAAGCGCCACGTGATGCACGAGGTCGTCGTCTTCTCGGCTGAACCGGTCATCGGGGGTCACCACGATCTCGACGAACAGGTCGCCGGGACTCGACCCCGGACCCGCCGCCTCGCCTCGGCCGCTCAAACGCAGACGGGTACCGGTGCTCACCCCCGGCGGGACTTCGACGCTGACCGACTGGTTGGCCGGCTCGACTCCCGAACCCAAGCACTCCGAACACGGGTCGTCGACTTGACTCCCGATTCCCTGGCAGTCCGGGCAGGTGGTCACCGACATCATCGTGCCCAGGAAGGACCGACGGGCCACACGCACCTGGCCTGCCCCCCCGCAAGTCGCACAGGTGATCCTCCCCGTTCCCGGCGCCGCCCCGTCGCCCCCGCACACGGAGCACAGCGTGTCAGCCCGGAAGGTCACCTCGGTCTCCGTCCCGAAGGCGGCTTCGGCGAGGCCGACATCGACCCTCACCAACACGTCTCGGCCACGGGCCCGCCCGCTCCCACCTCCGAACGGCCCGGCGTCACCGAAGACCGACCGCAAGATGTCGTCGAGACCCCCGAACCCGCCACCGCCGAACAGATCACCGAGGTCGATGGTGTCGCCGCGGTCGTAGCGAGCGCGGCGCTCGGGGTCGCTGAGGACTTCGTAGGCCTCAGCGGCTTGGCGGAACCTGGCCTCCGCGTTGACGTCACCCGGATTGGCGTCGGGGTGCGACTCGCGCGCGATTCTGCGGAAGGCCCGCTTGATCTCTTCAGGTTGGGCATCCCGGGCGACACCCAAAACTTCGTAGTAGTCGATAGCCACGAGCAGAGGTTACGAGAACGGCGACGGCATCCGAACGCCGGTCAAGTCTGAATCCGATCCTCTAACTCGCGGGATACCTCCTCAACGGCCGAGATGACCCTGCGGTAGTTCATGCGCATCGGACCGATCACCCCCACGCTGCCTGAGGCACGGCCCGAATCGTAGGTGGTCGACACCACCGCCATGTCGACGTCGGAGACCGGCAGTTCGGCTCCGATCTGAATCGACGTCCCGGGCGCCCGAGCCAAGATGTCGAGGACCATGGCGTCACGTTCGACGACCTCCAGGACCCGACGCACCTCAGAGAGGTCCTCCCACACGGCAGCCATCTGCCCTGTGCCCCCTATGAAGACATCCGAGTCGGCGTGGGCGGCGCGCCTGATCATCGCCACGACGTCGTCCACCGCACTCACCGCCCCGGATGGGACATTCCGGCGGTCCTCGTCGGAAATCCCGACGATGGCACCGATGGCAGACCCGACGGCAGCTCTCGCCACTACCTGCTCGACCTCACTCAGCTCGCCGGTGGTGATGGGCTGGTCGAGCCGGAGACGCTCTTGAACCACCCGGCCCCCGTCGGTGACGACCATGGTCAAGAAAACGTCGGGTGTCAGTTGCACGAGATGCACGTCGCGGATCCGCTCTCCAACCATGGCCGGTGCGACCACCACCGAAGGAAGCTGGGTCACATCCGCCAGGAGTTGGCTGGTTGCCTTGAGCAGTTTGGAGAGCTCGAGATGGACCGTGTCGAAGAACCCGGCGATCCTGGCCTGGGTGGCGGTTCGCAGTTGTGAGGGACCCAGGTGGTCGACGTAGTAGCGGTACGCCCGTGAGGTCGGGATGCGTCCCGCCGAGGTGTGCGGCTGGGCCACAAAGCCGTCTGTTTCCAGGGAGGCCAACTCAGAGCGCACTGTGGCAGTCGATACCCCGAGATCGGTCAGCTCGCAGATCGTGCGCGAGCTGACCGGCTCTCCGGACCGGATGTATTCCTCCACCAGGGCACGGAGGATCTCTTTGCGTCGTTCCTCCAACATGGGCACAGGGTAGTGGGCCGCCCTACACCCGATGTCGGGGGAGGGACCAAAGAGGCCGGAGACGCTCGGCGCCTCACTCGGCAGGTGGAGGCTGGTCGAGGGATAGGACGACGCGTTCTACCACGTCCGTCAGCAGGGGGTCGGTGATGCGGAGGCGGCCGGCGGTGTGAACGATGAGGCCTGCGTCCCGGAGACGACGGGCGTGGGGAGAGGACAGGAGGGCGTCGATGCCGGGGCCGTCAGCCACTCCGGCGGTACGACGCAGCCCGACGAATAGACGGTCGATCTCGCTCTCCCACTCCGTCATCGTCTCCACTCCGGCTCGGGGCGACTGGCCGGCCTCCACCCGGTCTAGGTAGGCATCGAGCCGGCGAACATTGCGAAAACGAACGCCCTCCCGGAAACCGTGGGCACCGTTCCCGAACGCCTCGTACTCACCCTGAGCCCACACGGCCAGGTTGTAGCGGCAGACATGACCTCGCCGGGCCCAGTTCGACACCTCGTACCGCACGAACCCGGCGGAGCCCAACACTTCAACGGCCATCTCGTATTCGCCGGCTTGGAAGTCGGAGTCGGGCCCCGGCTCCCCCGCGGCGACCGCTCGCCCGAGGGGGGTGCCTCGTTCGACGGTCAAGGCGTAACAGGAAACGTGGTCGGGCTCGAGATCCACGGCGGCCCTCACGCTGGACTCCCACGCCTCCGCCGACTCTCCGGGCGTGCCGAAGATCAGGTCGAGGCTCACGGATCGAAAGCCCGCACGGCGAGCCATGCCCACAGCCTTGCAGATCTCATCCGGACGATGGCGCCGCCCGAGCGAGACGAGCACATCGGGGTCGAAGGACTGAGCTCCAAAGGAGACACGAGTGAAGCCAGCCTCGACCAACCCAGTCGACAGCTCCTCTGTCCAGTCTTCGGGATTGGCCTCCAGCGTGACCTCGGCCCCTTCTGCCAGGCCGTATTGACGGGCCAGCGCCGCCAGCACGCGCCCGAGGCGCTTCGTCCCGAACCGGCTCGGTGTCCCTCCGCCGAGAAACACGGCATCGAGAGGACGCCAGGTGGGGCGATGGGCGATCTCAGATTCCAGGGCGCTCAGATAGCGGTCGGCCTGATCATCGCGGCCGGCCACCACCGCGAAGTCGCAATAAGGACACACCCTCGCACAGAAGGGGACGTGTATGTAGGCACTGGCCCACGACGTGGCCCCGTCGGCCAGACCCGGCGAGTCGGGGGCCGGGTCAGTCGTCGACACGGAGCGCCTCGACGAAGGCCTCCTGGGGAACCTCGACCGAGCCAACCATCTTCATCCGCTTCTTGCCTTCCTTCTGACGAGCCAGCAGCTTCTTCTTGCGGGTCACGTCTCCGCCGTAACACTTGGCAAGCACATCCTTCCGCTTGGCCTTGACCGTCTCTCGGGAAATGATCCTCCCTCCCACGGCAGCCTGGATCGGCACGTCGAAGAGCTGCCGAGGGATCAGTTCCTTCAGCCTCTCGACCATCCGCTTTCCGTACTCGTATGCCTTCTGGCGATGAACGATCGAAGAGAAAGCGTCGACCGCCTGCTCGTTGAGGAGCACGTCCACCCTGACCAGATCGGCCGGCCGGTAACCCGAGGGCTCATAATCGAGCGATGCATATCCCTTGGTTCGCGACTTGAGCTGATCGAAGAAATCGAAGACGATCTCTGCCAGCGGCACCTGATACTCGATCTCGACTCGCTCGGTCCCCACGTAGTTCATGGTCCCCATCTCGCCGCGGCGGTTCTGGAGCAACTCGAGGACAGTGCCCACATACTCGGCCGGGGTGAGGATGGTGGTGCGGACGTAGGGTTCGGCGATCGCCTCGATGGAAGCCGGGTCGGGTAGATCCTGAGGGGAACGCACCTCCCGCTCACCTCCCTCCATGGTGGTCACCCGGTAGGCAACGGAGGGAGCCGTGGCGACGAGGTCCAGGTCGTACTCGCGCTCGAGCCGTTCCCGAACGATCTCCATGTGCAGCAGACCCAAGAATCCACAACGAAAGCCGAACCCGAGCGCCTTGGACGTCTCCGGCTCCCACACGAGAGAGGCGTCGTTGAGGGACAGCTTGTCGAGTGCCTCGCGGAGGTTCTCGAAGTCGTCCCCGTCGGTGGGGAACAGGCCCGAATACACCATCGGTTTGGGCTCGGCGTAGCCGGGAAGGGCCGAGTCGGCCCCCGCCGGAGCGGTCGTGACGGTGTCGCCCACCTTGATGCGATCGATCTCCTTCTCTCCCGTGATGAGATAACCGACCTCTCCGGCCGAGAGACCGGTCGCCGCCACCGCCTTGGGAGTGAGATAACCGATCTCATTGGCGCCGTGGGTGTCCCCGGTAGCCATGAACTTGATCTTCTCGCCGCTATCGAGCCGACCGTCGACCAGCCGGAGGTAACACACCACCCCTCGATAGGCGTCGTAATAGGAGTCGAACACGAGTGCACGGAGGGGTGCCTCAGGGTCACCCTGGGGAGGTGGAACCTCGGTGACCAGGCGCTCGAGCAGCTCGTCAATGCCGTCACCCGTCTTGGCCGACACCAGCACCACCGATTCAGGATCGACGCCCAGAACGCTGGCGATCTCGGTGGCCACCCGGTCGGGGTCGGCGGCTGGAAGATCGATCTTGTTGATGGCGGGAATGACGGCGAGGCCTCCCTCCACCGCCAGATAGGCGTTGGCGAGGGTCTGGGCCTGGACGCCCTGGGCAGCATCCACCAAGAGGAGGGCACCTTCGCAGGCGGCCAACGAGCGCGACACCTCGTAGGAGAAGTCGACATGGCCAGGAGTGTCGATGAGATTGAGGATGTACTCGGTCCCGTCCAACGCCTTGTACCCGAGCCGCACCGTCTGTGCCTTGATGGTTATGCCTCGCTCCCGTTCTAGGTCCATCGAGTCGAGGAGTTGCTCACGCATCTCGCGTCCGGTCACCGCCCCCGTTCGCTCGAGGAGGCGATCGGCCAGGGTCGACTTGCCGTGGTCGATATGGGCGATGATGGAGAAGTTGCGGATGCGCGCCTGATGTTTCACACGTCGAGAGGGGGACGGGGACGTCGACATTGTACCGGGCGCCGGCTGGATGCTATCGTTGCCTTCCTGCCCGGAGTGCGCTTCGACGCCCATTCCCGGCCAGATCTTCCTGCCCCCGAGCACGTCCCAGGGATTCCAACATGGCCAACATCAAGTCCCAGATCAAACGCAACCGACAAAACGAGGTTCGCCGCCTCCGCAACAAGTCGGCACACAGCGGTATGAAAACGGCGATCAAGAAGACGCTCGCCGCCGCCGAGGCCGGCGAACCGACCGACGACCTCTATCGGGTCGCTCAAAGGGAGATCGACGTCGCCGTCTCCAAAGGCATCCTCAAACCGAACACCGCCGCTCGGCGCAAGTCTCGCCTCGCCGCCCGCATCTCCAGCTGACCTGGAGTCGAACCCCGGGTTGAGGCCACCGCCCAGCGGTGGCCACAGCCCCAACTATCCGATCCTCACTCCAATTGGCCGGCCAGCTGCGCCGCCACCGCGTCGACCTCGGCCACCCGGACCAGCACCTCTTCGAATTGGGGGGCAACCACCAACACCTCGGTCAGCACCGCCAGAGCCTCGACGTCATGTCCGAGACGGGCCAGAGCCACCGCCCTCCAGAAGTCGACCTCCACGCCATGGCGAAGACGCTCTGCCAGTGAGAGATGATGGAGGGCGCGCGCCTCCGCTCCTGCGGCGATGGCCGACTCGCCCCGCCTCAACTCGCGATAGGCCCGGTCGACCGTGACGAGCCTGCGCAACTCCCCGACGGGGTCGGCATGGTCGGCCACACGGATGTCCACACCGGCCTCCGTTCCCTCGTCCAGATCGGTAGCCCCCGGAACGATTCGCACGGCCGCCGACTGCACTCCCCTCAAGTCTCCACCCTGAGCTTCGGCCACCTCCAGCGTCGACACCATGCGCTCTGCCAGGGTTCCTTTCGCTTCGACGAACACGTCCGCCATCGCCGGAACCACGTCGGTGGTGGCCAACAGGTTTCCGAGCACCGCCCATCCTTCTCCCACGATGTGACCGGCATGCCTGATGCACCGCGAGCCGGTGTGCACTGCCACTTCGCCGCGAGCGTCGACGAATGCCACCTGTCGGCGATCCTGGTCGGAGTCCACGTCGAGGAGCGTCCGGAGGGACGTTGTTGCGGCGGCCCCGCCCGCCATGGCGTCGAGGCCGCGCCACCCGTATGAGGGATCGGTGAGCGCCTGGGTGACGACCGCGCCTACCCCGAACCTGACCCAAGGTGCACTTCGCCCCACGTTGAACCAATGCGACTGCACGGCAACGCCGTACGCACCCGACTCGGGATCGTGGGCGATGACCGAATAGGTCACCGGACGTCAATCGCTGATGAGCTCACCGGCCTGATCGTAGAGGTGACAGGCCACCATCTGAGCCGGCGGGCCGGCGAGGGCGGGGTCGACGACCGGGCACGGATCGAACACGTGTCGGCAGCGGGTACGAAAGCGACAACCCGACGGCGGGTCCTGTGGCGATGGCACATCGCCCTCGAGAAGGATCCGGGTGCGAGTTCGCTCCACCTTCGGGTCGGGAACCGGTACCGCCGACAACAGGGCCTGCGTGTAGGGGTGCTTGGGCGCCACATAGAGCTCGTGGCGATCGGCGACCTCTACGATTCGACCGAGGTACATGACGGCCACACGGTCCGAGAAATGCTGCACGGCCGCCAGGTCGTGGGCGATGAACAGGTACGTGAGACCGAGATGCCCCTGGATGTCCTCCAACAGGTTCATGACCTGGGCCTGGATCGAGACATCGAGTGCCGCGATCGGCTCGTCGCACACGAGAAAGTCGGGCTGGGTGGCCAGGGCGCGTGCTATTCCCACCCGCTGGCGCTGACCGCCGGAGAACTCGTGGGGATAACGGTTGCGATGATCGGGGTTGAGGCCGACCATCTCGAGCACCTCACTGATGCGACGCCGCCGCTCTGCCTTGCCGTCGCCGATCGCATGGATCGCCAGCGGCTCGCCCACGATATCGCCGATCGACATGCGCGGGTCTAACGATGCCATCGGGTCCTGGAAGATCATCGCCATCCGGCGGCGAAGGGCTCGGAGATCGCCCTTGGAGAGGGCCCGGACATCGATGCCGTCGAAGCGGATCGAGCCCTCAGTCGCCTCCAGGAGTCGCAAGGCGGCGAGTCCGGTAGTCGACTTTCCACATCCAGATTCACCGACGAGCCCCAACGTCTCGCCCCGGTGCACGGTCAGATCCACCCCGTCTACGGCTTTCACGGTGCCGGCTTGGCGACGAAGAACCCCGCGGCCGTAGACGGGAAAATGGACCTTGAGGCCCGTCATCTCAAGGAGTGGCTCACTCATAGAGATCCGAAGGATCGAAGTGGCAGGCGACTCTGTGCGACGGGACCGGGGCACGCAGCTCGGGACGATCTCGACACACCGCCTCGGCATGGGGACAGCGCGGCATGAAAGGGCAACCGGGAGGAAGGGCCAGCGGATCGGGAGGGAGCCCTGAGATGGCGCTGAGCTTGTCCGGCCGCTCGTCACCCGGGACCGGGAGGCTGGCCAGGAGGCCCCTCGTGTAGGGGTGGCGTCGCCCCTCGAAGAGGTCGTCCACCGGTGCCTGTTCCATGATCTGACCGCCGTAGAGCACGACGACACGATCGGCGATCCCGGCCACCACCCCGAGGTCATGTGTGATCCATATCAGGGACATTCCGAGGCGCTCCTGGAGAGCAGAGATCTCTTCGATGATCTTCGCCTGGGTGGTCACATCGAGGGCTGTGGTCGCTTCGTCGGCGATCAGGATGTCGGGCTCGCACGAGATCCCCATTGCGATCACGACTCGCTGGCGCATCCCACCCGAGAACTGGTGGGGATACTCGTCGAGTCGTTTCGCCGGCGAAGGGATGCCGACCATCGCCAGCAGCTCTACAGCCCGCTCACGGGCCGCTGATCCCTTGAGGCCCAGGTGGAGCTCGATCGGCTCGAGGAGCTGATGGCCGATCGTGCGGACCGGATTGAGCGAGGTCATCGGGTCCTGGAAGATCATGGCGATCTGGTTGCCTCGCACCTTGCGAATCTCTTTCTCGTCGAGGGAGAGCAGATCACGGCCTTCGAAGATGGCCTCTCCTTCGACGCGAGCCGGAGGTACCGGAAGGAGCTGCATGAGCGCCATCTGCGAGACCGACTTGCCCGAACCGGACTCGCCCACGATCGCCAGCGTCTCCCCCGGCGCCAGGTCGTAAGAGAGGCCGTTGACCACGTGGGCACGGCCCTGGCGGGATCCGAAGGAGATGCGCAGATCCCGCACCGACAGGATGGGATCGGTCATGCCACCCCTCGCGACTCTATGACCGAACGTTGCTGGGGGTCGAGTGCGTCCCGGAGTCCGTCGCCGACGAAGTTGAACGACATCACCGTGACCAGGATCGCCAGCCCGGGGAAGATGGCCATCCAGGGAGCCTGTTGGAAGAACCCGCGCCCCTCCGAGAGCATCCGGCCCCAGGCCGGGTCGGGTGGCTGCACACCCAGACCCAAAAAGGACAGGGCCGCCTCCGCCAGGATGGCGAAGGCAAGGCTGAGCGACGTCTGCACGATGACGGGGGCGATCACGTTGGGCAACACGTGTGTGCCCAGAATCCGGCCGTCGGTTGCTCCGAGGGATCGGGCCGCACGCACGAAGACCGCCTCCCGCAGCGAGAGGACCGAGCCGCGGGTGATGCGGGCGAAGATGGGCGTGTACACGATGCCGATGGCGATCATGGCGTTGAAGATCCCCGGTCCGAGGGTGGCGAGGATGGCGATGGCCAGCACGATGGCGGGCACCGAGAACAGCACGTCCATGATCCGCATCAGGATCGAGTCGATCCTCCCCCCGTAGTAGCCGGCGATGAGCCCGACCGGGACCCCCAGGGCCAGCGCGATCCCTACAGCGATGAATCCCACCTGCAGCGACACCCTCGACGCCACCACTACCCGGCTGAGCACGTCCCGCCCCAAGTTGTCCGTCCCGAAGGGATGGGCCAGCGACGGGCCCTCCAGCCGAGACGGCACGTTGAGCTCGTTGACTCCGTAGGGCGCTATCCAGGGGGCGAATATCGCCACCAGGATGAGAACGGCGAGTACCAGCAGACCCGATACGGCCAACCGGTTGCGGAACACGGTGCTCACCGTCATCTGCAACCGGGAGCGGTGGGCGACAGGCTGAGTCGACTCGGTGGCGGCGGCAGTATCAGTCATAACGGACCCTCGGGTCGAGCCACCCGTAGATGATGTCCACCAACAGATTGATCAAGAGGAACATGAAGGCGATGTAGAGAACCGTCCCCTGGAGAACGGTGATGTCCCGGTCTCCGATGGCGAGGAACGCCAGACGCCCGATCCCTGGCCAGGCAAACACGATCTCCACCACCACGACCCCGCCCAAAAGGAACCCGAGTTGCAATCCGATCACGGTCACGATCGGGATCCAGGCGTTGGGCAGGACATGGCCGATGAGAACCTGCCGGCGACTGAGTCCTTTGGCCCGCGCCGTGCGTGTGTAGTCCTGGTTGAGAGCCTCGAGGACTGCCGACCGCACGAACCTGAAAACGATCGACCCCGACACGAGACCTACCGACAAAGCAGGCAGGATCAGATGACGCAACCAGCCGACCGGGTCTGCCCAAAGCGACACGTAACCGGAGGCGGGCAGCCATCCCAGGGTCAGCGAGAACACCAGGATGTACATCACAGCAGCCCAGAAGTCGGGCACCGACACTCCGACCTGGCTGAGAGCCGAAGCGGTGTAGTCGAGCTTGGAGCCCGAACGAACGGCCGAGATGATGCCAAGCGGCACTCCGACCACAATTGCCACCAGGAGTGCCGCGCCGGCCAGCGTCATGGTGGCCGGCAGCCGCTGCCACACCAGTTCGGTGACCGGCGCTCCGCTGCGGAAACTGACACCGAGGTCGCCGACGACCGCGCGCGCGAGCCAGCTCAGGTACTGGGTGACGAGGGGTCTGTCGAGGCCGGCGCGGGCACGGAGCGCCTCGTACACCTCCTGATCGAAGCGTGTGCCCATGGCGATGCGCACGGGGTCACCGGGAACGAGGTGGATCAGGGCGAACACCACCACGCTCACACCGAGGAGGGCGAGCAGCATCTGCCCGACACGGCGGACGATGAAGCCGGTCACCGGGGGGATACCCCGGCGACCGGCTCACAGGCGTTTGTCACCCGTTCAGGCGCGCTTCTTCGAAGCGCACTGCGTTGTCACCGCGTGTCTGATATCCCTGCAGCACCGGGCTCCAGGCGTTGATGTTCTCGGGGTTGTAGAGGTAGATATACGAGGCGTCGTCGATGATCGCTTCGGCGGCCAGGTCATACAGCGCCTTGCGTGCATCCTGGTCGGTCTCGACCCTGGCGGCATCCAACAACTCGTCCACTTCGGGGTTGGAGTAACCCTGGAAGTTGAAACCGCCTTCGCTGTGGTGCTGGGCGTAGTAGAAGTCATCGGGGTCGATATTGCCAATCCAGCTGAGCATGAAGGCGTCGAAGTCGCCTTCGCCCTGACGGTCGAGCCACGTCCCGAAGTCGACGTCGGAGATCTCGACCGAGATGCCCAGGGCCGCCAACTGGGCGGCGATCACCTCGGCTTGGGTCACCGTCTCGGGGAAGTCCGACGAGACGAGGAACTCGATGCTCAGATCCGTTACGCCGGCGCCATCGAGAAGCGCCTGGGCGTCGTCGAGGGCGGCCGTGCCGAACGGGGCGTAGGGGTGGTACCAGAAGGTCCCCTCGGGGATGGCGGCTTGGTTGGCCGTGGCGGCTCCGAACTGAGCAGCCTCGGCGATCTCCTCTCGATCGATGGCCATGGCAATGGCGCGCCGGACATCGGGGTTGTCGAACGGCTCCCGGGCGTGGTTCAGAGCGAAGTAGTGATAGTCGCCACCGGGAACTCTTCCCAGCACCACCGAATCGTCCCCGGCCAGGGCGTCGAGCTGCTGGGGAGGCACCGAGTCGACCCAGTCGACGGCGCCCGTCTGCAGATCGGTCAGCTTCGTGTTCGCATCGGGAATCTGACGGAACTGGATGCCATCGAGATACGGCAGCCCTTCGTCCGCCCGCCAGTAGTTGGGATTCTTCTCGAGGATGATCCCCTGGTCAGGGCTCTGGGAGACGAACACGAACGGACCCGTGCCCATCGGTGTCGAGTCGATCGTCCCGTCTTCGACGATCTCCCTCGGCACTATTGCCATGCCCTTGAACCCACCGATGTTGACCAACAGGTTGGGAGTGGGACGAGTGAGGGCGATCTCTACGGTGGAGTCGTCCACGGCCGTCACCGATTCCACCGAAGCGAATCGGAAGGCATTGGCGGCGCCCGTGTCGGGATCCAGAATGCGCTCGTAGGAGTACACGACGTCGTCGGCGGTGAAGGCGCGACCGTTGTGGAAGGTGACTCCGTCTCGGAGGAAGAACGTCCACGTCAGGTTGTCGTCGGAGACCTCCCACGCTTCGGCGAGGGCCGCCTCCATCTGCAGATCGTCGCCCGGTTGAACGAGGGTGTCGTAGATGTTCTCGAGGATCTGGAAGCTCGAGAAGGCGGTCGTCAAATGGGGATCGAACCGATCAGGATCGGCACCCTGGGCGGCCACGAGCACAGCACCCGGCGCGGGATCGGGATCAGTCGGTTCCTCTTCAGGAGGCTCTTCTCCGGGATCGGGGTCAGGAGCCGGATCAGGGTCGGTGGGGACCGTGTCGGGAGGCAGTGTCTCGCCGGTGTCGACTCCCTCGCCAGGACCACAGGCCACCGTCAACAGCGCCAGGGCCGCCAGCAGCGTCGTCAGCCTCCAGGTTCTCGTTCGTAGTGTCATGATTCCTTCCTCATTGGTCAGAAACTGGGCGGGGTCACAGCCCCGACCACGTTCGCTTCGTTCTCTGTGTCGTTGGCCCACCAGTGCGGCACGGATGGGTCGTATGTGATGGCGTCACCCGACGCGAGCTTGTGGACGACGTCGCCAACGCCTACCTCCAGGTCGCCTTCGAGTACGAGTACGCACTCCTCTCCTTCGTGGCCGAACGGGCTTTCCCGGTTGCAGAAACCGGGAGGGATACGGGTCTGGAGCATCTCGAGCGAACCCCGCAGGTTGGGTGTCAACAACTCGTGAACGAGGCCATCGAAACCGATCTGGAGTCGCGCCCGCTCGTGACGTCGAACCACCATGGGGCCGCGCTGATGGGGTGCAGCGGCTTCCACGAGATCGCCCATGCGTAGATCGAGGGCGATAGCGATCCGCTGGAGAGTCTTGAAGGACGGGTTGCCTTTGCCCCGCTCGATCTGAGACAGGGAACCGGTGGCGAGCCCAGTGGCGGCGGCCAACTGCTGAAGGGTGAAGCGGTTGGCCTGACGGGCCTGGCGGATCATCGTTCCCAGTCGCTCCGCCGCGGCTGTCTCTACTTCCTGGGCCATGCTGTCAAACGAGCCATACCTTCAATATAGTGAAGGAGTCTTCCTAGTGCGCAATGTCTCTTTCATCGCCCGTACCAGCGGCAGAGAGCGACCGTGAGCCGTTCCATCGTGACCCGATGAGTGTCCTCCGGCTCCGACTTGAGGACCCGATCAGCTCGGAGAATGGCACCCTGCGCCCGCCGGAGCGCCGACTCGGGCACCCTGCCCCGCATCCTCCACAGTCGGTCGGCACGCCGATCCCAAGACCTGGCTGCCAGCCACTCGAACAGTGTCTCCCTGTCGGGAGCGGCCGCCGCCAAAGCCCGTCGCCGGAGGTCGCCGTCGAGTGCGCCGATGACCTGGAGGGGATGACCGTGGGTCAGGAAGTCACCCAGGCGGCGAAGGGCGTCACCGGTATTGCCCTCCTCGACAGCGTCCAGGAAGAGAAACAGGGGCTCTTCTGGCCGGTTACGGAAGCGATCCAAGATCAGGTCGGCGGTGATCTTTCCGCGCTGTTCCCTGAGCTGGTCGAGGGCCGTCGACATGGCCGCCGTATCGGTCCCAAACCTTTGTATGAGGGCCGCTGCTGCCCCGGACTCCAGCACCATCTCACGCTTGTCGATCTCGTCGTCGAGCCATTTACCCGCCTGACGCTCCCACATCTTGGCGATCGAGACCGTTTCCCCTCCCTCCTTGACGACCGCCGCCAATTCTTTGGGGAGACGTCCGCCTGCGACCAGCACCACCATGACCGCCTCGGTATCGCGGTGTCGGATCAGCTCGGCCAAAATCGTCGCCTCGGCAACCTGGAGCAGGTGAGCGTCGACCAGGAGCAACGCCTGACCTCCCCCGAACAACGATCCCGACTGAAGTATGGGCACCGCCGGTTCGAGCTCCGCCCGCAGAACGCCCTCTCCCTCCTCGCCGGCTCCGCGTCCGGGGACGTCGACGCGAACGACATCGCCGGGTTCGATGTGGTGGGTGTCGAGGATGTGGCGAGCAGCCTCCAACATCTGCTGACGTTCCCCCGGCCCAGGGCTCGACGGTCCGGACACGGCAAAAAGAGACATTTCTCGCAAGGTAGTGGTCTCCATCGGCGAGGGCACACTTCATCACATCCGGGCCGGCCGGTTGAACGCACTGGCGGCGGTGGGCTGAGAGCCGTCAAACCCCGTCGGGCAACGCGATCCGGGCGGCCGACTCGGCGAGGTGGCGCGCCAGGCGG
>JBGTLA010000061.1:0-7444 GCA_041744375.1 Acidimicrobiia bacterium | reverse complement strand
GCCGACGCCACCGTGTTGGGTTCGGCTAACGGGATGACCGACATGGTCCGACGCCACGTCACGATCCGAGGAGGGCTGTCGGGAGCGCAACGGTTCAAGACCGCCGTGCACGAACTGGCGCACATCCGCCTACACGAACCGGGAAGCGACGGCCGGCCCGACTGCCGAGGTGTCGTCGAGGTTGAGGCCGAGTCGGTGGCCTACATGGTGTGCGGGTCGGTCGGGATCGACTCCGCCGACTACAGCCTGCCCTATGTGGCGGCGTGGAGCGGAGGGGACCTCGACCAGGTCACCGCCACCGCCAACCGGGTAACCAGCTCCGCCCGCCGAATCATCGACCAAATCGGCAGAGACCGCACCCTCCAACACACCCGCCAAACCGTCGTGGAGAAGGTCCGGGACGTGAAAGGAGCCTGGGAGATGGCAATCGAACCCGACCTAGCAGCCAGCACCGAGGACCTGCGGACAGTCGTCGAAGCAGCGACGGTCTTCTTTGAGGAGCGCCTCCACGGACCCTACGGCGCCAAAGCCCGCGACTACCTCGACGAGCGCGGTTTCGAACCTGGCACCGCCCAAGCGTGGCGTCTCGGGTACGCCCCACCGTCATGGAACGCCCTCACCCAGCACCTGGGACGACTCGGATTCGACGACGACCTGATCGTCGGGGCCGGCGTTGGGGGCCGAGCGTCCAACGGGCGTCCGTATGACTCGATGCGCGGCCGGCTCATCTTTCCGGTGCTCGACAGCGACGGCCAACCCGCGGGTTTCGCCGGTCGCCTGGTCACAGGAGACGGCCCCAAGTATCTCAACGGCCCCGAGACGAGCCTGTACGCCAAACGGACACTGCTCTATGGGCTCCACACCGCACGAGACGAAATCGCCCGGACGAGCACCGCAGTTGTGGTGGAGGGCTACACCGACGTCCTCGCCGCCCACCAGGCCGGCATCAGGAATGTGGTCGGCACCGGAGGCACCGCCGTCACCCCCCAACACCTCGACACGCTGAGTCATCACGCCAACCGGATCGTGTTGGCTTTCGACGGTGACCACGCTGGCCAACTCGCCGTCGAGCACAACCTCGACCAGGTCCGATCCGCCGCCGATGTCCGGATCGCACGCCTACCCGACGGCCGGGACCCCGCCGACCTCCTCCTCACCGGCCAGGCTCCTGTGTTTTTGGAGGCAGTGGCCGAGGCGCAGCCGCTCACGTCCCATCTCATCGACCGGATCGTCGAACGCCACAACCTCGACGAAGTCGAAGGCCCGGTCCGCGTACTCTTGGCCGCCGCTGCAGTCATCGACCCGATCGAAGCACCAGCCGACAGATCCGTGGCGGTGGCTCACCTCGCCATCCGACTTGGCCGAGACCAGGAGTTCATCGACAGCGCCATCCACCGCTACGCCGGCACACCCAGCCGGCCCCGCCAACGGGACCTCGACCGCAGCCTGGGCTGAGGACGGGCTTGCCGAGTAATCGTCCTCGAGTACCGACCACAGGCCGACCCATGTGGTACGATATCTGGTACGAAAGGAGATTGACGATGGCCATCACCGCCAGCGAAGCCCGCAAGCAGCTCTTCCCCCTGCTCGAAAAAGTGAACGTCGACCGGACCCCGATTGAGATCACTTCCAAGCGGGGGGACGCGGTTCTCATGTCGGTCGACGACTACCGGGCCCTCGAGGAGACCGCCTATCTGTTGCGTGCGCCTGCCAATGTGCGCCGACTCGTGGAGAGCCTGGATCAGGCGCGAACCGGGACCATCGAGGAACATGACCTGGATCGATGAGGATCGTCTTCACACCCCACGGGTGGGAGGACTACACGCATTGGCAGACGACCGACCGGGCAACGTTGAAGCGGATCAATCGGCTGCTCGATGACATCGTCCGCGACCCGTTCGAGGGCATCGGAAAACCCGAACAGTTACGACACGCCCTTTCCGGCGCCTGGTCCCGGCGAATCGACGAAGAACACCGGCTGGTGTATCTAGTCGACGGTGACGACATCGTGATTCTCCAGGCTCGCTATCACTACGGCCGAGCTGAGAACCGGTGACCACGTCAGGAGCGAAAGGTTCGATTTGCGACGTTGCATGAAGCCGTTGCGTCGTCACTAGAAATCGCTTGCGTCGAACCGACTCCAGAACGAGACGCTCGGCCATCGCGGCGGCAAGGCCGATCCGCCTCGCCGGAGACCTCCAAGACCGAACCTTCCCACCCGAAGCACGATCACTGGGCCGAACCCTCAAACGATGGAAGGACACATTGTCGCCGCCTGGCATCGGGGACGGTGTTGGTGGCCAGGAGGAGTTGTCCACGGGCCGCCACCAGCTTCCAGAGTGTGGCTGCCACGGTGCTAGCGACGACCCGGACTCGACCCACGCTCACCTGTCGTGATACCGGCGTTCTGGATCGATGAATCCTCAACGGAGAGGACCCTTCGCAAGGAACCATTGGTGCCCAAATGGACTGGTCTGCCGGAGCAGCGTGAACCCCTGGTCTCCCTGATAGTCGCTCAGATATTCGCTCATCGCCTATCCGGTGTTCGAGTGGTCCTTGCTCGTTAGGAATTGATCCAACACCGTTGCAATGTGGGCACCTTCGGGTTCATTCCTATAGTCCGCCTTCAGCGGATGCTGAGAGGACGAGGACGGCGGGGCTAGTGAAATCCTGTGACCGGCAGCGCCTGTCTCCCTACTCAGGGGGTTGGAACTCACTCCACCCCACCCCGAGTGTCTCTATGCATTGGACGATTGGCGCGTCGTTGCCGCCGCTCCGGAGCGCCTCGTCGTAGATCGGCGAGTCGTAACTGTTCAGCGACACGGAGTCAGGAATCGATGACAAGGGGTCGACCTCAGCCAAACAGTCGATCGTGGACTCGCGTTGGACTGCTTCACGCTCGGGCCAGGTGAGCGGGTCCGTGTACAAGCCTTCGACGGGAGCCACGATCCGTGCATAACAACCCTTTTCGACGCGGTCGGTGAGCTCGCCACCTGGTCCGTCACCAGGAATGTTGTACACCTTCGGCACACCCGTGCCTATCACCTCGACGTCGTATGTGTACTTGCCGACCATGCCTGCCGCCTCCATGCATTCGATGTACGTCTCATACGCGACGGCCAGTTCGGCACTGGTGACTTCGCCATCGGCAATCATCTCGGCAACGATCGGATGCCACGCCTCCTCAGGAACTTCGAGACCGGTGGTGACCGGCCCCGCCTGGTTTGGACCGGAGACCCAACCGCATGCCCCCAGCAGCAGACTCAGCAACAAGGCGAATCCGCCACGTTGAATAGCCAATCGGCTCGCTGAAAGAGGTCTGTCAGATGGAATGACTCCGGTCATAGTTTGAATAGTGCCAGAAGAGACTCGAGGTCGCAGGCGCTCGATGCCTAGCGGGTAGATGCCAAGTCAATGGAGGTTCAACGACGCTTCGTTCGCCTTCTCAATCATGCATTCTCGGAGATACTCCACCGCGAACTGAGACGGCATCGGAAATGTCCGACGGGTCACGGTGATTCACGATGGGGGGGCGGTTTGATCAGAATCCGACCTGATGAGTCGCCCCGATGTCCTTGTGCAGGTCGGGAGGGACCTGCGCATAAGCGGCGTACTCCTTCCAGGCGGCCACCACCGAAGCCACGGTGTCGATGATGCCGCCGGTGTCACGGATCCCGAACCGGCGTCCAACCTCACGTAGATCGTCTCCCGTGACGTGAGCGGATTTGCCGTTCAGGGTCATCTGGTGGCGGTGGGTGGGGCTGGGTGCCGAGGTGAGATCGAACGCCGGCGACAGTGCCCATTCCCTCGTGGGGTTCAAGGTGAAGGCGATGCTGGTGGTGGTGTCGTTCTGGTTGGCGGCGGCGACGTTGAACACCATACGTGTATAGAGCTGTGCGACCCCACTGGCCCCTATTCCGAGAGCCTGGGCGGTGGACAGCGCCCCTTCATAGGAGTGGGCGGCGGGGAGGTGAGGGTCGAGGTGACAAAGCGCTGCCAGCGACTGGACATGGGCCTTCCCGCCCGGTGTGCGGTCGAACCGCCGCCTCATGAAATGGGCCCGTCCGGTCGAGTCGACGAATAGGCGACATTTCGGTACTTCTACCCCGGCGTCGGCTGCCATCAACGAGTAGGCGTACTCGACCCTGGCTTCAACGTTGTCGTTGGCGAAGGTGATCAGCCAGTTCTCCCCTGGCTCTGGTGACTCGTTCCGGCGCGAGCGGACAGGACCCGAGGCCACGCTCCAATCGACCCTCGCCTTGGGTCGATCGCGGCTCAGATCGGCCGCGGCCAGAAGCTCGGCCAGGCGCTCCTCGTCGAGGGCCACCGCGGGGCCGCCGACGTCTTGGATCGTTCGGGCCGAGACGGCCAGCTCGTCGATGGTCGCGCTTTTGGACGGTCGGTTCGTCGGGTGTTCGGGGCGGAACTCAAGAGCCCCCGGACCGCTGCCGCCCACGAACATGAGCTGCCCAACCGGCGACAGCACGTCGTCGTTGCCGTGGCGGCGGCGCCACTGTCTGATCAAACCGAGCCCGAAACCACCTGGGAGGGAGTCGGCTAACAGGCCGGGCATGCCCTGGAACCACGACCCGGCCAACTCGGGGAACACGAACACCCCCGACCGAAGGGGAAGGGTAAGCGGGGAGAGTTCGACACCGGCACGGAGCCAGTCCTCGTCGTACTCGAACGCCGCCGTGTGCTTGACGGGGTTCCAAGCCACCGCTCCGACACGGGCACCCCACATGAGCACCTCGACCACATCGCGGGCACCGGCTCTCCTCGCCATCACAATCAGGTGGGTTCGGTTCGTCGTCGCCTTGCGCGGTGGCGCTCGACACCCTTTGTCGCCGCCAACTGCAGCGGACTGACCTCGGGGTCGGGGACCATCGAGTCGAGCCGGGACACCAGACCGAGCGCTCGCATCAACCTGACAACCGTTCCCAGCGAAGTGTTCGAACCGGCCTCCACCTTGGCTACCGAACCGACGGACACCCCGGCGACCTCCGCTACCTCGAACTGGGTTAGGTTGCGATTCAGGCGCTGCCGGCGGAGCCGCCGACCCAACTCAGCGAGAACTTCCTCATCCGACCATGACGAATCCATACCCACACTGATAATAGGGATTAACTCCTGATATGCCATGTAATACGCATTATCACGCCGGTTAGTGCTGCTGAGCTGAGTGCCGGACGGCGGAGGGAACGGACTCCAAGGAGAGGTCAGTACCCGAAGATCGGGCCGTGTCACGCCGCCGAGCAGCCAAGTGCATCCCCAGAGGTCTTCCCACAACACCCTGTCACACCGCTCTGGCAAGTTGTAGGGTCGAAAGCGAACTCACGGGGGAACCATGAGCGCACAACGGACATCACCCGCGACGGGGACGGCGCACACGGCGAAGCGTCTGGTTGTGATCGGTGTCGCCCTCCTAGCAACGTTGGCCGGGTGCACGGGCGAACCGGCGGCTACCACCACAACGGAGCCCTCGCCCTCCACGACGGTCCCAGCAGCTCCGCCCACTACGTCGACCTCCGTTCCGCCGCCAACGACCACCTTGGTGCCAGACGAGACGACCACGACCGAGAGCGGCAACGCTGAAACCGCGGTGGCCGGCGTCTGGGACGAGTTCTGGGTCGCCTGGGCGGAGGTCCGCCGATCCGAAAACCTCGACCGAGGCCCGCTCCAAGCCGTCGCCGCCGATTCGGTCGTCGACGGCGTGATCGCCCTGTTCGAACGAGAACGCCAGACGTCCGGGCCAGTCGACACCGAAGTCGCCACCCATCCCAATGTGACCATCGGAGGAGAGGCGGAGGCGGTCATCGAAGACTGTGTCCTCCTGCGCCCTACCTTCACCGAGACAGTAGGGGTCTGGTACGAAGCCGACCTCCGGTCCGATGACGACGGGTGGAGGATCACCGATCTCAGCATCCGCAGCCTCCAAGGATGCGTACCCGCCGTTCTCGAACGGGCCGTCATCGAAGCATACGAGGGCTACTTCGATGCTGAAGAGGTGTTCTGGGACCCGCCCGATCCGAGCCATCCGTTGATCGAAGAGTCACTGGCTGATCCACAACTCACTTTCATCAAGGGACTCCTACGGGAGCATGAACGTCGAGGCGTCGCTTTCAGGAGCGATCCGACGATCCATCCAGAGGTGGTGGAGGTTCGGAGCGCCACAGAGCTGGTCATTCTCGATTGCAGCGAACCGGGTATCGATGACGGTCTGTATGACCTTGCCTCGGGTGAGCGCTTGGTGGATGAACCGCCAGTTCGCGCTGGCCAACGGGATCTGCGGTCGGCGGTGATGGTCTTTGTGGACGGGAAGTGGAAAGCCTCAGATTTTCAGGCTCAGGTTGATTACGAATGCGAGTTCGCACCTACAGATCGCGGTTTGCCGTCAGTCTGACGGTTCTTCTCGCTGGCCTGGTGCTCGGCGGGGCCTTTATCGCGCCGGCATTGGCGGCTGACTGCGAAGGCCAGGGCTCAGTCAGAGATCGTGGCGGAGAGGTGGAGGGAGGGTGCTCTGAGGAGACTCCTGGTCAGCCGGGGTCGAGTTCCGTTGAGGAGGTGTGGGATGCATATTGCACGTCGCGGGTGGGTCCGTATCAGGCGGGCGACACGGTGGTGTATGAGCGGTCGGAGCCGGCGACGGAGAGCGACGTCGAGTACCACGGGTTGGATCCCACGGGGGAGCATTGGTGGTGGTTCGTTCATTGCGTCCGTGACGGTGTGAGGGTTGGCGGAGTGGAGATTCTGGTGACAGACACCCCGGGTGTTCCTCCTGAGGTGATTCGTGATCGGGCGGCGGCACGAATCGACCCTCCGGCCCCCTCGCCGGTGTCGAGCCCTCCGTTGGGCGAGTCGGCGTTTGTGGCTGTCCCGACGTGGTTGTGGTTGGACCGCTCGGAGTGGACGCCGATCGAGGAATCAGAGACTCAAGGGCTGGTGACGGTGACGGTCCGGGCGACACCGACGGAGGCAGCGTGGGAGATGGGCGACGGCGTAACCGTGGTGTGTGACGGACCGGGAACCGTGTGGCGCCCGGGTCTCTCGGAGTCGGGCACCGATTGTTCACACACATACGCGACTTCGTCGTACGCCGCCCCTGACGGTGAGTTTTCGGGGTCGGTGACGGTGACCTGGGTCTTCGAGTGGTGGATCAACGGCGCCGCTCAGGGAACCTTCGGGACGGTCGACCTGTCGAGCGGCTTTGGAGTGGCGGTGGCGGAGATCCAAGCGGTGGAAACGGAGGGTTGACATGACCGACCGAAGCGCATCGAAGACATCTCCGACGACGCGGCGGACTGAAGCGAACGGTGGCCGTGAAGTGAAGTTCGGGGTGGACCCTCCGGGACGCAGAGTCCAGGTCCCTCAACTGCTGGTTGCTGTGCTGGTGGTGGCGCTGAGCGCTCTGGTCGGTGTGGTGCTGTTCAGTCAGGCGGCTTCT
>JBGTLA010000060.1:0-17280 GCA_041744375.1 Acidimicrobiia bacterium | reverse complement strand
ATCACATCGCCGACCTCGTGAGACGGGTCGCCGCGGCCGGCCAGGGCCTGACGCAGCTCATCCACCTCGTGCGCCAGCACGTCGACGATCTGGTCGGCGGCCTCCCAGTCGAACCCGACCGAGGCGGCCTGCGTCTGCACCGCCAGCGCTCGCTGCAGGGCGGGGAGGCCGTGTCCCACCCTGTCGATAATCGAGCCGGGAGCTGCCCCGCCCTTCTCCTCGTCCTTGATGCGCTGCCAGTTGGAAGCCACCTCGGCGGGCGTCGGGGCGACCACATCGCCGAAGATGTGGGGGTGACGCCGCACCAGCTTCTCCCGCAGGCGCGTGCCGACGTCGTCTATCGAGAAGGCTCCCTTCTCACGGGCGATGGCCGCGTGGAAGAGGACCTGCAACAGCACATCTCCCAGCTCTTCCTCCACCCCGTCGTAGGCCACGTAGTCGACCTCGGGTTCCTCCGGAAGGTGGGAGATCGCCTCGAGTAGTTCGTGGACCTCTTCGAGGAGGTGAGCGATGAGAGACGTATGGGTTTGCTCTCTGTCCCAGGGGCACTCGGCCCGAAGTCTCAGACCAACCCGAACTGCTCCGATGAGGCCGGCGGGCTCGGTGTCGACGTACAAGCTCGTCCGCACTCCCGCCAGGTCGGCGGCCACGGAGTCGACCGGCACGGTGGCGACAATCTCGTCCGAAGATCCGAGGTCGGCGCACACGGTCACCTCGGCCCCCTCCGGCAGCACACGAGCGACGGAGGCAGCCACCTCGGCCAGCACGGCGGGTGCGTCGAGATGACCGATGATGGTGGGCCCGTCGAGGACCAGCGGATGGGGGAGGTGGTGTCCGTCGAGGACTCGAAGCCCCCGCTGCAACGGGTCCACGCCCACTGCTCTGGTGACGGCATCGACGAACGACTCGGCCATCAGGACCTCGGTGGCGGGACGCACCTCCAGCAGCATGCGCACGGCGAACTCCCCGATGAGGGGGCTCCCCGGCACGGCGTACACCGTGGCACCCCGGGCGGAGGACTCCAGCACCCGGTCGACGATGGCGGCGTAGACGCCATCGAAACCCGTCATGTGCGCGTACAGGTCGTCGCAGGTCTCGACGCGTCTCGAATCGGCCAGCTGCACGACGGCGGGATGGTGCCGGGTGCGAGCGATCACATGCCGTTGCGGGTCCGCCAGGAAGTGGCGGTGGAAAGCGGGCAGCCGGTTCAGATCGCCCGGGCCGAGCCCGACGATGATCAGGCCGGGGGCGGGATCACCTGCGGCTGCGGATCGGTCGTCCACGTCCCGTACCTCTCATCCACCGTGACGTCGGCCTGCTCCACCCTATCGGCCAGCCAATCCTGCAGGGACTCCGAACCAGCCATCTGCCTCAACCCCGCCCGCACCTCTTCCTCGTCGGGCAGGTCGGCCTCGGCAACCTCCGTCCGCTCATACACCTGCAACACATGGAACCCGAACTGGCTCTGAACCGGGTCGCTGATGGCGTCGATGTCGACCGAGATGGCCGCATCCCGGAACTCGGGTACGTAGCGGCCCGCCTCCGAGCAACCCAGGTCTCCGCCGTTGTCGGCCACACTGGGATCGGTGGAGACCTCCTCGGCGACGGTGGCGAAGTCCTCGCCTCCCTCGATCCTGGCCTTGGCCTCGCTGGCCTCGTCCTCGGTCTCGACCAGGAGGTGCCGGGCACACACCTCGGTGGAATTGGCCACCTGATCGGAGACGGCCGCAGTCACCTCGTCATCGGACGGCGGCGGCGTCGCCTCTCCTAGTTCGGTCGCGATCCGCTCTTGGATGAGACCCGCCTTGGCAAAGGTCCGCAAGGTACTCTCGGAGATGTTCTGCTCGGTGGCCACGTCATCGACGGCCATGCCCGGGGCCAGCGTGGCGATCAACTCCTGAAGCTCTGCTTCTATCTCTTCGTCGGTGAAAGCGATGCCGAACTCCTCGGCGGCGGCGTCTTCGATGATCTTCCACTGGATGAGCGCGCCGAGGTATTGGGCGAAGTCGGTGGCCGGCATGGTGCCTTCCACCGTGTGGGGCACGGCCCGCACGTCGGCGACGGTGATCACAGAATCTCCGACGGTGGCGGCCGTACCGTTGCCACCATCGCCGCAGGCTGTCACAACGAGAGCGACGGCGATCGCGATTGCAGGAAAACGCTTCACAAAGGACCTCATCAGGTATCGACGAATGGCTGAGCCGGAGGAGAGAATGGTATCGGCAATGACGCGCTAGGGCGATTCACCCGGGCGGCCACATCGCCTCGATGAATGCCAGGACGCCGTCGATCAGGGGATCCGGCGCAGGCAGGAACAGGGCTCCTTCGCCGGCGCGTAGCACCGACCGGGGTTGGAGCCGCTGGAGCCGGACTTCCTGGGATACGGACAGGTCGACCGGTGAGAAGCGGATCTCGTCGCGCAGCTTCACGATCTCAGCGATCCCAACCCGCAACGCCTCCACCCGGACCCGGGCCACGTCCACCAGGTCCGATGCCTGTCGAGGTAGGGGGCCAAACCGGTCCTCCCACTCGGCCACCACGTCGTCGACCTCGTTGGCCTGCATGGCTCCGGCCAGCCGCCGGTAGGCCTCCAGGCGCACGGCCTGGTCCGTGATGTAGGCCTGGGGCAGATGGGCATCGACCGGAAGGTCGATGCGCACCTCAGGAGCCCGCTCCTCCCCCGGGTCTCGCCCTTCCAGCTCGGAGACCGCCTCGGCCACCAACTCGGCATACATGTCGAAGCCCACCGCCGACACATGGCCCGATTGGACCTCACCCAGGATCGATCCCGCTCCCCTGATCTCGAGGTCCCTCATGGCCAGCTGGAAGCCCGACCCGAGATCGGTAGCCGCACCGATCGCCTCCATGCGCCGGTGTGCCTCTTCCGACAGTGACCGGTCGGATGGGTGGAACAGATAGGCGTAGGCTCTCTGGTTGGAGCGCCCCACCCTTCCCCGCAACTGGTAGAGCTGGGCCAACCCCAACAAGTCGGCCCGCTCGACGATGAGAGTGTTCACCTGCGGTAGGTCGAGGCCCGACTCGATGATCGTGGTCGCCACCAGCACGTCGTATTGGCGACTCCAGAAGTCCAGCATGACCTGTTCGAGGCGACCCTCCGACATCTGCCCGTGGGCGACGGCGAAGCGGGCGTCGGGAACGAGGGCCGACAGGTGGGCGACGGCCCGGTCGATGGACTGAACGCGATTGTGGACATAGAAGACCTGTCCGTCGCGCAGGAGCTCGCGGCGAATGGCCGCCGACACCGCCTGTTCGTCGTATCCACCGACGTAGGTGAGGATGGGATGGCGATCCTCGGGGGGTGTCCGGATGTGAGACACGTCCCGGATCCCTGTCAGGGCCATCTCCAAGGTGCGTGGGATAGGGGTGGCAGTCAACGTGATCACGTCCACACCCACTCGGAGCCGCTTGATGGCGTCCTTGGCATTCACACCGAAGCGTTGCTCTTCGTCGATCACCAGCAGGCCCAGGTCCTTGAAGACCACGTCGTCGCTGAGCATGCGGTGGGTGCCGACGAGCACGTCGACATCGCCCGCCGCCACGGCCTCCACCACGGTCCGCTGCTGGCGAGGGGTGAGAAACCTCGACAAGACTTCGACCCGCACCGGATACTGCTGCATCCGCTCCGAGAACGTCTGGTGATGCTGCTGGGCGAGGAGTGTGGTGGGACACAGCACCGCCGCCTGCTTGCCGGCCTGAACGGCTTTGAACACCGCTCGCATGGCGACCTCTGTCTTTCCGAACCCGACGTCACCGAACACGAGCCGATCCATCACACCGGCACTCTCCATGTCGGCCTTGACGTCCGTGACAGCCGTCAACTGGTCGGGTGTCTCCTCGTAGGGGAAAGCCCCTTCCAGCTCCTGTTGCCAGGGGCTGTCGGGCGGATAGATGTGACCTTCGGCCCGAGCGCGCCGCCGATGCAACTCGACCACCTGTTGAGCGACCGCGGCGACCGCCTTTCGAACCTTGCTGCGCTGTTCCGACCAGTCCTTGCCTCCCATCCGGGACACACGCGGACTCTCGCCGCCTGTGTATTTCGTCACCGCCGCCAGCTGATCGGTGGGGACGTAGAGGCGGTCGCCGGCGGCGTAGGCGACGATGAGGTACTCGCGCTCGACTCCAGCCATGGTGCGCGACTCCAGCCCTTCGAACCGGCCGATGCCGTGGTGGTGATGTACGACGTAGTCGCCCTCCACCAGGTCGGCGTACTGCTGGCGCGTGGCGGGCGCCGAACGTCCGCTTCTGCGGTGCGAGCGCCGACGGCCGGCGATCTCCTGTTCCCCCAACACCGCCACCCCCATGGCGGGAGCGACGAATCCCCGGTGGATCCCCGACGGCAGCACGATCGGCCGGCCGTCGAATGCGTCGCCCGTCTCCAAGGCCAATCCTTCCTCGCCCAACACTCTGGCAACGCGCTGGGCGGCCGCGTCGCCGTCCATCGCCACGACCACGGCCGAGTCGGCGGCGATGAGACGGGCCAGTTCCGTGGCCACCGACTGGGGATCCCCGGCGGTGGCATCGAACCCGCGCAGCTCGAAGCGGAAGTCGTCGGGACCGGCGGCGACGGCCGGCATCTCCAGGTCGTAGGCGTCCTTCAGTTCGCCGAAGAGAGGCGGGTGGGCTCCGGCGGCGGGGGCCAGCTCGCCCCAGGTGGGGGCCAGCGCCGCTGCCAGCTCCTGTTCCTCCTTGACGAGATCTCGAGCCCGATCGCGCGCCCGGGACGGTTCGACGAGCACGAAGGCGGCTCCCGCCTCGTCGAGCAACGACTGCGGAGGAGCCAGCCACGGGAGCCACGATTCCATGCCGGCGAACAACTGACCCGTCGCCAATCGTTCGAAGGTCCCGGCTGCCCACGTCTCGGAGGCGACGAGCTGGCGGGCTCGGGCGGCGATCTCGCCGTCGGGCCTGACTTCACGGGCGGGATATAGGTGCAGGTACGGCACCTGGTCCTCGGAACGCTGCGATCCGATCGAGAACCGGCGCAGCTCCTCGACCTGATCGCCCCAGAAGTCGATGCGCACGGCGACGTCGTCTTGGGCCGCAAACACATCGACGATACCTCCCCGCACCGCAAACTCTCCGCGCCCCTCGACACGGTCTGCCCGGTGATAGCCCAGGGAGGCCAGACGACGAGTGAGGTCGGTGATCTCCATCTCGGTGCCTGGTTCGATCGAGATGGGTACCACCGGCGAAGGGCTCAGCCTCTGCACCACCGCTCTCACCGATCCGACCACGATCGTGTCCGGGTCTCCTGTCACCAGGGTGTGACGGGCCCGGGAGCGAAGCGCCATGGTCCGTACGTTGGGCGACACGTGCTCGAAGGGAAGCGTCTCCCAGGCGGGAAGGAGAGCGACCTTGTCGGTGAACAACTCGAGATCGTCGACGAGCTCTTCGGCGTCGAGCTCACCGGGCACCACCACAAGAAGGGGACGATCGGTGTGGCGGGCCAGCCCGGCCAGGACGAAGGCGCGCCCACCGGGAGCCACCACCCATCGACCCGGGAGAGAGGGGAGATCGGTGGAACGCCAGCGGTCGACCAGGGGCGCCAGTGGGGTCACGACACGATGGTAGGTGCGCCGTGATCGGGGAGGGCATAGGACCCGGTGGCATGCGTCACCGTCCGGTCGACGGCGGCGCCAACCCACAGGCGCACGGTCCCGTGCATCCGTCTCCTGCTCACGGAAACGGCTTGCGCCTCCGCCCACAGGTCTTCCCCGGTCGCCGGCCGCAAGAACACGAGGTGGAGGTCGCTGGTGACGGCCATGGCCTCGGGCCCCACCACCGTGAATGCCAGGAACCACAGGGCCGTATCCGCCAGCATGAACTGGGTGGGGCCGGCGATGTAGCCCCCCGGTCTCAGCTGAGACTCGTCGTAGTGCCACCGGGTCGTCACCCGCCCCCGTTCGGCCGTCTCACAACGAATACCCGAGCGGGCGAGGGCCGGATAACCGTCGAAGGCGAAACGATTGATCTCCTCGGGTGTCACGACAAGAGCCCTTCCGCCTCGAACCACCGCACCAGCCGCTCCACCATCACCGCCGGCGGCGTGTACTCGAGACCGAGGGCCCGCGTCGCCTCGCTTCCGTCGTACCGATGACCATGGGCGAGGACCCTGATCATCTCAGGACAAACGGGAGGACGCCGCCGTGTCACCGTTGCCCCCGCCGCCACGGCGGCCGCTCCGAGGCGGACGACAGGCACCGGGAGCATCCGCACCGACACCGCCCGGCCCAGAGATTCCGCCGCCAACTGCACGGCGGCAGACACGCTGGCCGTGTAGCCACTGAGGATGTAGCGGGAGCCGGAGATGCCATCGACTGCGGCCAACAGGTGCCCCCGGGCGCAATCGTCGATGTCCACCAGCGACACATCGGACTCGATCAAGACCCCCAGCCGACCCCGCAGCACCCCGAGGATGATCTTGGCGGTCCCGCCCACCCGACCGGGACCTTGGACCGAGCTCGGGTTGACACACACGACCTCGACCGGGGTCTTCTCTCCCAGGACCACCCGTTCGGCGTGGTGTTTGGACCTCTCGTAGTGGGACAGGTACCGACCGCGATGAGGGGTCGATTCGTCTCCCACCGCGCCCTTCGGTTCACCGATGGTCACCGCCGATGAAGTGTGGACGAGCCGCCGGACACCGGCGGCCGCGCATGCCCGCAGAACGTTGCGGGTGCCGTCGACATTGGCCCGGTACATGGTGTCGGGGCGGCGAGAGCACATCTCGTTGATGCCGGCGACGTGATAGACGACCTCGCAGCCTTCGAACGCCGCCACCAGCGAGGGATAGTCCTCGATGTCGCCCCACACGGGCTCCCCGTCTAACCGGCTCACTTTGCGGGCGCCTTCGTCCGACCGCACCAGAGCTCGTACCGGCCGGCCCTCCTCCGACAGATGGCGGAGGACGGCGCCACCCACCACCCCCGACGCCCCGGTCATCCCCACGGTCATATCGGCTGCGGCTTACGAATCACGTGCCAGAAAGCCGTCAGGTAAGCCCAGAACGAGGCGACGGTCACGCCCACGGCCACCAGCATCACCCATTGATCGAAGTAGAGCGGACCCCATCGCTCGGGAAGCCTGAGAAAGGCCGTGAATATGGCCACGAACTGGGCGAAGGCCTTGATCTTGCCCCAGGTGCTCGGCCGGATCAGCCGACCGCTCTCAGCCACCACTCCGCGCAGCGCCATCACCGCAAACTCCCGGAAGATGATGATGAACGCCGCCCAGATCGACACCCGATCGATCGAGACGAGGGCCAGAAGTGAACCCGTGACGAGAACCTTGTCGGCGGTGGTATCGAGGAAGGCCCCGAGTACCGACTCCTGCTGCCACCGCCGGGCAAGGTAACCGTCGATGAAGTCGGTGGCGGCCGCCACCGCAAAGACCGCGGCCGCCCACACCAGATTGTGGGCAATGGCTTCGTCGGCGCGCGTCAGAGCCATGACCACGGGCACGACCAGTACCCGGGCCAGCGCCAGGTAGTCGGGAAACGAGATCAGAGCCTCCTCAGGCAGGCGACCAGCGGCGACCGATACTACCGATCGGCCGCTGGCGAACCGGCCGAAGACGCCAACCGGTTCACGACACACCTCGCCGGCCGATACGATCTCCGACCAGATGGCTTCACGCATGGAACTCGGGGTCACCACTTTCGCCGAGACCTATCCCGACCCCGACACAGGCCTTACTCGCGGGCACGGGGAGCGTCTTCGCCAGGTCATCGAGGAGATCGAGGCCACCGAAGCAGCCGGGCTGGACGTCTACGGCATCGGCGAGCACCACCGCCCCGACTTCGCGGCATCCGCTCCGGCTATCGTGCTGGCGGCGGCGGCGGCACGCACCCGTCGGATCAGGCTCACCCCCGCCGTGATCATCCTCAGTTCCGCCGACCCGGTGAGAACGTACCAGGACTTCGCCACTTTGGATCTGATCTCTGCGGGCAGGGCCGAGTTGATGGTGGGTCGGGGCTCGTTCATCGAGTCGTTCCCCCTGTTCGGGCTGTCGCTGTCCGACTACCACGAGCTGTTCGCCGAGAAGCTGGATCTGTTGTTGGAGATTCGCCACCACGAGCGAGTGACGTGGTCGGGACGTCACCGGCCACCCCTGCACGATCAGGCCATCTATCCGCGCCCCCATCAAGACCCCCTTCCGGTATGGGTGGCGGTGGGCGGAACACCCGAGTCGGTCGTCCGGGCGGCCGAGCGGGGCCTCCCGGTGGCGCTGGCCATCATCGGTGGTGACCCGGACCGCTTCGCCGCGCTGGCCGATCTCCATCGGCGCGTGCTCGCCGGCACTGGCCACGATCCGGCCTCGGCACCGTTGGCGGTGCATGCCCACGGCTACATCGCCGACTCGGACACGGCGGCGGCCGAGGAGTACTTTCCTTCCTACGCCCAGTCGATGACGCGGCTGGGACGCGAACGCGGATGGAGCCCCATGACCCGGCCCGCCTACGACGCCATGCGTGGCGCCGGTGGCTCGCTGGTGGTGGGTGACCCCCACCAGGTGGCCGCCAAGATCCTGCGCATGCGTGACGTGCTCGGAATCAGCCGGTTCATGCTCCACATCAGTGTGGGCACCCTCCCCCACTCCCAGGTGCTGCGGGCCATCGAGTTGCTCGGCGCCGAAGTGGCCCCCCTGGTCAGACAGACCGCAGCCAGAGCCTGACGACGAGGGATCACGCTAGGTAACCCATCCGAGAGAGCGCTCCACGGCTTCACCCCAACGACGGTAACGCTCCGCCCTGGTCGCCTCGTCCACCCCGGGTACCCACCGCCGGTCCTCTCTCCAGTTGGCGGCCAGCTCGTCTCGGCCCCCCCAGAACCCCACGGCCAGTCCGGCGGCGTAGGCGGCCCCCAGGACCGTCGTCTCGGTGACGACGGGCCGAACAACATCGATCCCGAGAATGTCGGCTTGGAATTGCATGAGTAGCTCGTTTCCCACCATCCCCCCGTCCACCTTCAGTTCGCTGAGCGTGACCCCCGAATCGGAGACCATGGCGTCGAGCACCTCGCGAGTCTGGAAGGCTGTGGCTTCGAGAGCGGCTCGACCTATGTGACCAGCCGTGGAGTGCCGGGTGAGGCCGACGATGGCCCCCCGGGCGTCGGGGCGCCATCGGGGGGCGAACAATCCCGAGAAGGCGGGGACGAAGTAGACATCGCCGCAGTCTTCGACCGAGGAGGCCAGCGCCTCGACGTCATTCGATTCCCGCAGCAATCCGAGGCTGTCCCGGAGCCACTGGACGAGCGAGCCGGTGACGGCGATCGACCCTTCCAGGGCGTAACACGGCGCCTCGGAACCGAGCTTGAAGGCAACGGTGGTCAGGAGGCCGGCCGCCGAGGGCAGCGCCTCGGGACCCGTGTTCATCAACATGAAGTTGCCGGTCCCGTAGGTGCTCTTCGTCTCTCCGGCCGAGAAGCAGGCCTGACCGAACAAGGCAGCCTGTTGGTCGCCCAGGATTCCCGCCAGGGGGACCCCCTGGAGCGGACCGACGCCGACTTCGGCGTACACCTCCGAGGAGGAGCGTATCTCCGGAAGCATCGCCGGGGGGACCCCGAGGAGATCGCAGGAACCCTCGTCCCAGGTGAGGTGGCGCAGGTCCATGAGAAGTGTTCGGGAGGCGTTGGTCACATCCGTGATGTGGAGATCCGACTGCGCGAGGTTCCACGCCAACCACGAGTCGACCGTGCCTGCCGCCAACTCACCGGCTTCGGCCCGATCCGTGAGATCGTGGTGGTCGAGCAACCATCGGATCTTGGGTCCTGTGAAGTAAGTCGAGATGGGCAGTCCGGTGGTGGCCCGGAGCCGGTCGGGCCCGCGGTCGCCGGCGAGCTCGGCGCAGAGGTCGGCGGTGCGTGTGTCCTGCCACACCACGGCGTTGGCCACCGGACGACCAGTCTGGCGATTCCACACCACGGTCGTTTCCCTCTGGTTGGTGATCCCGACCGCGACGAGGTCGGCCGCTGCCAGCCCCCCCTTCTGCAAGGCTCCCTCCGCCGCCCGGCAGGTGGTGTCCCAGATCTCATCGGGGTCGTGCTCGACCCATCCCGGTCGGGGGAACATCTGGCGGTGCTCGAGTTGCTCGGAGGCCACCATCGCACCGGCCCGGTCGAAGACCACAAACCGTGTGCTGGTGGTGCCCTGATCGATCGCCCCGACAAAGTCTCCGCTTCGCATGTCACCGACGATAGAGGGTCGACCGGGCCCTGACCCGGCTACAGCGCCGCTCTCCGGGTCGTCAGAGGCGTCGCTCGCCGGCGAGACGGGTGGCCGCTTCGACATCTCTCACCCACGTTTCGACCACGCCGGCGGCGTCGGCGACGACCAGGTCGACCTCGGCTCGCTCCGCTTTGGTGAAACGGCCGAGGACGAAGGCGGCGGGATCCATTCGACCAGGTGGGCGCCCCACACCGATCTTGAGTCGGCAGAAATCGGGTGTTCCCAACGTCTTCGAGATCGAACGGAGCCCGTTGTGCCCGCCGGTACCACCACCCTTCTGCACTCGCAGGCGCCCAAAACCGAGATCGATGTCGTCGTGGAGAACGAGCAGGTCGTCGGGGCCGGCGGAGAAGTAGTCGACCACAGCCCTCACCGGGCCTCCGGAGTCGTTCATGAACGTCATCGGCGCCGCCAGCACCACACGTTCACCGCCTATGGTCACCTGTCCGCATTCGCTCCGGCTGCGGCGCGGGCCTTTGCCCAAACCTCCACCGTGTCGGTGAGCCACTGCCACCAGCACCTCGTGACCGACGTTGTGCCTCGTCCGCTGGTACTCGGCTCCGGGGTTGCGTAAACCGACGACGACCTTCACGGATCAGTCGGAGTCGCCGTCGCCGTCGGCCTGATCTTCGGCATCGGAGGCTTCGCCTTCCTCGTCGCCTTCCGCGACAGCTGCAGCCTCTTCGCCCTCGAGAGGTTCCTCCACGGGCTCTTCGATCTCCAGGGCGGGGAGGGTGACGCTCATGACTACGGCGTCGAGGTCTTCGAGGTAGGTGACACCTTCCATGACCGGCAGGTCCTCGATCCGCAGCGAACTACCCACCTCAACACCGCTCACGTCCAATTCGATGAAGCCGGGGATCTGCGTGACCAGGGCCTCGATCTGCACCGATGTCCGGCGGGGACTGAAGACGCCACCTTCTATCACGCCGATCGGCTCACCCTCGAAGTGGATGCCGACCTCGGTGGTCACGGTCTCTGTGAGGGAGACCTTCACGAAGTCGATGTGGCGGTACTCGTTGCGGAACGGGTGCCTGTCCACGACCCTGGCGAGGGTGAGGATTTCCTCCCCACCGTCGAGCAGGAGGTTGATGACGGCGTTGGTACCCAGCTCGGTATGGAGGGCGTTGTGCAGTTCACGAGCGTCGACGGCCACGCTGATCGGGTCGACCTCTCGCCCGTAGACGATGGCCGGCACCGCTCCGCTGCGTCGGAGGCGGCGAGACTGGCGTGATCCCGTGGCTCTGCCCGTGTGGGCGCGCAGGCTCACTTGTTCCATTGAAAGACTCCTCGGGAGGCAAGACGTGGACCTGATTATGGCGGGTCAATGGTCGTCTCGCCAAGCCCGGCGTCGACTCTCAGCCACCTGGCCGTGACGGAGGCCAGCGTGTCGAGCATCTCTCCGCCGGAAGTTCCCCGTCGGCGGAACGAGTGGTCGGCCCCGTCAATGAGTTCGACGGTCGCCCGGGGGAGGGGGACCAGATAGCGGTCGACGAGGTGGGGCAGGGCCAGGGCATCCCTGGTGCCCGTCAGGAACAAGGCGGGCGCGGCGACATCGCCCAGATGCTCTACCCGCAGGCGATCCGGCTTCCCCGACGGATGGAGCGGGTATCCGTAGGCGACCACGGCGGAGCATGTTTCGCCTTCGGCCGCCAGCATCGTTGCCATCCGACCGCCCATCGAACGTCCCGCCAGCACCAAACGGACCCCCACCTGGGAGCGGAGATGGCCGGCTGCCGCCCGGTGGACGGCCAGCAGTTCGGGGAGCCGATCGGGGAACGAACGCCCCTCGGCACGGTAGGCGTAGTCGAATGTCATCACCCTGAACCCGGCCGCCGCCAAGCGGGTGCGCAACCCGGAAACACCGGGGTGGCGCTGATCTGTGCCTGCCCCGGTGGCGAGGAGGATCCCCACCGTCCCGTCACCTTCCATGAGCCCCGGCACGACTCCGACCGGTGTCTCCAGCTCGATGGACTCCATCTGACAACACGATATCGTCCAACTCTGGGTGGCTGATAGCGTTGCCGACGTGACAGTCCTCGTGTATCCCGACAACCAACACCTCGCCGCTGCTGCTGCCCGGCGCCTGGTGGAGGTGGTCGGGGATACCGACCGGGCCCGGGTGACGATCGGTCTGGCGGGTGGGTCCACCCCCGCCGAGACGTACCGGCTCCTGGCCGACATGACCGTAGACTGGGACCGGGTCGACGCTTGGGTATCGGACGAGCGCTGGGTTCCACATGAGCATGCCGACTGCAACGGCACGATGATCGCCGAGTTGCTCATGGACCACGTCCCGGCCTCGTATCACCGGCCGCGCTGGAACGAGTGGCTGACCGCCTCCGACTCGGCTGCCCACTACGAGGCGGTTCTCCGCAGCATCCATCCCGAGGGGCACTCAGACCTGATCCTGCTGGGAATGGGAGATGACGGCCACACCGCCTCCCTGTTCCCCGGCACTGCCGCTCTGAATGCCGACCCTGCCCGCTGGTACGTCGCCAACTACGTGCCTCAGGCGGAGGTCGATCGCCTCACCGTGACCTACTCGTTTCTCCATCGCGCCCACCAGATCGTCTTCTTGGTCTCGGGTGCAGACAAGGCGCCCGCTCTGAAATCGGTGCTCGAACCGCGCCCCGGGGAAGCACCGCCGCCGGCGGGACGGGTCATGGATGGAGACGCAGAGGTGACGTGGATGATCGACGAAGCGGCGGCCGCCGAGCTCACCGACAGCGAGCTGAGCCACGCGGACTGACATGAGCCGCCGGGCGCGACGGGCCTTGCTGTTGGCGGCGACAGCCGCCCTCGTGAGCGGCTGCTCCAATGAGGGTGCCACCCAGCCGGAGTCGCCCTCGTACACGACGGTGCCTGCCTCGACCACCACGGCAGGCCCTGCTCACGAGGTCACCACCCTCTCCACCACGCCCACGACCATCGACGTCGTCGCGCCGGGGCCAGGGCCGCTGGGTGTCGAGATGTACCTTCCCCGCCAACCGGTGGGGGCTGCGGTGGTCGTCCTGGTTCACGGCGGAGGATGGTTGGCGGGCTCACCCACTTCGATCGAGCCGCTGGGGCGTTCCTTGGCCGAACGAGGAGCCGTCGTCTTCAATGCCAGCTACCGCACCGACCGCAACGGAGGCGGGTACCCGGCGACCTTCGACGACATCGCCTGCGCCGTCGCCTTTGCCCGCCACCAAGCGGAGGATCTGGGGGCGACCGGCCAACTGTCCCTCGTCGGCCACTCCGCCGGCGCCCACCTGGCCGCTGTGATCGCTTCGAACACCAACTTATTCGGGCTCGAGTGCCCTTTCACCGAGTCTTCGGTTCCGGACCGGGTCGTGGGCCTGGCGGGAATCTACCGACTCGAAGCGGTGGCACCGATCATGGAGCGATTCCTCGGCGGCGACGCCCAAACCGCACCCGAGGCATGGGAGGCTGCCGACCCGTTCCGCCATCTCGACGACCTCGTCGGAGTCGAGTTCCTCCTCGTCCACGGCACCGACGACCGCATCGCGCCGGCGGCATCGTCCCAGCAACTGGCCGACGCCCTCGCTGCGGCGGGAGTGGCGGTCGAGTTGGAGCTGATAGAAGGAGCGACACACAACGGAGTGATCGACCCGGCGGTCACTGCCGACCTGGTTGTGCCGTGACGGCGTCCTATCAACGGTCTGCGATCGAGCGGAGTGGGCGGCGGGGTCCGAAGGCCGGTGCGTGGCCGAGAGTCTCCAAGAGCCGGATGACCCGGCCCCGGTGAGGGCGGTACGGCTCGAGAACGGCCAGCATCTCCTCGTCTGTGCCGCGAGGACGACCCGTGAGGTGCCAGGCGACGAGGTTCTTGAGGTGGTAGTCACCTACCGAAACCACGTCGGGGTCGCCATGGCTCACCGCCACCGTCTCGGCCGAGGTCCACGGCCCCACCCCCGGGTACAGCTCCAAGCGGGCGAGCGCCTCGGTCGACGAGACCTCGGCCAGCGCTTCCACCTCGTGGGCGTGTGAGGCCAAGCGTCGCAGGAAGTCGGCTCGGCGTTTCTCGATACCCAGGGAGTGGAACTCCCAGTAGGGGGCGGCGGCCATCTGAGCAGGATCCGGCGGGAGCCTCAGCGAGCGCGGACCGGGGGCATCGTGTGAGAACCGCCTCGACAGCTTTCTCAGACCCCGACTCGCTTCGACCCCAGTGACCTTCTGGCCGACCACCGCCCTTACCAGAGCTTCGAACACGAGCCCCGTGGCGCCGAACCGAACGCCGGCGTGCTGGTGGGCCAACCGCCCTACCAGGGGGTGCTCGGTGCGCAGATCCTGGGGATGATCATCGCAGCCGATGAGGGTCGGAGCGCGTGTGACCATCCAGCCACTGCCGGCGCCCCACGCTTCGACCGTCACTCCGCCTTCGCGCCGCCGAAGCCGCAACGTGGCCGGACCTTCGGGTGTGCGGGCCGTCCGCCACCACCCGTCGTCACGAAACACACCTCCCAGGGGGGCCAGAGTTCGGCGGAGGTCGAGCTGCCCATGGACGGCAATCAATGCTTGGGCGGCGTATCCCAGTCCTGAACGTCCTTTCCGGACTCGTGGGCGAGGATGTCGAGGCTGGCGCGAGCACCGTCGCCTGCCGAGATGATCGCCTGGCTGCGAGTGGGCCTGATGCTCCGCCCCACGACGTACACGCCTTCCAGAGACGCTCGCATCTCCGAGTCCACGACAATGCGGCCGTCGCCGCCCTCCTCGAGCGACAGCGAGCGGGCCAACGTCGGCTCCTTACCTTCGGTGAGCACCAAGTACTGCGCCTCGGCGCGGGCCGAGTCCGATTGGACTACGAAACCACCCTCGACGGCCTCTACGGCTGCGACGGCTTCTGGGACGAGGCGGCCGCCGTGGGCCAGCACCTGACTGCGTGCCACCCGCTGGAACTCGGTTCCGGAGATCTCGGAGATCCCCAGATAGCTGTAGAGGTAGGCGAAGTTCACGGCCGTCTCGTCGTGTCCGTACACGACCACGTCATGGCCGTTCTTGGCCAGGAACAGTACTGCCGACAGCCCCCCGGACCGTCGCCGACAACGATCACCTTTGCCATCTCGATACTCCCTCTTGCGTGAGAACGTAGCCCAGGTCGACAACCGACCCCCACACGGTCCGGCGCGCGGAAGGGTCCATACCCCACCCTCGCCGCTCGTACCACTGTCGCGCCCGATGGTTGGCCTCGAGCACCCACAGGTGGAGCGGAAGCCAGCCCCGCACCACGGCCTCGGCTTCGGCGGTGTCGGCAAGGGCGTCTCCAATCCCCCGCCCCCACCGGAGTGGGTCGACATACACGGCCTCGAGGCGGCCACCGTGAGGTTCACCCGGCAAAAGAGCCGCCATACCGACGACTTCTCCTCCTTCCGAAGCCAGCCAGCCGATACCTTCGGAGAGATACCTCGCCCACCTCCCTTCAGTATCGGCCAGAACCGGCTTCGGCGCCTCGGTGGGGAAGATGCCGGCGTAGGCAGTGAGGGCGGTGCGGAGGTGGAGCCGGGCCAACGACGGGACGTCTGGGGGCGTCACGACCCGAATCGAGTACGTCACAGTCCTTTGGGGTGCCACACGGTCTTGACCTCCGTGAATGCCGCGATGACGAGAGGAGACCTCTCCTCGGCCGTGCCGCTCACCACTCGCTTCACATTGTGCACGGAACCCTCGTCGATGCGCCGCCGCAGTTCGGGGTCCGCTCCGGTCGTGTCGATGGCGTTGACGTCCATGTGATCTGCGAGCCAGGGCACCAACTCGGCCGTATGACCGGTGAGGATGTTGACCACGCCCCCCGGCAGGTCGGAAGTCTCTAGTACCTCCGACAGGCCGACGGCGGGAATCGGCCGCGCCTGTGATGCCACGACCACGGTGGTGTTGCCGGTGACGATCACAGGGGCGATCCGGCTGACGAGGCCCCGCAGGGACGACTCCTGTGGAGCGACGATTCCGACCACCCCCGTCGGTTCCGGAGACGAGATGTTGAAAAAGGGCCCGGCCACAGGATTCAGGTTTCCGTAGAACTGCGCGAATTTGTCGGCCCAACCGGCGTACCAAACGAGAGTGTCGACGGCTGCCTCCACCTGCCTTCTGGCCCGGCGCCGGTCGGGGTCGGCAATCTGGACCTGCGTTATGAAAGTCTCCGCCCGGTCTTCGATCATCTCGGCCACCCGATAGAGGACCTGCCCCCGGTTGTAGCCTGTCGCCGCGGCCCAGCCCGACTGAGCCGTCCGGGCGTGACGAACGGCGTCGCGCAGATCCTTGCGTGAAGCTCGCGCCATCCGGGCGGCCACGTCACCGCTGGCGTCCAGCGCCGGATACACACGGCCCGATTCCGACCGCGGGAACGCTCCCCCGATGAACAACTTGTGAGTCTTGCGGACGTCGACCCGGCTCACTCGCCGCCCCCGGTCTGACCCGCGTGGAAAGTCATCAGTGATACCCCTTCAGATACGGAAGGAGACCATGTCGGCCCCCTTCCCGACCAAATCCTGATTCTTTGAAGCCACCGAACGGCGAGGTCGGGTCGAACTTGTTGAACGTGTTGGCCCACACCACGCCGGCCTTGAGCCGGTCCGCGGTCCACAGGATCTTGGAGCCCTTGTCGGTCCAGACTCCGGCGGACAGGCCGTAGGGGGTGTTGTTGGCCTTGGCCACGGCCTCCTCCGGCGTGCGGAAGGTCAGCACCGACAGCACGGGGCCGAAGATCTCCTCCCGGGCCACGCGGTGGCTGGTCTGCACGCCCGTGAACAGCGTCGGGGTGAACCAGTAGCCCTTCTCGGGCAGCTCGCAGTCCAGGCTCCAGCGGGTGGCGCCCTCGTCCTCGCCGGCCTGCGTCAGCTCGGTGATCCGACCCAGCTGGGCGGCGGAGTTGATGGCGCCCAGGTCGGTGTTCTTGTCCATCGGGTCGCCCACGCGCAGCGACGCCAGACGTCGCTTGAGCCGGTCGACGACCTCCTCGGCCACGGCCTCCTGCACCAGCAGCCGGGAGCCCGCGCAGCAGACGTGGCCCTGGTTGAAGAAGATGCCGTCGACGAT
>JBGTLA010000059.1:0-8704 GCA_041744375.1 Acidimicrobiia bacterium | reverse complement strand
GTGGCGGCGGCGGCGGCCACCCGGGTTGAAGCCGGGTTCGTCGGCCTCCCAGGACTGGCGGCGGCGGTTGCCGTCGCCTGGGTGGTGATGGCTCCCGCCCGCGCGCTGGAAGAGGTCGTTCCCGACCTCGAGCAAGCCCTGGCTGCTGCCGCCCGCTTGTTCGAGTTGGCCGATCGCCCTCCGGCCGTCGCAGCCCCTGTTGGAACCGGCGAGGTCCCCCGGGACGGTTCGATCTCGGTCAGGGGTGTCACCGTCACCTTTGCCAACGCGGCCAGCGCGGCTCTCGAGGCAGTCGACTTCGAAATCGGCCATGGTGGTTACGTGGCGGTGGTGGGGCCGTCGGGTTCGGGAAAGTCGACGTTGGTGGAGCTCCTCGTGCGTTTCCGGGACCCCGTCGCGGGCCGGGTCGCAGTAGGCGGTGCCGACCTCAGGACGGTAGAGGCGTCCCGGCTGGCGGAATCGGTAGCCATGGTGCCGCAGCGACCCGACATCTTCTTTGGGACGCTGGGCGACAACCTGCGCATCGCCGATTCGCAGGCAGATGACGACCGCTGTTGGGAGGCGTTGGGGGCGGTGGATCTCCGCTCCTGGGCGGAGGGGCTCGAGGGCGGGCTGGACGCTCCCGTGGGCGAGAGGGGCGAGACGCTCAGCGGCGGCCAGCGCCAGCGCATTGCCATCGCTCGCGCCCTGCTGCGGGAACCGCAGGTGCTCGTGCTCGACGAGGCCACCTCCGAGCTCGATGTCGAAACCGAACGCCACGTCATGTCCTCGCTGACCGCGACCCGAGGCAGCCGTACCCTGGTGATCGTGGCCCATCGTCTCGACACGATCGAGGACGCAGACGAGATCTTGGTGTTGGACGGAGGGAGGCTCGTCGAAAGGGGTCGCCACGACGACCTGGTAGGAAGCGACGGGGTCTACGCCGGCTTGTGGCGACGACACCTCGACGCTCTGGCTGTGTGAGGACGGCTGTTCGGCGCGCTGGCCTCAGCGAGGATCTGGATGACGCAGGTGACGCCCCCGTATGGGGCGCCGAGCCCCTGAGCGCGCCATGCGCAGGGCGAGGGCGCCGCCCACGAGGAGGCCGGCGGCTGTGGCTCCCGCACCCATCATCGAAGCGCCGGTGATGGGGAGAGTGTCGACGGTCTCGGGGTCGGGGAGCGTTGCGTCGCAATGCTCGCCCCCCTCAGAGCCGGCCAGCAAGGCATGGGCCAGCCGGCTCTCACCGTTGGGGATCCCGAGGACATGGCGGATGTCGAAGATGCGGACGCTTCGCCCGAGCCACGGGTTGGCCCACTCGTAGGAGAGTTCGTCCCACAGGCTCAGAAACTCGTCGCGACACACCGTCGTCGCCCCGCGGGTGCGAAGGAGCAGAGGTGGAGGTTCTGTCGAGAGCGTCGTTGCGGCTGAGGGCGTAACGATGCTGGGCGGCTCTTCGCGACGCCCTCGAGACCAGACGAGTCTTCCCGTTCGGCCCGCGTGGCTGGGACCAGTCGGTTTCCAGGTGGTAGACGGTCATGGTCGGGCAAGGTGAGCACTCCGTCTCCTGACCCTGGGCTCTCTGAGCTCCCCAGCCGACGGCGCCTGCCGAGCCGATCGTGATCTTGAAGAGTTGGCGTCTGGTGACGTCGGTGCCGGTTGTCACTTCGTCGTGCTCCCAATCGTCGGGCCGGCCCGCCCCGGGGCCGGTAGTTCGATCGGCCACCAGGGGCTCCACTTGAGCGAAACGACTCGGGCCTTTCGATCTCCTCAAGTCCGACGGGAGCGGGCCGAAAATTGGGGGGTTGGCCGTCCGTTTCGGATGCCACATTGAAAACCTGGACTCGTTTCCGCTGTCGGTCTGTGACGATGAGATGCCTGGCGTGCCCCTCGATCGGGGTGCCGGTCGTCGCCATGACGGCAACCGAGGAGAGCAGCTCACCCTTTGGGGCCTTTGGCTCCGCGCGGGTGGGCACAAGCCTTGCCTCCAGCCGTTGAAGCGACGATCTCAACCCAGGTCTCGGAGCAGGCCAAGCAGCTTTGAGTCGATCGAACGACGGTCGGCGCCGGTTTCAGGCAGACAGTGTGGCTCCCGAAGCGGATGCCCAACCAAACGGCTGGGAGCGGCTCATTGCCGCGTTTTGGCGGCCGCGGCCAGGGCTTCGGCTCGAGTGGTGCCCGGCATCAGCTCGGGCACTGCCCACGTCGCCCCAGCTTCGGCCAGTGCCGCCGGGTTGGGGTGGGCGCCGCCGACCAGAGCTACGTCTATATCGCCCGGGGCGAACCCGCCTGATCGCAGTGCCTGTGAGGCGTGCTGAGGCAGCCACTGCTCCACACCCACCAGGGCCACACCCTCGATGCCGTGGCGGGCCGCCCGTCGCGCTCCGGCGGGGTTGTCGGGGCGCCCGGCCACCCAGATTGGACAGCGGGGCCCCTGTCGACATGAGATCGTGGTCGGGCGGGCGTCGGCTCGGGGTGAGGATACACCGGTGAGGGCGTCCGTCACCAGAGTGAGGCCCTCGTCGAGTGCGCCGGCCCGGGCTCGTGGGGTGAGCAAGGGTTCGTCGAAGGTCGAGAACTCGCCGTAGCCGTCGTGGCCCAGGCCCAGTCCTAGGATCAGACGCCCCTCGGAGAGCCGGTCGAGTGTCGCCGCCTGCTGCGCCACCACCTGGGGTCGACGCCGGGGTAGCGGTGTCACCAGGGGACCGAGGCGGGCACGGTCGGTGGCCACGGCGATGGCGGCCATCGTCACCCATGGGTCGGCGAAGGGGACGCCGGTCCGATTCCACAGGTGGTCCCAGCAGAAGACGCCGTCCCAGCCGGCCTCTTCGGCGGAGGCCGCCACCTGGGCGACCACGGCCGGGTCGGCGAGATCGCCCGACAACGACAGCGACAGTCCCCAGTTCAGCTCACTCACGAGGCGGCACGGTAGCGGTAGGGTGCCACATGAGCACCCACACTCCCCGCGGTGTCCCGCTCACGGTTTCGAGGCGCACCCGGGTCACCCCGTTCACCCCGAGAGTGAAGGAGGCCGGGGTGAGCGGATACACGGTGTACAACCACATGCTGTTGGCCACGTCCTTTCGCGGCGTGGAGGAGGATTACCAGCACCTGCGAGCGAGCGCCCAGGTCTGGGATGTGAGCTGCCAACGCCAGGTGCAGTTGACGGGTCCGGACGCCGGGCGCCTGGCGCAGCTGCTGACCGTTCGCGACCTCTCGCACCTGGAGATCGGCCGTTGTGCCTATGCGCCGGTGGTCGACCACCGAGGGTGCCTCATCAACGATCCCGTGGTGATCCGGGTGGGTGGCGATCGCTACTGGTTTTCGATTTCCGACTCCGACCTCGGTCTGTGGGCGGCGGGGCTCGCGGCGGGGATGGGTCTGGCGGTCGAGGTGGCCGAGCCGGAGGTGTACCCACTCGCCGTCCAGGGTCCCAAGGCAGAAATGGTGACCGCCCGGGTCATGGGTGAGACTGTTCGCCGCCTCGGGTTCTTCCGTTGGGCATGGTGTGGGTTCCGGGGCCGAGACCTGCTGGTGGCGCGCTCGGGTTGGAGCTCCCAGAACGGCTTCGAGATCTATCTCGACAACGTCGACCTGGCCCTTCCGCTGTGGGATGAATTGATGGACGTGGGTCTAGACGAAGGGGTCGGTCCCGGCTGTCCCAACCTGATCGACCGCATCGAAGCCGGGCTTCTGTCCTACGGGACCGACGCGACGAGGGAGCATTCGGCTCTCGAAGCTGGTCTCGACCGATTCTGCTCCCTCGACAGCGCGGCCGAGTCGATCGGGAAAGAATCGTTGCGCGCCGAAGCCGGCCGAGGAGTGGCGCGCCGAGTCTGTGGTGTCTCTTTCGATGCCCGCCCGCCCGCCGTTGTGCGACCACTCCCGGTGACCGTAGGGGATGAGAGAGTCGGTGAGATGACGTCGGCGGCCTGGTCACCGCGCCTCGGTCACGGGGTGGGCCTGGCCATGCTCAGAACGCCGCTCTGGAACCCGGGGACCGAGGTCGAGGTGCAGGCATCCGCAGGTCCCTGGCGCGGAAGGGTCGTCTCGTTGCCCTTTCCCCTCCTTCCCTGACGCGTCCCGGAAGGGTGACGCGTAGAGTCGAGACAGATGGGTGCGGTCTTGGCGCTCGTGTTGGTGTCTTCGCTGGCGGGAATCGGGTTGGCTGATGCCAGTCAGCCTGGTGGATCGTTCCGCGACGACGATGGCAACATCCACGAGGGGCACATCGAGGCGTTGGCGGCGACCGGCATAACACGTGGCTGCAACCCACCCGCCAACGACCGCTTCTGTCCCGACCACCCGGTGACGAGAGGCGAGATGGCAGCCTTTTTGGGCCGGGCGTTGCAGCTTCCCCCGGGGGGCGCCGACTTCAGCGACATCGACGGGCACATCTTCGCTCCCGACATCGCCCGTTTGGCTGCCGCCGGGGTCACCCGCGGCTGCAACCCGCCCGCCCACGACCGCTTCTGTCCCGACCACCTTGTGACGCGCGGCCAGATGGCGGCTTTCCTGGTCCGGGCCCTGGGCCTCAGCCACGAGGGGGTCGTCTTCACCGACACCTTCGGTCACGCCTTTCAGTCCGAGATCGGCCGGTTGGCGGCGGCGCAGATCACCCGCGGCTGCAACCCGCCTTTCAACGACCGCTTTTGCCCCGACCAGTTGGTGACGAGGGCACAGATGGCGACGTTCCTCGGTCGTGCTCTCGGACTGGATCCGCTCACACCGCCGCCCCGGCCGTGCGTCGACATCAACACGGCGCCTGTGGACGAGCTGGTGCTCATCATCCACATCAGCGAGGCGCGGGCAGCACAGCTGATCTCCTTGCGGCCCTTCGCCTCCGTCGACGATCTCGTGCGCATCAGCGGCATCGGGTCGGCGCGACTGGCCGACATCCAAGAGCAGGGTTTGGCCAAGACTCGGTGCCCATGAGGCCCGTCAGGCTGGATGTGACGCTCGAAAGACCACCCATTCACCCGGCACACCCTTGAGAGTGTGGCCGCCGCGTTCGGAGAAGGTCAGGCCGGATCCCAGCGCCAAGTCCCGAACCACCGACGAGACGATAACTTCCCCCGCGTCGGCTAGGGACATGATCCGAGAAGCAACATGGACTCCCAGCCCACGAATGTCGGAGCCGGCCAGTTCGACCTCACTGGTGTGGACGCCGGCTCGTATCTTGATGCCCAGTTCGGCCAGGCGGTCAATCAGCGAGAGTGCGCAGCGCACGGCCCGGGCCGGTCCGTCGAACATCACCAGGAACCCATCACCGGTGGTGTTGACCTCTCGTCCCCCGAAGTGGTCGATCTCTGCGCGGACGACGGTGTGATGGGTCTCCAGCAGCGTGTTCCAGCGATGATCGCCCATCTGGGCCGCGGTGCCTGTCGACTCGACGATGTCCGTGAAGAGAAGTGACGCCAGCACCTGTTCGGGTACGAGATTGCGCTCGTCTCCCGCCAGGAACTTCTGGATCTCCGCCAGGATGGCCGCGCTGTCGCCCATCCAGGGATGATGTCCGTCGCCTTCGAGCTCGATGAGTTGCGCTCCCGGGATCTGAGAGGCCATGTAGCGGGCGCCACCGATGGGATTGATGCGGTCTCCCGATCTGTGAAGGATCAACGTGGGGACGTGTATCGCCCCGAGGACAGCCCTGACGTCTATCTCGGCGTTCATGCGCAGGAGGGCCATCGCCGCCCCGGGGCTGGCGCTCTGGCGCAGAAACCGCGCCCACCAGTCGGTGAACTGTGGGTCGTTCGCCAACGAGGGCGCCAGTGTCTCCACGAAGAGCGGCTGACCCCAATCGGCCTGGATCACTCTCTGAAACTCGTCCCACTCCTCGGCATCCGGCGCCCAGGGATAACCGTCGGTCTTGATCCGACAGGCGTAGGTGTTGAGCAGGACTAGTCGCTCGGTTCGGTCCGGGTAGGTGGCGGCGTACAGGGCCGCCAACGGCCCCCCGTCAGAGACTCCGATGAGGGCGGTGCGACTGGAGCCTACGGCGTCGATGACCGCCCGCACGTCGGCCATGCGTTGTTCCAAGCCCGGAAGCTCGGTGATGGGCACCCGATCGGACATCCCCAAGCCCCGTTTGTCGATCAGGATGAGGCGACAGAACGACGCCAACCGACGGTAGAAATGGGCCAGGCGCGGGTACTCCCAGGCCAGTTCCAGGTGGGAGGGGAATCCGGGCACCATGACGACGTCGAAGGGACCGGTGCCCACGACCTGATAGGCGATGCTGGCCCCGGTGCTCTGGGCGTACCGGGTGGCGGGAAATGTGCCTCCATCGGGTTTCATGAGATCTGCAAGGGACGGTGGCTCTCGACTGCAGGCTACCCCCAGTTGTTACGATGGTGCGATGGCTGCCACCACCGTTCTTGGAACCTGCCATCACGATTGCCCCGATACCTGTGGGTGGGTGGTGACGGTGGAAGACGGACGCGCCACGAAGATGCGGGGCAACCCCGATCATCCCTACTCCCGTGGTGAGCTGTGCCCCAAGGTGAACCGGTTCCTCGACCGGGTCTATCATCCGGACCGGGTCCTCCACCCCCTCATTCGCACCGGCCCCAAGGGCGCTGGTGAGTTCCGCCGGGCGAGCTGGGAGGAAGCTCTCGAGCTGGTGGCGGGACGGCTACGGCGGATCATCGACGAGCACGGCGGCGAAGCGGTCGTTCCCTGGGTGGATGCCGGTACCCAGGGACTCGTCCAGATGTCTTCCCTCGACCGCCGTTTCTTCGCTCGCCTCGGCGCCTCCCGACAGGTGGGTTCTCTGTGCGGAGCCACCGCCGGTGCCGGACTGGCCGCCACGTACGGCTCCAGAAAGAGCGCCGACCCCATGGACGTGCGGTTCGCCAAGCTGGTGGTGTTGTGGGCTACCAACACGTGCCTTACCAACCGTCACCTGTGGGCGTTCGTGGAGGAGGCCCGTTCCAACGGTGCCCAGGTCGTGACCATCGACCCCATTCGGACCATGACCGCCGAACGGTCCGATTGGTTCATCCAGCCCCTTCCCGGGACCGATGTGGCGTTCATGCTCGCCGTCATGGGGATTCTGATACGCGACGGCCTCGTCGACGATGACTATGTCGCCCGCCACGCCACCGGTTTCGATCAGCTCGCCGAGCGGGTGGCCGAGTGGACGCCCACCCGTGCCGCCGAGGTGTGCGGAGTCGCTCCCGACGAGATAGAGCGTTTCGCCCACGCCTACGGCACCGTTCGCCCGACATTCATACGCACGCTCATTGGAGCCGAGCACCACGAGCGGGGGGCCATGTTCTTTCGCACCCTCGGGTGCTTGCCGGTGCTGACCGGCGCCTGGAAGGAGCGGGGTGGCGGCCTGTCGCGGTCTGTGGGGGTATGGTCGGAGGAGGTGGTCGACGACGGCGTGTACGACGTCGCCACCGACACACGCACTGTGAACATGAACGAACTCGGCCGGGTCCTCACCGATCCCGAGATGGGCGTGCACGCCCTGTTCGTGTGGAACGGGAACCCGGTGGTGTCGGTGCCCAACGCGGCTGCCACCCGCCGGGGCCTCGAGCGCGACGACCTGTTCACGGTGGTGAGTGAGCAGTTCCTCACCGACACGGCTGTCTTCGCCGACGTCGTCTTCCCCGCCACCACCCAGATCGAACAACTGGACATGGTTCCGTCGTGGGGGCACCTGTATCTCGGGTGGAACGAGCCGGCGATCGCGCCCCGGGGCGAAGCGGTCCCCAACACCGAGCTGTGGCGCCGTCTGGCCAGGGCGATGGGGTTCGACGACCCCGAGTTCGCCCTCGACGACGAGGCCCTGATTCGCATGGCAATGGCCGACGTCGACATCGAGCTGCTCCGCAAGGAGGGTTTCGTGCGCCTCGACCTCCCCGAAGAGCTCCTGGTCTATGGCGACGGGGGTTTCGACACACCCGACGGCAAGGCGGCGTTGTTCTCATCCGAGCTGGCTCGAGCCGGTCAGGACCCACTGCCCGGATTCATCCCGGCCACAGAAGGCCCGGGGAGCCCCCTACATGACACCTACCCCCTAGTGTTGCTCACCCCCAAGAACCACACCCGGTTCCTCAACTCCACCTACTCCAAGCACCACGGCGACCGCGAGGTCGGCCCCTTCTTCGAGATCGACCCCTCCGACGCCGAGATCCGCCACATCACCGACGGTGACATGGTGACGGTGTGGAACGACCGGGGCCAGGTGGCCCTTCCCGCCAAGATCAGCGACCGTCTCCGCCCGGGGGTGGCCGCCATCCCATGGGGCTGGTGGGGCCGGGAGGCCAACGCCAACGTTCTCACCAACGACGCTCCTACCGACTGGGGAGGTGGAGTCGCCTACTCCGACACCCTGGTGGAGGCCCGGAAGGCCTGATCGGGCGTCAGATGGTGACGAAGCGGCTCCGGGCTGTCGCCATGAGGCCAGCTCCCGCCGCAGCAAGGACAGCCATCACCATCCAGGCGGCGGCGAAAGAGAACTGCTGCGCCAGGATGCCGAAGCCGAGAGGGCCGAGGGCGTTGCCGGTGGCGAGCCCCATCAGCCCGATACCCGCCACCGTCCCCGGCGCCGCGGGTGAAGAGCGCACCAGGGAGAGAAACAACAACCCAGACCATCCCCAGCCGCCGGCGAAGACCCCCAGGGTGCCGATCACCAGCAGAGGCCCGACGCCGCCGGCGCCGATCGCCATCGCCACGGACCCGGCCGCCATCATGGCGGCGATGAGCCCCAGCTGGG
>JBGTLA010000058.1:0-1518 GCA_041744375.1 Acidimicrobiia bacterium | reverse complement strand
CTTCCGGGCGGCCGCCGGCGCCCAATTGCAGATGTGGGGCGATCGGGTGGGAGCCGATGTGGTGGGCGGCCAGGAAGGCGCCGACCCGGCCTCGGTGGCGTTCGACTCCTACCAGGCGGCGCGCAGCCGCGGCTGCGATGTCGTCATCGTCGACACCGCCGGGCGCCTCCAGTCCAAACAAAACCTCATGGCCGAGCTGGGGAAGGTCCGTCGTGTCCTGGAACGCCAGGCCGGGCCGGTGGCCGAAGTGCTGTTGGTGCTCGACGCCACCGCCGGACAGAACGGCATCGCCCAGGTGGAGGAATTCGCCCGGGAGGTGGGGGTGACGGGCATCATCCTCACCAAACTCGACGGGACCGCCCGCGGCGGGGTGGTGGTAGCCGTCGAGCGATCGCTGGGCATCCCGGTTAAATTCATAGGGCTGGGAGAGAAAGTGGAAGACATGGTCGAGTTCGAACCGAGCCGCTTCGTGGCCGCCCTTCTTTCGGAGGCACCGGCCGCGCATGGTTGAACGCAACGACCTCGTGGCCCTGGCCCGGGAGGCCGCCACCCACGCCTACGCCCCCTACTCGCGGTTTCGGGTGGGGGCGGCGGTGCTGTCGTCGGACGGGTTGATGTACAGCGGCGCCAACGTGGAGAACGCCGCCTACCCGTCGTCGTCGTGTGCCGAAGCCACCGCCATCGCCCACGCCGTCTCCGAAGGTGTGCGAAAGATCGACCAGGTGGCGGTGGCCTGCATCGACGCCCGCTCGGTGGCCGGTGCCTACCCGTGTGGGCGGTGCCGCCAGATCATGGCCGAGTTCGGGGTGGACGAGGTGCATGTCAGTGCCGGCTCCGGCTCCAAGATCCGCACTCACCCCTTCGAAGAGCTCCTGCCGTTCGGCTTCAAGCTGTGAGGGCTCAGCCCTCCAACCCACCAATGACATAGGCGCCAATGGCGGCTGCCGCCCCCACGTTGAGGGAGTCGACGCCCGCCCGCATAGGGATGCGCACCACCTCGTCGAGGGCGCGTCGGGTGGCGGGGCTGAGACCCGGGCCTTCGGCTCCCACCACCAGCGCCATGCGGCCGCTGACGTCGAGCTGGCCGATTGATCGCGCCGCTGGGGCGGGGGAGAGGCCCACCAAACGAAATCCCCTCTCCGACAGCGACCCCAGAGCGCCGGGAAGCTCCCCGAGGCGGAGGTGGGGGAGGGTGAAGACCGTTCCCATCGACACCCGGATCACCCGCCGGTAGAGGGGGTCACACGAACCCTGGTCGGCCAGGACGGCGTCGAAGCCCAGGGCCGCCGCCGAGCGGATGACGACGCCCATGTTGGTGGCATCGGTGACGTTCTCGGTGACGATCACCCGCCGGGCCTGCGCGAGGACCCCGGCGAGGTCGCGGGACGGTGGACGGTGGAAGGCGGCCACGAATCCGCGATGGAACCGGTACCCGGTGATGGCGGTGGCCGTGTCCGCCGACACCTCGTACACGGCCACGTCGTGGGGGAGCTCGGGCAGACGCCCCACCATGTCGGC
>JBGTLA010000057.1:0-7392 GCA_041744375.1 Acidimicrobiia bacterium | reverse complement strand
GCGGCTCCCAGCGCGACGGCGGCACCCAAGAGCAACGCCCACCACCCGGTGAGGAATGCGACCGTACCGACTGCGCAGCCGACCGCCCCGCACGCCAGGGCCGTGGTTGCGGCTCGCAACGCGCCAAGGCGGATGAGGACTCCTTGAGTGGCGAAGATCGTCAGAGCGGTGATGGCGGCCACGAAGCCGGCAACGAATACGGCGACGCTGGCCATGGCCGGGCGGAGCAGCACCGGGAACAGTCCGAACGAGAGCGACGCAAAACCGAACACTCCCAACGCCGTGGGAGCCACCACCCGCCAAAACGGGCCCCGGGTGGTGGGCGAGAGTCCCAGGTCTGGTCGAATTGGGCGGCTTGGACCGGTGGTGACCGTTTCGGGAGTGGCCATCGTCCCCACCACACCCACGACGACCAGGGCGATGTGCACCACATAGGGGGTGATGAGAGGCGCCGGCCCCCACTGGCCTATGACGCCCGACATGAGCGGACCGAGTCCGAATCCGGCGTACATCACCATCCCGGTCAGACGCACCGCCCAGGTGCGCTCGTGATTCTCGGCCAGTTCTTGCATCCAGGCGCTACCCACGACGAAGGCGATCCCCGACACGGCACCCAGGAGCAGGCGTCCGACGAAGAGAAGCGTTAGCTGGTCGCTTCCGACGATGAACAGAAAGGACGCCACCCCCGATGCTGTCACGGCGGCCATCATCAGGCGCCGCCGACCGATCACATCGGATGCCGGTCCGCCCCACAACAAAGCCGGCAACAGGCCCAGCGGATACACGGCAAAGAGAGCGGTCACTGTCCAGGTGCTCAGACCTAATTCGAGCTGGTAGATGAGCAGGAGCGGGGTCGGCACGTTGGTACCGAAAGCCACTGCCAGCAGTCCCGCCGCCAGGCGGCGACGGGACTGCGACAGAGACGGCGGGGCGGGCGCGGTTGACGTGGCGCCACGGTACCTCGGTAGCCTTCAGGCATGCACGCCTTCCGATTCGGTGTCATGGGTGGAGGTGCCGCCAGCCGCCAGGAGTGGCTCGACGAGGTGGCTGCCGCCGAATCGTTCGGATACTCGACGGTGTTCGTGTCCGATCACTTCACCGACAAGCTGGCTCCTCTGCCCGCGCTGGTGCTGGCAGCCGAGCACAGCGACCTGCGGGTCGGCACCCTGGTGCTGGCCAACGACTTCCGTCATCCGGCAGTTTTGGCGAAAGAAGCCGCCACCGTGGACCTCCTCAGCGAGGGTCGGCTCGAACTGGGCCTGGGGACCGGGTGGGAGCGAGGCGACTATGAGAAATCGGGGATCGACCACGATGAGCCGAAGGCCCAGGTCGACCGGTTGGTGGAAGCGATCGCCGTCCTCGAAGGCCTGTGGTCTTCCGGCGTCACCGACTTCGACGGCGAGCACTATTCGGTCCACATGGACGGGCGCCCCAAGCCCCACTCGGGTCGGCCCACGTTGTTGATCGGAGGTGGTGGACGGCGCATGCTGGGTATTGCCGGACGTCACGCCGACATCGTCGGGATCTCTGCGGAGGCCATCACCGAACGGGCGGACCTGAGCGAGGCCATCGTTGCCGCCGGCGCCCTGTTGGACGAGAAGATTGAATGGATCCGTCGAGGCGCACAAGACCGGTTCGACGATCTCGAACTGAACATCCTCCTCTTCGGGGTGGAGGTCACGGCCGATCGGGAACGGGGTGCCTCCGATCTGGCCGAGACGTGGGGTGGAACCGCCGGCGAGATCCTTGCCTCCCCCCACTTTCTGGTGGGCACCACCGAGGAGATCATGGCCGATCTCATCGATCGACGGTCGCGCTGGGGCATCTCATATCCGGTCGTCCCGGCGGCGGCGGCCGAGTCGATGGCTCCGGTCGTCCAGAGCCTGAGCGGTCGCTGATCCCGCTTCGGCCTCGGCGGGCCACCTCGACGGGCAAAGCCCGTCAGGGTTCCTATGAGCTGAATCGGACACGAGCCGACTGCAGGTCGGCCCAGGTGACGAGACGGGCGGCGGTATCTCGGCGCAGGGCGGTGAGCGCTGCCTCGCGCAACATCCCCGTCATGTCCGCATACGAGAGACCTTCGGTCAGGTCGGCGAGGTCACCGAGGTCGACGTCGGAGTCGAAAGGCATGTCGGTGATGTCCAACAGGGCACGGCGGCCCTCGACATCGGGTAGGCCCAACTCGATGTGCGTCTCGAAGCGCCCGCTCCGGAGGAGAGCGGGATCGACGAGGTCGGGTCGGTTGGTGGCTCCGATGACGGCTACGTTGCCGCGTTCGCTCACTCCGTCGAGCTCTGTGAGGAGAGCGGCCACCACCGAGTCGGTCACGCTCGTGGTCGACCGCCCCCGGATCGGAGCGAGGGCGTCGAGCTCATCGAAGAAGATGATGGAAGGGGCGGTCATCCGGGCGCGGCCGAACACGTCACGGACCCCTCGTTCGGACTCACCCACGTACTTGTCCAACAGCTCCGCTCCTTTCACCGGGAAGAAGGCGGCACCTGCCTCGTGGGCCACCGCCCCGACGACGAACGTCTTGCCGGTGCCGGGAGGGCCGTGCAACAACACCCCGCGTGGTGGGTCGATGCCGAGTCCCCGGAATCGCTCGGGTTCGGTCACCGGCCAGATGACCGCTTCCGTCAGTCTCTGCTTGACGTCGGCCAGGTTGGCGACCTGGGCGAACCCGTGTGAGGGGATATCGCCCATGGACGCAGAACCCAGGGACGGGGCCGTGTCGTGGATGGCGGCGAGGACATCAGCCGAGGTGAGGGAGCCGCCCCGGCGGGCGAGCCCGGCCGAGGCTGCCAGCACCGCCGCCACCAGATCGGTACCGGAGAAACCGGCTGTGCGGGCAGCCAGCATGTCGAAATCGATGTCGTCGGCGGGGACTTCTGCCAAGGCAGCTGCCAGAAGGTGCCGGCGGCGTTCCAGGTCGGGAGGCGGGATGCTGAGCGAACGAGGGACGAGAGGGTTGGAGACGAGGCTCGGTTCGATGACCGTGAGGGACGACGTTCCGAGGACGACCGCCAACCCGGTCCGTTCTGAAACTGAGTCGAGGAACCAACGAAAGACTGCTCCGAACTGGGTGCGAAAGCTGTCGAGTGCGTCGGTCCCGGTGAGGAGCTCGACTCGATCGATGAAGATCACCCCCCGGTTTCCTACCCTGGCGAGCACGCTTTGGAGCACTTCGAGGAGTCGCTCCGGCTTGAAGACGCGTTCCAGCGAAACCGTTTCGATCGGCACGGATACGTCCTCGGCCGCGGCCTTGACGAGTTCGGGACGGCCGCACCCTGGTGGCCCTTCGACCCACACGCCGGCGACGCGCGGCAAACCCCAGGTGGCGGGCAGATCGGCCGGTGAGGTGAGAAGGGTGAGCCACCCCGAAAGGAGATCGCGCTGGCTTTCCAGCCCCGCCAGCAACGATCGATCTTCGGATGGCCCATGGGGAGAGTCAGCCCTTCGTCCAGGGCCCTCCCGTCCATGCGCGTCCGCTTCTTGGGTGGTGGTGGAAGCGTGGACGGCGATTCGCGTCGCCGGGCCGACGATGCCCGCCGAATCGGGTTCGACTGCTGCCACTCGCACTACGGAGCCATCGGGAGCCTCCAGGGCGTCGCCGGAGGTGACCGGACGGCCCTGCCACCCCTCGACCAGCGTGGCCGGGTCCAGATCTGTTTCCGCACCGTCGATCCTGACCGTGGCGGCAGAAGAGAGAATGGCCCGGTGGACGTCGACCGAGTCGCCTTCAGTCAGCCCGGCATTGGCGCGACCCCGGGGGCCAATGGCGAGGGCGGTGGGTTCGCTCATCGAGGCCGGGAGCACCGAGAGGTGGGTGGTTCCGACAGCCACGACGCCACCGTAGGGGAGGCCCAGTGCTTTGAGGAGGACGCCGTCGGCGGTAGCTACCGGGTCGCCACCGGTTCGCACGATGAATCGCATGGCGACAGGTTAGAGGGCGCCCAAATAGGTGAGCCATCGTGCTGCGATTTCTGCTCAACACCAGGCGTTGTGGCTGGAGGAGGCTAAAACGCACGAGCTCTATTTGCGCTCCCTCTTAGAACCCGTCAGGCGAGCGACCCGAGGACTGGCACCCGGGTGGCGGCCATCGCCAGGGGGTGTTCGGCATCCACCAATCGCACGCCGTCGCCAGAGACCCAACGCCACAACAAGAGCGCCTCTTCGGCGGCCAACACGTCGGGTGGAACCTGCTCTTGTCCTTCGGAGCTCGAAGCGGTCGGCCGGAGCGGCGGCTGGCTGCCGGCCGTCCAGGTGTGGATCAGCCGACCCCGCTCCATCACCGCCCGGCGGCCGTTGCCGTCTTCGAGTTCGATCATCCCGGCCCCTTGGAGCGTTTGCCAAGCTCGACGCCGCTCGAGCGCCTTGGCCAATGCGCGATGGCGATCACGCACCGAGGCTGCCTCCTCGTAGCGGCGCTCGGCGGCAAGCCGCTCGACCCTGTGGGCCAGCGGATCCAACAAAAGCCCGGGAACACCCTCGATGGCCGTCCTGACGATGTCGGCCACCGGCGCGTACTCCTCAGGTCGCAGCGACCCGTCGCAGGGACAGAGGGCGACCCCCAGTTGGGCCATCGCGCAGGGGGCCGAGCGGGTGCCCGGCCGGTGGGCGCATCGTCGGACGGGCACCGCGTCCCAAATGGCGGTCATCACGGTCTCAGCGGCTGGCCGGGAGCGGAACGGACCCAGATACAGGCCATCGGGCCGGAGGTTCCTCACGAGCGACAACCGGGGGTAGGTCTCGTCCGTCAGCTTGACGAAGTGGGACGCTTTCGGCGGTCGGGAACGTCGATTGTGGCGAGGACGGTGGGCATGGATGAGGCGCAGCTCGGTCACTTCGGCTTCTAGATCGCTTTCGCATACCCGGTAGTCGACCAGTTCTAGCTCACGGAGCATGGAGGCAACCGACCTCCGCTCGTCGCCGTAGAAATACGATCTGACCCGGGAGCGGAGGTTGGCAGCCTTGCCCACGTAGAACACCTGGCCGTTCCGGTCGAGGAACAGGTAGACACCGGGCCGGCGCGGGAGTTCGTCGGCCAGGTGGATCTTGTGGTAGTGCGCCGACCCGCGCGCCGTCGGGAGCTGGAGGAGGTCGTCGAGGGCGGTCACGCCCAGGCTGCCGGCCCGTTCCAACAGCCCCCACAGGACGAAGGCGGTGGCGCGGGCGTCGTCGAGGGCGCGATGGGTGGGCGTGACGGGCGAGCGGAAATGGGAGGCGAGGGTCGAGAGCTTGAGGTTCCTGACCTCGGGCCGCACCAGGCGGCGGGCCAGGGCCACGGTGTCGAGCGTGCGGTTGGGGAGGCGGGCGTAGCCGAGCTGGGACGCCGCGGCGTTGAGGAACGAAAGATCGAAGCGGAGGTTGTGCCCGACGACCACGGCGTCACCCATGAACTCGAGGAGGGCGGGGAGAGCGGCATCCACCGACGGCGCCTGCACCACCATCGTCTCGGTGATCCCGGTGAGCAGCGTGATGAAAGGAGGGATGGCCGTACCCGGGTTGACGAGGGTCTGGAAGCTCCCGATCTCCTCGCCGCCCCGATACTTGGCAGCCCCGATCTCGGTGATCTCGCAGCTGGCGGCCGACCCGCCCGTGGTCTCAAGGTCGACTACCACGAAGGTGACCTCGCTCAGGGGAACCCCCAAGTCATCGAAACTTGTTTGCATTTCGCGACTATACAGCGAACACACGTTCGATGCATGGGTGGGGGAGGATCACAGGAGTGTGTTGGTTTCGCGCTACCGGGTGGCATCGTGATCCTGGAACATGTCGAGCTGATGGTGGGGATCGACGGGGCTCGAGACTTCGAGGAGGCGATGGCCCCCGCCGTAGCCGGCCCACCCATCAGCCGCGTCAACAACGTCAGGCCTCAGTGCAAACCGCGCTGCCGGCGTTGTCGGGCGGCCTCATAGAGGACGACGGCGGCGGCGGCCGAGGCGTTGAGAGAGTCGACCTTCCCCACCATCGGGAGGCGCGCCAGCTGGTCGGCCGCCGAGATCAGTTCGGGACTCAGGCCGGCAGCCTCAGCTCCGATTACCAGGGCGAGGGATGCTGTGAGATCGCAGTCCCACAACAGGTCGGGGGCTCGCGGCGTCATCGCCACCAGCCGAATGGAACGCTCCGCCAGCCATGTGATCGCCTCGGTGACGGTCGCCACGGCCAGTGAAAGAGTGAAGAGGGATCCCTGGCTGGCGCGCACGACGTTGGGATTGTGGACGTCGGTGGCCGGGTCGCACACCACAACGGCCGTAGCTCCAACAGCGTCGGCCGTTCGCAACATGGCGCCCAGGTTCCCCGGCTTCTCCAGAGCGTCCACGACCAGGATGAGCGGATTCGTCGGTATCACGACTCGTTCCAGGCCGGTGTCGAGGTGTCGGGCCACGGCGATGATGCCGTCGGGGTTCTGGCGAACGGAGAGCTTTCGGAACGGAGCCGGAGCCATCTCCGCCACCGGCGCCGATTGGCTGAGGGGAGCACCGCCGAGCTCGGGGCAGATGACCTGCTGCACGACGGTGGTACCGGAGGCGAGGGCCATGGCGACGGCGCGGCGGCCCTCGATCAAGAAGAGGCCGGTCCGCTCTCGATGTCGCCGTTGGCGGAGCCGAGCCAGGTCCTTCACCAGCGGGTTGCTCAACGAGGTGATCACGGACCCTCCAGCTCTGCATAGACCTCCTCGAGTCGTTTGCGGGCCCGATGGCACGCCACTCTGATCGTGCCGACCGTCGCACCCAACCGGCTTCCGATCTCGTCGTATTCCAGACCCTCCACTTCGCGCAGCCACAGGAGCTCACGATCGCGGGCCGGGAGGGTTTCGAGGGCGACCCGAATCTGAGAGTGCTCGTCGGAGGTCATGACGATCTCTTCAGGGGTGGAGGGGGACACGAAAGCGTCGGTGGGGACCCGCTGGGAACGGTAGCGGCGGATGGCGGTCCGCATGCGGTTGCGCGCGATCGTCCAGAACCAGCCTTCGAAAGCAGACGGATCTCTCAATTTGGGAAAGGCCCGGACCATTCCTTCGAGGGAGTCGGACACGATCTCGCCAACGAGATCGGTGGGCATGCCCACGCCATGGAAGAAAGCCACGAGACGTGGATGTCCGGCACCCAGCACCGCGCCCATCGCTTCGATGTCGCCTTCTCGCGCTGCCCGTACCAGCTCTTCGGTTGGGGGCCAGTTGTCGTCGGGGCCGCCCCGGCGAGGATGTGAGGGAATCACTCTCCCCAGCTTATGACAACCTCAGTCGCCGGCCTGGCCGCTGCCCCGCCCCTGTCCCTGGCCCGGGTTGTCCGGGCGGGGGACCTCAGGCTGCTGGCCTTGCCCGGGCTCGTTGGGTTGCTGGCTCTGTCCCGGCTCTGCGGGTGGTTGGCCCTGGCCCGGGTCCCTGTC
>JBGTLA010000056.1:0-4975 GCA_041744375.1 Acidimicrobiia bacterium | reverse complement strand
TCGGCGACACGAGCGATCGGCTTGCCCGTCTCCCTCACGATCCGCACCGCTCCCTCACGGAACTCGGGGTCATACTTTCTCCGTGTCTCTGACATAGCTCCTCCTTATAGAGCATGCCTCCACGGTTTGAGGGGAACCCCGAACGTTTTCGCGAGGGTTATCGTGCAGTCCCGGGCCTCTAGCTCAATTGGTAGAGCAGCGGGCTTTTAACCCGTTGGTTGTGGGTTCGAGTCCCACGGGGCCCACCTCCGGAAACCCAAGCACCCCTTGGGTTTCCGGCTCCTACCCGACCTGGTTCCTCACCGTGTTTTCGCCTTTGTGCCGCATATGTGCCGCGTGCCGATCTTCCAGACGGTCTGCCAGCTCCTCAAGATCGTCGTCATACAACCCCCCGTAGACGTCCAGAGTCATCGCCGCCGAGGCATGACCGAGCATCCTCTGCACCGCCTTGATGGAGGCACCTGAGGCGATGGCGAGCGATGCGGCTGTGTCTCGGAGGTCGTGCACGACGAGATCGGTCAGGCCGCATTCCTCTACCGCTGGCTTCCACACCTTTCGGAACCCACCTACCCGAAGGGGCCCACCCCGAGGCGCCGTGAACACAAGTCCGTCTCCCGGCTTGAGCCCGTCGAAGATGAACCGAGGGACAACCACTGTCCGATGCTCGTGGGTCTTTGGTTCGCCGAAGACGAGTTCGCCATTCACTTCGGTGGCGGACTCCCGCACCCGTACCCTGCGCCGCTCGACGTCGACATTGCGCGCCGTGAGGGCCACCACTTCGCCCCATCTGAGCCCTGACCACGCCAGGAATCGAACGAGCGCTCCCGCGCCGTCCAGGCGACTCTCACAGGCGTTAGCGACTGCTTCCACCTGGTCGGGCGTCAAGAACCTTTGGCGACGCGGCCGCTTCCGTGGAGTGGTCACCCCCAAAGCCGCGTTCCGGCCCAGGATTCCGTCGCCGACGGCTTGCCCGAGTACCTGCTGCAACAAGGCCCGAGCCTGCTTGATCCGCGACGCCGACAGTCCACCCTTCTCCATCGCCACAACCCACGACCTGACCTGGTCGGGCGTGATCCGATTAAGCGGCACATTCCCGAATATGGGAAGAATCCGGGACTTCAACAACGACGCGTAGCCCGCCCTCGTTTTCGGCTTAAGACTCCTGCCGGCCATCCACCCGTCGGCATACTCGGCGAACGTCACCCGACCCGCAGACGGATCGACCCACGCTCCCCGGTCCAGCTTCGACTCCTGCTCGCGGAGCCACCGTTCGGCATCCACTTTGACGCGAAAGGTCCGAGACACCTCGCTGCCGTCCGGCCCCCGATAGCGAACCCGCCACGGCTTCGCTCTGGCTACCTTCTGAATCGTTCCCACGCTGAAACCCCCCACACGCGGCCGAGCGCCCGACGCCGTCGATGATGCTGCTTCACCTCATTTCTGATAGGTGCCGTGCACGAGTCCTTCACTCCTTCGTTACTTCCCTTCGGTTCAACCGTTCACGGGCCTTCACCCACTATGCGGTGTGAGGAAGGCCATGTCTAGACGGATCCATATCGCGATGGGTCCGAGAGCGTGGCGGCCGTCCCATCCGGGACTCAGCCAGTGCCGCAGGCAGGGGAGCGGCAACTGAGGCCTGCAACACCCTGAACCAGCGGCCTACCTCGCTCAAAGGCGGCCATTGACATCAGCCTGTCGATCACGCATCACCCAAGTCGTCGGGCTGCCGCCGGCTGATGAATACCTCGATCAACGCCATCGATCTAACTGTTTTGGCAATCGGGGTAGGTCGCACCTTCAGGGCAAGATCTCACGACGGCAACACTTACCGCTACGCCTTCCAACGCTCACTTGTAGATGGCGGCCCACCCATCCTCGTACAACGATATCGCCTGCGCGCCGCTGAACGATCCGACCAGCGCCCCCCCATCCTCCCTTAGCAGGTCAAGTACGCGCAGCACACCGTCGACTTCGGCGATGGACTCGATACGAACGAACTCATTGCCGTGGGCTTGGGCGAAGGCGGCGAGCCCCTTCAAATTCGGTAAGGCGTCGGCGAGGTGGGCGCCGTGCGGCGGGCCGGCCGGGCCTGAAGCACCGCCGTCTCCCACGTGCTCAGCTTCGCCGGGAACCTCCGGTCGTGGTCGGCGAAGAGATGCCCCTCGAATGTCAGGAGCGTGGGTGCGTCTTCCTTGTTGGACTCCCGGTTGGCCCGAAGGGTGGTCGGCAACTCGATCGAGAAGGGTTCGGGTGTCACGGTCTGGCCATGGACCCGCAGGAACGCTTCCTTGGTCGCCCCGCAGGTGTGTTTGATCTGAACCCGGAACTTGGTGAGTTGATCGACGACCCATTCGTTGGCGGCGGCCTCGACCGCACCCGGCACGCGGATGGCACTCGACCCGAGAGCACCTAAAGGCCTGCGGACCTGCCCAAAAAGTGTCCGCTTCGCCGAGGCCGTCATGCGGCAGAAGCCATTCCCTTGCGGCCATTGCGGCACCGCCGCCCACATCAGTCCCCGCCGCAACCGCTAACAAGGCCTAGCTACAGGGCGGCAAAGAAGTCAGGCTCGACGGTGACGTCCTCCACGACCCGTTGTGTGACTCTGACGCCGAGTGCAAAGTCTTTCAGAAGGTCGCAGAGTTCATCACCGCCGACGAGATCGACCGGTGGGGCACCATCTCGGGTCGCCTCAGCTTTGGCGGACGGACTGAACGTCCCGGTGGTGATGATCAAACCTTTCTCGCCCCGTCCGGACATCGCCCCCCGGAAGTCACGCACCACCGACGAGGAGACGCTGCCTGCGTAACGCTTGCACTGGAAGTAGGTGGGGAAACTGACAAGCGACACCTTGTAGACGCCGACGCCGTCGATGCCGCCGTCGCCAGACTTACCCAACACCTCCACGTTGCGGAAACCGGCCTCCCGCAACAGCCGCATCGCCAACCGCTCGAACGCATAGGGGTCCATCGACTTCAAGACAGACAACAGAGTGTCCCTCCAGTCGGCCTCTTCGTCTTCGTCGCCTTCGTCGTCGCTGACGCTCACCGCCGCTTGCGCCTTGGCTTTGCGCATCTCGGCTCGGACGACATTGTCTGCGGCCTTCAATGCGGCGTCCGCCGCACTCGCCTCCATGTCCAGATACTCGGAACCCTGCTCGGTGATCGCCCAGACACCCCGAACGCTGTTGTCCAGGGCACCGATCTTCTTCAAATACGTGCGTGCCCAGTGAAGACGATTGATCACCTTCGACTGGCTTTCCATCGACGAGCCCGCCGGATACTCCACCGCCAACTGGGCGTCGGTCACGCCTGCCACCCCTGGGACAGTCTCCTCGAGTTCGGCAATCGCGGCCGACCCACCCAGCTTGGTAATGGCCACAAGCGTCGGATACATCAAGTCGCGGTAAGTTGGGATCTCCACCGTCATCCATGACGAGCGTAGCCAGAAGCCACCTGTGTCGACCCAGTCCGCTCCAGCATCGCCAGCGAGGGGCCGATTGAACCACCTGACCCCGGGACAGGCTCAGAAGCCAACGACCAAGATAGGGACATGACTGAAGCCGAACGCCTGCGCGAACTCGAGAGCAAACTGTGGAGCGCCGCCGACCAGTTGCGGGCCAACTCGTCGTTGTCGGCGTCGCAGTACTCCACCCCGGTGCTGGGGCTGATCTTCTTGCGTTACGCCGATGTCCGCTTCACCCAACTGGAGAGTGAACCACGGTGACCGCTGAGGGGAAGACTTACAGGTTCACGGTTCGGGAGTTCGGGGGTGACCGTGATCACGGGCACCTTGGTGTATCACACTGGATGGCCGATCCATCATCCCGGTGTGGCGCTCGGGCTTGTCGAGAGAATCTGGCCGGTCGAAAGCCCGGGCCTTCCGCTGAGCTTCAGCCGCCTCCCTGGAGGCAGCGGAGTTCGATGGCTCACTGGATTCCACTACACCCTCCGCGGCGGCGTTCTCGGTAGCGGTTGCCTCCCACTCTTAGGTACCTTCGATCATCCGCTGATGGACATGCGCCTTGTCGACATGTTCACGGCGGGGTCTGATGTGCCTTTGCGCAGTACAACAGAGCGGCGATCAATATCGCGAGAATCGTCGGTCTGACTTGAGGCGCTCGGGGGCCGTCATCCGATGACGCCCGTCCTGTTCGTGCCCTTCCACTTGGTTCGAGGTTCGGCCTGGCGGGCGATGTTGAGCTTTTCGATCTGGAGGGCGATGCGGAGACAGTCGTCACTCTGCGAGCCAGGAGCGGATGTCATCGATCGTTCGGCCAGACGAATCCACGTGGCGTGTGAACAGGCTTGTCCCTCGGGATGGCCTGGGTCCTTGCCACGCTCGTGCCGAGCCGGACCGCCAGCTCTCAGGCTTCATCAGGCTCTGATGTCAGGCAACGACAGGTGCGTCGAAGGTGAACCTGCGCCGGGACGGCGACAGAAGCCCACGTTCGGGTTCTGTCGATGAATTGGACGAGCAGCACAGCAATCAGTGCCAGCGCCAGGATTCGGAAGCCGCCGCCTCCTGGAGGCGCTCTACCAGGAATTGATCGATGTCGGAGGGCCGGAATAGAAGCTTGCGGCCGACTCGGATTCCGAGTACGCCTGGCTTCTCGCCACGATGCCGCTGGGTGTAGAGAGCACTTGGCGTCAGGCGCAGGTATTCGGCGACTTCTTGGACAGTCAGCAAGGGCTCTAGCACGTAAGCCTCCCAGATGACCCGCCCAGTGATCCGTCGTCGTGCCGACGAAGCTTCAGTTGCGCGGGGGCGAGGTTGCCGTAGATGAGCACACCGCTTCCCACTTCCTGTTGGCGGAGCTCGGCCGGCCGTCGCTTCTCGGTTCGTGTAGGCGGATGTGCGCCAGTTCGTGCACGGCGGTCTTGAACCGTTGCGCTCCCGACAGCCCTCCTCGGATCGTGACGTGGCGTCGGACCATGTCGGTCATCCCGTTAGCCGAACCCAACACGGTGGCGTCGGC
>JBGTLA010000055.1:0-11029 GCA_041744375.1 Acidimicrobiia bacterium | reverse complement strand
ATGGCCGCCGCCCGCGTCGGGTACCTGGCCGCACCCGGCTACGCGGAAATGTTCACCGAGGCCGGCTTCGCGGCGCTGGTCGAATTCGCCCGCACCCGGCCCCATCCTCGGGAACTGGCGGAGGTGATGCCACCGGAGCTCGACGAACTGGCGGGGTTGGTGGGCAGCGTCGCACAGATCGAAGAGCGCATCGCCGCCTACGCCGAGGCCGGTATCGACGAGATCTGCCTGGTGCCGGCCACCGCCGGCGACCGCGGAGGGCGGCGAACCCTCGAGTCGCTGGCAACTTGAACGCCCAAGGCCAATACGAAGGTGAATAGTCCATTCCATTGTCGGTAGGATCGAAGCCTTCGCGTCCATCGAGGTCCACTCTTGTCTGAAAATCCGTACCGACTGCCCAGAATCGTGGTACCCCACCGGTACCGAATCCGGCTCGAACCGGACTTGGTCGCCTTCACGTTCTCAGGCTCGGAGACCATCGACGTGACGATCCACGAGCCGACCGACGAGGTCGTGCTCAACTCGGTCGAGATCGAAATCCAATCGGCTCAGCTCACCAACGGTACCGACACCATCGGGGCGTCGATCAGGTACCTCGAAGACCTGGAAAGAGCCGTCCTGGCCCTGGAGTCTCCGGCCGCACCGGGGGACTGGGAACTGGCCATCGAGTTCAGCGGTGAGCTCAACGACCAGCTGCGCGGCTTCTACCGATCTCGCTTCACCGACGTGAACGGAGACGAGCAGGTCATCGCCACGACCCAGTTCGAATCGACGGACGCCCGCAGAGCCTTCCCCTGCTGGGATGAGCCCGACTTCAAGGCCACCTTTCAGACCACGCTCGTGATTCCGTCCGATTTGATGGCCGTCACCAACACCTCCGAGGTCGACCGCCGTCCCCTCGCAGGCGACCGGGTCGAGGTGTCCTTTGCCGAGACCATGAAGATGTCCACCTACCTCGTGGCGTTCGTGGTGGGGCCGTTCGAAGCCACCGACCCCATCGACGTCGACGGCGTCCCTACCCGCATCGTGGCTCCCAGGGGAAGGCTGACACTGGCGGACTACGCTCTCGAGTGCGCTCAGTTCTGCTTCCGGTATCTGCGCGACTACTACGGGATCGCCTATCCGGGCGACAAGCTCGACCACATCGCCATCCCCGATTTCGCTTTCGGCGCCATGGAGAACGTCGGAGCCATCACCTATCGGGAAACGGCGCTGCTCATAGACACGGCGGTGGCTTCACAAGCCGAGAAGCTGCGAATCCTCGACGTCATCGGTCACGAGATCGCCCACCAATGGTTCGGCAACCTGGTGACCATGGGCTGGTGGGAGGGAATATGGCTCAACGAAGCCTTCGCCAGCTTCATGGAGATGAAAGCCACCGACGCTCACCGACCGGAGTGGAAGCGCTGGCTGGCATTCGGGGCGATAGAGCGGCCATGGGCCATGGAGGTCGATCATCTGTCGACCACCCGAGCCGTCGAGTTCGAGGTGACCTCCCCCGAGGAGGCGGATCAGATGTTCGACGCCCTCACCTACGGCAAAGGGTCGTCGGTGCTGCGCATGATCGAACAATTCATCGGTGAAGATGCCTTTCGTGAGGGCGTCGCTACCTATCTGCGGCGTCACTCCTTTTCCAACACCGTGACCGCCGACCTCTGGGCGGGCCTCGACGGTGCCTCCGAGTGGCCAGTGGGTGAGATCATGGACACCTGGATCCTGCAGGGCGGCTACCCCCAGCTCGACGTTTCCGCCACCAGTGCCGGCGTACGTCTGGAGCAGCGCCGATTCCTGGCCGTGCCCGACGACGTTGATCAGACCGTGTGGAAGGTGCCGATTCATCTCGAGGGTGTGGCCGGCGGAGATCGCTTCACCCACACGCTTCTACTGGAAGACGACGCCATCGAGATCGACCTGGGGGCCCGAGTCGAATGGCTGACCGCCAACGCCGGAGGCTCGGGCTTTTACCGGGTGAGGTACTCAGAAGACCTCCTCCGTGCCCTCGTTTCGAACCTGTCGGTCCTCCAGGACCTCGAACGGTACCTGCTCCTATACGACGCCTTCGCCTTCGCCCAAACGGGCCAGATCGAGATGGCTTCCGTGCTCGACCTCATCGACTCCTACTCCGACGAGAAAGAGCAGGCGGTATGGCAGCTGGTTTTCCGGGTGATGGGCTGGGTCGACCATCACGTCGTGAACGACGGCGACCGTCTCACCTATCAAGCCTGGGTGCGTCAGGTTGTCGCCCCACTGTGCCATCGGCTCGGCCGGCAAGCATCGGCTGAGGACTCGGACCTGACGCGTCAGCTCCGCGGCCAGGCCTTGGGGACACTCGGCTCCCTGGGCGCCGACAGCGAGACGGTGGCTTGGGCCCGACAGTTGGTCGACGCCTACCTCGATTCAGGCGCCACCGACGACCCCGAACTGCTCACCGCGGCCATGGGCATCGTGGCCACCCATGGGAGTGCTCACGAGCACGAGCGCTTCTTCGACCAGTATCGAACAGCGGAGAACCCTCAGCAGCAACTGCGCTTCCTGCGGGCACTCACCCACTTCGATGACGCCGAACTGTGCAGGACGCTCATCGCTGCCACCTGCGACGGACGGGTGCGCAACCAGGATGGAGCCTGGGTGCAAGGAGCATTGCTGGGCAATCGAAAGGTTGGCGCCGAGGTGTGGGAGGAGGTGAGGAAACGCTGGGATGAGTCCACCCGCGTCTTCCCACCCATGACCTTCCGCCGTCTGGTCGAAGGGTTGTCAGCGCTATCCCACACTGAGGTGGCCGCCGATGTCAAAGCGTTCTTTGCCGAGACCACTGTCCCTCAAGCCACCAAGGCACTCGCTCAGAGTTTGGAGTTGCTCGACGCCAACGTTGCCACTCGCCTCCGCGAGGCCGAAGCGGTGGGAGCCTGGCTGGGGGGTCGCGGCTGACAAAGCCCGACCCCTTCGCCGCCGCTCGAAGGCGGATGGTCGAGACCGATATCAAAGGCCGTGGTGTATCGGACGCCGGCGTGCTGATGGCCCTGGAGCGTGTGCCGCGCCACCTGTTCGTACCCGGCGCTCCACCGTCCGACGCCTACGCCGATCGGCCCCTTCCCATCGGTGGAGGTCAGACGATCTCACAGCCTTACATCGTCGCCAGGATGGCGGAACTGGCCGCCGTGAAACCAAACGATCGCGCTCTCGAAGTGGGAGCCGGATGCGGCTACGGAGCTGCCGTCCTGGCCGAGATCTCCGACAGGGTCGTAGCGGTTGAGGTCCGTCCTGAATTGGCGGCGTCAGCCCGCCGCCGGCTTGCCGACCTCGGCTATGAGAACGTGGAAGTCGTGACGGGCGACGGCGTCGAAGTCGCTGTGAACCGGGGTCCTTTCGACGTCATTTCGGTGCCCGCAGCTGCATCGGCGATCCCACTTGCCCTCGAAGCAAGCCTGGCGGCTGGGGGAAGGCTGGTGATACCGGTGGGTGGTCGGCAGCGACAGCATCTTTGGGTGGTGACCCGGGGTCAGGACGGAGAATTCGATCGGCGCCGTCTCGAACCCGTGGCGTTCGTCCCCCTGGTAGAGAACGACTGACGTTCAACTGCGCGCCTCCGCTTGGACAATGTCGAACAACAATGGAAACCCGACCAGTAGCTCGGCAAGGTCCCTGCTAGGAGAACTGCGGTCGATGGCTGGAACGAATCTTACAACTCTTGCTCATTCGGTTTTGGCTTCGCCGATGCGCACGATCAACACGTCGCAATCTGCTTCGTGGATGACACCACGGCTGGTGGAGCCGAGGATGAGTGAAGCCAGATCACCACGGCCCCTGCTCCCCACCACGATCAGCCCGGCGGAGACAGATTCGGCGTGGGCCGTGAGCAGGGACGCCGGATGACCCTGCAAGTCGTGACGGGACCAGGTGATCCCGGAAGCCTCCAACTCTGGCATTAGCCCCTCCCACACTGCCGCTCTCTCCGCTTCGGCGATCTCGTCAGCGTGGAGCGCAAAGCCGGTGTCGACCGCATACAAGGCCGCCGGCGGTTGGTACACATGCACGACGTGGAGCTCAGCCTCCCATTGACGGGCGTGGGCTATGGCCCGCTTCACCACCTTCTGGGCGGCAGGCGCGGCGTCGACTCCGGTCACGATGATCATGCGGATGCTCCTTCCAACTTCGATGATGGCTGGTCTGAGGGAACGCGCGGATAGTCGGCCGGCCAGGCCAGGGAGCGCCGCCATAGAGCGGCTCCGGTTCCCGCAGCCGTCCCTATCCGCCCGTCCCCTAAGAGGGCGCGCAAACAGAGCTCGTGCGTTTTAGCCTCTTCCAGCCACAACGCCTGGTGTTGAGCAGAAATCGCAGCACGATGGCTCACCTATTTGCGCGCCCTCTAAGTTCCCGGGTCCAGAATCTGACCGAACCATATGCGATAGTGCCGTCCAAGGGCGGCACTATCGCAAACTCCAACTTCGAGAATCGGAGAAGGGGCGAACCGGCTACTTCAGCTCGACGGTGGCGCCGACGCCCTCGAGGGCACTCTTGGCCTTCTCGGCGGCCTCTTTGTCGACTGCCTCCAGCACCGCCTTGGGAGCGCCATCGACCAGTTCCTTGGCTTCCTTCAGTCCAAGGCTCGTGAGGGACCGCACCTCCTTGATGACCTGGATCTTCTGAGCTCCGGCGGCGGTCAACACCACGTCGAACTCGTCCTTTTCTTCTTCTGGGGCAGCAGCGGCTGCCGCCGGTGCGGCGGCCATCGCCACCGGTGCGGCTGCCGTCACCTCGAACTTCTCCTCGAACGCATCGAGGAACTCCTTCAACTCGAGGACAGTCATCTCTTCGAAGACTCCCAAGAGCTCATCAGTTGTCATCTTGGCCATGGTCATTCCTCCTCGGCCGCGTCACCGGAGCCGCCGTCGGCGGTTTCGGTGGGGTCGTCATCGGTGTCGGTTGGGGCAGGAGCCTGCTCAGGCTGAGCTACGGCACCTTCAGGGCTGTCGGCACTCTCCGGGCTGTCGGCACTCTCCGGGCTGTCGGGTGCCGTAGCCACGGCCTCCGGATCGGTCTCTTTCTTGTCGAGCAGCTGGGACAGCAGTGAGGCGGTATCGCGTGTGAACGACGACAACATCCCGGCCATGGCCTGCAAAGGCGCCCGGGCAGCACCGGCCAGCTTGGCCAAGAGCACCTCGCGCGGCTCGATCTCGGCCAGCTTGGCGACCTCCTCCGGCGAGAGGACCTTGCCGGAGAGGAGCCCGAGCTTGATGACCAGGTTCTCGTTCGTCTTCGAGTAGTCGTTCAGAGCCTTGGCCACACCGACGGGATCCTCGTTGGCGAACGCCAATGCGGTGGGTCCCACCAGAGAGTCGCCCAGCTCCTCGATACCCAGATCGTCGACGGCCCGCTTCGCCAGGGTCATCTTCACGACCTGGTAATCGGCCCCGACTTCGCGCAGCCTACGCCTGAGGTCCCCCATCGCCTTGACCGGGATTCCCCGATACTCGGTGACGAAGACTGCGTCGGCGCCTTCGAAACGCTCCTTGATCTCAGCTACTGCCTTGACCTTCTCAGGTCTGGGCATGCATCTCTCCTGTCTGTCGAAAAAACCCCCGGCATACGCGACCGAGGGTTCCTACGAGAGGACCTGCGTTGGCTGGGTCGGCTAAGGCCAACGCTGACTGCGCTGCCTGCACCTTCCCGCTTAAGCCAGGGTCACCAGCGATCCTGCGCACCAACGGTCTCGGGCCGAGGTATGGAGTTGCAAACTTATGCTACGGAAGAAGCTGGACGCGGCAAAACCGAGCATGTGGTCTTCCATTTATTACCTGGACATGAGCCGCTGGACCTATGACACTTGAGCAGGATTGAAAACAGGGGGCTCCGAGGAGTCAGCAGGACGGAACACCGACCGCCTCCGTGCCGCTGCCGCGCAGAGCCTGAGCGAGATCGACGCACCGGACCGACGACGACCCTCTAGAGGCCCGGACGCCGACCGAGCGTGCGCACTTGGTGGACCTGGCACGCGCACAAGTCTCGCTGCAATGGCTCCGCCCCTCGGATCCCCCTCCTCTCTTTCTCCCCGCCGGGCAAAGCGTCCCTCAACGGGAGGGGCTCGGCCGGACGGGGTCGGCTGGGGGGAGAGTCTCAGCCGGCGCGGGCCGTCAGGTCGTCGAGCCGGCCGGTGTCGACCTTGACACTTGGTCCCATCGTCGAGGACACCGCCAGCTGGCGGACATAGCGACCCTTCGAACCGGCCGGCTTGACCCGAACGATCTCGGCGGCGAGGGCCGCCAGATTGTCGTGGAGCTGATCTGCTTCGAATGAAGCTCGACCGACGGGTACGTGGACATTGCCGTGGCGGTCATTGCGGTACTCGATCCGACCGGCTTTGAACTCCGCAACCGCCTTACCCACCTCGGGTGTGACCGTTCCCGACTTCGGGTTGGGCATCAGACCCCTGGGACCGAGGACGCGTCCGAGCTTGCCCACCTCGGCCATCATGTCGGGGGTGGCGATGGCAACGTCGAAATCGAGTGTCCGGCCACCTTGCAACTCGGCGACCAACTCGGGGCCGCCGACCACATCGGCGCCGGCCGCCTGCGCCTCACCGTGTTTGTCAGCCGGAGCAAAGACCGCAACCCGGACGTCCTTGCCCGTTCCATGCGGGAGCGAGATCGTCCCGCGAACGAGTTGGTCGGCCTTGCGGGGATCGATGCCGAGCCTGAAGACGGCGTCCACCGTCTCGTCGAACTTGGCGGAGGCGAAGGTCTTGACCAGTTCCAGCGCCTGCTGGGCGGGGTAGGGGGTGAGTTTGTCGTATCCCTTGGCGGCATCGGTGTACCGCTTGCCGTGTCGTGGCATTCGTGTCTCCTTGTGGTTCGAGTGACGGGCCAACCCATCTCCCACTTCTGGTGTCGGGCTTGGGCCCGACGTTGTCCGTTCGCCGTTGACTGATGACCGTCTTGTCTTCGCTGGCCTGAACGGCCAACAGCAAACCGAGAACGGCAAACAGGTTTGCCTCAGCCGCTGACGGTTATCCCCATGGAACGAGCTGTCCCCTCGACGATCTTCATGGCGGCGTCCACATCGTTGGCGTTGAGATCCGGCATCTTGATCTCGGCGATCTCCTTGACCTGGGCCCGAGTCACGGTTCCCACCTTCTCCTTGTTCGGCTCCGACGAACCCTTGTCGACGCGGGCCGCCTGACGCAGGAGGGCAGCGGCCGGGGGGGTCTTGGTGATGAAGGTGAACGACCGGTCCTCATAGATCGAAATCTCGACAGGGATGATCTGTCCTCGCTGTGATCCTGTCTCGTCGTTGTAAGCCTTGACGAAGTCCATCAGGTTGACCCCGTGAGGACCAAGTACCGTTCCGACGGGAGGTGCCGGGGTGGCCTGGCCAGCCGGCAACTGGAGTTTGAGTGTGGTTACGAGTCGTCTGCGTCCCATGTCCGATCCTGCTCAGTTCTTCTGGATGTCGTCGAAGCCCAACTCGACGGGGGTGTCGCGCCCGAAGATGTTGACCAGCACGACCACCTTCTGTTGGTCGATGTTGATGTCTTCGATGACGCCGTTGAAATCTGCGAAAGGTCCCGTGACGACCCGGACCTGCTCGCCGACCTCCCAGGCCGGCTTGAAGCGAGGCTTCGCCTTCTCTTCTTCTTCCTGCACGCCCAAGAAGCGTTCTACTTCGCGACGGGAGAGCGGCGTCGGCTTCTGGTTGCCGCCAACGAACCCGGTCACTCCGGGCGTATTGCGAACGGCGTACCAGGAGTCGTCGTCCAAGCGCATCCGCACCAGGATGTAGCCCGGGAACACTTTGCGCGGGACCGTGACCTTCTTGCCGTTCTTGATCTCGACCACATCCTCCATCGGGATGTGCACCTCGTAGATGTGTTCTTCCATGTGCATGGAACGAATACGAGTCTCGAGGTTGGCCTTCACCTTGTTCTCATATCCGGAGTACGAGTGGATGACGTACCAGTCGCCGGGGAGGTCATAGGGGCTGAGAGGCTTCGGGGGCGTCTCGACCTCTGCTACCTCTTCGGCGGACGCATCGCCGTCGGGGGCAGCAATCTCGGGCGATGCCGGGGCCTCGTCGACCGGGGCCTCGTCGACCGGGGCCTCGTCAACCGGGGCCTCGTCGTCGATCACACCCTCGGGCAGGGATTCGTCGACCGCGGCAAGGGTCTCGTCACTCATCTCGGCAATCTCAGCCATCATCTAACTCCGCTGCACCACAAATATGACCGCCTCTTTCATGACGATGTCGAGACCGAACACCACCAGGGTGAGAGCAATCGTCGTGATAAGAGTGACCGTGGTGAAGGCCACCATCTGATCCTGGGTCGGCCACGAAACACGCCTCAGCTCCTGGCGGACATCATGGATGAACGTCACCAGGCGCTCCCAGAGCGACTTGCGTTCTGCTGTAGGGACTCGCGTCGACGCAGCCGCGCTCTTGCGCTGGCCGCCACCCGTCTTCTCTTGGTTCTTCTGTCGCCGCTCCTCACGTTCCATGAGGCGGCGCATCTCTCTGTTCATCTCACATGTCCTCGATCAGGCTCGTCAGGCCGCTGAGCCCGTTGAACAAAACCCGAAACGCTTCGTCGCCTACACCGCGAACCGTAGCTATGACGGTGTTGAATAACAATGGAAGCCCGACCTATAGCTCGGCGAAGTCCCTGGTAGGAGGACTGGCGTCGATGGCTGCAACGAATTTTTCAACAACACTGTCCTCGGGCGCTCGTATTTGTTCAACACACTCCTAGCAGGGGTGGAGGGACTCGAACCCCCAACCTCCGGTTTTGGAGACCGGCGCTCTAACCAATTAGAGCTACACCCCTAAGGGGTTCGGCGGGAGACTTGAGTATACGGCCATCCGTCCTCAGAAGAAACTCAGACGGCCGTTGTCATCACGTCCTCTGGGCGCGTAAACGGGCGGCCACGAACGCCACTGCTGCAGCCGACGCCATGCCGGCTGCGATCCACCCCCTCGAAGGGCTCGGAACCGGCTCGACACCCACGGCCGGAGGCATGAAAGCCAGAGTTCGTCGCAGCCGCCGCGCTTGTGCCACCACCGCTTGACAGCGCAAGCAGCCGTTGACGTGACCGGCAAGGGTTCCCGGCACGGATCCCGTGTCGAGAACCCGGGCTGCCAGCGTCGTCCTCACCAGGCGGCACCAAAGCTGAGTCATGAAGCCTCCAGGAGGCGCGCCAAGCGACGATGGGCACGGTGGAGGCGTACCTTGGCCGCCGACTCGGTGATTTCCAGGTAGTCGGCGATCTCGGCGTGGCTCCAGCCCTCGACATCCTTGAGAACCACGACCGCTCGCTGACCAGGCGGAAGGGCCGCGAGAGCCGCCTCGAGGTCTAGGCGGAGATCGAGTACCTCGCCGCACAAATCCGGGTCGTGCTGGGGGGTGGGTACGGCGGCAATCTGGTCGATGGAGTCGAGCGTCGGACCCGACACCCTGGCTGCCCGGCGCCGCGCTGTGAGAGCGGTGTTGACGGCAATACGGTGCAGCCATGTCCCAATCGACGAGTCCCCTCGGAATCGCGATAAGCCCCGCCAGGCCCGGATGAACGTTTCCTGAACGACATCGTCGGCGAGGGTCGGGTCGGAGACCACCCCCAACGCGACTCCGTACACATGGCTGCGGTGCTCGCTCACCAGGTCGGCGAACCGGCGGCCTAGCGAGTGGTCGATCACGGCGCCATCTCGAATCGGCCGCTCACGGTCACCTGGTCACCGGCTACCAACTCCAGCTCTGCGATACCGTCGTCGAAGCGACCGTCTACCACGGCAGCGGCGGCCGGCCGGAGCGGAGACCGGTATCGAAAGCGGGCCGTTTGGATCGGGTGGCCGGTATCGGGTCGGCTGGCAGCGGCGACCTGAGTCAGCCACGCCGACTGCAAGAGGCCATGCACTACAACTCCGCCCAACCCGGCTTGCACCGCCATCGCATGATCCCAATGGATCGGGTTCCAGTCCCGGGTGGCGGCTGAGTAACGGATGAGGTCAAGCCTAGAGGCAGAGCGCGGAGAAGGCAGCCTGCCTCCGGGTGGCAACGTGGCACTTCGTTCGAAGGGACCGGGCTCGTCGAGTTCGTCGGGCGGGGTTGTCACGGTCGCGTCGCCTACCAGAAAAGTCGACTTGCCCTCGACCATCGGCCCAGAGTCATCGGCCACCTCGAGAGAGAAACCGACAAAGGCGACATCGCCCCGCCGACGCACGCGAGTCACGGTTCCATTGACAGACACATCTGATTCCATCGAGAGCGCCCGATGCCAGCGAAAGGTCTGATCGCCGTGGATGACGGCACCTTCGACCAGGGGATCAGCCAGTAGATCGGGCGCTACCACGAAAAGAAGACAGGCGGCGAATCCGGGAGGCGCTTGCCCGGTCCATCGGCCGGCGTCGTCTCCGGTGGCCACGACGAACTCGCGCACCTTTTCGGCACACAGCCGGTACGGCCGATCACCGTAGGTGCGTCCCTCCAACATCGCGATACTCATCCGGTAACGCTACACGACCGTGCTTTGCGGACCCGGTCGACAATACCGACGGCTGGGACAGTGTTGAACAATTCGTTCCAGCCATCGACGCCAGTCCTCCTACCAGGGTCTTTGCCGAGTTGCTGGTCGGGCTTCCGCTGTTGTTCAACGTCCTGGTCAGCGGGTTTCGCGGTGGGCCGTGTGCTTGCGGCACCACCGGCAATACTTCGACAACTCGAGCCGATCCCGGGTATTGGTCTTGTTTTTCGTCGTCACGTAATTGCGCCGCTTGCAGTCCTCGCACGCCAGTGTGAGAGGCGGTCTCTTGTCCGATGGCATCTTTGCTCACTTCGTTCGCCGTTGTCAGTTGTCAGTTTGCCGTTTACTGTTAACGGTGAACGGCAAACGGCAAACGGCGAACTGTCTTCCGTCTTCCGTCTTCCGTCTTCCGTCTTCCGTCTATTTGACGATTTTGATGACCCGTCCCGCCCCCACGGTGCGGCCACCCTCACGGATAGCGAAACGCAACCCCTCATCCATGGCGATCGGGTTGATCAACTCCA
>JBGTLA010000054.1:0-7103 GCA_041744375.1 Acidimicrobiia bacterium | reverse complement strand
CGCCGCCTGCCCGGGTTGGGTGACACTGGTCGAGTCGGGGGTGGCGTCCGGCCCACGAGCCGAAGACGAGGTCGCCGCCGGTTTGTCTCCGCTCGTGGCGGCCCAGGTCGACGTCGTGGTCCTGGCCTGCACACACTTCGGGGTCCTCGAACCTCTCATCCGCCAGGCCATGGGACCCGAAGTGGTGATCATCGATCCCGCTCCGGCGGTCGCTCGCCAGACCGCCCGGGTGACTGCGGCACTGTCCGCCCAGGGCGGATCGGGTACCACCCGGCTCTTCTCGACCGCCAACCCAGAGGTGGTCGAAAGGGCCGCCGCCTCCCATGGCATTCCCGGCTCCGCCACCCTCCTACGCTTGTCCTGACATGGACCCACGCGATCAAGCAATGCGCCGAGCCCTAGTCGCAGACCATCCCGAAGATCTGGTGACTCTGAGCGAACTCTCTCGCCGCACCGGCCTGTCGCTGCCACTGCTGGAGGCCCTGGCCCGCGAAGGGCTCCTTGTGCCCCGAGCCGAGGAACCCGAGCCCCGATATCACCTGGCCGACGCCGAGTCGGTGCGGGCCGGCCTGGAGATGGTGGGGGCGGGGCTCCCGTTGGCCGAACTGCTGGAGATGGCCCGCCGGGCCGATGAAGCCATGCGCCCGGTGGCCGAAGCCGCCGTCGACGCCTTCGTTCGATACGTCACCGACCCTCTGGAAGGCACCTCGACCTCGAGCGAGGAGGCGGCAACCCGGATGGTGGCCGCCTTCGAAGCCATGCTCCCGGCGGCCGGACGGTTGGTGTCGCATCACTTCCAGCGCCTGCTCGTCGACGGGGCCCGGCGCCGACTCGACCGGTGAAATTCGTCACACAGGCGATCGGTCCGCTCGATGATCCGCTCGGGCGTGATCCCGACACGGTGTGGATGTCCCAGCAGGTATCGCTGTGGGGATGGGGGGAGGCCCTACGCATCCAGCCCGGTGCCGGGCCCGACCGTTTCGCCACGGCCCAGGTACGGTTCGTCGACCTGACCCAAACAGCCGACATCGCCGACCCCGAGCCGGCGCCCGGCACCGGGCCCGTGGCGTTCTCTTCGTTCACCTTCGCCGACGAGGCCAGTGGTTCGGTGATGGTGGTGCCGCGGGTGGTCGTGGGAAACCGGGGCGACGCCTGGTGGCTGACCACTGTCGACGATGCTGGCCCTCCCCCTGCGGTCTCGCCTCCCCCAGAGACGGACCGGGCCCGATACGCCGGGTCTTCGGTGCCAGAGGTGCTCTGGTTGGAGGCGGTGGCCGAAGCCGTCGACCGGATCCGCGCCGGCGACCTGGAAAAGGTCGTGATGGCGCGCGATTTCGCCGTGTGGTCCCGCCAACCGTTCCACCCTCCCAGGCTGCTCCGTCACCTGGCAACCCGATTCCCCTCCTGTCACGTCTTTCGGGTGGCGGGCTTGATCGGCGCCAGCCCCGAGCTCCTCGTCCGCCGTATGGGACGCAGGCTCGACTCCCTGGTGTTGGCCGGCTCAGCTCCGGTGGCGGACGACCCCCACCAAGACGCCCGCGCCCGCCACGGCCTGTTGTCATCGGACAAGGATCAGTGGGAGCACCGATTGGCAGTGACCTCCGTGACGGACGCACTAGCACCGAGATGCGATTCGCTCGAGGTCGACGAGGCGCCTTCGATTCTCCGACTCGAAAACGTGCAACATCTCGCCACGACGATTCGGGCACGCCTGGTCGGTGACGACGACGCCCTGACTCTGGCCGGTTCGCTCCATCCCACGGCCGCGGTCGGAGGTACACCCACCGAGGCGGCGGTGCGGTTGATCCGTCACCTCGAGGGCATGGATCGTGGTCGCTACGCCGGTCCGGTCGGATGGATGGGCGGTAGCGGAGACGGCGAGTTCGCCATCGCCCTGCGTTGTGCCGAGTTGTCCGGAGCGAGGGCCCGTTTGTTCGCGGGAGCCGGGGTCGTGTCCGGGTCGCGGCCCGAAGCCGAGTTGGACGAGACACGGCTCAAGCTCCAGGCGATGATGGGTGCCCTGGAAGCCCCCTGATCGGGGTTTTCGCTCACGGAGGAGGAACGTCCGCGATTGCTCTCCTTGCCACCGCGTCGAGGCGACGATGTTCCTCGACGTTTTCGACTCTGTCCGTCGCGACTGTCACGAGCGACGTGCCCCCCTCCCGGCGCGCCTCGGCAACTGCTTCGATCAAGGCGGGCACCTCTCCCGCCCGTCGAAACCCGAGTCCATGCCAGTCGGCGAAGCGGGCGAGGTCCCGACCCGGCGGAGTGGCGAAGAAATGTTCGAAGTGTGCTCCGGCATGCTCGGCCTGAGGCAGAAACGAGAAGATGCCTCCTCCCCGGTTGTCGACCACGACGAACACACACTCGGGACGAGGGTCGCACAGGAAGCCATTGGCATCGTGCAGCAACGACAGGTCGCCGGTGAGTGCCAGGGGAGCACCTCCTGCGCTCGCCATCCCCAACGCCGTAGACACGAATCCGTCGATGCCGGAGGCGCCCCGGTTGGCTATCACGACGGGGCAGTCGAAGGCGAACGCTTCCACATCACGGATCGGCATCGACGAAGCAACAGCCACCCGATCGGCCCCCATCGACCCCAGGGCCGCCGCCACGGCGGGCTCGGTGATTGCCCCCGCCAGCTCGCCCTCCAGAGCCGCCCGTACCGCCATGTCGGCCTCCTTCCACCACCCGGTCCAATCCGTGGCCGGGGCGGACTCCACGGTCTCGGCCAGTCCGGCCGCGGTGGAACCGATCGCACCCGAAACGACCATGTGCGCCATCCGACCGGGGTCCGACCAGGTTGGATTGACCACCACCTGTCGGACAGGCGATGACACCAGGTCCGCCACCCTACGCGAGGGACCCGGCGTGCCGAAGCGGAGGACGAAGTCGGGCCGGGCCATCTCTAATGCCAGCAGATGGTGTCCTGCGGCGACCACATCACGGGAAGGGCGGAGCCCCGACTCCGCCGTGGCGAGGACCGGCCACCCGAGACGCCGGCCGAGCTCCACCACCTCCTCGGAGCCCTGACACCCCCCACCGGCGACGATGAGTCCGCGGCGTGCTCCCTCCATCGTCGCGGCGATGCGGCGCAGCCCGTCGTGGCTCACTCCCTCGCTCGCCAAGCCGTCCGTCCACGGCTTGGCGTCGGACCGGCCGGGCCCCTCATAGGGGTAGGGCTCTGCCGTGGTGCGTCCGTCGTCTGAGACGGGCACAGTCGGTTCGCGGAACGCCAGATTGAGCTGCACAGGTCCCGGCCGCCCACCGAACCCCATGGCCGCCGCCACCGCCTGGGACACACGGGACCGCCACCACCCGGGGGCATCTGAGTGGCTCTCGGCCGGGCCCAAATCGACCGAATCCCGCACCAACGACCCGAACATGCCCGACTGCCGGATGGTCTGGTTGGCGCCCGCCTCGCGCAACTCGGACGGACGATCACAGGTGACGAGAACGAGCGGCGTGCCCGCCGCGTCCGCTTCGACCGTCGCCGGACACAGGTTGGCCACCGCCGTTCCCGAGGTCGTGACCACTGCCGCCGGTTGCCCCGTCGTGTTGGCCCAGCCCGAGGCGTGGAAACCCGCCGAACGCTCGTCGACGACGACAACCACCCCGAGATCGGTCCGGCTGGCCACGGCCAGCACCACAGCCGTGGATCGCGAGCCCGGCGAGACCACCACCAGACCAACACCAGCTCGGACCAACTCGTCGACCACTATCGAGGCGAGGGCCGTGGAGGGGTTCGGGTATGTCATGTGAGCAGATCAGCCGCGGCGCGAACCCGGCGCAGCATCTCGGCGGCCCGGTCGTTGGGGGGACGGTGACGCGCCACCAGCTCGGGATTCGGCTCCGGTCGACGCACCGGGACATACCCGTCCACTGCCTCGAGTCTCTCTTCGACCACGTCAGCGGCGAGGAGGCTGACCGTGCCGAGACCGCACGCATAGGGCAACTCGTCGAGGCAGGCCGCCGCCAGCACACCGGCAAACATTCCGACCGAACTCTCCAACGCCGAGGACACCACCACCGGCACACTCGAGCTGCGGGCCAGCTCGAGTGTCCTCACCACCCCGCCCAGCGGCTGCACCTTGACCACCACCACATCTGCACCGGTCGACTCGATGACCCGGCGGGGATCGGTCGACGTGCGCAGGGACTCGTCGATAGCGATGGGGACGCCGGTCTCGGATCGCACCCGGGCGAGCTCTGTTGGAGTGGTGACCGGCTGCTCGACATACTCGAGGACGAACTGGGCCAAACGCCCGATGCGGGCGATGGCAGTGTCGACGTCCCATGCACCGTTGACATCCACTCGTATCCGTCCCTGCGGCCCGAGCGCCTCGCGCACCGCCGCCACCCGAGCGAGATCCTCGGATTCGTCCTGGCCCGGTTCAGCCACTTTGACCTTGGCGGTGCGGCATCCCGACGACTCGACCAGCTCGAAGGCCACGGCGGGCGATACCGCCGGCACCGTCACGTTGACGGGAACCCGCCGACGCGTCGGCTCGGGCAGGGCTGAACAGGCCATCTCGAGCGCCGCAGCCAGCCATCGCGCCGTGACCGACGGCGGATATTCGGGGAAGGGTGAGAACTCGCCCCAACCGCTCGGCCCGTGGATCAACACCAGCTCGCGCTCGTGGACTCTCCGGAAGCGATGAACCAAGGGAACAACCACCGGGTACAGGTCGAGCGCCTCGAGCGAGCTGACGCTCATCGGTGTTGACTGCTCACGTAGGCGACGACCCTCGCCACCTGGTCATCGGAGAGGGTTCGCCCAAAGGAAGGCATTCGCCCTCTCCCCTGGACGATCACGGCCTCGAGGAACTCCGGCGGCTGGGAGGCGGAGATGGTGTCGGGGCCGATGGCGGGACCCACCCCGCCGCTCAGGTCGGGGGCGTGGCAGCGGGCGCAGACCTGTAGGTATATCTCCTCACCGCTAGCGGCCTCATCCGGCCGATCGACGCAGCCCGACACAGCCCATGCCGCCAGGGCCGCTGCTGCCAAACGCTTGAACCGCATCCCGACATGCTACGGGCAAGACGACCACCGGCGGTGACGCTCACCCTTTCGTTCGACCTGCGGTCAGATGTCGCCCTGTCGCAGCGATGCGAACCACTCGGCGGCCGAACGCACCTCCTGGGCACGATGGCGGTTCATGACGAGGACTGCGTCGGCGGTTTCGACGACTACGACATCGTCGAGACCGATCACTGCCACCGGACGGCTCTCGGCTCTGATGTAGGAGCCGGAAACGTCGATCGTGTGCACATCCCCCACGGTGACGGTGTCGCCCTCCGGTGAGGCCACTTCCCACAAGGTTTGCCATGACCCGACGTCGCTCCAACCGGCATCCAGGGGAACCACCACCGCTCGATCGGTTCCTTCCATCACGGCGTGGTCGATCGAGATCGACCGGGTGACCGAGAAGCTCTCGGCGAGACCGACCACGTCCCCCTCCGGGTGGGCTTGCTCGAGTGCGGACGCGACGGCATCGAGTACGTCGGGGACCTGGCGCTCCAGCTCGGCGCGAATGGAAGCGGCCGTGAAAACGAACATGCCCGAATTCCACAGGAACCGGCCCGAATCCAGGTAGGAGCGGGCCGTGTCGGCGTCAGGCTTCTCGACGAACCGAAGGACGTCGGCCACCCCCTGGTGGGGTGCCGTCGCTTCGATGTACCCGAAACCGGTGTCAGGACGGGTGGGAACGATGCCGAATGTCACGATCAGGCCCTGGCGGGCGGCGCCGATGGCCGTCACCAGCGCCGACCGGAAGGCGGCACCGTCTCTGATCACATGGTCGGCTGGAAAGACCGCCATCACCGTCGCCGGCGGCAGTGCGAGGGCGACAGCGGCGATGGCGGGCGCCGTGTTGCGACCGACCGGTTCGACGAGGATGAGCTGGGGCGGGGTCCCCACCACAGCCAGCTGCCGCCTGATCTCGTCGACCTGGGCTTCGTTGCACACAACGACGGGCCGGGTCACACCGTCGACCCCCACGGTGCGAGTGGCGGTCGACTGGATCATGCTGCGGTCCCCGACAAGCGACTGCAGCTGTTTGGGGCGCTCCGGCACCGATAGGGGCCACAGTCGGTTGCCGCTCCCTCCGGAGAGGATCACCGGAGTGATTTCGTTGTCCATCCTGGGAGGCTACCGCCCCGCTGAGGTTGCTGAACAACGGCGGAAACCCAGTCGTCAGCGTTCTAGTGCCTCCTAGGAGAACTGTCGTCGATGGCTGGAACAACTTGTTCACCACGGTCCTGAATGGCGTCGCCGGTAATGATCGGCCAGGCTCAAATAGGTTTCCACACCAGATTGCTGCCGCTCGATTTCCTCAGCGGTCAACCGGCGCTTGGGTCGCGCCGGGATACCTACCGCCAGTGTCCACGGCGGAATGGATTGACCCTCCGCCAGCACCGATCCGGCCGCCATCCACGCCCCCTCACCCAGAGTCGCACCGTTGAGCACCAGCGCACCGATGCCGACCAGACAGCCGTCGCCCACGGTGGCCCCGTGCACAACGGCCGAGTGCCCGACGGTGGTGCGACTCCCGATCAACGCCGGAAAGCCGGCGTCGCAATGAACGACGGCGTTGTCCTGGATGTTGGTCTCGGCCCCCACTTCGACGAGGTCATCTTCAGCCCGTAATACGGCCCCGAACATGATCACTGCCCGCTCACCCACCACTACCCGGCCCTCGACGGTGGCATTGGCGGCGACGAACGCCGACCCGGCCACCACCGCCACATTCACTCCACGACACCGATCGACACGTGACCACACTCAATGCACACGTTCCTGGTGAGCCCCACCGCCGTGGTGCTCTGGACCATGGTGTGCGTGTGCTCGCCCTTCGAGCGACCGAAGCGGCCCTTCAACGTCGCCCTCAGTCCCGAGGTCTCGGCAGGATGGCGGCCATCGGCGTAAGCACCGACCACGACCTGCTCGCCTTCGGATGGGGAGGCGCCGTTCTCTGCGGGCTCGAAGGGACGGAAGGCAGGTCCCGCACGACGGCTGCGCTTCGGACCCGATTCGATGGCCGCCACCGGCTCCGGCACCACCTCCGGCTCCGGCACCACCTCCGGCTCGACCACCGCCACCGG
>JBGTLA010000053.1:0-143639 GCA_041744375.1 Acidimicrobiia bacterium | reverse complement strand
CGGCGCCGGCCCGTACTCCCAGGGCGGTGCGGGGCTCGGCCCCGACCTGACGGATGTCTTCACGCGGCTGGGAGGGGAAGCGGGCCTGACCGCCTGGCTGTCGAGTCCTCCATCGCCGACCATGCAGCCGATCTACGCCGACCGGCCACTCGGCGAGGCCGAGGTCGCCGACCTCGTCGAGTTCTTCGCCGCCGTCTCCGGTACCGAGCCGACACGCGGTCCTGATCTCTTCTTGATCTTGGGGATCGGCGGCCTCGCCGGGCTCCTGGCGCTGATGGCGTTCGTCCTGCGCCGACCCTCTCCCACCTACGTCGAGCGACTGAGGAGCAAGGCATGAATGAAAACTGGATCCACGAATCCGTCGACCCGGGATCGCGTCGTTGGGAGGAGTTCTACCGGAACCGCTTCCAGCACGACAAGCGGGTACGCACCACCCACGGCGTCAACTGCACCGGCTCATGCTCATGGGAGGTCTTCGTCAAAGACGGAATCGTCACGTGGGAGATGCAGGCCACCGACTATCCCCAGTTGGAAGAGGGCCTTCCTCCCTACGAACCGCGTGGCTGTCAGCGAGGAGCATCCTTCTCGTGGTACCTATACAGCCCCATCCGTGTCAAGTACCCGTACGCCCGCGGGGTGCTTGTCGACTTGTGGAGACAGGCGAAGACGGAGGCACTCGGCGACCCTGTCAACGCCTGGGCGCTCATTCAAGAGGACCCCGACCGCCGGCGCCTCTACCAGCAGGCGCGCGGCAAGGGCGGCTTCCGGCGGATCACCTGGGACGAGGCGCTCGAGATCGCCACAGCCTCGATCATCCACACCGTCAAGACCTACGGACCGGACAGAGTGGCCGGGTTCTCACCCATTCCTGCCATGTCCCAGATCAGCTACGCCGCCGGCAGTCGGTTCCTCTCGCTTGTCGGTGGTGTCGTGATGAGCTTCTACGACTGGTACTGCGACCTTCCACCGGCCTCGCCCGAGATTTGGGGCGAGCAGACCGACGTACACGAAGCGGCCGACTGGTACAACGCCCGATTCGTGGCGGTCGTAGGTTCGAATCTCAACATGACCCGAACCCCAGACACCCACTTCATCGCCGAAGTTCGCCATGCCGGTGCCAAACTGGCAGTGTTCAGCCCGGACTTCTCGATGGTGGCGAAGTACGCCGACTGGTGGATCCCTGCCAACGCCGGCCAGGACACCGCCTTCTGGCTCGCCGTCGATCACGTGTTACTCACCGAGTGCTACCGCGACCGGACTGTCCCCTACTTCGACGAGTATGTGAAGCAGTACACAGACCTGCCGTTCTTGGTCGAGATCGACGATGAGGGGCGTCCCGGTCGGTACCTGCGCGCCAACCGACTCGACGGGTATGCCACGGTCGAGCATGGCGACTGGAAGCTAACGGTCTGGGACGAAGATGACGACGGACCCCGCATGCCCAACGGGACTATTGGGTACCGGTGGGCCGACACTGAAAAGGGTCACTGGAACCTGGAGATGGCCGACCGGGTGGCCGGCACGAAGATCTCGCCGCGCCTGAGTTTCATCGATCATCACGATGCCGCAGTGACGATCGACTTCGACGACTTCGGCGGGGGTGCCGCCGTCCGGCGGAGCGTGCCGATCCGCTACGTCGACACCCTCGAGGGCCGGGTGGCCGTATCCACAGTTTTCGATCTCACCATGGCCCGGTTCGGGGTGGCGCGCGGCCTCGAAGGCTACGACGCCCACAGCTACGACGACGAGGACGTGCCCTACACGCCTGCCTGGCAGGAGCGATACACCGGAGTACATCGCGACACCGTCATCCGCTTCGCCCGAGAGTGGGCTCGCAACGGAGAGCTCAGCCGGGGCAAGAACCTCGTCATCATCGGGGCGGGTGCCAACCACTGGTATCACAACAACCTGCTCTACCGCTCGGCGATCGTGGCGTTGATGCTCACCGGCTCGGTCGGCGTCAACGGAGGCGGCCTGGGCCACTACGTTGGCCAGGAGAAGGTGGTCAACCAGGCATCGTGGAGCTCCATCGCCTTCGGCCTCGACTGGGGGACCGCCCCCCGTCACCAGAACACCCCCTCGTTCCACTACGTCCACTCCGATCAGTGGCGCTATGAGCGAGGCTACCGGGACTACGACTCACTGCCGGAGGGCGACATCCACGATCGGCACACGATCGACCACCAGGCTCGAGCAGTCAGGAGCGGATGGCTCCCCTTCTTTCCCCAGTTCAAGCAGAACCCCATCGACCTCGTGCGCAAGCTACGGAGGGAGGGGGCCAGCACCGACGAGGCGGTGGTCGATCGCATCGTCGAGGGTCTCGTCTCGGGTGAGGTCGAGTTCGCCGTCGACGATCCCGACGCCCCCGAGAACTGGCCCCGCACCTGGTTCATATGGCGCGGCAACGCCATCGGTACCTCGGCCAAAGGCCACGAGTTCTTCATGCGCCACTACCTGGGCACCGACTCGACCGCCATCGCCGTCGAACCCGACGACCACGGGGTGTCCCAGGTCACCGTGCGGCCGGATGCGCCGGTCGGAAAGATGGATCTGGTCGTCGATCTGAACTTTCGGATGGACACGTCGGCGCTCTACTCCGACATCGTCCTCCCGGCCGCCACCTGGTACGAGAAGGACGACCTCAACACCACCGACTGCCACTCATTCATCAATCCGATGCAAGCGGCGGTGGCGCCAGCGTGGGAGTCGCGTTCGGACTGGCAGATCTTCTCGTCGCTGGCCCACCGGTTCACCGAGCTGGCTGCCCGGCACCTACCGGACACCGTGGAAGACGTGGTGATGGTGCCGCTCGTCCACGACACCCCCGACGAGCTCGCCCAGCCGGTCGACGCCGACTGGAGGACGGGCGAGGTCGAGCCCATCCCGGGCAAGACCATGCCCAAGTTCCGGATCGTGACCCGAGACTACGCCCACCTGTACGACCAGATGGTGTCCCTGGGTCGGGCGACGCGCGAGAATGGGGTGGCGGCCCACGGTTTGACGATCCCGGTAGCGGACTTCTACGACGAGCTGGCGAGACGCCAGCCCCGCTCGGGTCCGACCGGCGACGGTGCCCTGAGTCTGCCGTCGCTCGAGTTCGACCGCGAGGTGTGCGAGGCAATCCTGGCACTGGACCCCGCCTCCAACGGCGAGTTGGCCTATCGGGCTTTCGAGGCCGAAGAGCAGAAGACAGGGCGCATACTCCGACACCTGGGGGACGGACAGCGCGATACGAGATGGGACTTCTCCGACATAGTGGCCCAACCCCGACGGGTTCTGACCACACCCACCTGGTCGGGACTCGTCGCGAAGGGCCGGGCATACAGCCCGTTCACCTTCAACGTCGAACACCTGGTGCCCTGGCGAACACTCACCGGGCGTCAGCACTTCTACCTCGATCATCAGAAGTACCTGGAATGGGGCGAACATCTGCCGGTCTACAAGCCACGTCCCGACCACAGCATGCTGTCGGAGACCGAACAGACCCTGGTCGAGGGTCAGGCCGGGCGACTCTTCAGCTACATCACCCCGCACGGCAAATGGTCGATCCACTCGACCTATTCGGACAACCATCGGATGATGACCCTGTCCCGGGGCGGCTACCCGGTGTGGATGAACGACAAGGACGCCGTCGACCTGGGCATTCAGGACAACGACTGGGTGGAGCTGTTCAACGACAATGGGGTGTTCGTGCAGCGGTGCATCACCTCGGCCCGGATACCACGCAACACGGTGTTCGTGTACCACGCCACCGAGCGCACCATCGGGATTCCCATCTCGCCGCGTCGCAAAAGTCGGGCCGGGATGAACAACTCCCTCACCCGCACCCGCCTCAAGCCGGTGCTCATGACAGGCGGGTACGCCCAGTTCACCTACTTCTTCAACTACTGGGGGCCCACCGGGGTCAACCGCGACACGTTCGTCTATTTGCGCCGGGTCGACCGGCCCGAGTTGTGAGGAGGGATGCCATGAGAGTCAGAGCCCAGATGAGCATGCTGTTCCATCTCGACAAGTGCATCGGCTGTCATACCTGCTCGGTGGCCTGCAAGAACCTGTGGACGGACCGCAAAGGCGCCGAATACATGTGGTGGAACAACGTCGAGACCCGCCCCGGCACCGGGTACCCGACCGGGTGGGAGGACCAGGATCACTATGACGGAGGCTGGTATCGAGACGAGAAGGGCCGGCTCAGGCTGACGCTCCATTCCAAGCCCAAGGGACTCGGACGACTGTTCTTCAATCCGGCGCTGCCCCAACTCGACGACTACTACGAGCCGTTCACCTTCACCTACGAAGATCTGTTCACTGCCCCCGCCGGTGAACACCAGCCCACGGCTCGGCCGATCTCGATGGTGACCGGCGACAAGATGGAGATCCGGGGAGGGCCCAACTGGGACGACGATCTGGGCGGGTCCGACGTATACGCCCGCAACGACCCGAGTCTCGAGGGCCTCGACCCCGAGGTCCGGGCCCAGATGGAGGAAATCGAGCGGGTGGTCTTCAACTACCTACCCCGCATCTGCAACCACTGCCTCAACCCCGCCTGCGTGGCGGCTTGCCCGTCGGGCGCCATCTACAAACGGGCCGAAGACGGCATCGTCCTCGTGAACGAGGACAAGTGCCGGGCGTGGCGGATGTGCGTAGCCGCCTGCCCCTACAAGAAGGTCTATTACAACTGGGCGACAGGGAAGTCAGAGAAGTGCATCCTGTGTTTTCCGCGCATGGAGACCGGCCAGGCCCCGGCGTGTGCCCACTCCTGCGTGGGCCGGATTCGCTACATGGGCGTGGTGCTCTACGACCAAGATCGGATCACAGCGGCCGCCTCGGCCCCCGAGCCCGAGCTGCTGGCGGCCCAGCTCGACGCCATGTTGGACCCCTGGGACGAGCGAGTGGTGACGGCAGCCGCGGCCGCCGGGATCGACCAGGGTTGGATCGACGCCGCCCGCAAGTCGCCCATCTGGAAGTTCGTCAAGGAATGGGGACTGGCCCTGCCCCTCCATCCCGAATATCGCACAGTGGCCATGATGTTCTACATCCCTCCGCTCTCACCGGTGGTCTCGACGGTAGAGCGTGATCTCATCCGACTCGACCTTCCGGCCGAGCGGGCGGACTTCGAGCTGTTCGACGAACTCGACAAGGCTCGACTCCCGATCCGCTACCTCGCCAACCTGTTCTCCGCAGGAGACGAACAAGTTATCCACGAGGTATTGCGCAAGATGCTGGCGGTGCGGATCTACAAGCGGCGCCAGAGCGTCGACGGCGTCATCGACGACGCCACCTTGGCGCTGCTGGAGGCGGCCGGCACCACCTCCGAGGAGGTGGAGGCGATCTACCGTCTCACGACCCTGCCCACCATGGAAGAGCGATTCGTTCTCCCCCCCTATCACCGGGAGATGTCGCTCGAGGACGTAGGGGATCCCCTCACCCACAAGGGCGAGACGGGTGTCGGGTACCTGCAGCCGCCGCGGAGGGGCGCATGACCGCCGAGCTCGACACCGTCGCCCTCGGTTTCGAGTACCCGGGGACTCAATCGCTCGACACGCTGCGCGCCGGCCTCTCGAACCTCCCACCGGGAGCTACCCGCACCGCCATGGAACGGTTCGTGGAGCGGGTGGCGCGCCTCGACCTCGGTGAGTGGGAAGAATTGCACACCCGCACACTGGACCTCTCGCCCGCATTCGTTCCCTACGTCGGCCACGTCATCTGGGGGGAGAGCTATCGCCGGGGAGTCTTCATGGCGGACCTGCAGCGGGAACAGCGGAAGGCCGGGGTCGATCAGGGTGGCGAACTGCCCGACCACCTCCAGGGGGTGCTCAGATACCTGGCGGCGGTTGATGGACCCTTACCCGACCTGGTGGAGGTTCTCCCCAAAGCGATAGAGGAGATGCGCAAAGAACTGAAAGAAGCCGAGGACCACAATCCTTACCACCACCTGCTGGGGGCGGCGGTAGCCGCCGTCGGCGCCCGTCTGGCGCAAGGAGCACCGGTATGAACTGGAATCTGCTGTTGTTCGTGATCTTCCCCTACGTTGCCATCACCCTGGCAGTGGTGGGCACCATCGTGCGCTGGCGTCGCCATCCATTCACCGTGTCGGCGCTTTCGTCCCAGCTGTTGGAAAGCAGGCGCCTGTACTGGGGTTCGGTGGCCTTCCACTGGGGGATCTCTCTCATCCTGCTCGGGCACCTGGCCGCCCTCTTCGTGCCACGCGGATTCGAGCTATGGAATGCCGTGCCCGTGAGGCTTTATCTGCTCGAGGGCACCGGGCTCGCCCTGGCGCTGTGGGCCTTGTTCGGGCTGACGGTGCTCATCTACCGCCGGCTGCGTACCCCCCGGGTCCGGGCCGTGACGACACCGATGGACTTGGTCGTGCTCGGGCTCATCCTCGTGCAGGTGGTCTCGGGGATCGCGATCGCAGTTTGGTACCGATGGGGATCGTTCTGGGGGACAGCCGTGTTCGTGCCCTACATGTGGTCGCTGTTCACACTCCAGCCACGGCCCGAGCTGGTCGCGCCGCTCCCCTTTGTCCTCCAGCTCCACGCTTTCTCCTTCTTCGTCTTCCTGGCGGTCTTCCCGTTCACGAGGCTGGTCCACATCATCACGGTGCCCCTCGGGTACCTCGCTCGCCCCTGGCAGAGAGTGATCCGAAACCGGCGCGCCCCAGGTGCGTTCCACCCTGCGGCGGACCGGCCCTTGGAGAGAACCCGATGACGACGGTCGCGACGGAGATGATGAGATGACGAAGCCACACGTATACGTACCCGATATCGATACCGAAATCAGCATTCCCGATGACGGCACACTCAGCCGCACCCTGCATAGGGACGACCTCGTACGTTTGGTGGCCTTTGGATTCGACCGCCACCAGGAGCTCACCGAGCACACCTCTGGATCGACGGCCATCGTGCAGGTGCTGTCTGGGGTGGTAGTCGTCGAAGTAGAAGGATCGGAACGAGAGATGGGTCCCGCTTCCTGGCTACTCATGCCGCCGGGCATGCCGCACTCGTTGCGAGCCCTCGAACCGAGCATCGTCTTGCTCACGATGATCCGCTCCACCGGAACGTAGCGATCGCCACGACCGGCGGTGCCCCACTCGGCGGCGACGCCCCGGCGCTGCCGTTCAGTCCCCGAGGCCGAGGGCTAAGCGGGGCGATGAAACCACTCAACAAGTCAAACCGTTCCGCCTCGTCCAGATGCGGAAAGTGGCCGGCTCCCTCGAAACTCTGCACCCGGCTGGTGGCCAGGGCCTGTTGGCCGATGGTGGCGCGCCAGGCGGGATCATCCTGTCCTTCGTACACCAGACGATCAGGGTGGGGATGTCGCCAACCTCCCCCGGCGATTGCCGGCGGTCACCGTTTGCCCGCCCGGATCGATAACCGAGCGCGCCATTGCGAGGAAGGCGCGTCGACTCCCGGCGTCGGCGAGCGAGACAAGTCCCTGTCAGACCTCGATAACGTCCCGACTTGGCCGCCAACCCCATTGGCCAGAATGCGCCTGCTGCGAGGCGATCATCCCCAAGATCCAATTTTACTCCGGGCAGGGTTAGCAAGCGGAGCAGAGGGCTGACGGAGCGTCCCAGTCCGCCGCTCGAGACCAAGACGAGGCGCTCGGCGCGCTTGGGGAACAGGTAACTGAACTGCAAGGCGATCCCACCCCCCAAGGAATGGCCAACCAGCGTCACCCGGTCGGTGTCGAGCCGATCGAGAAGATTGGGCAGCGTGCGCGCCCAGCGCGCGGCCCCATGGGTTTGGCCGAAGCCCCGTGGCCGAACAGGTCTGGCGCCGCTGTCGCTGAACCACAGATCGTGGCCGTGCAACGTCACAGCCCCGACACTGGCCTCGGTCAAGGATCACCCCACATCTGCTCAAGGCAGCCGACCAGCCGGGATTGATGGTCACGCCGTCGACGAGGATGTTGTCGGACCCATCCTCATGTGACGGACAGTCAGGTATCCGGCGGCCACGAGAGCCGCGGCCATTGCCCCCGCATACCACCAGCCGGTACCGCCCCCCAGGCTTGGTCGCAGCGGCTCGGTGATGAGGCGGGCACCGGCCACCAGTGCCACAGCCAGCGTGGCCCGGACGCCCCAGCCAACCGGCAGGCGGACCAGAGCGATGGCCCCCAGGGCCATCAGCCCAGCGGCGTAGAGCTCCACGGGATGACGCACGGTGCTCGAACCCGACAACGCCCACCCCCATGGCACCTCGCCGGCAGCCCCGAGACAGGCGTTCCGCCACACACACCCCCCGTGCCAGCCCGCCATGCCCGCCACCGCGGCCGGTGCCAGATCATCCAGTCGGACCCGGTTGCCTCGCACCGACCACGCCAAGAAGGCCAACGCCCCTGCGGCGGCACCGACGGTGTCCACCCCGCCGCGGACGACGAGGACATCGATGGGATGGACAAGCGGGTTGACACCGGCGGCCACCATCGCCACGAGCCTTCCCGAGACCAAGCCCACCGCGGCTACGCCCACCAAACGGTCGAAGTCGGCAGCATGATTCGTGATCCGAAGGACGCCCCACATCATCGCCACGCCCGTGAGGGCGGACGCCAACAGCGTGAACTCCACGGCCTCTCAGCCGGTCAACTCGTCGAGCATCAGGGCGAGCGTCCGCTCGTCGATGATGCCTGAGTGGGTGTTGACGACCATCCCGTCAGCGCCGACGAAATAGGTGATGGGAACTCCGATGCCGCCGAGCTCGGCAGGAACGGCTCGATTCCGGTCGAAGTAGTGGTCGAAGTCGAGGCCGAACTCAGCGATGAACTCGAGAGCGCGATCCTCGTCGTCTTGAACGGCGATACCGATGAAGGCGACCTCGTCCTCGAACTTCCGATTCGCAGCTGCCAGCAGGGGAGCCTCCGAACGGCACGGCAGACACCAGCTCGCCCAAACGTTGACAACGGCCGGACGATCGGCGGCGGCGAGAAGCGAGTGGATCCCGGAGCCGTCGATGGTAGGGAGAGCATCTGGAGTCTCCGCCCCTGAGAGGGAAGCGGTGGAGCAGCCGGCAAGGACAATGGCACCGACAGCCAAGGCACGTCGCATTACCACATGATCCCAGAACGGTGGCTCATTCCGAAGAAGGGTCGGTCGGACGGCTGTTCTGTGCGTGCAACTCGACCAGGTGCCTGGCCTGTTCAGCCGGAGGGATCGGGTTACCTGGGCCTCGAGGCCCACAGGAGAGCTGAGGTGAAGGCAAAGAACACCCAGCCGGATATGGCCGGCGGCGGCGGCGGATGTTCGGGCTGGAGCTCGACGAAGAGGAAGGAGACCGAAACGCCCAAGCCCCACAGTGGAAAGGTCCACAGGGTGTACCAGGCCCACTTGTGGCCCCGTCGCAAGGGAACCAGAACGAGCACGCTCCACAGGACACTTATCACGATCAGCTGAAGCCCGCCTGCCCTGACCTGGAGATCGATCAACCTGTGAACGGGCTCGCTCATGGCACGAATCTCGCCCGGAGTGAGCCCCGTGATGCCAACCGGTATCGCCGGGTCGGCGTCCACTCCGACGATTACGTCTCCGATTCCGAACAGGCCGATGACAACCACCAGGGCGAGAAGAAACTTCCAGCTGTTCCGAGACCAGAATCCCGCATTCATCCCTCTTCCCTCCCCCGAGTTCCTGTTGCCTGTATGAGTTTCCACGTTGTTGGTCCTTCCGACGGCCGCCGATTCGGCGGGATGGGTGCCCGGACGATGCGGAGATGACGTCGACAGCGGACCCGGTCGATCCGCAGTTTGGGTCCTCCATGGATGAACAGAACCAAAGACTTGGCTTCGTTCATGTTCACTCCTCACTCGATAAGGACCAGGGTTCCGGTCATTGATTCGTGTCCGGGCACGGCGCAGACGATCTGGTAGGTGCCGGCCGGGCCGGCCACATCGATGCGACGGCTCTTCAGGGCCGGTATTTCGAGGTCCACCCCGAGCTCAGGGATGGTGAAGGTGTGACGTATCCCGTCGCGATTGTCGACCCAGACTCCTGATTGCCCTGAGGCGAGCACCATCTCGGATTGGGTCCAGGCCACACCCTGGGCGACCACCTCGAGGTCGGATGGCAAGGCGACGTCGGAAGGGGTGTTGCCAGCAATGGCAAGGGAGGCAACCGCGCCCACCACGAACACCGCCCCTGCCCCAAATCCGAGGCGCAAGACGGGACGGGGAGACCAGTCCCGAAACAAGGCCAGCCCAGCCACGGTGGCGACGGAGGCGGCCAGCACGGCCAGGGCGGTAAGCATGAACGCCGGAGCCGATTCGGGATGGGCCAACTCGTCGATCACGACGGGCAGATTTCCCCCGACAGACAGAAGTCCGAAAACGGCCAGGACGAGACCGAGGCGCCGCCGTCCCTCCTTCAGGCTGGGGACGAACAACAAAGACACACAGCCAATGAACGCCACGGGAGGGATGATCGATCCGGCCAGAGCCTGGAGCAGAAAAGCCCACAGAACCATGGCAAGCGATGCCCCCTGCGCCAGCCTGAGCCAGGATGCACTCGGTGTTTCCTCAGGACCTGCCTCGGTACGAGCCGTTGCTGTTGTGGACACTCGATCTCCTCCGGTTTTCGAATGTCCCTCAACGTAAGGGTTGGCAGCGAGCACGAACACCCTGCCTGCCATACTCCAGAAGTGAAGAGAACCGGACTTCTCAGGTGCGGTGAAGTGGTGCAGACCTCAGTAGACAGGCACCCGACGACCCCCGAGAATGTTCCCGGTGAAGCGCCTCATCTGGTTGGCGGCAGCCGGCGCGTCCGTTACGTTGGCCGTCGCCCTCGTCGCCATGCTGAACCAAAGACCGGTTCCGTGGCCCATGGTGCAGTACTTGCTGACCGTACCGGTTCCGTTTCTGGCCATCGGCGTGTACCTGTTGTGGCGGCGGCCGGAACATCGAGTCGGTTGGCTGCTCGTCGGCGGCACGGTCTTGACTTCAGGTTTCGCCGCGCCTTTGGAGTGGCTCATCAAGAGCCAGTACGCGGAGTTCGGGCCGCAAACCTGGATGTCCGTGGCCCTCTTGGCCGAAGCTCTCGCGGCGATGGTGGGAGTGGCCTGTTTCGCGATTCTCTTCGGCCTGTTCCCGATGGGGACGCCCGAGACGGCGCAGCAGCGGCGTTTCGCCGCAGCGATGGGCTGGCTCCCCGCCCCGATGTTGGTTGCCTTGCTGGCCAACCGGAACGTTCTCGTCGACCTGGTGGCCTATCAGGATTTGTCGCCCTTTCCCAACCCGATCCACATCCACGCGCTGGCGCCCCTGGGCCCGGCCACGGTGTCGATGCGTGAAATCCTCTACTCGGCGATCCTGGTCGGATTCGTGGTTCTCGTGGTGAGGTATCGACGCGAGTCGTCGGCCCGCCGTCAGCAGATGCGGTGGGTCCTCTTCGGCGTCGGGGCCGCTCTGGCCATTGGTGCTGTTCCCTTCCTCCTCCAGCCCTTCCTCGGACCCGGTTCTCTCATCCATGGAGGGATGCTGCTCACGATCGGCTCCTTGGCACTGCCGGTGATCCCCGTTTCGATTGTGACGGCGATGGAACAGCCGGTGTGGCTCGACTCCGACGCGGTCATCCGCAAGTCGTTCATTTACGGCGCTCTGTCGCTCGGGATCTTTCTCGTATATGCCGCCGTGGCCGCTGGTCTTGGGCTGGCGGCCGGTGGGCGCCTACCCATCGAGGTGGCCATCCTCGTGACAGCCGTCCTCGCGTTTGGCTTTCAGCCCATGCGAACCCGCCTTACGGCCGTGGCCGACCGCTGGGTGTTCGGCGGAGAACATTTCCCCCTGGAGACCATCGGCGGTCTCGAGGAGGGGGACCAGCGAGGCGATAGCGCCGCGGAGTTAGGAGATCGCCTCGCCCATCTGGTGCGCGCCGCCGCCCGGCTCCAGTGGGTCGCGGTCTCGATCCCACCCGGCCCGGAGCACACCGCCGGTTCGGTCACAGGGTCGGCCGTGCTGACGGTCCCTTTGGCCAGTCAAGGAGAGCAACTGGGGGAGATCCGTTGCGGACCCAAGCTCACCGGAACTCTCACCGATGCGGACACGCGCCTGATCACCGCTCTCGGTCATCAGGCGGCCCTCCTGGTCGCCAACCGGACGCTGGCCGGACGTATCGTCCAGGTTCAGGAGGCAGAAAGACGTAGGATCGAACGCAACATCCATGATGGAGCCCAACAAGAGTTGGTGGCGTTGGTGGCGAAGCTCGGTCTGGCTCGTGCCCAGATCGAGAACAAGGAACTGGACGAAGCCTTCCTGGTAGAGCTTCAACAGGACGCTCAGACCATTCTCCGTGATCTTCGTGACCTCGCTCAGGGTATCCATCCCTCGGTTCTCACTGATGGCGGACTGGTCGAGGCCGTGGAAGACCGCTGCAGCAGGCTCCCGCTCCACACGCACGTAGCCGCCTCCGAAGGTCTCCGAACCCAGCGCTTCGATGACGACATCGAGGGAGCAGCCTTCTTCTTTGTCTCCGAGAGTCTGGCCAACATCCTCAAACACGCCAGGGCATCAGAAGCCCACGTGGAAATGGCGCAACGAGGCAAACAGCTCGAGCTCACCATCTCCGACAACGGAGTCGGTTTCGACCCGGGGAAGGTCATGAAACACGGGTTGGCCGGTCTTCATGACCGCTTCACCGCGCTGTCTGGTTCAGTCAACGTCGAAGCCGCTCCTGGAGCGGGCACCGTCGTGAAGGCACGGTTACCGGTGAATGCGAGCACGCCTTGATCGAGGCAGTCATCGCCGACGATCACTTTCTCGTCCGGGAGGGTACTCGCCGCCTCCTGGAGGCGTCCGGTGAGGTGAGAGTGATGGCCTCGGTGGAGGACGGCGATCAGTTGCGTATCGCGGTGGCGCGGCTCTCTCCTGATGCCGTCATCGTCGACATCCGCATGCCGCCGGATCACCAGATGGAGGGGATTCATGCTGCACAGGAGATAAGGGCCAAACACCCCAGAGTGGGCGTGGTGGTGTTGTCTCAGCACGCCAATTCGTTGTACGCCTTGGAGCTTTTCAAGGACGGAACCCAGGGCCTCGCCTACTTGCTCAAAGATCGGGTGGGCGATCTGGACGAGCTGCTTCGCGCCCTACGCGAAGTGGTGGCCGGTGGGTCCGTGATCGATCCGGTGGTAGTCGAAGCGCTGCTCCACCGACAAACAGCCACATCCGACCGCCTGCTCGACCGGCTCACGACGCGCGAGGCAGAGGTGCTGGCCGCCATGGCAGCCGGTAGGTCCAACGCCTCCATCGCCGAGACCTTGTTCATCTCCCAGTCGGCTGTCGAGAAGCACATCAATTCGATCTTCGCCAAGCTGGGCCTGTCGCCAGAGGAGACAGCGACGCACCGGCGTGTGGCGGCGGTACTCACGTTCTTGGGTTCCCGCGACGTCGGGGGTGACCGGAGGGACACCTGAACGAATCGCCGGCGGCTGCGCACCCGAACAGGCGCGCAGGCGGGCCGGTGCGAATGCCGGACCACCGGAAACCGCGCGAAACAGGTGACGGCGCTTCGATCCGACGTCCGTAGGCTGGAGCGAACCATGTTGCCGCTGAAGGACGAAAACCCCACACACCGGCGCCCGGTAGTCACCGTACTGCTGATCCTGGGGTGTCTTTGGGTCTATTTCGGCTGGCAGCCCACCCCCGGCCCGACAGTGGACGTTCCCACCGAGGCGGGCACGCTGGTGTTCGACGAGGCGACCGCCTTCAGCTTCGCCCGTGCGGCCATCCCCTGCGAGGTGATCCACAATCGGCCTCTCACGGTCGGCGAGATAATCGACACCTTCGAGCAGACGCCCGGCGCACAGATGGCCGAGGTGTGCCGAGGGCCGGCCGCCGGAGAGGCGGCGGCCTTTCCCGACAAATCGGTGTGGCTGTCGCTTTTCACCTCGATGTTCCTCCACGGTGGGTTACTCCACCTGGGCGGAAACCTCCTCTTCCTGTGGATCTTCGGAAACAACATCGAAGACCACCTCGGGCACTTTCGGTTCCTGGTCTTCTATCTAGTGGGCGGAGTGGTGGCCTCGGCGGCCCACATCGCCCTCAACACGGGGTCGACGATCCCGGTGGTCGGCGCCTCGGGCGCCATCGCCGGGGTGATGGGTGCCTATCTCGTGTGGTTTCCCAACGCCCCTGTTCGCACCGCCATCATCGTCTTCTTCTTTGTGACCTTGGTGGACCTACGCGCAAAATGGCTCCTCATCTTCTGGTTCGTCACCCAGTTCTTCACGAGCCCCAATAGCGGAGTGGCGTGGGCTGCCCACGTGGGAGGATTCGTATTTGGGGTGGTCATCGGAATCGTGGTGCGATCCAGTCGCGCGGTCAGGCGTGCTTCGTGGACGAAGGACCACCGAGATGAGATGCGGCGCGGCTGGGACTCGACCGGGGGTGTGGGCCGCAGCCCCTACCACCCGCGCCGATTGGGACCGGGCAGTCGCTGAGGACGGAAGGCCGATTGTTTCAAGTAGTGCGAAATCGGGCAAAGACTGGAGTGGACACACGAAAGGGACACGCGTGCGAAAAATTACGCAGATCATCGGATGGGTGGCAATCGCGGCAGTGGTCGGGCGACTGGTGTCGACGATGACCGACCGCAACAGCGAATTGAAGCGCCTCCGCAAACAGCTGAAGAAGGACTGGAGTGTCGTTGCCAAGGAGGTTCGCAAGAGCTGGAACTGGCTCACCGACGATGAGCTGGACCGGGTCGGCGGTGAGTGGGATCGCCTCGTCACCAAGATCCGCAAGCGCACCGGATCCTCGGCCGAAGCCATCGAAGATGAGTTGAAAGAGCTTCTCGAGACCGCCGCCCGTCGCTGACGGGCAACCTCTCGCAACGGGTGCTCGTAGCATCAAGCATGACGACCGTTCGGGAAGTCCGGCGGGTCTCGGTCTGGTACCCGTTTTCCAAGTGGGCCGCCTTGACGAGGGGCGGCGGGGCCGACGGGCGAGGGCATGCGCTTGGCTGCCAGTCATGGCGTTCGATTCACCCGGCGCGCGCGGCTTCGTGTGTCGGTGGATGCCAGACTGGGCCGCGATGGCACTAGATCGTCGAACTCGGAGGCCTTCGCCGCGCTCAACGCACGTGGGCTCGTTGGTCTCTCGTTGGTCTTGGGCCCAAGGTCGAAGAAGCCAGCCAACTCTACGAGTCGGGCGGGCGACGCACCCAGGCGACCCAGGCCATCTACGCTCAGGCGGGAGTGGCGCTTGTTGAAGGGAAGCTCGATGAAGCCCACCGTCTAGCCTTGACCGCGATCCGCAGGGGGATCGAACTAAACGACGTCTTCCTCCAAGTGTGGGGCATTGAGTATGTATCGCGCATCACACTCGACGCAGGTGACGCCGAGAGGGCGGCATTACTTGCCGGGGCGGGGGCGGCGGCGCGGGAGAGGATCGGTGGGGGTTGGAGCCCTGAGACCATCGGACTCGAGGCACCTCCGAGATATTGCGACAGGAGTTGGGTGAGGAACGTGCCACCGAGCTGCTCCAGCCAGGTCGTGACCTCGACCTCAGCCAGGCGGTAGCTCTTGCGTTGGAGGAGTCCGAGGTCTTGCCGCCAGACCTTAGGGCCTCTGGTTCGGTCCGTGAGTAGCTTGGCTCGATCATCGCGTCTGAGCTCCGGTCGGGGCCCTCGGGCTTTCCGTTGCGTGGCACTGTCGGATCGCTCTCTTGGGGCCTGATCCTGCTGATCGGGATAACGCCTACCCATGGCTCGGACGACCCTGTGGTGGGGGCTCTCGGTTAACAGGAGTCTTGTAGGGCCTCCGTTGGTGTGGCATAGTCATAGCATGACACGCATACGGGTTAGCACGACTGTCGACCAGTCGCTCTTGGAAAACGCGAGGAGCCTGAGGTCGGATCTGAACGATGCAGCCTTGTTGGATGAAGCTCTCGGTGCGTTGGTGGCCCGACACCGCGCCGCCGAGATCGATGCCGGATACGGCGTCTACGACGAACATCCACTCGATGAAACCGACGAATGGGGCGACTTGGCGTCGTTTCGTGAGGCGGCAGCTTCGTCGTGAGTGATCTGCCGGCCAGGGGGGAGGTGTGGTGGTGTGAGCTGGCTGAGATCTCTCGCCGCCCTGTGGTGATTCTGTCTCGGGACGCGGCTATTCCCAGGCTTCGACGGACATTGGTTGCTCCATGCACGACGAAGGTTCGAGGCCTTGCGAGTGAGGTGCTGCTGGAGCCCGGAGAGGATCCGATCCCTCTTCCGTCGGCTGTGAATCTCGACTCGGTAGAGAGTGTTTCCGTTGGAACGCTGACCCAGCGCCTGGGCAGGTTGGGGGACGGGCGCATGCGAGAGATCTGCGCGGCTCTGGCGGTCGCCGTCGATTGCAGTCTGTAATCGACTACAGGGTCTTGTGCGCTGCGGCGTACGCATCTCTGACTCTCGATGTCTCACGTCGCTCGTCCTGTTCCACAGCCGCGCCACAAGATCTGGAAGGGGAGCCGTTGCCCTGTTCAACGGCTCTTCACCGCATGTTTCGCAATGCGGTGTCGTATCCGGGGTCGTCAGCGCAACGCTCGGATGTATCCGTCACGGGAGCCGATGTAGATGGCACCATCCCACACCGCCGGCGTCGCCTCGAGACACGCCTCTCCCAGGCTCACCGACCACAGGGGCTCAGGGGAGCGTGGGTCGGCGAGATCGTAGGCTCTCACATCGCCCAGACAGGTAACGGTCACGAGGGTGTCATCGGTGACGACAGGCGAGGACCACGAGTGCCAACCAACCTCATCGCTCCACACCCGCTCCCCCGTCTCGGCATCGACCGCCAGCAGCTCTCCCTGATGGGTGTTGACGTACACGATCCCGGCGTACACGGCCGGTGTCGACCAGCTACCCGCTTGCTGGCTTCCGGCGGTGAGGTCGACTCCCCACACCCGCGGATCGGCCGTGGTGTAAGGGTCTAGCTTGATGAGTTGTCCCACCTCCCGGGTGCGCTCGATATTGGCACCAGTCCGGTACCCGGGACCGACCTGGTCGGGTTTGACGTTGACCGACACATACAACATGCCGTCGTGGTCGACCACCATGGTGGCGTCGATATCCCCACCGGCCCAGTAGTCGAACACGATGGGTGCCTCTCCACCCCGGACGTCGGTGAGATCGAGACCAACGACCCGTCCACCCGAGTTGGCGAAGTACACCCGGCGGTCGAACAGGACCGCCGACGTCTCGATCGAGAGATTCCGACCTGTCCGTTGGATCCACTCCTGGTCGTAACCGGGCATACGAACTAGGAACTCGGGGTCCACGGTCACGCCGCCGTCGTCACCGTAACCCCGGTTGAGCTCGACGACGTAGAACCAGCCGTTCTCGCCTCCCTGATACATGATGTCATCGACGATCACGGGGTTCGAGTCCCAGTCACTGTTCCAGATCCCATCGACATCTCGGGCGTGCATCGACCACAGCTCGGTGGCCTCGGGACCCTCGAGGGAGAGAATGCGCATCTTCCCATCGCGCGATCCGGAGTAGAGCAGGGGGTATCCGTCCGGATCGAGCGTTTCGCTTCCTTTGACGTGACCGCCCGTCTGGAAACGAGGGCGGAGGGCTTCACCGGAGTCCGCGTCGACGAAGTGGATGGCACCGTCGTAGGCACCGAAGATGATCTCCGTGACACCGTCGGGTCGCTCCCAAACGATCGGCTGACCCGTCCAACCGAAACCACACCACACGGTCGAACCCCCCAGGTTCGAGGCCTGTGAGCACATGGGATTCTCCGGGTATCGCCAGACGACTTCCGGTGGTTCGGAGGGGACAGGGCCGCCCCCCGTCAAGGTTCGGGTGGGATTGCCCCGAAACATCGTAAGTCCCCTGGTCGTGCCCCACGGCTCGCCAATGGTCCATGCCGGCACCTCGTCGCGTTGACGCACAGGCGGTTGGGTGGTCGGCGGCGGCTCTTCCTCCGGTTTCTCGACGGTGGTCACCGTGGGCCATGTCGCCGTCGGAGCCGGCGGCACCGTCGGGGTGGTCACTGGGAAGGTCGCCGTCGCGAGGGAGGGCGGGGTTTCGCCTCCACCCCCGCCCAGCAGACGCGGGGCGCCCAGCAACACCAGCCCCAAGATGAGGACCACGACCAGTCTGGGGGCCGTCGTGGCGCGGGGAGGGGGATCGCTGCGGTGTGTCATGGGTCATCGAACGAGGACCCACATTGTGGTGGGCCGACGATTGCAATCGGTCATCACCCAAGCACGACATCGCGCCCGAAGCGAGGACCACTTCCGCCCCCACCCGCTCTCGCCGACCCCCCCACCCGCTTTCGCGCGACATCCAGAGCCTATGGGCCGGGAATGTCGCGCGAGAGGGGGGCGGTGTCGGTTCGCCTGGTGTCAGACGAAAATGACTTGGGCACCCTCCGACACTTCGATGAAGTCGGCGGCCGAGATGATCCCCTCGACTCGCTCATAGAGGTCATCTTCGGTCAGGTGCATCATGTCGGCCGACATGCGGCATGCCCACAGGTGTCCCCCGGCATCGGTGATCATCTCGAGAAACTCCGGCACCTCGGGGATGTCGATGCCTTCCATCTGCTTCTTCATCATGTGGGTGGCGAACGCCGTCATGCCCGGCAACCCCATCAACGATGGCGGCATGTGGGTGGCCGGATTGCCGACCGGAGTGAACTTGAGATGAGCCATCGTCTCACGGTTGATGATGTCAAAGCCCCAGAACGTGAAAAATAGATGGGTCTCGATCCCCTCACCGAGGGCTGCATTGGCCAGCACCAGTCCGGGATAGGCCATGTCGAGGGAGCCCTTCGAGCAGATGATGCACAGTTTCCGCCCTCCACCCTCTTCTTCGTCGAAAACGGGAACCGGGACAGTTTCGAGCGTCGTGGTCATGATCGCATCTCCTTTCAGACACAGCCGACGGGCTTGGGAAGGCCTGCCACGTAGGCGAGTTTCTTGGCGGGTTTCTTCGGAAACAAGGCGAACATCTCCTTCGTCGAGATCCCCCCCACGCTCGCCATCCGCCGCAACGTCGGCGTCTCGCCCATCTCGGCGTGATCGTTGCGGGCAAAGGAGATCGCAGCCCAGTGGGCGTCGGTGAGCTCGATCCCGATATTGGAGGCGAGCGTTTCGGCCAGTGTCTCGTTCCAGTCATCCGGGTGGGTCAGGAACCCCTCGTCATCGACATGGACCTCGTGTCCGGCGATGCTGGCGACCGTCATACCTTCTGCTCCTCTTGTTGGGGTTGTTCGGGCCGAACCTTGCCGGCCATTGACATCGATATCGGCACCGGGAGACGTCGCCCCTTGAGCAACACGTTCCAATAGATCGGCTTGAAGGCGATCTTTGCCCAATGGTTGAACCGCGACTCCCCCAGCAGCGTCAGGGGGCCAACCTTGGGCATCGGGTAGGCACCTGGGAGCGGCTCGGTGTCGTAATTGAAGTCGATGAGGAGGGCTCGGCCGTCTCCCGACTCCACGAAGCAGTTGGCATGGCCGTCGAAGGCGCGCTCCATAGGCCGCCCGGCGATGTGGTCCATGAAGTTGTCGACGAACACGTCGATCGCGAAATGGGCCACCGAACCGGCCTTGGAGATCGGGAGGGCGGCAGCGTCGCCGACGGCGAAGATGTCAGCGTGACCGGTCGCCAAGAAAGTGCCGGAATCGACCTTGACGTGATCGAGCTCGTCTCCCAGGCCGGAGCGGCCCACGAAGGGGGCTCCCATGTTGATGGGTACCGTCACCAGCAGATCGAAGGGCAGAGAGCGCTCGTCGAAAGAGACGAGGCTGCCCTCATCAACTCGCTCGACGAGAAAGTCGGGTTCGAGCCCGATGCCTCGGTCCTCGAGCATGCCCCCGAGCTTGTGGGAGGCGATCGGTTTGGTGAAAGCACCCGAGAGCGGCGTGACATATGTCAGGTCGACAGCGTCGCGGATGCCTCGGGACCGGAAGTGAGCGTCGGCGAGAAAGGCGAACTCGAGGGGGGCGACCGGACACTTGATCGGCAGTTCGGTGACATGGACGACGAGACGCCCTCCCTGGAAAGCGGCCAATGCGTCGCGCAAGGCCACGGCTCCGTCGAGCGTGTAGAAGTCGTGGACAGTCGTGCGCCAGCCGTGCTCGGTCATGCCGGGAGTCTGGTCTGGCCGAGGTGTGGTGCCGGTGGCGATCACGAGCTGGTCGTAGCGGAGGCTGGTCCCATCCACCAGGAGAACCTGGTTGTGGGCGGTGTCGACGAGGTCCACCTCTGCGGTGAACAATTGGACATCGTCGGGCAACAACTTCGCCGACGGCTTGCTCAGCGTGTCGGGATCCTGCATTCCAAACGGCACGAACAGGAGCCCGGGCTGATAAATGTGGGTGGGCGACGGCTCCACCACCACGATCTCCCAGTCATCGCCGACACGGCGGTGCAGCTTGTTCACGACCATGGTGCCGGCTGTGCCGGCTCCGAGCACGACCAGACGTTTCACGTGTTCCTTTCGTCCATCTCCGCAGCGTACGGGCCGGCTTTCATCTCGATCAGGGCAGAAGGACTCTGCCTGAGGGGAAGAACGGCACAACCTACGACACCCTCTCCCCCTCCCTCCTCCGCGCTTTCGCGCGACATTCAGAGCCTGTGGGCCGGCAATGTCGCGCGAGGGCGGGGCGGTGTCGGTTCGCCTTCCTCCGGGGCATAGGCACAAAGGCCCTAGCCATCAGGACCATCGCAAGAGGCACCCCAACTCCCGGTAGGGCACAATTGGAGGCACGCAACCCACAGGAGATCACATGCTCGTCAGGGAACTGATCGGAGGCCCCGTCGACACCTGCACCGCCGAGATGGATGCAGTGGAAGCCGCCCGCAAGATGCTCGCCGACGACATCGGGTCGCTGGCCGTCGTCGCCAACGGCGACCTGGTCGGCATCGTGACCGAGCGGGACCTGCTTCGGGTACTTGCCGACTCACCAACGCGCGACAGCGCCAGTGTCGGTGACGTCATGACGCCCAGCCCCGACTCCCTCTCTCCCGACGTCGACACCGACGACGCCGCCCACTGGATGATGGCGGCTGGTTATCGGCATCTGCCGGTGGTGGAGGAAGGTCGTCTGGTAGGCATGGTCAGCATCAAAGACGTCCTGTGGGCGATAACGGACCGCCTCATGAACCGCCCGGAGGATTCCACATGATGGTGGAGTCATCTCCGGAAGCGGCGTCGTCCCTCGGAAGCGCAAACCTTCGGATCGTGGTCGTCGACGACCACCAGTTGGTACGTGACGGGGTGAAGCACCTCCTGGATCTCCACGCCGACCTGGAGGTGGTCGGAGAAGCCGCAAGCGTCGAAGAGGCTGTCCGCCGGGTGGCCTACGAGGATCCCGACGTGGTGGTCCTGGACGTCGATCTTCCGGATGGTTCCGGCATCGAGGCCTGCCGGCGGATCCGGGCCCTCTGCAACGGCACGAAGGTGCTGATGCTCACCGCCTTCGCCGATGCCCAGGCGTTGGACTCGGCCCGTGAGGCCGGTGCCAGCGGATTTGTGCTGAAGAGGATCCGGGATATGGACCTGGTCAGCTCGATTCGCAAGGTGGCACGGGGGGAGTTGGCCTTCGACGGCGCGCCGTCCGCCGTCGACCAGCCGGACCTCATCCTGGAGCGACTCACGGATCGCGAAGAGACAATTCTCGAGCTGATTGCCGAAGGTCTCACCAACCGTGAGATCGCCGACAGGTTGTTCCTCGCCGAGAAGACGGTCAAGAACTACGTTTCAAACCTCTTGACCAAGATGGGGATAAGCCACCGCGCAGGAGCGGCCGCCTACTTCGCCCGTGCTCGATCGGCCGCCGAGCGACCCTATCCCCCGGCGCAGTGGCCCGACGGCGCCAAACGATGACCGTGGCTGAAACCCCTCTTGGCGTCTGCTGCATATCCCATTGAACGGCCCGGGTCAGTTGGCAGCCGACCCTTCGGCTTCGGCTTTCCTCCACGGTGCCGGCACCACCACCACCGGAACGGTCGAACCGCGCACGACGCGCTCGGCAACACTGCCCATCCGCCACCGGGACAACCCGGTGCGACCGTGGGTAGCGATGACGATCATGTCCACGTCGCCCCGCGTCGCCCGATCGACGATGGCCGAAGCCGGGTCATCGCCCGGGAGGAGGTCTGTCTTCACTTCCGGACCCGACACGGACCGGGCGACGCTGCGCAGGTTGGATTCGAGGATGTCGGCGGGCTCTTCGTGCTCGGCCTCAGACAGTTCCTTTAGCGCCAGGCGAGTCTCCGGGTCGGCAACTGTCACCAGGAGCAGGTCTGCGCCCAGCCCATCGGCGAGTTGGATTGCATGAGGCAACGCCGTCTGCGAGAGCTTGGAGGTGTCGAGTGGAACCAGGATCCGCATGTCGTTCTTCCTTCCGGACCTCGCTTGAGAGGCCTAAACGCGAACGCCTCCATCATGGTCCAACACTCCTGGCCTCGCCAGGGCCAGAAGTCCATGGCGAAACTCTGCCGGTTCAGGCGAAGAACCAAGCCGCCTCTTCATAACGGTCCCGGTCGAGTGTGCGGGGTTCCTCGCATGCCTGCTGCAAGTCGACGGCGATCATGACATCGCCACGGACGGCAGCCATCACTCCACCTTTGCCCTCGAGAATCAGCTCACCAGCGAAGAGCCCGAAGCGGGTGGCGAGTATGCGGTCGTAGGCGGTGGGCGTCCCGCCCCGTTGCAGGTACCCCAAGGTCATCACCCGACTCTCGTATCCGGTGAGACGCTCCAACTCGGCGGCGACTGCCTCACCGACCCCCCCAAGGCGATCGAAGCCGTAGGCGTCCACGCCCGTCGTCGCCTGCTCACCGGTGGGGCCGGGAGACCCCTCCGCCACGACGACGAGGGAGTAGTCACGGCCGGAGCGATGTCGGGCGGTGAGCCTTCTCGCCAATTCTCCCAGGTCGTAGTCAACTTCGGGGACCAAGATGGCATCGGCCCCTCCCGCCATGCCCGAATATGCCGCAATCCAGCCCGCCGTCCGCCCCATCACCTCGACCACCATCACCCGGTTGTGGGATTCAGCAGTGGTCGTGAGTCGATCGATGGCGTCGGTGACGATCTGGACGGCAGTGTGAAAACCAAAGGTGACATCAGTGCCCCCGATATCGTTGTCGATCGTCTTTGGTATGCCGACGATGGGCAGGCCTTCGCTCTGCAGCCGCACGGCCGTTCGAAGCGACCCGTCGCCGCCGATGACGACCAAACGATCGATGTCGTTGGCCTCCAGGGTGGTGCGTATGGAGGAGAAGCCGTCGCCGTGCACATAGGGATCCATTCGCGACGTACCGAGGATGGTCCCGCCTCTCACGAGGATGCCCCGCACCTCTTCTCGTCGCAAGGGGCGAGTTCGACCCTCCATGAGGCCCCTCCAGCCGCTCTCTATGCCGACCACATCGATACCCGCCGCCGTCACCCTCGTAACGACGCCACGAATGGCGGCATTGAGGCCCGGGCAGTCTCCCCCCGCTGTCAGTACACCCACACTCACGTGTCGACCTCCCCCCCTTCCGGACATAGGGAGCCAACGCGGGACCTATGGCCCTGTCGAGTGGGACTCACCGTCGATATGTTGGCGACGATGCAACGGAGACGACGCCACCCCAGTCGGTATGTCGGCCGCTCGATGACAGTCGTTCCCGCCTGTGCCGGTGCCTCGCCGGCCGGGGTGATGAGCCGGTCGTCCTGAAGAACGAGGCCGGCCGTCCCATCGCTAGCCCGCGTTGACAGGACCCGAGAGCGTAGAAAGGACTCACCATGCAGCTCACATCCCTCGTAGGCGGCTATGTCGAAGCCGCAGAAGCCGACCTCTCTCTTCGGCTGGCAGCCCGGACGATGGCCACCAAGAACATAGGATCCCTCCTCGTCGCTCCCGATGGCCGCATCCACGGCATCATCACCGAACGCGACCTCGTGAGAGCCGCGTCTCAGGGCGCCGACTTCGACACGGAGATCGTCGGGGATTGGATGGCCGACTATCCCCAGCTCGCGCAGGCAGACTGGGATGTCCGCCGGGCGGTCGACGAGATGCTGCACCAAGGCTTTCGCCACATGCCGGTGGTGGAGGGCGACAGACCTGTCGGCATGGTCAGCATCAAGGACCTGGTGTGGGCGATGCGAGCGGTCGAAACCTGACCGCCGCCGTGATCGCCATTGTCGGTTGACGGACATCCCTCTCCATCTTCGCAGGTCCCCGGATGGTTGTGGGGCGAAAGGCCTTGTCGATGGGGGCTTCCGGCCCTGAGCTTAAAGTGTGGTGCCCGCCAAGCTGGGGAACGATGAACGACAAGAGGCGACGATGAACCAGGAGTCGCTCCGCCCTCACCCCCCACCGGGTTTGGAAATGCTCGACGGCAACGAAGCCACGGCCCTGGTGGCCCATGCCCTGAGCGAGGTCATCGCCATCTATCCCATCACCCCGGCGTCGCCTATGGGAGAGCACTCAGACGCCTGGTCGATGGCCAAACGGTCGAACCTGTGGGGAGTGGTTCCCGAGGTGGTCGAGATGCAGAGCGAAGCCGGAGCAGCCGGCACCCTCCACGGCGCCCTTCAGGCCGGTGCGCTCAGCACCACCTTCACGGCATCTCAGGGCCTCCTGCTGATGATCCCCAACATGTACAAGATCGCCGGGGAGTTGACACCGACCGTCATCCATGTGGCCGCTCGCACGGTGGCCACCCACGCCCTGTCGATCTTCGGCGACCACTCCGACGTCATGGCGGCCCGCCAGACCGGTTTCGCCATGTTGGCATCCAACACACCGCAGGAAGCCCACGACATGGCGGTCATCGCCCACAGTGCCACGCTCCGCTCACGGGTCCCCTTCCTCCATTTCTTCGACGGATTCCGAACCTCTCACGAGATCGCCGGAGTGACAACCGTCACTCCTGACATCCTGCGGGCGATGATCGACGAGGACCTCATCATCGACCACCGGCTTCGGGCGCTCAACCCCCATCATCCCGTGATCCGAGGCACGGCCCAGAACCCCGACGTCTTCTTCCAGGCCCGGGAGGCGGCCAACCGCTATCACGACTCCGTCGGGTCCATCGTCACCGCCGACATGGACCGTTTCGCCGAGTTGACCGGGCGACGCTATTCGACTTTTGAGTACGTGGGGGCACCGGACGCCGAGCGGGTGATAGTGATCATGGGATCGGGCGCAGGCGCAGCCACCGAGGCAGTGGAGGCAGCCATGGCGGACGGGGAATCGGTCGGGGTCGTGATCGTGCGCCTGTATCGGCCATTCGACGCCGGCGCTTTCTGTGCCGCTCTTCCGAAGACGACTCGCTCCATGGCGATCCTCGACCGAACGAAGGAACCCGGCGCTGTGGGAGAGCCTCTCTACCTCGATGTCGTGGCCGCTCTGGCCGAACGATGGGTCGGGGAGGCACCGGCCCCGGAGGTGACCGGGGGACGCTACGGGCTGTCCTCGAAGGAGTTCACACCGGCCATGGTGCAGGCGATCTTCGCCGAACGCGGCCGGCGGCCGCACGACCACTTCACGGTCGGCATCGTCGACGACGTGACCCACACCAGCATCCGCCACGACTCCGACGGATGGCACGAGCCCGAGGACGTGGTCAGAGCCGTCTTCTACGGCCTCGGCTCCGACGGCACCGTCGGTGCGAACAAGAACACGGTTCGCATCGTGGGCCATCACACATCACTCCACGCGCAGGGGTACTTCGTGTACGACTCGAAGAAGGCCGGCTCGCAGACGATCTCGCATCTGCGCTTCTCGCCGCGCCCCATAGCCTCCACCTATCTAATCGAGGAACCGACCTTTGTGGCCTGCCACCAGTTCGGCATGCTCGAACGCGTCGACCTACTGGCCCGCGCCGTCCCGGGGACCACCCTCCTCGTCAACAGCCCCTATCCGGCGAGCGACGTGTGGGCGCACATCCCCCGGCGTGTTCAACAGACGATCGTGGACCGAAACCTCGACCTCTGGGTTGTCGACGCCCACCGCATCAGCGCCGAGGGTGGACTGGGCAGCCGGATCAACACCGTGCTCCAGACCTGCTTCTTCAAGCTCACCAACCTCCTCCCGCTCGACGGGGCCGTGGCGGCGATGAAAGAGGAGATCGCACGGACATACGGCAAGCGGGGAGAGGCAGTCGTCCGCCGCAATCACGACGTCATCGACCAGGCGGTGGCGGCGCTGGAACGGGTTGACGTGCCCACCGGCGCAGTGGCATCACAAACCCCTCCGATGGCGCTCACCGACGATGCACCCGACTTCGTGTCGCGGGTCACCGCCCGGCTCATGGCCGGAGAAGGCGACCTGCTTCCGGTGTCGGCCCTCCCGGTGGACGGCACCTTCCCCACTGGCACCACCAAGTACGAGAAGCGAACTCTCGCGGCCGAGATCCCGATTTGGGATGCCGACGTGTGCATCGACTGCGGCCGCTGCGCCCTGGTGTGCCCTCACGCCGCCATACGTTTGAAAGCATTTCTCCCCTCCGAAGTCGACGGAACGAGCCAAGAGGAGTTCCCCAGGAAGCAGGCAGTGGGGCGGGACCTGGCCGGGAGATATCTGACCGTGCAGGTGGCACCCGACGACTGCACCGGCTGTGGCATCTGTGTCGACGTGTGCCCGGCCACCTCGAAATCGGACGTGAGCCACAAGGCCATCAACATGTCGCCCATCGACCAACATCTCGACCGAGAGCGAGCTCGCTTCGACTTCTTCCTATCGCTTCCCTCCGCTCACAGAAACGAAGTGAACCTGCTCTCGGTCAAGGGCTCACAGCTGATCGACCCACTCTTCGAGTTCTCCGGAGCCTGTGCCGGTTGCGGCGAGACTCCCTATCTCAAGCTGATGAGCCAGCTCTTCGGCGACAGAACAGTCATCGCCAACGCCACCGGATGCTCGTCTATCTACGGTGGCAACCTGCCCACCACTCCGTGGTCGACAGACAAAGAGGGCCGGGGGCCGGCATGGTCCAATTCATTGTTCGAGGACAACGCCGAGTTCGGTCTCGGCATGCGCCTCGCCCTAGACCAAATGGAACAAGACGCCCGGCTGCTCGTCACGGCCCTGATCCCTGAGCTGGGCGCCCTCGCCACCGACCTCCTCGAAGCCGACCAGAGTGACGACGCTGGAATCCAAGACCAACGCCGCCGTGTCGTCGAGCTCAAGGAACGCCTGGAGCCGATCGACGGGTTGCTGGCGCGCCGACTGGAGTCTGTGGCCGACGCCCTCGTCCGGACCGGAGTGTGGATCGTAGGTGGGGATGGCTGGGCCTACGACATCGGATTCGGCGGACTCGATCACATCCTGGCCTCAGGCCGCAACGTGAACATCCTGGTCCTCGACACGGAGGTCTACTCCAACACCGGTGGCCAGGCATCCAAGGCGACCCCCCGGGCGGCGGTGGCGAAGTTCGCAGCCGCGGGAAAAGCGACCGGAAAGAAGGACCTCGGTCAAATGGCGATGAGCTATGGAGACGTCTATGTGGCCCAGATCGCCATGGGAGCGAACATGGCCCAGACCGTACGGACCTTCATCGAGGCGGAACAACATCCGGGCGTGTCGCTCATCCTCGCCTACAGCCCTTGCATCGCGCACGGTATCGACATGAGCAAGCAGATGACGCACCAGAAGAAGGCGACCGAGTCGGGATACTGGCCCCTCTACAGGTATGACCCTGCTCGAGAGGCCGCCAACCAACCCGGGATGAGGCTCGACAGCCGCAAGCCAACCATTCCGTTCGGCGAATACGCCCGGGAGGAGGCGCGCTTCTCGATGCTCAGACGCGCCGACCCGGAGCGAGCCGAAGAGTTGTCCCGACTTGCTCAACAGGACATCGACGACCGTTGGAACCTGTACGAACAGATGGTCGAGATACACCGAACTGCCGAATACGGCGAGGTGTCCGAGTGAGCCACGTCGACCTCTCCACCGATTATCTGGGTTTCCGGCTCGACCACCCGGTCGTGCCGTCGGCGTCACCGGTCACCGGAGATATCGACAGCCTCCACGCGCTGGTGGCCGCGGGAGCACCCGCCGTCGTGCTCCCTTCGCTCTTCGAGGAGCAAGTCGAAAACGACGCTCTCGCTCTGCACCAGGGCATCGAATTCGGCTCCGGCGTGTTCGCCGAGGCCGCCACCGGGTATCTCCCCGAGCTCGGCGACTACAACACGGGACCCGACGACTATCTGGAGCTCGTCACCCGCGCCGGCGACGAACTCGACGTGCCGGTCATAGCCAGCCTCAACGGAGCCTCAACCGGAGGCTGGACCCGCTATGCCCGAATCCTCGCCGACGTCGGCGCCGACGCCATCGAACTGAACATCTACTTCATGGCAACGGCCGCAGCCGAAACCTCGAGCGCGGTCGAGGCCCGCTGCCTGGCGTTGGTCGAGGATGTGAGAGCTGCCGTGTCTCTGCCACTGGCAGTGAAGGTAGGCCCATACTTCTCGTCGATCGCGTCCGTGGCTCAGCGATTCTCCGAGGCCGGAGCCGACGGTTTGGTGCTGTTCAACCGCTTCTACCAGCCCGATATCGACCTGGAAACCCTGTCGGTATCCCCCAACCTGGTGCTCTCGTCGCCCGTGGAGATGCGACTGCCTTTGCGGTGGATCGCTGTTCTTCACGGTGAGGTCGACCTTTCCCTGGCGGCCACGACGGGAATCCACACCTCCACAGAGGTGCTGAAGATGATCCTGGCGGGAGCCGACGTCACGATGATGGCCTCAGCGCTCCTGCAGCGGGGCCCCGGGGCATTGACCGAAGCCGTCACGGGGATGCACACCTGGCTGGAGATGAAGGAGTACGAATCCGTAGCTCAGGCCAAAGGGAGCCTCAGTCGCCGTGCCGTACCCGACACGGACGAATACGACCGGGCCAACTACATGCAGACCCTCGTGTCCTACTCGGCCGACTGGCGACGTGCTCGCCGGCTCCCTCCCCTCGGTTGAGCAACCGCCCGTGAAACTCATGGAACCCGGACATCGGAACATCAGACCCGTGGGCTTTCGGCCCTGGTCAGGTCCCTAGCCCGACTTTGTGACAACCGGGTGAACAACCCGACGAATGAGCCCTTCAGTTCCTGACAATCGTCGGGGACAGCTTCCCGCCTTCGATCACCGGGGGCGGGATTCAGCCAGGTGACGAACGGCGCGGCGTAAGGACACACCGTTGAGATCCACTGGCACCTCCACCCGACGATGGTTGAAGCCCACTCGTCCCGACAAGGCCGTCATCACCACGAGCCCGCCCTTGGGTGACAGGTCCTCTGGCACCTCGATACCGGGGCCAACGACCCAGATCACGCCGTCACCGCCGTCTCGACCCGCCACGTCGGGGAGCGACTCGAAGGTCGCCACGACATGAACATCATCCTCTGCCTCGAGCAGTCGCGTGATGCCCTCCTGGGAGTGAGAGCCAGCCGCGACGAGGAGGACTTCGACCATCCTGTCATCATCGTCTCGAGTCGCGGGTCACCATAGGGCACAAGGACCCGGAGTTCCCAGAATCAGTTCGTCTGGGACACCATCGGTGCCCACCAGGTGAGGTGGGTCCCTAGACCGCCAGGCCCCGGCGCAACGGCGAAGGTACCGCCGATCAGCGACGCTCGTGTTGCCAGACTTGCCAGGCCCGTACCCGGACTCATGCCTCTGCTGATACCCACTCCATCGTCGGCAATTCGAACCAACACTTGATCGTCGCAGATATCGACCACGACCCACACACCGGACGCCCTGGCGTGTCGGGCGACGTTCGATAATCCTTCTTTCACCACGGCCGCAACCTCAACGTAGAGATCCGATGAGAGGGCGTCGAGATGGCCGTTTATCGTCAACTGGGGTTCGAATCCGAGGGCCCGTGCCGCTTCGTGGGCGATCCTGGTCAGATCCTGATCGCTTCCGGCGGGACCCTGTAGACGGAAGACCGTCTCCCGCACGCGACGGATGCTGTCGTCGATGATCTCGACGACGGTGTGGAGTGTTTCCGAGGTGGCACGATCTGTAGAGGAAGCCGCGTTGGCGAGCATGAGGCCACTCGCGAACAACTCCGGGATGACCTTGTCGTGCAGGTCACGGGCGATACGGGCTCGGTCGTCCACCACCGCCGTAGCCGCCATGGTTCGTCTGGCCAGTTCTTCGGCACCGACCCGATCGGTGATGTCGCGAACGATGGCCAGCACGGAGGTCGCGGCTCCATCGACGACCGGACTCAACGCCACTTCCACCAGGAACGTCGAACCGTCGAACCGTCGACCCTCGAGCAACCGATTCGCCCATCGGACGGGCCACAGGATCCTGCCAGAAAACCTCACGATGGCCCTCGTGCACCGCACGGTGCTCCGTAGGAATGAGATCCTCGACGGGATGGCCGAGCAATTCGGAGGGCTCCCAACCGAACAACCTGAAAACGGCAGCGTTGGCCAGAGTGATTCGGCCCTCACCATCGACAACCAGCACGGCGCTGGGTACGGCGTCGCACACCTTGGCCAGCAGGTCCGCGGTCGTCTTCCCATCAGCAATGGCTAGACGATGGGTGTCGGGCTCACTCCAAGATCTCACCTCCCGGCAACACTACCCGCGGCGGCACCGGCGCACAGCGAAGGACTTTGGACCCTGTGCGATCTTTCCGCTCTGAGGTAGAACAGGTGAGAGCCCGCCTCGGAGGTCCGACATCGTCGACTCGCCCACCTCGCGAACGCTGTTCGTAAGCACGTATCCGCCCACCGGGTGCGGACTTGCCACCTTCGGCCAGGCTCTCGTGACTCGCTCAAGTCCCGGCGTCACTGCGAGGAGAATGCCGTGTCCGCAGAACCGATGAAGCCGGTTCGATGAGCCAACGTCATCCCCGCCGTGGGCAACTCTTCGACCGCCATCGGACCAACCCGATCCTCACTCCCGAGGTGTGGCCCTATACGGTCAACGCAGTCTTCAACCCAGGGGCGACGCTGGGTCACGACGGCGAGACCATCCTGCTGGTGAGGGTCGAGGACCGGACCGGGCTCTCGCACCTCGGCGTCGCCCGCAGCGACGACGGTGTCACGGCCTGGAAGATCGAAAGTGATCCCTTGATCTACCCCGACCCTCGTCGCTATCACGATTGTTGGGGGGCCGAGGATCCCCGCATCACGAAGGTAGGAGACGAATACTTCATCGCCTACACGGGTCTGTCGCCCAGTGGCCCCCTGGTGGCCCTGGCTTCGACTTCCGACTTCACCAGTTACGAGCTTCGCTCGATAGCAGCGCCGCCCGAGGACAAGAACGCAGCCCTCTTCCCCGTCACCTTCGCTGGTCGCCACGCCCTCATCCACCGGCCGGTGGCCTTTGGTGTTCGCGGCCAGGGACCCCATATCTGGATCTCGTTCAGCCCCGACCTCATCCACTGGGGCGAACACGAGGTCATCGTCGAGACCCGCCGCTCGGGTCACTGGGATCGCGAGAGGGTGGGCATCGGGCCCCCGCCCCTTCTCACCGACGCGGGATGGTTGATCCTCTTTCACGGTGTCAAGGCAACGGCGGCGGGTTACCTGTACCGCGCCGGCCTGGCACTACTCGACTTCGACAACCCCACCGTGGTACTGGCGCGAAGCGACGAGTGGGTATTCGGCCCGGAGGCCGACTACGAACGGCAGGGTGACGTTCCCGGCGTGGTGTTCCCCACCGGCTGGGTCGTCGAAGAAGGAGGACGGGTCCGGATGTACTACGGCGCCTCCGATACGACGGTGGCTGTGGCAACGGCCTCCATCGACGAGTTGGTGGCCTTCACGTTCTCGCATTGTGTGTGTGGCACCGAACACGCAGGCGAAACGTGCGAGTTGGGAGGGTCCGACCCGTCCCCCTGAGCTGTGCCCTGAGGGCCTTTGTTCATGTCTGATCCGATGCATGACCGTCATCAGTTCGCCGACCGCGGAGTCGAGACCGTCTTCCCGGTGATCACTCCGCAGCAGGTTGCCATGCCCTCGACCTGACCGGGCAGCTCGACCTCGACTCGAGTCCGCCCGTCCCCTGAGTCCAGGTCTCCGTCGTCAGCCCTTGACAACCCCCAGCGGTCGCAGCCTGGCCACCGGCGCAGCCAACCCGGCCAGCCGGCAAGACTCCACCACGAGGTCGACGTCCTTGTAGGCGAACGGAGCCTCTTCCGCCAATAGCCGCACCGACCCAGGACGAACCGCAATGTTGCGGGCCTCGAGGTCGGTGAGGACCTCATGGCCCGGCTGGGTGGCCCGGGCCACCGACCGACTCATGACACGGCCTGCGCCGTGGGCGGCAGACGCGAAAGCCGGGTTGTCGGTCAGACCCTTGAGAATCCACGATGCCGTACCCATGCTCCCCGGGATCAGGACGGGCTGCCCAACGGCACGCAGGTCGGCGGGTAGCTCGGCGTGGCCCGGGCCCAGAGCGGTTGTTGCGCCCTTTCGGTGCACACACAGCTGTCGCCTTTCGCCCCTGACCTCGTGGGTCTCCAACCGCGCCAGGTTGTGGGCCACGTCATAGACAGTCCGAAGGTCGGTCTCCGTCACCGGCACGCCGACCGCCGCCGCCAGCGCCTCGCGAGTGGCGTGGGTGAGAATTTGACGATTCGCCCAGGCGAAGTTCGCCGCTGCGGCCATCGCCGCCAAGTACGAGCGCGCCTCTTGGGAGTCGACGGGCACCGACGCCAGTTGCCGGTCGGGCACATCGACCCCGTACCTGGCGGCGACGTCCGTCATGTCCTCGATCGCGTCCTGACAGATCTGGTGACCCAGTCCCCTGCTCCCGCAATGGATCATGACACACACCGAGCCGCGGCGGATGCCGAAGACCCCGGCAACGGACTGGTCGAGCACCTCCTCCACTGCTTGTAGCTCGAGAAAGTGATTCCCAGACCCGAGAGACCCGATCTGAGCCCTTCCCCGATCCCGGGCACGGATCGACACCGCTCGCGGATCACTGCCCGACATCGTTCCGCCGGACTCGGTCCGCTCCAGATCTGCCGCCTGACCGTACCCGGCCTCGATGGCAGCCACCGCCCCCTCGCGCAGGATGGCGGGCAGGAGATCCCCTGATGCGATTGATCCGGGACCGCTGCCCCGAGGGATCCGCCGATCGAGCTCGCCCATGATCGACTCGAGGTTGGAACGGACATCTGCCAGCTCGAATCCCGAGACGAGGAGCCGAACTCCACAGCAGATGTCGAAACCCACCCCGCCGGGTGAGATCACTCCGCCCCGGGCGACGTCGGTGGCCGCCACCCCTCCAATCGGAAAGCCGTAACCGGGGTGGATGTCGGGCATCGCCATCGACGCCTCGACGATTCCAGGAAGATGGGCAACGTTGCGTACTTGGCGAAGGGCATCGCCCAGGTCGGACAGATCGAGCAACTCCCGAACGGCGAACAGGCGACCCGGGACGCGCATCGCCCCCGTGGCCGGCAGATCCCATACCACTCCGTCCTCAGTCGTCAGGTCCCACGCCATGTGACGCCCGCCTCTCGGGTTGTTCCAGGTCCACTTGACACGAAGCTACCTTTCCACTCCGCCAGCCGACAGGGACGAAAGTCCATCATCGGACGGATCGGGTCCTTCGGCCCTGCCGCCGGCAATCGACATCGGGCATGGTGCGGTGATGACTGATGCGGAGCGGTTGTTGGAGTTGGAGGAGTCGGCCGAGGGCGTCGACCTTTTCCGACCACCGGGTGAACAGCTCCAGGTCGACAAGGCCCGGGATCAAGCGGAGGCTTCCGGCTGGATTCCCGATTCAGCCGCTACCGCTCGGCGTCGCCCCTCGTTGGCGCGAGCACGAGCCCGGCGCGACGACCTGCACGAGGCCATGGTGCAACTGGAAACCTCCGTCGCCGGACCGGCGCAGAGCGACGGGTGGACCAAGGCGGTCCACACCTCGCTGCTCACGCTCCGAGGCGCACTCGACGCACACATCCGAGAGGTCGAGGTCCCCGATGGATTACTGGCGGAGATTGCCGAGATGGCGCCTCGACTCCTTCCGGACATCGAGACGATTTTCGCCGAACACGTCGAGCTGATACGGGCGTGGGATAGGGCTCGCGAGGCCCTCGAGGCCGAGGGAGTGAGGGAAGCCGAGGTCCGCCGACGGGTCACGTGGTTGCTCGGCCGGCTGACCATCCATCGTCAGCGTGGCTCCAGTCTCGTCTATGACGCCTACAACGTCGACATCGGCGCGGCCGACTGACCGCGACCGACGCCAGTGGTCCCCGGTCGACGAACAGGGACTTTCGGCCCTATTGATGGGCTGCCTACTACGGCAGGATTGATCGTGAAGAGCCTGCGAGGCGAATCGGGAGCTGGATCGAATCCGGCTGAGAACCGGCTAGAGCGTCGGAACCGACAACCACTCGAAGCGGACAATGCCGACGAGAGGATTCGCTTTGCAGGCTCTTTTGATTGCGCCCACACACCCTTGACTGCACCTACGTCGCCGAAGGCACGGTGGCGGACGACGTGAGGGCGCGACGTGACGAATGACCCTGTTCCTCAACCGCTCCGAATCCGCACGCTGACCGTCGATAGGGCATGCAATGACCGACTACAGAGTGTTCGCCTTGGACTTCGACGGAACCCTCACCGAGGGAAGCCGACCCGACCAGCACGTGCTCGAGGCAATCGCCCAGGTACGCGACAAGGGCGCCACGGTCATCCTCGTCACCGGCCGGATCCTGGGCGAGTTGTTGCGAGCTTTTCCGGATGCCGAGGCTTCGTTCGACGCCATCGTCTCTGAGAACGGTGCTGTGGTGACCGTCGGTGAGCGCTCTCGCCGACTGGTCCCTCCGGTACCACCCATCCTCGAGGACGCTCTGATCCGACGGGGGTTCCCGGTGAGGGGCGGCCAAGTAATACTCGCCTGCGATGCCCACCATGACGCCACCGTCCTCGAAGAGATCGCGCGCTTGCACCTCGAATGTGCGGTCGTGCGCAACCGGGCCGCGCTGATGGTCCTCCCCATCGGGGTCAGCAAGGGTAACGGCCTCGTCGAGGCGCTGGAAGACCTCGAGCTGTCCTTACACGACACCGTCGCCGTCGGAGACGCCGAAAACGACCACAGCCTGCTGGCGGTGTGCGAAGTCGGCGTGGCCGTGGCCAACGCCGTCGAGTCCCTCAAGGTGGACGCCGACCTGGTGGTCGACGAACGCGCCGGGGACGGTGTTGTTGCCGTCCTGGCAGGTACGGCGACCGCCGAACTAAAGAGATTTCCTCCCAGCCGTTGGTCGATCGCGCTAGGCGAGGCGAGTGATGGGCCGGTAAGGCTTCCGGCCGCGCGCTACAACCTCCTCATCGCCGGGGGCAGCATGGCCGGCAAGTCCTACTCGGCCGGCCTCTTCACGGAGCTGGTCGTCCGTCTTGGTTACTCCGTTCTTGTCGTCGACGTGGAAGGTGATCACGTTGAGCTCGCCTCCCTCCGAGAGGTTTTGGCACTGGGAGGCGACCAGCCGTTGCCCGATCCGCACCGGGTCGCCGAGATCCTGCATCACCGCTCGACCAGCCTCGTGATCGACCTGTCGCTCTTGTCTTCTTCCGAACAGGATTCCTATGTCCGTGAGTTGTTGCCCGAGGTGGCCCGTGAGCGACAGGCACGCGGGCTCCCCCATTGGCTCGTGCTCGACGAAGCCCACCGATTCCTGTCGGATGAAGACGGTCTCACCGAACTTGCCCAAGAGGCGCCGCGCGGGGTCTGCGCCGTCACGTACCGCCCTCAGGACCTTCCTGTTGGATTCACTCAGGAACTCGATGCGCTATTGATTCTACCCGAATACGACGACGAGGCTCGCGACGCCATCTCAACCCTCCTCGAGGCCCGTGGGATCGACCCGACCGGCCCCGCCACCCAGCCCCGCCTCGGTGAGGCACTCGTGGTGCCACCAATTGGAGAGCCACAACTGTTCCGATTGGCCCCCCGAACTACGCGCCATGTCCGCCACTGGCACAAATACGTGGAGGCGAACCTGCCGCCGATGCTGAACTTCCGCTTCATCGACGGTGCATCGGCCCAAGAGAGGGTCGCCCAGAACCTGGTCGAGTTCCACCGCAACCTTCGGTCGGCCCAAGCAGCGGCCGTGCTGGACCATGCCAGGCGAAGGGACTTTTCGCGCTGGGCCGCGGACGCGCTGGGAGACTCGGTTCTGGCAGAGCTGCTCGCCAGCAACGAGGACCTAACATCTCGTGGCGAGGATCCAGAGAGGATCAGGGCGGGTCTGATCACAGCCGTAGAGGACCGCTACTTCCGTCCCTGAGACGAGCGCCATCGTCTCTTACCGGCCCCTGCGACCCGCTTGATCGTTCCCGACGACGAACCCGAGGGAGGTTGTTCTCCGCGCGTACCCGCGGCGGCAGGCTCGGCTATCGGTCTTTCATGGCGTTCTTGTGGACCACCGCCATCGCCAAGAAGGCACAATGCCCCTAACCAACCGGTCAGATCTGGGCGATGCTGAATAGAAGTGGTCGAGCGCCACGACCCGGCCGAAGAGGAGAAACGCGCATGCTCATCGTGACAGGCACCGACGGATCGCCGGCCGCAGAGAAAGTCATCAGCCGCGCCATCGAACAGGCACGGTTGACGGGAGCCCAGCTCCACGTCGTGCATGTCTTCCAACCGCCAGCCATGGTGTACACCATTCATATGGCATACGTCCCAGAACTGGAGACCTTCGCCCAGGCGGGGAGAAAGGCCGTGTGGGAAGAGGCTGCGCGCCTCCTCGACGACTCAGGCCTCGAATGGGTGCGAGTGGATCTCGAGGGATATCCACCCTCGGCCATCACCGACTACGCCCGCCAGGCAAAGGCAGACCTGATCGTCATCGGCACCCGGGGCCTCGGCGGTGTCGCCTCCCTGGTGCTGGGCTCGACGAGCCGCGGGGTAATCCACGACGCCCCGTGCGACGTCTTGGTGGTCGACACGAAAGACGCACAAGACTGAACCGAGATGATGGCCAGACACTTCGACCACGCCGGCATGGAGATCCTCACCCGCGAGAAGTGCCTTCGGATCCTCCACGACCAGACGTTGGGGCGGATGGGGTTCGTCACCGACGACCACGAGCCGGTGATACTGCCCGTTGCCTACCGATTCTGGCGAGGACGCATCTATTTTCTCTCATCAGGAGGGTCGAAGCTCCAGGCTGCAAGTGGTGGTCGGCGAGTGGCGTTCGAGATCGATGGATGGAACGCAGCCGAGCGCACCGGTTGGAGTGTCCTGGCCCGGGGCATCTGCACCCCGGTCGACGAAGCCGACCTGGCAGAGGTGGCCGAGTGCGGGCTGTCGCCCTGGCTCCGCACCGCTCTCCGACCGATGCACTGGGTCCAGATCCTGCCCGATGAGATCACGGGTCGGAGACTTCCCGACAGCCAGATTCCTCCTGAGTGGGATTGACCAACCAAGATATGTGCCCGCGAACCTGCGAGCAGCCGCTGGAGGCCGCCCATGAATGAACGTCTGATCGTGTTCGGTGACGACGGTTCGACCTATGCCGACCGAGCATGGCTGTGGATCAACCATCAGCGCTGGTCCGGCTGGGCCGTAGAAGTCGTCAATACCCGCTACGACCCCGGAGACTTGTGGAGCGATGATCTCCCGGTCAGGCTCCACCGATGGCAGCCCGACACACCCCGCAAGCCATTCGCCGAATGTGGCCTCGGCGACGTCCGGCATCTGCAGGCGACGGCCGACGCCCGCCTGGTCCTCGATTCCCGCCACGACGCCGACCTGATAGTGGTGGGGCCGAAGGGGCGCTTTGGGTTGAAAGCTCTTTTGCTGGGGAGCACTGCCGAGCACCTGCTCCACCACCCCCCCGCCCCCCTCGTCATCGCCAAGACTCCAGACTCCGCTCAGCACATCCTCGTGTGCACCGACGGATCGCAACATGCTCACCGGGCGATCGAAACATTCGCTCGGTTGCCGTTGGCGGCTCAGGCCAGTCACGTCTCGGTCCTCGGTGTGGTCGACACGCTGGCCAGCGACCGCCAGGTGGTAACCACGGGATTGGAGAGGGCCGCTCAGACCCTGGCCGAGTTCGACCCCGAGATCGTTCTCGCCGAGGCCGAAGAGCAGGTGGCCGCCACCCTCCTGGAGCACGCCAATTCCCTTCCGGCTCACCTGCTGGTCATGGGCACCCGGGGCCACACCGGCCTCCGGCGGGTCCTCGTGGGGTCCACCGCCGGCGCGATCGCTCGTCTGGCAACAGCAGCCGTCCTCATCGTTCCTCCCCCATCCAAGGACGAGGGCTCAGGTCGCTCCGACCCCTGATCGGCTGAAGCGCCGGCGGATGTACTTGTCGGCCTCAACCGCCGTCAGCACCGACAGGCTCACGGCCAGTATGACCATCCAGGTGGTGAGATCGATCGGCTCGACCCTGAGAACGAACTGGGTGAAGGGAAGGTAGAGGGCCCCGATGTGCAGGCCCACCGCTCCGGCCACCGCGGTGAGGAGGAACGGGTTCGAGAACGGGGAGATCCTGAAGACCGACGTGTGTTCGGAGCGTGCATTCCCGGCGTGAACGGCCTGGAAGATCACCAGCGCGGTGAGGGCTGCACTTTGAGCTTGAGTGAGAGAACCGGTTCTGTCGAGAACCCAGCCGAAGATGCCGAGCGTTCCGGCGGCCATCACCACCCCGGTCAGGGCGGTACGCTCCCAGAGAAGACGGGAGATGATGCCCTCGTTACGCCTACGCGGCGGACGATCGATGATTCCTTTCTCGCCAGGTTCGAAGGCGAGGGCGACATCTTGGACACCGTTGGTCACGAGGTTCAACCACAGGATCTGAGCGGGAAGCATCGGCAGAGGCCACCCCGCCGCCACCGCCACCAGGATGACCAGGATTTCGGCGGCGCCGCTGGAGATGAGAAAGAACGTGACCTTTCTGAGGTTGTCGAAAGTGACACGACCCTGCCGCACCGACTCATAGATGCTGACGAAATTGTCGTCGGCCAACACCATGTCGGCCGCGCCCCGGGCGACGTCGGTACCCGATTCGCCCATGGCGACACCCACGTCGGCCACCTTGAGGGCGGGAGCGTCGTTCACCCCGTCACCCGTCACGGCCACCACCTCTGAGTTCGCTTGCAGGGCACGAACAACTCGCAGCTTGTGCTGAGGCGAGACCCGGGCGAAGACAGCCACGTCACCAACCCGGTCTCGGAGGACCTCGTCATCCATCTGCTCCATGTCCTCGCCGGTCACGACTGGGTCGCCGGCGGAGGCGAGGCCGACGTCCGTGGCGATGGCCAGACCCGTGTCGGCGTGGTCGCCGGTGATCATCACCACTCTGATGCCGCTGCGCTGACAGCCGGCAATCGCTTCCTTCACTCCCTCACGGGGAGGGTCGATCATTCCCTGCAAACCTAGGAATGTGAGGCCCTGGGGCTCTTCCACCTCCCCAGGGGGGCTCGGGTCGTCCCGGTAGGCCATGGCCAGCACCCTCAGACCGCGAGATGCCATCTCGGCGTTTGTGGCCTTGACGAGCTGAGGGTCGAGGGGTGCCGACCCGGAATCGGTCGCCATGTCGGCGCACATGTCCAGCACCCGCTCGGGGGCGCCCTTGACCAGCACCAGGTGACGCTCACCGTCTGTTCGGAAGCTGGCGGCGAACCGATTCTCCGGCTCGAATGGGATCTCAGCACTCGATGTCCAGAGCCGGCGCTCGACGCTCGGATCGACACCCATACGGCGAGCTGAAACCAAGAGCGCGGTCTCGGTCGGGTCCCCGGTTGTCACGACCTCGTCACCAGTGACCCGGATGCTCGCCTCATTGGCCAGCACTCCCGCCAGCAGGGTCAGGCGCATTGCCTCACCCACATCATCGTCGTGTTCACTGATGGAAACGGTCTGCCCGCCCGCCCACACCTCTTGCACGGTCATCTCGTTGGTGGTGAGCGTCCCCGTCTTGTCGGAACCGATGACAGTGATGCTGCCCAGAGTCTCCACGGCCGGGAGTCGCCGAATGATGGCGTTCCGCCGCGCCATCCGCTGCACACCCACCGCCAGTGTGATCGTGAACACGACCGGCAATCCCTCGGGTATGGCCGACACCGCCAGCGCCACACCCACCAAGAAGATATCCGACAGCGTCTCTCCCCGCATCAACCCCAGCGGCAATGAGGCCAACGCCGCCAGGGCCACGGCCACCCCAACGATACGGGCGAAGCGGGTCATACGCTGCTGGAGGGGGGTGGCCGGCTCCACCTCTTCGCGAATCTGGGTGGCGATCTTGCCCAGTTCGGTGATGTCAGCGGTGGCCACTACATACCCCCGACCCCTCCCGGAGGTGACCACGGTGCCGGTGAACGCCATGTTGATTCGATCACCGAGCGGCAAGTCTGAGGTCAAAGGCTCCGCTCGCTTGGCCACCGGAGTCGATTCGCCCGTCAGGAGCGACTCGTCACATGCCAGAGAGGTGGTCGATACGAGGCGGAGATCGGCCGGCACCCGCTGACCCGATTCCACCAAAACGAGGTCCCCCGGGACGAGTTCGCTGCTCTCCACCACCCGGTCCGCACCCGACCGGACCACATGAGCCTTTGGCGCGACCAGACCCATGAGGGCCCGGACGGCGTTCTCGGCCTTGCGCTCCTGGAAGAAGCCGATCCCGGCGTTGAGAGCCAAGACGGCGAAGATCACACCGGCGTCGACGTACTCCTCGATCAATAGGGTGACAGCCGTGGCAACCAGCAGTATGTATACGAGCGGACTCTGGAACTGGTGCAACAGCACCGCCAGAACACCCGGCGGGTCGGCCTCGGTCAGGAGGTTGGGACCAAACGACTCTTGGCGTGCGGCCACCTCTTCTGCGCTGAGACCCTCCGGACCGGCGTCGAGGGCACCGGCCACTTCCTCGGTGGGCATCGTCACCCAATCAGCAACGTCGTTCGCCAGCTGGTCAGCCATGAAGAGTATTTCGCCTAGGTGAGAGAGACTCGGCGGAAGCTACCGCTTGTCGAGGCGCTGAACAACTTCAGCCTTCACGGCGATGTCGATCCACCGGGCGATGATGAACGACGCCGAATCCGGTTTCCCGGGCAACGGCACGAGCGGCCTCGCTCACCGCCGACGTCTGGGCGAGTCGCGCGTAGTGCTCCAGGTCGTGGCGCAGTCGCGACACTGCGATCAGGGTGGCGGCGAGCACGATGGCCGGCGTGCGCTCGCTGCGAGCCGCCCGAGGCCTGAGCTGCAGCTCGTTTTCTATGCCTCGCTGCAGCTGGGCAAAGCCGAACGGCTCCTCAGCGAGGTCGAGCCCGGCGGCATCGATCGCCCACCGCACTTCGTCGTCCGGGATGTGCGAGCCCTCCATGAGACCAATAGTGGATCAGGTGGCTGTACGCGGCCAGGGGAATAAGACCCGTTGTGAATTTTCCCGATGGGCCTGATCCGACGGCGGGACTTCTGGCCCTGTTATGGCCGTTTCAGCCCTCGTACAAAGAGGTATCCATCGAAGATGAGAAACAAACTGCGGAGGGAGGATGAGAGCATGCGACACCCACAGCTCCTGTTCGCCAGCACCTACCCACCAACCGCATGCGGGCTCGCCACCTTCACCCGGGCCCTGGTGGAAAGCGTGGCCTCCGTTCGCCAGAGTTCAGAGGGCTTGGGGGTGGCGCGGGTGCACTCCGCCATGGACACCACCATCTCCCTCGACCCTCTCGTGGTCGGCGAGACTTGTGTCGACTCGAGCACCTGGCCAGAGGAGGTGTCCCGCCTTGCCCGGCATTACGAAGTGCTCTGGATTCAGCATGAGTTCGGCATCTTCGGACCCGACGACGGCCGTCGGGTCCTCGATCTGTGCGAAGCAGTCCCGGTTCCCGTCGTGACGACCATGCACACCGTCCTCAGCAACCCCACCCCGGGCCAGGGGTCGATCGTCGAGGCGTTGGCCAGGCGATCCGAGAAGCTGGTCGTGATGTCTCATGCGGCCCAACAGATGCTCGTCCAGACCACTCGCGTCGACCCCCACAAGGTGGCTGTGATCCCCCACGGTGCCCACTGCCACCCGCGTCTGGTAACCCGGAACCGGCACACACGGCCCACCATCGTGACGTGGGGCCTGGTAGGACCCGGCAAAGGCATCGAATGGGGTATCCGAGCAATGGATCGTCTCCGCGACCTTCGACCCCTCCCCCGCTACGTGGTGCAAGGCGCCACCCATCCCAATGTCTTGAGAGCACAAGGTGAGGCCTACCGCAACAGCCTGTTCGCCCTCGTCGACGACCTCGATGTCGCCCACATGGTCGACATCGACGAGAGGTACCTGGCACCGGCCCAACTGGCCGACCTGATCGGAAAGGCGGACCTGGCCCTGCTTCCATACGACTCCACCGAGCAGGTCACATCAGGAGTGCTGGTAGAAGCCATAGGCGCCGGCCTACCGGTGGTGGCAACGGCCTTCCCCCACGCCGTCGAGATGCTGGCGGATGGTGCCGGGCGGACTGTCCCCCACCGGGACCCTCTGGCGATAGCGAACGCGCTGGAGAACTATCTGACCCGTCCCCAGGCTCTTAGGGCTTCGGCCTGGGCGGCCCGACGCTCGGCGCCAGAGCTGAGCTGGTCGTCGGTAGCTCGCCAGTGTGAGGCATTGGCGGGTCGGGTGGTTGACGCGGCAGCCACCGCCGGGGTGGCCTAGGACGGTGTTGAATAACAATGAAAGCCCGTCCAGTAGCTCGGCAAAGTCCCTGCTCGGAGGACTGCAGTCGACGGCTGGAACGAATTGTTCAACACTGCCCTAGAGGGCGGCTTGCCCATCAGGCGAGGAGGTCGAGCAGCTCGCCTTCGTCGACGACTCCCACGCCTACGGCGCGATCCGCCGCGCCGTAGGTCAAGTAGATTCGACCGTCCTCCAAGCGGTGAGCACCCTGCACGAAGACGACGTCGTCAACGTCACCATGCCGCTCCCACGACAGCTCGGGAACGAGAATCGGAAGGGGAGCAACCCCGGTGGGGTGACCACTCCCCGGATCGAGCAAGGCGACCCGAGCGGTGTAAACGCCGGACGCGTCCCGCTCGTGATAGAAGAAGAGGAGTCCTGCTGGCGTCGCGATCGGCGGAGCCCCGGCCCCGACTCCCAGAGCGCCGTCGGACGGACGGATGATCACATGATCCTCCAGCGTCTCGAGATGCTCCTCCCAGTAGCCCGCAGGAGGATCGATGAGGTCCTCCATGGACTCGAAGACGGCGATCTGGATGTCGGGGGCGACCCGGTGAATCATGGCGACACCCCCGCCCGTGAGGTCGAAGATCACGGCGTCCTTGTCGGGAGTTCCCGGTGGGCCGACCACGCGGCCCGAGGTGCGGTTAAGTTCGAAAGTTCCGTTGCGGGGGACGAGACGGTGTAGGCCGATTCGCCATGGTTCTCCGGTGTGGGGGGCGGGGAGATCGGTGTAGGTCATGTAACAAGAACCGTCGGCATCGACCCATTGAACCCGGGGGTCCTCATACGACCACACCGCACCCTCGTCGGATCCTTCGGCCAGCACTCGGCTGAATGTGTAGTCGACTCCGTTGCCCGAGCTGAACAAGAGGACGTCGGAGCGATAGTCCAAGAAGCGGGCTCCTGCGCCCTGATTGCGCCGGTATCCGCTTCGCACCCCGCGCGCAAAGAGGTGAAACCGGCCTTCGTGGAAAGTGACTCCGGCGTTAAATATGGCGCCATAGCCGGGCACCGAACCCGGCCCGAGCACCGGATCCGAGCTCAGTCGCTGTACGTTGACGATCGGCATCCTTGTCCATCCTGGCGAGATGACGGCTCCACACGGTGGATTTCACCTGAGGGATCGGCATTTCTGTCGTTCCGCTGAAGCCGGGGAGAGCCAGATTCAGACCAGGAACATCGTCAGGACCTTCGACTCTGGTCGTTCTCGTCTTCTCGCAAGACCATGTGAGGACATCGACTCACGGAGCCTCGCATGAGCAATACCAGAGAAGTGCCACTCAAAGCGGTGGACGACATGCACCGCATTCTTCCGGCTCCCAACACAGCCGACGTCACGATCGAGGTGGTGGGCGAAGACGTAGGTGATCAAGTGGCGGCAGACCACCTGGCGTGGCACGGCGTCACATACGACTCACGCAACGACGTCATCGAGGTATCGGTCGGAGGGAGACGAGAACAAGCCGACGTGGTACTCCGACACGCCATCCATCGCCCTGCCAGGGTGTGGATCGAGGAGCGAGAGGGAATCGTCCACGCCATCTCGGTGGAGTCCGGCGACAGTCCGACGACGATCATCAGGTTCCATGAGCGCCACGCCCTCGGTGGTGGCGGAGCCCCGGCCCCCCTCGGCACCACCTAACAACCGGCCGCGATCGTGGCAAGCCGGAATCATCATCGATTCGGTAGGTTCATCGTCCACCTCCCGATGGCCGCGGGCACGCTTGCGCCGCCGCGCCCCCAGATGATCGAGGGGTGTTGGAACGAGTAGGGACCTTTCGGCCCTTCGAGGGCCGAAAGGTCCCGGCGGTGGTTCGCCTCCTATGTTGTACAACGACTGCAACCGACCGGGAGTCATAGATGCCTGAGGTGCTCCCCCAACTCGCCTTGTTGGGTGCGTTGGTCCTCTTCAACGCCTTGTTCGCCGGCAGCGAGATCGCCCTCATCTCCCTCCGGGAGAGCCAGGTGGCGCGACTCGCCGAGCAGAGCGCACGGGGTCGAACGCTGGCTCGGCTCATAGGTGACCCCAATCGGTTCCTCGCCACGATCCAGATCGGGATCACCCTGGCCGGCTTCTTGGCCTCGGCGGTAGCGGCCGTCTCTCTGGCCCAGCCTCTCGTGGAACCACTCGGATTCTTGGGCGCCGGCGCCCAGCCGGTTGCCATCCTCCTGGTGACCATCTCACTCACTTTCGTGATGCTCGTGTTGGGAGAACTGGCGCCCAAGCGCATGGCGATGCAGCGTGCAGAACGTTGGGGACTTCTCGCCGCTCGTCCGCTGTCGGCACTCGCCCAGCTCACCCGCCCCGTCGTTTGGGTTCTCGGTGCCGGCACCAACCTCGTGGTCCGTCTTCTGGGTGGCGACCCGAGCCACGATCGCATCGAGATCACCCAACAGGAGCTGGCCGACATGGTGGCGGCCCAAACGGCCTTCAGCATCGAGCAGCGCAGGATCATCTCGGGGGCTTTCGAGATCGGAGACAGACTGCTTCGCCAAGTACTCGTTCCGCGCGGGCAGGTGTTTGCCCTCCAGGCCGACGAGCAGGCCGTGGACGCCGCCCGTCGACTGGCCGATCACGGTCACACTCGAGCACCCGTCGTGGATGGAAGTCTCGACGAGGTGTTGGGAATGGTTTCGCTGCGCGATCTGATCACTCAACCGGGCCTGCACCTGAGCGAGATCGTGCGCCCTGCCGTGTTCTTGCCCGAAGTGATCCCGGTGGTCGCCGCCCTCAAGCGTCTTCAGGAGGCGCGCGAGCAACTGGCCATCGTCGTCGACGAGCACGGAGGAGTGCAGGGGGTTGTGTCGGTCGAAGACCTCGTCGAAGAGCTCGTTGGGGAGATCTACGACGATGCCGACCCCGATGTCAAGGCCGTGGTCCATCTCCCCGACGGCTCCCTTCTCCTGGAAGGGGCCTTTCCCATCCATGACCTCGATGATATCGGCGTGTACCTCCCGCAAGGGGCCTACACCACGGTGGCGGGGCTCTTCATCGACCGCCTCGGTCGAATTCCCGAATACCCTGGGGAGGAGATCGAGATCGAAGGTTGGATCTTGGAGTCGGTCGACGTGCGGAACCGGGCGGTGCGTCGCCTGCGTGTGAAACGGGCACTCCAAGCCCCCGAGTCAAAAGGGTGAAGGCCGAACCGTGAAACCGACCGCGGCGAGCGGACCAAGAGGAAGGTAACAGCGTGTTCGGAAACGGATTCAGCCTGGGAAAGTGGCTGGGCATCGAAGTAACGGTGGACCGATCGTGGTTCATCATCGCCCTTCTGCTGGCATGGTCCTTCTACACCCTGTTCGAAGTGACCTTCACCGAGATTGCCCGAGCTGCCGCCATCCTTCTCGGCTTGGGGACTGCGATCCTCTTCTTCGTCAGCGTCGTCCTGCACGAGCTCAGTCACTCGCTCATGGCTCGCCGGCTGGGAATTCCCGTCGAGGGGATCACGCTTTTCATATTCGGGGGCGTCACCAAGACGAGCCAGGAATCGCGCTCTGCCCGAGAAGAGTTCGCGATTGCCGTCGTGGGGCCGATCACGAGCATCGGACTGGCCGGTGTTTTCTGGTCGCTGGTCAACCTCACCGGTGACGTGCTCCCAGCGACGGTCCGCTACGGCTTCGGTCACCTCGGGTGGATCAACCTCGCCCTGGGAGTGTTCAACATGCTCCCCGGTTTCCCGCTCGACGGTGGGAGGGTTCTCCGGTCGTTCATCTGGCAGATCACCGGCAGCATGGACCGGGCCACCAAAGCAGCCACCACGGGCGGCAAGGTCATAGCATCATTACTGATCGGACTCGGCCTGTTGGAGGTGTTCGGCGGCAACCTCGGAGGCCTGTGGTACGCAGCCATCGGTTGGTTCTTGTTCTCGGCTGCCGCCGTGTCCGGGCAACAGATGATCATTCGGCGTCTGTTCGAAGGCATGGTGGCGGCCGACGTGATGTCCCCTCGCCTGGTAGCGCTCTCGACCGGCACGACGGTGCAAGAGGCGGTCGACGACTACTTCCTTCGCTTCGACCACTCCGCCTTTCCAGTGCACGATGACGAGGGCACCACGAGCGGGATCCTCACCCTACGAGCTGTCCGCCAGGTGCCGCGCGACCAATGGCCAATCATCCAGGTGTGGTCGGTCATGACCCGACTCGACGACGCGCCCAAGGTGGCGGTCGACGCCGCCCTCGAAGAGGTGATGCACCTCCTCGACGAATCCGAGGAACATCGCGTGCTGGTAATGAACGGTCGCGAAGTCGTAGGGATCATCACATCCCGGGACGTCGCCCGTTGGGTTCGCCGCTCGGACGAGCTCGGTCTGACCGAACCCGAGTAGGGATGTCCGGGTCTCGGAGCGGGCACCGCCGAGAGGCCGCCGACCCCTCCACTAGAAGTGACTTGCGGCTCTACTCCCCTGCATCGAGATGCCTGATGATCAGGACCAGACAGACAAGGAGAGCCATGTCAGCAGGTGGCCCACTCAACCACCTCCCCCCCGTATCGGTCGCCGTCGCCGCCCTTGCGATGCTCGCGGTTTCGGCATGTGGAACGCCGACGGGCGCCACCACGAGCGGGCCGCCCCTCACCACGCCCCCATCGACACAGCCCGCGACTACCACCCCTACGACGACCATCGAAGGAGCGGATGGTCCGGTGGCCTACTTCTTCGTCGACGACGTCGGCGAAGAATCCCTTGGGCCTCGGTTGGTTCCGGTCTTTCGGGGTTCGTCGGGAGCGGACACTCCTCAGGCCGCCATGGCTGCTCTCCTCGCTGGGCCCACCGACGATGAGACTGCCGGATTGCCGGCGATTTCAAGCGCCATCCCCGTCGGAACCAGACTCTTGGGTGTCACCTGGGAAAACGGCGTAGCCACCGTCGACCTGTCTGGTGAATATGCCTCCGGAGGAGGTTCGGCCGCCATGTTCGGTCGTTTGGCCCAAGTCGTGTACACGCTCACCCGCTACCAAGACATCGACCGGGTCACCCTGGTCGTCGATGGAGCACAGGTGGATACCTTCTCGAGTGAGGGGATCGTCTTGGATGGTCCCCAGACGCGACAGGACTACATCGACCAGCTCCCGGCGATCTTCGTGGACAGGCCGGCCTGGGGTCAGCCGGTGGACAGTCCCGTCACCGTCGTGGGAGTAGCCAACGTGTTCGAGGCAGTTTTTTATTTGACATTGACCGATGACGACGGCCTGCCCCTCTTCGAGGAGACGGTGACGGCGTCGTGTGGCACCGGGTGCTGGGGCGACTTCGCGATGGATGTCAACTACCAGATAGACCGCGACCAGTTCGGTGCGCTCATCGTCTGGGAGGCATTCGCCGAGGACGGAAGCCAGATCAACCTCCGGGAATACCCGGTCAGGCTCCGCGAGTGACCTCACCCCACCATCGGGACTCTCGACCCTGGTATCGGGAGCATCCCGCAACGGAACATGGCGAGCACGCAACCGATAGGAGGAGAGATGAACACCGTCGACACCACCCTGGACAGCCTGCGACAGCAGGTGGAGTCTCTCGAGCGCAAGGTCGAGTCACTTTCCAAGCAGCTGACGGACACCCAGATGAACACCTGGGAGACGAGGATCGAACAACTGCAACTCGAGGTGGCACTGGGTCGCATGGAGATGCGAGACGAACTGGCGCCGCGCATGGAGCGGTTGCGAGCAGCTCTCGAGAGTGCCCGCAAAGAACTGAGCCCTGTACCCGGCATGGTCCGCGACGCCTTCGCCGACAAGCTCGTCGACTTGAGTCCCGTCTTCCGGCAGGTGGAGAAGGCCTACACCGAAGCACGCGAGGCGATGACCTGAGGAAGTCGGGCTGTTGGCCAACAGCGGAGGCCCAAGTCGTCGGTGGCTGGAACGACCTGTCAACGCTGTCCCGGAAATGCTCCCCTCAGGCGACCCGCATCTCTTCGACGTCGGCTAGGCGGTCGCGCAGCGACTCCAAGGCCTCGGAGAGGTAGATTCGGGCCTGGCGTTCCGACAGATGTGTCGCCCGGGCGATCTGGGCGATACTGGTGGGAGCGTCTTCTGTGAACCCGAATCGCAGTTCGAGGATCTGGCGCTGCAAGGGCGGCAAGGTATCCACGCCCCTGCGGACGTGTTCGGCCATGACTCGGCGTTCGGTTTCGGTTGCCGGATCGATCGCATCGGGGTCGGCGATGAGGTCTCCCAAGGACGCCCCGTCTTCTCCGATCGGCTCTTCGAGGGCAACCGTCGTCGTGACAGACAAGGCCTTTTCCACCTCGCGGGTGGGAATTCCGGTTGCTTCGGCGATGTCGACGGCCCCGGGGGCGGCGCCGGTGGCTCCCTGCAAGCGCTCGGCTGCTGCCCGCACGGTCGGAAGGATGTCGAATACCGCTGCCGGGATCCGCAACGAGCCACCGAGGCTGGCCCTTGCCCGCTGCATGGCCTGTCGGATCCACCACGTGGCGTAGGTCGAAAACTTGAAACCCCGACGCCAGTCGAAACGTTCGACGGCCGTGATCAATCCGAGGTTGCCCTCTTGGATGAGCTCAGTCATCTCGACGTCGGCTCCCGAGTAGCGGCGAGCGTTGGCTACCACCAGCCGCAGATTCGCCTCGATGAACTTCTCGCGAGCGCGACGACCATCGTCGACGGCGCGCTGCAAGCGCATCCGCTCGGAGGCTGAGACGACCTTGCCGGAGTTGAGCAGTGTGCCCGCTTCGATCCCTGCTTCCATCGTCTGTGCAAGTCGAACCTCGTCTTCGGCTGTGAGCAGGCCGAGTTGCCCGACACCCTCGAGATACTGGCCGAGAACGTCCTGTGTCACGCCGGACGAGGCGAAGTCGATCGGACGATGGCGCTTTGTTCTTGTCTGTTGGTACTCCACGCTTCTACGAACACCTGTTCTTTCGGTCTCATTCCATTGTGGACTCAACCCAGTGGATCACCGAATCGGTATTCAATCAAACCCGGCACCTGCGACAGGAACTAGGAGGGCGCGCAAGAAGAGCTCGGCGTTCTTGCCTCTTCCCGCAACGCCTGGTGTTGAGCAGAAATCGCAGCACGATGGCGTACCCCCCTCCACGGATCAGGTGTTCGTGTCCCAGCTCTGCCATTCGGGACGCTCGGCCGTTTCCGGCGTCTCGACCACCAGTTCCGGCCAGTCGGGGATCTCATCCACAAAGTCCAACCGCTCTATCCGGGTTTCGTCGGACTCTGCAACCTCGACGGTGAAGTAGCCCACCATGCCGTATCGCTCCTGGTCCGGGTCGTACGACCAGACGACGGCGATGGGATCGACGCCGAGATCACCGCGGGTGACCACCGATGTCGGGTTGGCAGCGAAAAACTCGTCGAGCCCCTCGAGGACGGCGGCCCGAGACGTCGCACCGAGGAGACCGGCGGCTACCTCCGGAGCCAACAGATCAGCCAGGCCGTCGAGGTCCCGCGCATTCACGAGTTCGACGAATTCGATGAGGGCATCGTCGACCTCGGCGGAGTCGGCCAGGAAGGTCACCTCATTCGGCGACACGATTCCTGCGGGAACGGCTGTCGTGGAGTCGACCTCTCCGGCTATCGTCGAAACCATGTCGACCTCGAAGTCGATGCCGGTCGGAGGGAGGTCCACCACGGGTTCAGGCTCATCCCAACCGTTGTCGATATCATCTCCGTACATCCGCTCTCCTTTCTCGCGATGTCGACAGCATGCGACCGTACCTCCCCGTCGCCTAGAGGCAGAGGTCCCACTCGACGAGGAAGACCGTCTCAATGAGACCGAGGGCGTGATCCGGGCGTGCTCCTGCAGAGCGAGACGGGACCACCGGCCCGACTCGAGAGGCCAAAGGCCCTAGCGGCGCCAACCCCCAGCCCCCATCCTGAGAGGAACGGAAGCGAGGAGGACATGAAAACCAGGGACCTGATGACGACCGATGTCGTCACCGTGGAGGAGAGCACGTCGCTCAAAGAGGCGGCCCGATTGATGAGCGGGCGCGGGGTGAGCGGGCTTCCCGTCGTCGACGGTGAGGGTCGCGTCGTGGGAATGCTGACCGAGGCCGATTTCGTGGAAAGGGCCTCGTCGGGCCAACGCGCCGGCCTCGTTGCCACGTTGTTCGATCGTAAGACCCGGCGGCTCACCGCCGAAACGGTCGGAGAGGCCATGACCCGCCACGTCATCTCCATTGCACCAGACATGAGCCACAGGGCTGCCGCTCGGAAGATGGATCGCAAGAACGTCAAGCGACTGCCCGTCATCGACGAAGACGGCCACCTCCTCGGCGTCGTTTCTCGTTCCGACGTACTGGCCGTCTTTGCCCGACCCGATCATGCCATCGAGCAAGAAATTCGCCACCGCCTGATCGGACAGGTGATGCTGCTCGACCCCAAGAACGTGTCGGTTACGGTCGACGACGGGCGGGTGGAGCTGACGGGCACCGTCCCCACCCTGAGGGAGGCGAGGCTGTTGGAAGACCTCACTGCCGGAGTCGACGGCGTGATGGAGGTCGAAAGTGCCGTCGGCTATATGGTCGATGACACTCGTCCCTCCGAAGAAACCCGACCGTACGGAGTTCCCAGGCCGAATTGGTGAGAGGGCCGTCATCTTCACAATGACATCGATAGCCTCGTTGTGGTGACCATCCGAGTCTTGGACCGAAACGACCTCGACGCCTTGTTCGGAGTTCTGACGACCGAGGGCTTCGAGGTGATTGGACCCACCAGGAGAGACGACGCCATCGTCTATGACAGGGTGGCGACCACAGCAGACCTCCCGCGTGGCTGGACCGACGACCAGGACGGTGGTCGCTACCGGCTGGTGCGGCGCGATGACGATGCCCTGTTCGGGTATAACCTCGGGCCGACGAGTTGGAAGCGATTCCTCTTTCCCCCCGAAACCGAATTGCTTCGTATCAGTAGGAGCGACGGCACCCTCGTCTTCAGCGACACGGAACATCCGAAAGAGAAGCTGGCTTTTATCGGCGTACGCGCCTGTGAGCTGGCCGCCATCGGCGTTCAGGACCGCGTCTTCTTGGATGGGAAGTTCGTGGACCCGGTCTATGCGGGACGTCGCAACGACCTGTTCGTCGTGGCGGTCAACTGCGGCCAGGCGGCCGCCACTTGTTTCTGCGTGTCGATGGAGACGGGGCCGGAGTGCACTTCGGGGTACGACCTGGTGCTGACGGAGTTGCTGGAGGGTTCCGAGCCCGAGTATCTGATTCAGTCTGGTTCCGCCGCCGGGGAGCGAATCCTGAGCGGCCTGCCCGGTCGGGAGGCTTCCGCCGCCCATCACGATCAGGTTCGAGATGTGCTGTCGGGAACGCGCCGGCACATGGGTCGGCACATGAACACGGCGGGCATTCGCGAGCTCCTCATCGAGAACCCAGAGCATCCCCGCTGGGACGACGTGGCCGCCCGCTGCCTCACCTGCGGCAACTGCACACTTGCCTGCCCAACATGCTTCTGTTCCACCACGGCCGACAAGGTCACACTCGACGGAGAGGCAATTCGCTCCCGAACCTGGGACTCGTGTTTCAGCCTGGACTTCTCCGCCTTGCACGGCCACCCCGTGCGCAACTCGGCCAACTCCCGCTACCGCCAGTGGATGACTCACAAACTGGCCACCTGGTTCGACCAGTTCGGCAGTTCGGGCTGTGTCGGGTGTGGACGCTGCATCACCTGGTGCCCGGTCGGCATCGACATCACCGCCGAGGTAACGGCCACGCAGGAAACGGTTTCGTCATGAGTCTCGAAGAGCTGCGCGTCAACTCCCAGCTGCTGGCCGACCTCTCCGAGGACAGCTTCAGGTTCTTGGAGTCGGTAGCCGAGGAGGTCACATTCGAGACGGGAACGGTGATCTTCGAGGAGGACGGTCCCGCCGAGAACTTCTTTCTCATCACAGATGGCAAGGTGGGGCTCGAGGTGCCACCGCGCACCCGGCCGGCGGTGCTGATCGAGACGCTGGGACCAGGTGACCTTCTGGGAGTGAGCTGGCTGTTCCCCCATTACAGGTGGAACTGGCGAGCGCGAGCCCTGGCCGCCACCACCGTCATCTCCTTCGACGCCGAAGCGGTCCGAACGAGATGCGACCACGACACCGCCCTGGCGCTCAACGTGCACCGAGCGGTGGCCAAAGAAGCCGTCCGCCGCCTCCACCAGGCTCGCCTCCGCCTCCTCGACCTCTACAAGGAGCCAGGGACGTGACCCAGACAAGGGTCCCGACCGGGACGATGCCCCAACCCATGCGTCCCCGACCCTTTCGCATACAAGACCGATTCGCCGAGACGCCCGACACGATCACTTTCGTGCTCGAGAACCTCGAAGATCCCGTCACCCCTTTTCGACCCGGCCAGTTCATGATGATCTATGTGTTCGGCGTTGGGGAGGTTCCCATCTCCATCGCCGGAAACCCGAAGATGCCCCACAACCTCGTCCACACGGTGCGGGCCGTTGGGGCCGTGACCGACGCCATTTGCGCGCTGGGGCCGGGTGATGTCGTTGGTGCCAGGGGCCCGTACGGTCGTGGCTGGCCGGTGGACGAGGCCACCGACCGTCACCTTGTCATCGTTGCCGGGGGGGTGGGTTTGGCTCCTTTGCGACCCGCAGTCCTCGAAGGCCTGACCCGCCGTGGCGAGTACCAGAGCCTCACGTTGCTCTATGGGGCCCGAACCCCCACCGACCTCCTCTATAAGCAGGACCTGCTCGGCTGGAAGGCATCACCCGACATAGACCTCGAGGTCACCGTCGATCAGGCACCGACCGACTGGTGGGGGGACGTGGGAATGGTGACCAGCCTCATTGGCCGTGCCTCATTCCAACCGTCCACCACCGATGCCTTGGTGTGTGGGCCGGAGGTGATGATGCGAGCAGTCGCCCGGGAGTTGAGAGACCGGGGCGTGGCAGTCGACAGGATCTCGATCAGCCTCGAGCGCAACATGAAATGCGCCCTCGGATTCTGCGGACGTTGCCAGTTCGGCTCGGATTTCCTGTGCAAGTCGGGACCGGTCGTCTCCTACGGCCAGTTCGCCGGGAGGTTGTCGGTGAACGAGCTGTGAACCATCGACCGAAACTCGCCGTGTGGAAGTTCGCTTCGTGTGACGGGTGTCAGCTCAGCCTGCTCGACTGTGAAGACGAATTACTGGCATTGGCAGAAGCGGTCGAGATCGCCTACTTCCCCGAGGCCACCAAGTCCGTGATCGAGGGCCCCTACGACCTCTCGCTGGTGGAAGGGTCGATCACGACCTTCCACGACGCCAACCGAATCCTCGAGATCCGAGGCCAGTCGAAGGCTCTCGTGACCATCGGCGCCTGCGCCACCGCGGGAGGCATCCAGGCCTTGCGCAACTGGGCCGACGTGTCGGCGTTCACCTCGATCGTCTACGCCGAGCCATCCTTCATCAGCACTCTCGAGACCTCCACCCCAATCAGCGACCATGTCGGCGTCGACTTCGAGCTGCGGGGATGTCCGATTTCCAAACGGCAATTGATCGAGGTCGTCGACTCCTTCCTTCACCAGCGCCGACCCAACGTGCCCCGCCACAGCGTATGTGTGGAGTGCAAAGCCCGGGGAACGCCATGCATCATGGTGAGGGCCAAGGTGCCCTGCCTCGGTCCTGTGACCCAGGCCGGCTGCGGTGCCATCTGCCCGGCCTACGACCGGGGCTGCTACGGGTGTTTCGGTCCCTCCGAGTCGCCCAACGTGAGAGGGCTGGCCGAGTGGTGGACGACGTTGGGAGTTCCCGAGGTGGATTTGGTGCGAGCACTCAGAACCTTCAACGCGTGGGCGCCGGAGTTCAGAGAAGTGAGCGATTCATATGCACAGTGAGCGAGACCTCACGGTCGACTACCTGGCACGTGTCGAGGGCGAAGGGGCCATGTACCTCAAGCTGCAAGACGATGAGGTGGTAGATCTCCAGTTCAAGATCTTCGAGCCTCCGCGCTTCTTCGAAGCTCTCCTCGCCGGCCGCCGCTTCTCCGAAGCTCCCGACATCACCGCCCGGATCTGTGGGATCTGCCCCATCGCCTATCAGACGAGCGCCTGCAACGCCATGGAAGACGCGGCTGGGGTGGAGATACCGGCTCAGCTGCAGGATCTTCGGCGGCTCATCTACTGCGGGGAGTGGATTGAAAGCCACGGTCTGCACGTGTACTTCCTCCACGCACCCGACTTCTTGGGGTACGCGGGCGGGATCGAGATGGCCGCAGACTTCCCCGATCTCGTGCGAAACGGTTTGCGGCTCAAGAAGATCGGCAACCACCTGATGACGGTCCTGGGAGGGCGGGAGATCCACCCCGTCAATGTCAAGGTCGGCGGATTCTTTCGGGTCCCCACCCGATCCGAGCTCGACGCCCTCGTCGCCGACCTCGAGTGGGGGCTCGAGGCTGCGGTCGACACCGTACGCTGGGTCTCGGAGTTTCCGTTCCCGGACTTCGAACGGGACTACGAATTCGTCGCCGTCCACCATCCCGACGAATACGCCATCCAACGGGGGCGGATCGTCTCTAACCGGGGTATCGACATCGGTCCGGGCCAATGGCCCGACATCTTCGAAGAGGAGCATGTCGAGTGGTCCAACGCCCTCCATGCCCGGATCAAAGAAAGAGGCTCCTACCACGTAGGGCCGATGGCCAGGTACAGCCTCAATTTCGAACAGCTGACCTCACGAGCCCAGGCCGAAGCGCAACGGGCCGGCCTCGGACCCACTTGCACCAACCCGTTCCGCAGCGTCATCGTCCGGGCGGTCGAGCTGGTGTTCGCCTTCGAAGAGGCCTTGCGGCTGATCGGCAGCTATCGCCGACCCGAGGCTCCCGCCGTGGAGGCTCATCCGAGGTCCTCGACCGGTCACGGAGTGTCCGAGGCTCCCCGGGGCATCCTCTACCACCGTTACGCGATGGACGGGGAAGGACTGATCGAATCCGCCCAGATCGTCCCACCGACCTCACAGAATCAGCTGAGCATCGAGGAGGACTTGCGCGACTACATTCCCGGGCGCACTCACCTCAGTGACGAGACGCTGCAATGGCAGCTCGAACAGGCCATCCGCAACTACGACCCCTGCATCTCCTGTGCCACCCACTTCCTCGACCTGTCGGTGGAGCGAATTTGACGATGGGTCGTCTGGTCATCGGTCTCGGGCACCCGGATCGTGGCGACGACGCCGCCGGGGTCCTCGTCGCCCGGCGCCTCACATCGGTCCCGTCGGTGGCGAGGAGCGACTGCTCCGATCTCATGGATCTGTGGGAAGGCGAAGAAGACGTGACGGTGGTCGACGCCATCCGCTCCGGCCGGCTGCCCGGCACCGTCGTGCGGTTCGACGCCATCGCCGACCGATTACCGACCCGCAGTTTTGCCTCATCCCATTCCTTCGGGTTGGCCGAGATCGTCGAACTGGCGCGCGCGGTACACCGCCTTCCCGCCCGCCTCGACATCTATGGGATCGAAGGTGCCCGCTTCGAAGTAGGGAGCGAACTCTCTCCCCAAGTCGCATCCGCGGTGTCGACAGTGATCGACGAGCTCGAGAGGGCAGGTGCCTGACATGTGCTTGGCGGTCGCCGCCCGAGTCATCGCCGTCGAAACGGGCACAGAGTTCTCCCGCCCGGCTCGGGTAGCGCTCGGTGACGACAAGGTGACCACCATCGATCTGGTCATGGTGCCCGAGGCCGAGCCCGGCGACTACGTCCTCGTCCACTCCGGGTATGCCGTCTCCAAGGTGTCACACGAGGAAGCAGCCAGGATCAGTGATCTCCTGCGCGGCGGGTAGCAGCCGGACTCCGACCTCGAGCTCAGCGCGACACGACGGGGGCGCGCCGTTTCCAGTCTTGACTCTGGAGGATCTCGACGAGGGCCGCCGCCAACTGTGGGCGGTCGATTTGGGTGCCAGAGTCCGGTCCCACATGAGAAACGATTCGGTAGGGCCGCGCGGATGGCCTCTGCACGAGACGAGGCACGCGCACCACGGTCCAGTCATGATCAGACGATGCGAGGAGTCGGACCGCCGCCTCACCATCCGCCAGCACGGCTCCCTGCAAGCGACGTAGAGCGCCGACGATGAGACGGTCGATGAGCTGGGGGACATCGTCGGGGAACCGAACCCCGGCCCCGGTGAGCATCAGCACCCGAGGCCGGCCACCCGATTTTAGAGCCACCAGGAGGTTGGATGTGATGGCCTGGCGTATCACGGGGTGAGCTTTGCTGGGGCCGGCGACATCGATGACGGCGTCGACGCCGGCCACCAGCTTCGACATCGCCACCTCATGGGTGGCATGGCCCTCCACCACCTCGATGCCGGCCGGAAGGCCCCTCCCCTTCTCCGGGCTCCGCACCAGCGCCCGTACCTGGTGACCCTGCTGTGCGAGGGCTTCCACGACCCGAATACCGGTGCGTCCGGTTGCCCCGATTACGGCGACATTCACTACGACTCCTTTGTAAGTTTCACTTACAATATCAGATCGTCAGCTTACCTTACAACCGCCCGATGGCGGCTAGGGTGGAGATCCATGCCGGACCATACTCTCCGCCCCTTCCCACCGACCACCAACCTGGGTGCCGCGCTGCTGTTCGCGTCGGATTGGTTCAACGACGCTCTGGTTGGCCGGCTGCAAGCCTCGGGGTGGCCAAGATTCAGCCGTACCGAAGCGCTCGTATTCGCTTTCGTGGACGAGGACGGGACGCGGCCCGTCGAGCTTGCTCGCCGCATCGGCATCAGCCGACAATCAATGCATACAGTGATATCCAAGCTTATCCAGAGAGACCTGCTGACGACGGACCCAGACCCCAATGACGCTCGCTCCTTGTTGGTGCGCCTATCGAGCCGAGGCAATCAACTCGCCCACGCGGCCAGCAAGGTAATCGAAGAACTCGAAGGCGAACTCGCCGGACGGATCGGCACCGAACATGTGGAAAGTCTCCGTCGAGCGCTCGCAGCTCACTGGGGGCCGCCTCCGATACGCCCCGGCCCGGCCTCCTGACCCGGCCAGCGCCTCCCCATCTCCGAGCGTTGCCCGGGTCCCTTTCGCCTGCACAGATCGTTGGGAATTGGGCGGCATCATTCGAGCGACCACTAGGGGCCAAGGACCCTACAACCAACGAACGATCGTTCGTTACGTTCCTACCATGGGAGTCTTCGTGGTCCTACCAGCATTCAACGAGGCGACCAGCATCGGGCAGGTTCTCGGCTCGATGCCGAACAGCATCGGTCGTCATGAGGTGACGGTAGTTGTGGTCGACGACGGCTCGACCGACGGAACCTCTGAGATCGTTCGTGCCGCCGGGGTGAGGTTGATCCGTCAGGACAGAAACCGAGGGAAGGGGGCGGCCCTGGGTAGGGCCATGGACCATCTCAGGGATCTGGACTTCGCCGCCCTGGTGTGGATGGACAGCGACGGCCAACATCTGCCCTCCTCGCTGCCGAGCCTCGTTCAACCCGTGCTCGGCGAAGGTGTCGACCTCTGCGTGGGGAGTCGATATCTGGAACGAGCAGTTCAATCCGCACCAATGAATCGTCGAATGGTGCGGGCCGGGTCGATCCGGGCTGTGCAGAAGCTCACGGGCGACCGGGTTACCGACCCCTTCTCGGGGTTCCGCAGCTTCTCGAAACGAGCAGTCGACGTAGTCGCACTGGTCGGTCGCGGATACGAGGCCGAACTCGAGTCCCACTTCGCAGTGGCGAGGGCAGGACTGCGGTTCCGCGAAGTCCCCATCCCTCGACTCTACGGTCCGAACACCTCGAAGATGGGTTACCGCTACGGACCCTTGCGCGGCCGGACAATGGTGCTCACGGGATATGCCCGGACGGTCTACCGGGCCTGGCAGGACAGGAACAGCCTGACCAAAGTACCCAGCCGTGCTTAGGGGGCAGGGAGACAGGGCCGACGGCGTGCCTCCGAACCGGCCCACCACAGAGCTCCCTGGCTTGGGCGACGTTCTATCGGCGCCTCCCCCGGAAGGACTGGCCGGAGATCTGCTTGCCAGACTCTCCGAGGAGGTAACGAGCGACACCTTCGTTGGTAGGGCGACCCGGTTCTTGAACGAGGTGGATCGCCTGGTGGGAGACACGCAGGCCACGGGTGAGTTCTATCTGCCACCCGATCCGTTCAAGGGAGACGGTCCGGAGGGCGTGGACGATCCCCTTCTCTATTACCGAATGTTCTGGCGTATGTTCGACCAGACGCCCGCCGCCATGCTTCAGGGTTTCGCCATACCGCTGCGGATGATCCTGGCCAAGAAACTCTTCCGCCACTGCGGGGAGGGTGTGATCTTCCACCACAACGTCTTGTTCTCCGACGGGAGGAACATCTCGCTCGGTGACGGTGTGCTGGTGAATCGATACGCCATGCTCGACGACCGGGGGCCCATTGATGTCGGCGCCTACACCATGTTGTCGGCCGGAGTCACCGTCGAGACCCACACCCACCCCTTCGACAACTTCGAGCGACCGATCGCCCATGCCGGGCGAGGCCTCGATCCGGTGAGTATCGGAGCTAACAGCGTCATCGGGTACAACGTCGTGGTCATGGCCGGGGTCACGCTCGGCTACAGGACCATCGTGGGGGCCAACTCGGTCGTGACCAAAGACGTTCCCGACTACACCGTCGTGGGTGGCGTACCGGCCCGCTTCATCAAAGAGATCCGTCCCGGCGACGGGCGCGATCGGTTGCGACCCAATCTCGACCCCGAGCCCGACCACCCGGCGTCGTGAGGTGGACCGGGTTGGATGGCCCCGGTCAGCCCCCAGCCCGTCTCCGTTCCCTGATCCAGCCATCCATGTCGTGCCAGCGGTCGTAGAGCCACAACTCGCGACCTGGCCTATCGGCAGGTAGGTCCTCGGTGGGGGTCAGCCAGATGCGGGTGTACACGGTGCGATCCATCTTGAGGCCCGACCATATGTCCGAGAGAGTGGACATGTCATCCAGGCCGACGTGACCGACCAGACCGACCACAGCCGGGGGGGCATTTGTGATGGCGGCCACCACACCACGCGGCTTGGGCGGCAGCAAGAACTCCATCGCCCGCGATCTGTCTGCGAACACGTTGAGCCCAGCCGTATCGAGGTGCTCGATGGCCCGCAACCGCCGCGAGGCCGTGAAGTTCCCGCCTTCAGGGAAGATCACAAGGGCATCGCGCGATGTCATGGTGGCGGCGAGGTCGGCGATGGCGTCGACGGCATCCGAGCCGCCCCTGCCCCCAGGAGCAACGAAGCGACTGGGCAACCGGTTGAGAGCGATGTCGATGACGGGATCCCACTGCAGCGCTTCCTTGAGAACGACCCGAGGACGATGCTGGAAGCGGTTCATGACGGCATCCACCAACAGGAGAGAATCTCCCGGCCCAGCGTGGCGGGCCATGAGGATCACCGGGCGCCCGACGACATCGCCCTCTCCGACCCGGTCTCCCTCGAATGCGAGACCGAAGGTGAAACGCGCCGACCCCACGACCCGGCGCAAGAACCAGGCCATCAGTGCGTAGTGAGCCGATCGGAAACCTTCGCTTCGCAGTTTCCATCCGAAACCCGAGGCCACCCACAACACGAACAGTGCCATCACCGTGATGCTTTCGAAGATCAACCACACCAACAGGAACCAGGCGAGACGGAGCGGCCGCCAACGACCTGGCACGTAGCGGGAGGCGAAAGCAGCACCGATGGCCACCACCGGCAGAGAAACGATCAACGCGACAGTGGCGGCGATCACCGCCGGCCCCAGAACGATACGGCGGATCCATCTCGGCGGCAGTCTCATCTGGCCCCCAAGACGTCCGCCATGTAGACGGAGGTCGCCGTGTAGGCGTTCTGAATGAGTGAGGCGGTATCGGATGTGTCGCGCCACTTCAGCTGTCGGGTGTCGTCGAAGCTCAAGATGTTCCCACTGGGGAGGAGGTGCATCTCGGTGTCGGCGGGAAGCGACTCGACGGCGCGAGAGAAGCGATGACGTCGGGCGATCTCAAAGGCGAGCAAGGCAGGTTCATGCCGTCGCGTGGGGGGCCGCAAGGGCTGCTCGATTCGTCCTACCTGAAACACGAAGATGCGACGTGCGCCGAGCTGAACGGCCCGATCGACGGGCACCGAGTTGACCAGGCCACCGTCGTAGAAGGACTCGCCGTCGATGACGACGGGCGGAAACAAGACGGGGATGGCCGACGAGGCGAGGATCGCTTCCACGAGAGACCCCGAGTCGAACCAATGCTCAGCGGACCGCTCGATCGAGGCAGCTACACACTGGAAGGGAACGACAAGCTCATCGAACCGGTCGGTGGGGAGGAACTGGCTGACGATCCGGCGCATCTCGTCGGTGTCGTGGGTGGATACGCGCTGCCTGGCGGCAGTTCTGATGCGGTCGAACATCCCCGATGACAGCAGATCTTCGTTCTCCACCTGCTCCCAGGACAGGCGTAAGCGCATGGCTCCGGCTTCGGTGGGGTCAGCGGCGACCATTGCTCCATTGAGGGCACCGATCGACGAGCCGAGTACGACGTCGGGTCGGATACCGGCCTCGAGGACCGCCGCCGCCATGCCCACCTCGACGGCTCCCCACCGTCCACCCCCACCAAACACGAAGGCTGTATTCATGGCTGGTCGGCGCGCACTACCCGGGGATCATACCCAGGCCGGCCGTCCTAGGAGTCGGACCGTGGGACAATGGAGGGTGGCTGCCAGCTCGGCGGCCGGCCTGGAGGCACCGATGGGAACCAAGGACAAGGGTCACAAGACCACCAAGAAGGTGGCTGCGAAGGATCTCAAGCAGAAGCGCCTCGACAAGAAGGCGAAAGGCGCCGCCGCCGGATCCAAACAGCACAAGAGCGTTTGACCGCGGCCCTCACCCCGACCCGCGCCCCCAAGGGTGAGTTCTCGAACAACCGCCCGGGTCTGAAGGAGGCGATGGTGACTCCCGAGCCCCGGCCTCGAACCAACGGGTTGCGCGTGGCAGTGCTCGCTCCGATCTCGTGGAGAGTGCCGCCTCGCCACTACGGACCGTGGGAACAGTTCGCCTCACTCCTCACCGAGGGCCTGGTGTCGCGAGGCGTCGATGTCACTCTCTTCGCTACCGCCGACTCTGTCACCTCGGCTCGCTTGGTGGGGGTGGCGGCGACGGGGTATTCGGAAGACCCCACCATCGACGCCCGGGTGTGGGAGACCCTTCATATCGCCAGGGCCTTCGAGCATTCCGCAGAGTTCGATGTGATTCACAACAGTCTCGACTTCGTGCCGCTCACGTACTCGAGGCTGGTCGACACGCCGATGGTCACAACCATCCACGGGTTTGCCTCGGACGCCACCTTGCCGGCGTACCTGGAGTACCGCGACCGGGTGCGCTACGTCGCCATCAGCGAGGCCGATCGACACCCGGCGTTGCCATACGCCGCCACGATCCACCACGGCATCGACACCGCTGCGTTCGAACCGGGTCCCGGGGGCGGGCCGCTGGTCTTCTTCGGTCGGATCCATCCCGACAAGGGAACGGCCACTGCCATCGAGGTGGCGGCTCGCGTCGGCATCCCGCTGGTGATCGCCGGGATCGTCCACGACGACGAGTACTTTCGTCGGGAAGTCGAACCGAACATAGACGACGAGCGAGTCACCTACCTGGGCCCGGTGGGACCGGCCGACCGCCAGGAGGTCTTAGGGAGCGCTCGAGCCCTGCTTCATCTCATCGACTTCGACGAGCCGTTCGGTTTCAGCGTGGTCGAGGCGATGGCGTGTGGTACTCCCGTGATCGCTCATCCGAGAGGCTCGATGCCCGAGATCATCCAGCCCGGCATCAACGGCTACCTGGTCACCGATGAGCAGTCAGCCGCCGACGCCGTCGAGGAAGCCGGCCGATTGGACCGCCGCCACGTGCGGCGCTCCATCGAGGACAGGTTCGATGCGGCCAGGATGGTCGACGACTATCTGGCGCTCTACCACCGGATCCTCGAAGAATGAGAGCGGTCATTCATGTCACGTCAACTCGCCCAGCAGCGAGTCGATAGACAGCGTGGCGAACCTGGTGTAGGTATCCGAGGCGCCATAGGCGATGACGAGCCGGTCCCCGTGTACTACCGACCCGCACGAGTAAACCACGTTCGGAACGTATCCGTCACGCTCTGTCTCGTCTGGTTCCAGCAGGGGGTCGCGGAGGTGACCGATCACCCGTCGGGGATCGTTGATGTCGAGCAGGATCGCACCGAGGGCGTACTGCCTCATCGGGCCAACACCGTGGGTGACCACCAGCCATCCGGCATCGGTCTCGATGGGTGAACCAGCGTTCCCGATCTGCATCAGTTCCCAGGAACGAGTCGGGATCTGGATTCTTTGGGCGTCATGCCACGAACGCACGTTGTCCGACATCATGAGGAGGTTGCTCTCCCCGTCGAGCCTGGTGAGAGCGACGTAACGTCCCGCCACCGGACGGGGGAAGAGGGCTATGCCTTTGTTCTGGGCGGCCGGACCGTTGAGAGTGGCAATCCGGAAGTCTTGGAAGTCGGTCGTCACGATGAGCTGCGGCAGGATATGAAGCCCGTCATAGGCGGTGTAGGTGCCGTAGTAGACGACCTCGCCATCAGGGTCTACGAACCTCACAAAACGGGCATCTTCCATTCCCCGGCTCTCGGCGGGCCCGCTGGGAAAGAGAACACGCTGGGAGATATCGGTACGGGGAGGAAAGGAGAGCAGATAGTTGGACGACGCCAACCAGTGCATGACGTGGGTCACGTTGTGCACCACATCCCACGAGGTTTCGTTCCGGTGGAGATCGGAAAGGGCGGTGTCGAGGTCGGCCATGGAGAACATGTCCGTTAAGCGACCCAACGTCTTCCAGATGAGGTCGGCGTCGGCTCCGATCTCTTCAAGTTTGGCCGAGAACACGGCCTTGTCGAACGTCGGCGTCTCACGCGTTCCCGTCACTGGGGCCCCGGGCACTTCGAGTGCGATCTCTCCCTCCGACCCGACGAGCCCATTGCGAAACTCGATCGAGGATATGTGGCCCTCTCCCACTGCCCGCAGGCTGACGATCACCCTGAGGGAACCGGCCGCCACCCCCGACTGGTCGGGGGCGGCAACCAACGAAGGGTTGGTGAAAGCAGCCCCTTCCAGCGAATATTCGTGTGTGAAATAGGCGCCAATCAGCATCTTGATCTCGTCAGAGAGCGTCACTTTTGCCGGCACCGATAGCGCCACCACCTCAAAACCCCGGTGGAAGATGTCGTGAAGGTCGGTGTGACGCGCCGAGAAGCGCTCCCCCAGCTCTTCGAGCGAACGGGTCACGTCCTCGGGCGCCAGAGCCAGAACCCGCTGGATGACCCGTTCTATGCGACTTTGACCCGCCACCGGGTCAAAGTCGGTGGGCAGATACGGCTTGGTGATGACTCGGCGCGGATCCGGCTCCAGTTGGACGCCGAGCCGGGTAACGGGCAGGGCGGACATCAGCGGGTGGCGTCGGCGGGACTCTCCGACTCGCACCTGGCCGCGGCCTGCAGAGCTCCCAGACCGGCCAAGGTCGATTCGGCACCTCGGTTTTGGTTGACGGAGTGCTCCATCAGGCCGTCACATGTCCCCCCGGTGATTCGGTCGTAAAGGTTCAGGTGAGTGTCGTTGTGCCCCAGGAGCCAGCGGGCCGCATCGAGGACCCTGGCCTTCCAAACGGGGTCGCCGGTGATGATCCAGGCCCGGTAGCAAGCATCGGCCATGGCCCATGCCTCGATGGGCTGCTGATCGAATCCTGGACGCGGTTCACCGGGCGCCCATCCGTGGTCGGGCGCGAAACTGAAGTGATCACCGTTGGTCTCCACGCCCACGAGCCATTCGAGCAGGCGGATACCGATGGCGGTCAGTTTGGCGTCGCTCATTGCCGCACCGGCTCCCAGCAACGCCTCGGGGAGGCGAGCGTTGTCGTAGCTGAGGCGAATCTCGGGCCACGGAATCCGACTGCGGGCGGCGGAGGCGATCACCCCTGAGCTTTGCTCGATAAGGCGAGCGGCGCCCGAGTGGCGCGGATCGGCCTGGAGCATCTCGAAGGCTCCGAGGGAGGCGTAGGCGTTGGCCCGCAAATGTTGTGACCCAAAAGATGCGCACGTGGCGAAGGCGTCGGCACCCGCGGCGCGCATGGCCGCACCCGGACCCCGGTGCGCAACGGTTCCCAGGGCCCACCAGGCCCGGCCCTGACAGTCGTCACTCCCCACCTCATCGATCCATCCGCCCCCCGCCTCGCGCCTGTTGTGGAAGTGCCCAGAGGATATCCGAGCCGCCAGCACGAACTTCAGGTAGATGCCCGACAGGTCTACCAGATCCGCACCTGACTGCGGCTGTCGCGAGACGACAACCAGGGCACGAGCGTTGTCGTCGGTGCAGAACCCGTGCTCGACTCGGGGCTCGGAGAACTTGGCGTGCTCCCAGACTCCCAGGCGATCGGTGAGGGCCCGGAGATGGGCGAACAATGGCGGTGGCAGATGCCCCCGGTCCGACTCGGGTGAGGAGGGATGGGTACCTGGTCCGGCTTGGTCATCCGGCGACACGTCGCACCTCCGGCACGGTTCCCGGCCCGCCCGTCTCGTCGGCCGCGGCCAGGGCGGACATCATGGTACCGAAACGCCGCCCGATGGTCGGCCAGTACCAGCCATCGGCCATCCGCCGGGCCTCACCTCCCATCCGGGCCATCACCGACCGGTTGGTGAGCAGCTGCCGGAGCGCCCCACCCAGAGCCCGCGGATCGCCATGTGGAACGGTGAGTCCCGCACCTCGCGACAAGAGTTCCACTGCATGAGGAAAGCAAGTAGCCACCACCGGTTTGGCGGCCGCGATCGCTTCGACCAACACGCCGGAGGTCACCTGTTCGAGGGACTCGTAAGGCAGTACCACGATCTCTGCACTGCGCACGAGACGGGCCAGGGCTGCACCATCGAGATATCGGTCGTCGAATTCGACGAGCTCCTCCAATCCAAGACCAGCTACCAGCGAGACCAGACCCTCCCGATATGATTCGCCTGACGCGGCCACCACGTTGGGATGCGTGGACCCCGCGATGAGATAACGGGGGGCCGGATCGAGGTCGGTCAGCTGGCTGAACGCCTCGATCGCCGTTTCGAGGCCCTTACCGGGGCCGATCAGACCCCAGGTGAGAACCAGGGGGCGATCGCCGTCGACGAGCGAGGGTCGGGCGAGGCGAGCGTCGGCTCCGTGGGGTATCACATCGATTTCGCCCGGGTCCATCCCGTAGCGGCGAGTGAGCCTGGCCGAGGCTGCCTCACTCATCACCACGATGCGATCGGCGTGCTCGGAGAGGCCGGCGATTATGAGGCTCTGGTGGTCGGTGGGATTCTCGAGCACCGTGTGAAAGGTCACAGCGGTAGGAACCGTGACACCGGCCACGAGATCCATCACCTCAACGCCGTCGGGTCCGGCGAAGATTCCAAACTCGTGCTGGATCGAGACGGCGTCGTAGGAGTTGAGTGCTCGTAGGGCGGCATCGAGCGAAGGGCCGTGGCCCACACGATGCCGGAAGACGACGTCGCGTGGTCTGGGTGAGGCGTGTCGGTCGGTGAGGCTGACCACGCCCAGGCCAGATCGAGAGCCTCGATCGTAGGCGATCCCGTTGATGAGCGAACTCGTGTAGGTGGCCAAACCGCAAACGGTGGGTGGATAAGTGCTCACGAAACCGATCGAGGCTTCAGGTATCTCGACTTCCATCCATCCTCCTCGTCGGGAGCTCACCGAGGCGGCGAGCGGGCGACATCACTCATCCAAGCGGGGTAGCGGTGAGCCGACGAGGCTCCGCGAACAGAAGTGAAACGGCCATCGAGCCGTCCATCCCAGTCTAGGGCAGTGGCACACCAACCGAACACGGCCGTGTGGGGGTCAGGAGGACAATGCCTGAATCTGGCGCACCGCCACCATGAGCGGAGCGGGGTCGGTGACCGGCCCCGATTCGAGAGACCTCACCAGCTCTAGGATTCGGCGCACCTCATCCGCCCGCTGTGCCACGAACCTCTCCACCGCTTCGTCGACCGATCCCCGCGCGGCTTCGGCCAGGACTGCCTCAGCCAAGGATCGACGCGCAGCCAAGAGGTCATCTTCGATCTCCTGCAGCGCCCACCGTTGCCAGGCATCGGCCAACTGCAAGTTCGCCAATACCCTGCCAACAGCCGTCAACCGAAGAGCACGCCCGACGCGATAGAACATGCGCCCGACGTCGCCCCGAGAACGACCGGTCGCTCTCGCCACCTCGATGATGTCGGGGGCATGCACCAGATCGACAGCCAGCACCGTCCGACCAGCGAGGTCTGCCGGTACCCCTGCGGATTCGAGGCGATCGATGCCTGCACGGCGGGCGAGCCGCCACTGGAATGTTCCCCAATCGGCTGCTTCTTCTGCCAACTGGGAGAACTCCCACGCTGATAGATCCCCGCCGAGATCCGGACCCCCGGGCCTACGCCTCAGGAACCACCTGGTCAGGGTGGCCACGAGCCGATCGTTGGCGGCCATCATCTCGCTCCAGATCCGCGGGTCCACCAAACCGAAGAGCGCTTCGATGGCGCTCCGCTGCTGGGCGCCTCCCACGAAATCGCGGGCAATGCGGTAGGCCGCGACGACATCGGGCGCGGCGGCGCCACTGCGGGTGGCGAGGCGAGACACAAAAGTGAGACCTTGACTGTCGACCACGTCGTTGGTGATCAAGGTGGCGACCAGCTCACGACGAAGGGGGTGATGCTCGACGATGTGTTCGAATCGGTCGACGACTTCGCGTGGAAAGTACTTGTGCAAATCTTCGGCTGCTGAGGCCGTTGCCACAAGATCCGACGACAACAACGCCTCGACCAGGCTTCTCTTGGAGTAGGCGAGAAGCACAGCCAACTCCGGGCGGCTCAGTCCCAACCCGGCCTTGGCCCGCTCCGTCATCTGCTGGGAAGTGGGTAGGTGTTCCAGGCTACGGTCGAGCATTCCCTCACCCTCCAGAGAAGTCATGAGTTGCTCGTAGGCGTCCACGTGTTCCGCCGAGTCCTCTTCTTCGAGAGCGAGAACTTGGACCTGCCGGAAGCTGTCGTGGAGAATGCCCTCGACCACATCGTCGGCTTGTCGGGCCAACAGTTCATCACGCTCGGCACGTCCGACCTCGCCGCTCAACTCGGCCAGACGCAGCAGAATCTTCAGGTTCACCTCGCGGTCCGAGCAGTTGACGCCGCCGGAGTTGTCGATGAAGTCGGCGTTGATCCTTCCCCCGCGACTGGCGTACTCGATCCGTCCCATCTGGGTGAACCCGAGGTTCCCTCCCTCGACCACAGCCCGGCAGCGGAGGTCCGAGCCGTTGACGCGCACCGAGTCGTTGGCTCGATCGCCCACCGACTCGTGGGTCTCGTCAGTCGCCTTGACGTACGTGCCGATACCGCCGTTCCAGAGCAGGTCCACCGGTGCCCGAAGAACGATCGTGACGAGTTCGGCGGGCGTGACTGCCGTGGCTTGGGTGTCCAACCTCTCCCGTGCCTGCGAAGAGAGCTCGATCTGCTTGACCGTCCGGGCGAAGACCCCTCCGCCTTCAGAAATCCGGTCCCGGTTGTAGTCGTCCCAACTGGAGGCGGGCAGATCGAAGAGCCTCGTGCGCTCTCGGAACGACACCTGCGGATCCGGATTGGGGTCCAAGAAGATGTGCCGGTGGTCGAAGGCGGCCACCAGTCTGATGGTGTCCGACCCGAGCATGCCGTTCCCGAACACGTCCCCGGACATGTCGCCGATACCCACCACCGTGAACGTCTCGGTGTGAGGGTCGAGGCCATCTTGGAGGAAATGGCGCTCCAGCGACTTCCAGGCCCCCCGCGCCGTGATCCCCAGACGTTTGTGGTCGTAACCAGATGCCCCACCTGAGGCGAAGGCGTCGTCGAGCCAGTAGTCGTACTCTCGGGCGATGTCGTTGGCGGTGTCGGAGAACTTGGCCGTTCCCTTGTCGGCCGCCACCACCAAATATGGGTCGGCGTCGTCGTGAACGCGCGTATCGACAGGATGAACCACCTCACCACCGACGAGATTGTCGGTGATATCGAGCAATCCGCGAATGAAAGTCTCGTAGCCCGAGCGAACCGCCTCTCTCATGGCTTCCCGCCCAGAAGGCGGCCTGCGCAAGACGAATCCACCCTTGGCCCCCGTGGGCACGATGATGGAGTTCTTGGTGACCTGCGCCTTCATCAATCCCAGAACCTCGGTGCGGTAGTCCTCCCGCCTCTCCGACCAGCGGATACCCCCCCTGGCGCGACGCCCGGCCCGGAGATGGATGCCTTCCACCTCATCGCCCACGACGAACACCTCGAACAAGGGCCTTGGCGCCGGCATGTCCGGGACTTCGGCCGAGCGCACCTTGAGGGCAAGGGCCCGGCGACCCTTCCGATAGGCATTGGTGCGGACGGTGGCCTCGATCAGCCGGAAGAACCCTCGCAGGATGCGATCCTCGTCGAGTGACGGAACAGCATCGAGTCGGGCCATGATCTCGTCGCATGCCTCGGGGTAGCCGTGCCCATCCGAGGCGGGATCGAACTTGAGTTCGAAGAGGCGCACCAGGGCCGCCGTCGCCTCGGGATGGGCCACCAACGTGTCGTTGACGTACCTCACCGTGAAGATCGAGGCCACCCGTCGCCAGTACGTCTGGTAGGCCCGAAGAATGGCGACCTGATGGTGGTCGAGGCCGGCCACCAGAACCAACCGGTTGAGCGAATCGCTCTCGGCAGAGCCGTCCCACACCGCCGCCAGGGACGCTGCCACCTTGTCGGCCGACGTCTCGAGGTCGAGGAGCTTGCCGTCGGCCGCCAGGACTCCAAAATCGTGGATGAAGATGTTCTCAGCACCCGAGAGGCGTGTCGGAACCTCTTCTACCACTTTCAGCCCCATGTCCTCCAGCGCCGGCATGAGCTCGGACAAGGGCCGTTTTCCTTGCATCTCATACAGTGCGACCCGCGTGAGGATATCGGGCCCTGCGGCTTCGTTTTGGAGCCCCACCAGGGACTCTTGACCGGTCCGGGTCAACTCGTCGAGACACTCCATGTCGCCGGCCGCAACGGTGAGCTGGGTGGACGCCGAGTAGTAGCCGGGCATTCGGTCCGCCCACCGTTCCACCAGTTCTTGGGCACGCCTCGCGCCGCGCCGAGCCGTGAGCACTTCGGCCACCCGCTCGGACCACGACCGGGCCAGGGCTGCCACTTCGGCTTCGAGCACTTCGAAGGGGACATCGGGTATCTGGCCCTGCGGCACCCAGACTGTGAAATGGAGCCGGGCGAGGTCGCTTCGAGTCAAGGTCAGGTGGTAATCGACGGTCGTTCCCTCAAATCGCTCGAGGAAGAGTTCCTGCAAGCGGCGGCCGAGCTCGGACGAGTAACGCTCCCTGGGCATCGCCACCAACACCCGCACTCCCCGATCGAGGAGGTCGCGTCGGACGAAGAGTCGAACCTGTGCCCGTTCCTGTAAGGCGAGGAGCCCCATCAAGACTCGGCGCAGGTCCTCGGTGGGCAACCCGAACAACTCGTCTTTGGGGAAGCCCTCCACCAACCCGACGATCATCTTGTGGTCGTGTGAACCTTCGATGAGATCCTCAGCGGCAGCGATCTGGGCCACTTTGTGACGGAGTACCGGTATGCGCAGAACGCTCGCCATGTAGGCCTTCGAGGTGAACAGGCCCAACATGCGGGCTTCGCCCACCGTCTCTCCTTTCGGCCCCACGATACGGACACCGACGTAATCCATCCTGGCTCGACGGTGGACAACCGACAGTCGGTTGGTCTTCGTGATGGCGAGGAGGTCACCCTTTTCGTAACGAGCAGCTACATCGGGAGAGAGCGAGGAAAGAAGTATCGGCTTCGACACCCGGGACCGTTCGGGGTCCGAGAGGATTCCCAGGCCGGACCCGGGCACACCATGCAGTGCTCTGCCTTCTGGAGTGTCCGATATCCGGTATTCGCGATACCCGAGGAAGACGAAATTGTCGTCGCGCAGCCACTCGAGAAATGCGACCGCTTCATCCACTTCGACCGGCGAAAAGTGCCCGGCACCGGCGCGCACGAGCTCAACCATGCTCTCGACCGTCCCGAGCATTCTCTCGAAGTCCCCGACCGCCGAGAGCACGGTCGCCAGCACCTCCTCCAACCTCTCTTCCAGTGGCGCCAGGTCGTCGGAGTCGACATGACGATCGAGGACATAGTGCTGAACCGACTCGCGTACCTGGGAGCGGGCCGCTGGTTGCACCGACAAGAGCTGTCCGGCCTTATCCCGGGTCATCCCCACCACCGGATGCAAGACCCTCACCACGGCCAGATCGTGGGACTGCAACTCGTTGGTCACCGAGTCGACGAGGAAAGGGCTGTCGTCGATGTTGACCTCGACCACCGTTCCGTCCGAGGCGTAGCCGTGGGTGGGAAGAGTGGGGTTGAAGGCACGCACCGAGATGGTGCCGGGGGGCCGCTTCCCGACGAAGTCGTACAGGCCGACTATCTCGTGATAAATCGCTTCCTCCGACATGTCGACGTCCCAGGGGATCCGTCGGAGATAGGCGTTGGCAAAGGCGGCGAGTGACCCCTCGGTGTCGGCTAGACGTTCGAGGATCCCCTCGAGCAAGACAGTCGAACTCGGCGATGCAACAGGATCCACCCGCCAACGCTACCAACCATCGCTCTCGGCGTCTGCGCAGCGCCCTCCAGGAACGCAAGAGTCAGCCGCGCGGCTACGCCGTCACTGGTCCGTGAAGTCTTCTCTCATCTCGCCCACGGCCTGATCTTGCACCAAGATGATTTCGAGACCCCGATTGAATTCCTCCACGATCCCCCAACGGAACATCGACCGCTCCGAGGGCGTGAGACTCGACATGACCTCGGTCAGAGCCTCGCGGTCCACCCAGAATTCACCCCGGCGTGTCGAGTCGAGGTCGTCCCGCCAACCGCACACCCGTGGCTGTTGTCCCTCCATGAGAGTCGAGCCTACCGCCGGCCCGTTGGGTCAGACGCGTCAGCCGTCGCTGGGTATGCCGAGCTCTTCGAAGATGCGGCGGCGCTCCTCGGCATACTCTCCCTCGGTGATCTTTTCGGCCGAGTACATCTCGCTGAGCCGGGCAAACTCGTCCATGAGTGCGTTTTCGTCGACGACCTCGGGCGCCGGCTCATCGGCGCGCAACTCTCGCTTTTCCTGTTTGGCCTCTTGTCTCTCTTGACGCGCCCTTTCGCGGGCTCGTTTGTTCATCGCTTCGCGTCCTCGCCTGGCCATGTCAGGATCCAGTTTCGGCGGTCGAGCGGGAAAGGAAGACAAGGGGAGAACCTGGTTGAGACATCACGTGTCCTTGAGAGCGATCCGATCCGGGAGAATCGGGGTTTCACGCCCGACCCTACCGCAGATGTGAGATTGGGTGACACTTGGGCCACATCCCCACCGAGCCGCTATACTCGGGATCACAGCGCACGCCTGGTGCGTGCTGCGCCTCTTCTTCGCTTGTCTCGTTCCGTCGGGTGAAGTCGCCGCAGGGCAAGCAAGTCTCCACCCGTCGCATAGACAGACCCGGATTCATCTGCTCGACCTGCGGAGGCGTCTAGCAATTCGACGGTTCAGCTCAAAGGAGCAAGGCAATGTCCAACAAACTCTACGTGGGAAACCTCACGTTCAACACCAGCTCGAACGACCTGGAGACGCTCTTCGCGCCCCATGGTCAGGTCACGAGCGCCCAGGTCATCTCCGATCGGGACTCGGGCCGCTCACGCGGTTTCGGCTTCGTCGAGATGAGCTCCGCCGATGAGGCCCAGAAGGCCATTTCGTCACTCAACGGCAAGGATGTCGACGGGCGCGAGCTCACCGTCAACCTCGCCAAGGAACGCTCCCGCTGAGGAAGCACGCTTAAGGGCAGCGACAGCCGCCACGGAAGGTCCCCGTCGTACCGACGGGGACCTTCTTCGTGGGGGCATCGAAACTCCGCCTCACCGGAGATCGAGCGTGGTGCGCCCCCCGCCGGTACCCTCCGGCAGGGAGGACGCCTTGTATTGCCCATCCTGCGAGTTCGACAACGACGCCAGTCACAAGTTCTGCGCTGAGTGCGGAAACAGGCTGAGCATCAGCTGCGCTGAGTGTGGTCACCATGCTCAACCGGGCCACAGGTTCTGTCCCGAGTGCGGCTCGGCCCTGCAGCACTCACCGCCGGCGGACGCTCCCGCCGCCACGGCTCCGACACCCGCGCTGGCCGAACGGCGACTGGTCACCTCGCTCTTCTGTGACTTGGTCGGGTTTACCGCCTTTTCCGAAACCCGGGATCCGGAGCGGGTACGGGCCATGCTCACCGCATACTTCGACAGGTCCCGGGCGATCGTCGAGCGGTTCGGCGGTGTGATAGACAAATTCACTGGTGACGCCATCACCGTCTTCTGGGGGGCCACAGTGGCCGAACCGGACGACGCCGAACGCGCCGTGCGGGCGGCCCTCGAACTGGTGGATGCAATCGGCTCCCTCGGAGAGGAGATCGGGGTGGCCGACTTGAGTCTCCGGGTGGGAGTGCTGACGGGCGAAACCGCCGTCGGACCGGGTGGGAACGAAACGGGCCTGGTCCTGGGCGACGTGGTCAACACGGCCGCCCGGCTCCAATCCATCGCCACCCCCGGCACGGTCGCCGTTGGCGACTCGACCAAAGAACTCACCGACGGGTCGATCACCTACGAGGAGATAGGACTGAGAGAGCTGAAGGGGAAAGAGGCGCCGATTCGAGTGTGGAGGGCCGTCCGGGTGGCTACCGCCCGAGGTGGCCGCGGCCGTAGCGATGGCCTCGAGCCTCCCTTTGTCGGCCGTGACCACGAGCTGAGGCTCTTGAAAGACCTTCTCCACGTCACCGGATCCGAACGGCGGGCCCGTATGTTGTCGATCGTCGGGGAGCCCGGGATCGGCAAGAGCAGGCTCGCCTGGGAGTTCCAGAAGTATGTCGATGGGCTCGTCGACGACATCTATTGGCACCAGGGCCGCTCCCCGGCCTATGGCGACGGACTGACGTTCTGGTCGCTGGGAGAAATGATTCGGCGTCGCACGGGTTTGGGCGAGCTCGAAGATCCCCAGAAATCCCGCATGCGCCTGCGGACCGCCGTAGCCGAGTATCTCCCCGACTCCGAAGACCAGCGTTGGATCGAACCGCGTCTGGCGGGGCTCCTCGGCCTGGAAGAGATGCCAGCCGGCGACCGCACCGAGCTGTACGCCGCCATCCGCACCTTCTTCCAGCGCATCTCCGAGCGAGGCACGACGGTGCTGGTGTTCGAGGACCTCCATTGGGCCGACGCCGGCCTTCTCGAATTCATCGAAGAGCTGATCGACCGCTCACCCCACCATCCCATCCTGGTCGTCTCACTGGCTCGCCCCGACCTGTTGGACCGTGCCGAAGGGTGGGGAGGGGGACGCCGCAACCTAACTTCGATCCACCTCGGACCCATCGCCGACGGCTCCATGCGCGACTTGGTCGGAGGAACCGTTCCCGGCCTCGACAGGCACATCCTCAGCGCCATCGTCGAACGCGCCGCCGGTGTTCCGTTGTACGCGGTCGAGATGATCAGAACCCTGGTCAACGACGGCACCGTCGTGGCGGCCGGAGACGGCACCTACCGCGTCGAGGGCGACATCGCGAGGATCACGGTTCCCGACTCCCTCCAGGCCGTCATCGGTGCGCGTATCGATCGTCTCGAGCCGGAGTTGCGGGCGCTGCTCAAGAACGCCGCCGTCTTGGGCCAGTCCTTCACCATCGAAGGTCTCGGCGTCGTGGCCGGCACGGGACGAGAGGAGATCGAACCACTCCTGGCCCGCCTCGTCGACACCGAGATCCTGCGGCTCGAAGACGACCCGCGTTCACCGGAACGTGGCCAGTACCAATTCATCCAGGGCCTTATTCGCGAGGTGGCGTACGGCCGCCTCACCTTGGGGGAACGCAAGAAGCGCCACCTCGCCGTCGCTGACTATTTCGAGCAGATCGAGGACGTCGAGGTGGCCGGGGTCGTCGCCTCTCACCTCATCGACGCCCACCGGGCCGATCCTGAGGCACCTGACGCGGCGGAGCTGGCCAACCGCGGCCTGGAAGCACTGATGCGCAGCGCTCGCCGGGCCGCGGACCTCCACTCCCACCGCCAGGTCCTGGCACTGAGCGACCGCGCCAGGGCGATGGCCGTCGATGAACGAGTCAAGGGCGAGCTGCAGTTGCTGCGGTCGGGAGCCGCCGGGGGCCTGGCCGACGGTGAGCAGGCGCTCGCCGCTTCCCGGTCGGCGGCGTCGAACTTCGCCGATATTCCCGACGAAGACGGTCGACTGCGGGCGATGACGTTGGTCGGGACGGGCCTCATCGACAGCAACCGCCCATTCGACGCCATCGACGAGTTGAAGCCCGTCTTCGCCGACCACGATCCGCCCGCCACCTCGCCCGAGCTGGCACTGGCGGCGGCCTTGTCCCGGGCTCACATGATGGCCAACCAACCCATCGACTCGATTGAGGTGGCCGAGGCGGCCCTCCCCGCCGCCGAGCGATCGGAGGATCTCCCCGTGCTCGTCGACCTCCTCATCACCAAGGGGACGTCGCTCATCGAGGTAGGACGGCGACACGAGAGCCTGGCCGTCATCCGGGGCGCGCTCGCTCTGGCCGAGGCACACGACCTGACCCTGGCCGCTCTGCGAGCCCACAACAACATCGGCGTGGTCCTCGGGCTCGAAGACCACAAAGCTACCGATGAGAACGGCAGGGCTGCCTGGGAGAAGGCGCTGGCGCTGGGGGATCCGTCGTGGATCTACCGCTACGCCTTCGACCGGGCGGCGGTCCTCCAGGAGAACGGCCGCTTGAGCGAGGTGCGTGCCATCGAAGCTCAGCTGGACCCCGCCGTCATGCCGGAGACCACCCGACGGCAATTCGAGTACCTGTGGGCCTTCGTCGAACTGACCAACGGAGATGCGGCCGCCGGCCTCGAAAAGGTCAGAGCCAACCTCGAAGTCCTGGGCGAGACACAAGAGCCGCAGATCAAGGCCATCGCCGGGTGGCTCAACGCCGAAGTGAGCGTCATGGCGGGGGACTTCGCCGAGGGTTACGACCAGGCGATGGCCGTGGAGCACGTGTACGGATATCCCAGCGAGCTCGAATGGGCTCTCATCGCCGCCATCTGGCTCGACGACCCCGACCAGGTCGCCGCCGCCGCCGAGAGAATCTCGATGATTCGTGAGCGAGGCCGTCTCATCTCCGCCCTGCAGACATTCGCGGCTGCGGCGACAGCAGGTGGTGGCGACGTCGACGACGCCACCAACCTCGCCCGCCACCTCCTCGATGAAACCCACAAGATTCGCCATGAGAGCATGGTGGGGGTGATCAACGCCACCGTCGCCCGACTCCTCGGACCCGAGGACCCGCTCGGAGCCGAGGCGGCGGAATCCGCCCACCGCATCTTCGTCGGTCATGGTCGGGTCAACCTGCTCGAGGTGTTCGCCGACGGCCTACCCACAGCCGCTCCGGCCGAAGCCGCCACCGGTTGAGAGAAGTTGGGGACCAGCACCGTGCATGCCAACGCCGCCACCATCACCCTGCTCTACCAGGCGCTCGGGGCCGGCAATGCCGAAGCCATGGCGCTCCTGTACCACCCCGAGGCAACGTTTCACGATCCGATCTTCGACCTGACCGGATCCGATATCGGTGACATGTGGCGGATGTTCTGCGCTGCTGGGGCCGACCTCACGGTGGAGTTCTCAGACGTGACCGCCGACGACCGAGAGGGCACGGCCCGCTGGCAGGCCTCTTACGCTTTTCCTCCGACCCGACGGTCCGTGCGCAACCTCATCGCAGCCGAGTTCGAGTTCGCAAGCGGACAGATTGTGGCCCATCGCGACCACTTCGACCTGGGCGCCTGGGCCCGCCAGGCCACCGGAGTGCCGGGTGTGCTCTTGGGCCGGACACCGTGGATGCAGAACCGAATCCGCCAGAGTGCGGCCGACCAGCTGAGAAGGTTCCAGCAGCGGGCCGATCCCACCGCGACATGAACTGGCGAATGGTCAGGTAAGAGCGGAGCTTGGTCGCCGGTGCGCGGGCGCAGGACTGTCGTCGACGCCTTGGAAACAGTTGCTCACGACTGTCCCGGACATCGACGCTGGTCGGCGGATGCCCCACGCCTCCATCGCTACCCTGAGCGTGTGACAACACCAGATACCCAACGCCTGCACCAGGTGCCCATCTTCTCGTCACTCGATCAGAGCGGCCTGGAGCACCTGGCAGCCATCGCCAACGAGTTCCAGGCCTCGAAAGGTCACGTGCTGATGGAGCGGGGTCAGGCGGGCAACGGCCTGTTCGTGATCGAAGACGGTTCGGTCCAAGTCGACATGGGCGACAACGCCCCGATCACCGTGGGGCCGGGAGGGTTCGTCGGGGAACTGTCGGTCCTGGCAGACACACCCCGGACTGCCCGGGTATCGGCGTTGACGGATGTGAGAGCCCTGGCCATCAGCCGTCTGGATCTCGACGAACTACTGGAGAGAGAGCCGACTATCGCGCTGGGGATGTTGCGAAACCTGGCACGACGGCTCGCCGACACCATTCGATCGCACTAGACAGACGATTGTCGCCACACCGCCGGAGTGAGCGTACGATTCGCCCCTGATGCAAGAACGGATCATCTCCTACGACCCCTGCACGCTGGAGCCGGTGGGTGACGTCGCCGTCACCTCACCCGAATCGATAGGTACGGTGGTTGAGCGCTCACGCAAGGTGTTCGCAGAGTGGAGCTCCCTCGAACATGACGACCGCCGGATCGTGCTGCGGGCTTTCAAGCGCACGGTCCTCGCTCGCGGCCACGAGGTGGCCCGGACGGTGGCCTCGGAGACGGGTAAACCGATCGGCGATGCCTACGCCTTCGATGTCGTCACCTCCCTGACCGTTATGGACCACTACCTTCGCCATGCCCACCGCTACCTCAAGCCACGTCGCGCCGGTTCCTGGCCCTACCTCTCCACACGGGGATGGACCGAATACCACCCCAGGGGGGTGGTGGGCGTGATCTCACCCTCCAACTACCCGTTCTTTCTCTCGATGATTCCCGCCTTCACAGCCCTCGCCGCCGGGTGCTCGGTAGTGCTCAAACCCTCCGAGAAGACCCCCCTCACCGGAGAGCTCTTGGGGCACATCGCCGGTGACGCCGGCCTGCCGCCGGATCTGGTCCAGGTCGTCCACGGAGCCGGAAATGTAGGAGCAGCCCTCGTCAATCAAGTCGATGCGGTCGCCTTCACCGGCTCGACCGCGGTAGGCAAGAAAGTGGGGGAGACGGCCGGCCGACGCCTGATACCGGCCGTTCTCGAGCTCGGCGGCAAGGACCCCATCATCGTCCTCGACGACGCCCACCTCAGGCGCACCGCCCAGGCGGTGGTTTGGAGCGGCATGCTCAACGCCGGGCAAACCTGCGTTTCCGTCGAACGGGTCTATGCAGTCGACGCCATCTACGCACCCTTCCTCGCCGAGTTGGACAGGGCGCTGGAGGATGTGGCCGCCGGCACCGACGACCGTCACGAGATCGGCCCCGTCATCGACCAGGCTCAGCTCGAGCTGATCGAAGCTCACATCGCCGACGCCCTCGCCAAGGGAGCTCGACTGGTGCGGGGCGGCCGACGGGTCGAGAACGTCTCCGGCTTCTACTACGAACCCACCCTGCTCACCGAGGTCGACCACACGATGGCGATCATGCGGGAGGAAACATTCGGCCCGATCATCTCGGTCATGCGCGTGGCCGACGAACAAGCCGCCGTCGAGATGGCCAACGACAACCGCTACGGACTCCACGCCTCCGTGTGGGGGCGCGACCGCAGTCGCGCCGCCCGCATCGCCTCCCGCATCCGCTCGGGCACAGTCGCCATCAACGATCTCGATGTCAACTTCATCATGCCCTCCCTGCCCTTCGGCGGCATCGGGGACTCCGGTCTCGGGGTGGCCTTCGGCCCAGAGGGAATTCGCTCTTTCTGTTACGCCCAAGGGATCACCGCCACCCGGCTGCCCATCTCGACGTCGGCGCTGCTCGGAGCACGGTATCCCCGCCGGCGCGGTCTGCGTTATTGGAAAGCGGTGGCCCAGGCCTTGTTCCGCTGGTGACGTATGCCGTTGGGAACGGGCGAATGTCTTCTCCCTCCGCTGGGGGCTGTCAAGTGCCTGGGTGGCACTGGGAAGGGGTCGGTCACAGCCGCATCGCTGATCCGGTCGGGTCGTAGGGGGAGGGGGCAACGACCCGGGCGGGGCGCTCCACACCCACGACATGGGTGGTCAGCTCGGTTCCCTCGTCGGTGAAACCCCGATCCAACAACGCTATTGCCAGGCTCTTCCCAACGGTGTGGCCGTAGTCACCCGAGGTGATGAACCCTACCCGGGTGGCGCCGCTCCACACCGGCTCGTATCCCGAGGCATCGGCGTCGATGGCATCGATCTCGAGCGTCACCAACTTGTGGGGAGCGCTGTCGGCTTCGTGCTCCTTGCGGGCCGGCTCGGCTCCGATGAAGTCTTTCGACCAGTCGATCCAGCGATCCATTCCGGTCATCTGGGGGGTGTACTCCTGTCGGAACTCCGCCGACCAGACCCCGAAACTCTTCTCCGTCCTCAATGACAACAGCGCGTTGTACCCATACTCGACCGCACCCAGGTCTGCGCCGGCCTCAACGAGCATCCGCCGTAGGGCGATGTGCTCGGACGCCGAACAATGGATCTCATAACCCAACTCACCGGTCACCGAAATCCGCCCCACCCCGGCCCGGAGCAACCCCACATCCAGCCGGCTGCAACTCATGAAGGGAATCGCCTCCGCCGACACGTCGTCGGGAGTCAGCCGCTCCAACAGCTGGCGCGATTTCGGCCCCGAAAGCGAGAACCCTACGACGGCATCCGAGATGTCGCGCACCGTCACCCCCTCGGTCATATGTTCGTTGAACCAGCGCATGTGCCAGGCCCGCAGGTAGTAGGAGCCCATGATCCAATAGACCCCGTCTCCCCAGTTCAAGAGAGTCAGATCGCCTTTGAGACGCCCGTCGTGGCCGAGCATGGGAGCGAGCTTGATTCGGCCCGGCGCCGGGAGACGACTCGCCACCAGATGGTTGAGCCATTCTTCCGCGTGGGGCCCGATGACTTCGTACCGGGAAAAGCCGGCGATGTCGAGGATCCCCACACCCGACCGTACCCGACGGCACTCTTCGCCCACGATGTCGAAAGCGTTGGAGCGCCGCAACGTGGGCGTCTCCTCGAATCCTTGCTCGGCAAAGTAGATCGGTACCTCGAGGCCGTAGGAGCATCCCCACTGTGCCCCGGCCTCGGTCATGGCGTCATAGGCGGGGGCCATCCGCAGCGGTCGCCCTGCCCACAACTGCTCGTTGGGGTAGGTCATCACGAAACGGCGCGAGTAGAACTGGCCCGTCATCTGCCGGATGTACTCGCGGTTCTCGGCGAACGACCCGAACCTGGCGACGTCCATGCCGAAGATGTCCTCTTCCGGCTCCCCTCCGATCATCCACTCGGCCAGCGACTTGCCCACCCCCCCGCCCTGGAGGAAACCGGCCATGACCGCGCACGCCGACCAGTAGTTGGGCACGCCGGGCACGGGACCGATGAGGGGGTTTCCGTCGGGAGAGAACGTGAAGGCGCCGTTGACCCACCGGTTGATGGCCGTGTCCTCGAGGACCGGGTAGCGGAACATGGCGGCGGCCAGCTCGTCGGACAATCGGTCCACATCGGGAGGTATCAACTCGATCCCGTAGTTCCAAGGAGCACCGTCCATGTTCCAGTGCCGGTGGTTGATCTCATAGATCCCCACCAGCAAGCCGCCCAGCTCCTGGCGCATGTAGGTAAAACCCTCGAGGTCGATCATCATCGGTATCTCAGAGTCCCGCTGTTCGAGTTCGGGAATCGCCTCGGTGATGAGGAAGTGATGCGCCAAGGGTGACACCGGAAGCTCGACACCCACCATCCTCCCCACCTGCTTAGCCCACAGCCCGGCGGCGTTGACGACATGCTCCGCCTCGATGGTGCCTTGCTCGGTGACCACGTCCCAGTGCCCGTCGGCTCGCAGGTTCAGATCGACGACACGGTTGTGCTCGATGACGGTGGCGCCGAGCTGACGCGCCGCCTTGGCGTAGGCGTGTACCACTGCGGAGGGATCGATGTATCCCTCGCGGTCGGCCCACAGCCCACCGAAGACACCGTCGATGTTGATGATCGGGCACAGCTCTCGAATCTCGTCGGGCTCCATGAGCCTCACATCCTCGATACCCATCGTCTGGTACACCCGGTAGGCGTCCTGCAGCCACTCCCACCGCTCGGGGGCAGAAGCGACGGAGATCCCGCCCGTCATGTGCAGCCCGATGTCGACACCGGACTCATCTTCGATCTCGGCGAGAAGGTCGATGGTGTAGGCCTGGAGGGCGGCGATGTTCGGATCGGCGTTGAGAGCATGGACCCCGCCGGCTGCGTGCCAACTCGACCCGGCCGTGAGAACGCTGCGTTCCACGATCGCCACGTCCGTCCAGCCGAGCTTCGCCAGGTGATACAAGACGCTGGCTCCGACCACACCCCCACCGACGACGACCACCCGATATTGCGAGTTCAACCTACCTCCTCGAAGAAATGCACGCCCCGAACCTAACCGGTCGCGCCGCTCTCTCGCACACCGGAATTACGCTCGGCTCCATCCGAAGGCGGGGCCGGCTTCCCCTTTCCGTGCAGGCTGATGCCGACGGCCGGGGCCGAGTGCCGATTGTGGGTCCTGACCGCCGTCTTCATGTCTCATGCCGCCTGCCAGGATGGATTCTCAACTTCTTACCGAGGAGGAACAAGGATGAGGCTGGACGGGTGGACTGTCGTTCGGTTCTTCCACGTGGGTGCGGCGATCCTGTGGGTAGGTGGCCAGTTGACGTTGAGTCTGGTGGTGCGACCAGTTTCGGCCCGCCTCATGGACGATGCGGCGCGTCGCCACCTCGTATCTGCGCTGGGGTCGCGCTTTGGTCGGCTGGCCACTTTTGGCCTCATCCCCATCCTGCTCGGGAGCGGCCTGGCCCTCGCCTATCACCGTGGCGTGACTTTGGCCGGCCTTGCTTCGCCGGGGTATGGGACGGCGCTCTCTGTGAAGATCGCTCTGGCACTCTCTTCATTCGGGTTGGCGGCGATTCACGGCATGACGGCCGTGCGGTCGTCCGCTGGCGCCGCCCGCACGATCGGAGTGACCGGAGCCGTGGTTTCCGTGGCGGTCGTCGCGGTGGCGGTTTCGCTGGTGCCATGATCCGAGTAGGCACGGCGGAGGAGACACTGTGAAAGAGTCTGGTGGCCAGTTCTGGGACAATCTCGCCGCCCGCACCACCCCGGCCGAGGCGCTGGCGACTCTCGAGAATCCGAGGACGGTGGGTTGGCTGGTCACCGGTGCCCTGGGTGGCGCTGCCCTGCTCACGGCCCTGATCGGGATCGTCCTTTTCGGTTTCGGGGAAGCCCCGGCGGGGTGGGTCACGCTCGGCTTGAGCTTGGCGTACCTCACGAGTTGGGGCTGGCACGCCGCCACGGGCAACGTGAGTGGCCCGGCCTGGTTCGCGGCAGGAGCCAGCGTCGCCAACCAGGTGGCGGTCCACCTCCTCTTGGGGGGATACGCCCATTCCGGCGCCTACCTGATGTGGGGTATCAGCTTGACATTCGCTCTCGTTCTCATGCTGGGTCGTCGACAGGCAACGGCGGTGGGGGCTTTCTACGTCGCAGCCGCCATCGCGCTCGGCCTCGTCGAGGCACGCGTTGCCGCCACACGACCGCCCCCCTCCTCCACTCTGTCGACCGCCATGTTCACGGCCGTGCTGGTGGGCAATCTGGCCATGGTCACCTCGGTTCTGGTGTACTTCCTCAAACGTCTCATGTTCGAGCGGGAGCGGGCTGAGCGTCTTCTGCTCAATGTCCTTCCGGCTGAAGTGGCGTCCGAGTTGAAAGAGCACGGCCAGACGACGGCCAAACGGTTCGAGTCGATCAGCGTCCTTTTCGCCGACATCGTTGGGTTCACCGTCATGTCTGCCGACACCGACCCCGAGACAATGGTGGGACGCCTCAACGAAGTGTTCTCACATTTCGACGCTCTCGCCGACAAGCATGGCTGCGAGAAGATCCGCACCATGGGTGACGCCTACATGGCCGCGACGGGTGTGCCCGTGGCACGACCGGACCACGCCCACGCCCTGGCGGCCATGTCATTGGAGATGCTGGAGTACAGCCGCCACAGCGGGCTGCAGTTCCGACTCGGGATCCATTCCGGCCCGGCTGTGGCCGGAGTGATCGGCACCCGCAAGTTCCAATACGACGTGTGGGGCGACACGGTGAACACCGCCAGTCGGATGGAATCGCACGGTGAACCGGGTCGCATCCAGATCTCCGAGAGCACCTATCGGCTCATCGCCGAGGACTTCGTGTGCGTGCCCCGGGGAACGATCGAAGCGAAGGGCAAAGGGGCGCTCGCCACCTGGTTCCTCGAAGCCACCCGTGACGAGACGTGATCGGCGTGAACGGGCCAGCCAGCGCCACTCGTGGCCCGACGTGGGGAGGTGTGCCCTCATGAGCAACGACGACGTTCGCTGGTGGGCTTTCCGTCGGGCCCAGAACCGCTCGGCTTCGGTGTACCGCTGCCCCTTCTGTGACAATCGCATCCCGGCGCTCTCCGAGCACATGCTCGTCACCCCCGAAGGAGCCGGTGCACGCCGCCGGCACGCCCACACGGAATGTGTCGCCCAGGCCCGCGCCGCCGGTGACCTTCCCACCTGGGACGAGTGGAGAGCAACACAACCGCAGTCCCCCTCGTGGTGGGAACGGTGGCGGCGACGTCTCGGACGGTAGCGGCCGGTCTGGGATCAACGCCGGGGCGCAGGGTTCACTCGCCCACAGCATCGAGGGCAGCGGTCAGGTCCTGGGCCGCAGCCGCGGCTAGTTCGGCGAAAGCCGGATCGGGCATCAAGTCGTGCGGATTCACGGCTCTGATCCTGGTGCCGCCTCCCGCCGCAGGCTCCAGCACGACATTGCAGGGAAGGACCATCGCTGCGTCGGGATCCAGTTCGAGAGCCCTATGAGCGAAGACCGGGTTGCAGGCGCCGAGGATCTTCAAAGGTGGACGCTCGATTCCGAGTTTGGACGCCAGCGTGGCCGCCACGTCGATCTCGGTGAGGATCCCAAACCCGTTGGCCGCCAAGGTGGTTCGCACGGCTTCTTCCGCCCGTTCGAGGGAAAGCGCCACCGTTGTCTCGATGGGTTGCATGGGAGGTGACTCCTTGTGATCGCCGAGTGGGTCTTTGTGCGTCGGCCTCTTGCCGACGGGAGCAGGAAGAATGGGTCAGGGCCCACTGAGGCTGGGTACGGTGTGCGCAACCTCGGGGACGTCTACCGAGGCGGACATCCGCACTTCTGCACTCACCGAGCGACTGATCAAACAGGCCTTCTCCGCCTTTTCGAGTAGGCGATGTGCCTTGGCGACCTTGTCGCGGTCGCCTATGAGCACACGCGGGCGGAGCGTCACCGACTCCATGCGGTAACCCCCCGCCTCGTCGCGCGCCAGTCGGCCCGACGCCTCGTCGGCGTAGGCAAGCACCTCGAGCTGGGACAGATCCGCCATGGCTCGAAACGTCGTCATGAGACAGGCCGAGATGGCGGCCACGAAGAGGTCCTCCGGACTCCACGTCGTAGGCGGCCCACCGAACTCGGGAGGGGACGCCACCTCGAGAGGAGGCAGCCGCCCGTCGCCGGCCGAGAACCGGCCGGTCTTGACTCCGGTGCCGCTCAATGTCAATCGGTAGTCGTGTGAATCGATCATGAGTCGATTGTTCGACCCGGACCGCGCAATGTCACGGGTCCAAAGACCGTATCGAGACGCCGATCGTCCCTCACCGACGAAACGACACCGCCGACGTTAGGGAGCCGAGAAGCTGCAGGCGGAGGCACACGACTTCTCAGAGGAGATCGTACGTCATCTCCGCGCTTGCTTAGATGGACAGAGAGTCGACCACCAAGCCGCCTAGGAGCAGGAATGAATGTCGGGGTTCAGCTTCCCGAGATCGAGCGGCGCGTTCGGTGGATCGAGATCAAGGCAATGGCGCGCCTCATCGAAGAGAGTGGGCTCGACTCGATCTGGGTGGGCGATCACCTGCTCTACCAAACCCCGGAGGGTTGGCGGGGTCCGTGGGACACGTTCACGACCATGGCGGCCCTGGCCGAAGCCACCGACACGGTCGCCATCGGTCCCTTGGTGGCCGCGACTCCCTTTCACAACCCGGCCGTGCTGGCGCGCCAGGCGGCGGCCCTCGACGAGATCTCCGGCGGACGGTTTATCCTCGGCTTGGGGTCGGGGTGGAATCGGACCGAGTTCGATGCCTTCGGGTTCGTGTTCGAAGACCGGGCCAGCCGCTTCGAGGAGGCGTTCACCGTCATCCGCACTCTGTTACGAGAAGGCGCCATCGACTTCCACGGCACCTACTACCACTTCCCGAACTGCGTGATCGATCCCCTCGGCCCGACGGCCGGGGGCCCACCTCTTCTCATTGGCTCCACCGGCCGAAGGATGCTGGCGGCGACGCTTCCGCACGTGCAGCAGTGGAACGCCTGGTACGCCTCCTACGACAACGACCCGGCGAAGGTCCCCGCTCTGCTGAGCCAGATCGACGAAGCCTGCCGAACGGTTCGACGCGACCCGGACACCGTCGCCAAGACGCTGGCGATGCTGTGGCACTTCGAATTGAACCCCGTCCGGCGTGACGCCGCACATCGCCTCTCCGATCGGAGAGCCAAGGAACAGGCCCTGACTGCCCTCGACGAGGCCGGCGTCGCCACCGTGCAACTCGTTCTCGACCCGATCACGCTCGACACCATCGCCCAGACCGCCGACATCGTTGGCGGCTGGCGGGCCCAGGGCTAATTCAAACCGAGGTCGACGGCCAAGGTCGACTCTCAGGAGCGATGCGCTGCAGAGAGCCAGTCGAGCGCCGTCGTATACCGATCCATCTCGGCCACGAAGGCCTTACTGTCTGCCTTCACGTCCTCGTAGCTTCGATGGCGTCGACCCAGGGCGTAGGCGGCGAAGCGGGCAGCGCGGAAATAGAGGCGCAGCTGCTCGGGGCTCAGCGATCGCTCGCCCGGTTCGGGGTCGGCGACGGCCGGTTCCTTTTGGGATGTGGCCGCGAGGCCAAGGCCGGCGGCCTTTTCGAGGATCTCTTCTTCTGGCAGCCGGTCGGCGAAGTCACGGGAAACGAAGCGAAAGGCCGCTTGTCGGTCGGGGGTGACGAGCACGATGGCCGGAATGGCGATGTTGCGCTCATCGTGGGGGTCTGCCAGCCCATAGGGATCGATGACGGCGGCGCGATCAGGGTCGGAAAGCAGGGGGAAGGGAAGCGACAGTTTCTCCACCAGGGCGGCGTTGCGCCCGGGGCTGTCTACCGATACCGCAAAGATGCGGGTACCCGCCTTCAGGAACCGATCGTGGTGCATTGCCAGGCTGACCAGCTGGCCATTGCAATACGGTCACCAGTCGCCACGCAGGAACACCAGCAGGGCGGCCGCGTCGAGATGGTCCGATAAGACCCAGGGATTGCCCTCCTGGTCCGTGACGGTGAAATCGGCCAGCATGCGCCCGAGCATACCTTTTCGGTTGTCGACCTAGGGTGGCGTGGCGATGGTTCTCTCCATCAGTGTCGTGTGAAACAATCAGCCGGTGAAGGCTCGCGTGACCCCGGCCTCGATCGGAGCGGTCGTTCTGTTCGCCGCCCGCGGCTGGATCGCGCGTCGTGAATGGTGGACAACCACCTGGCCGTTGACACGGTGTGGCCGTCGCCGTGGCGCCGACGACCTCACTTTGACGCCCAAGCGGCCGGGCTCGGTCATATCGCTTCGAGGAACTCTTAATGACCGCACGCCCCGTCCTCGGGAGCCGACCCGACTAGCCTCCGGCGACGATGTCGGCTGGTCTGGCAGCACTTCCTATCGTGGTCATCCTGGTCCTCATGCTGGGCATGCGATGGCCGGCATCAAGGGCCGGTCTGGCCGGACTGGCCGTGGCGCTACTCCTCGCTTTGGGGCCGTTCCGCGAGGGGTACACCGCCGACGTAGGGCCGTTGGCCGCCACTGGCGGGGCGATGGCCGAGGCGATCTTCACGTCGATCACGATCTTGTGGATCATCGTTCCCGCTCTCGCCCTCCACCAGATGCAATCAACCTCGGGGGCATTGGAGGCCATAGAAGGGTCCCTCGGCCGCCTCACCGGAGACCCGCGCGTGCTTGCTCTCCTGGTGGCATGGTTCTTCGCCCTCTTCATGGAGGGTGCCGCCGGCTTTGGGACTTCAGCCGCCCTGGCCGCTCCCTTCTTGGTGGCGACGGGATTCAGTCCCATCCAGGCGGTGATCATGGCGATGGTGGGCCACGCCGCCGGGGTCTCGTTCGGGGCGGTGGGCACACCGATCCTTCCCCAGGTGGCGGCCACCGGCTTCTCTGCTCTGGAACTGGCCCGGGCCACCGCTCCGTATCACGCCATCTTGGGAGCCGGGCTGGCGGCACTGGTAGTGATCATCGCCAGGCGGGCCAGGACCACCGGCGACATGACCCGCACCGCCGTCCCTGCCACCGCCACCGCCGCCCTGTTCTTTCTCGGGCCTTATCTCGCCATCGCCTGGTTCCTGGGGCCCGAGCTGCCCACCCTCGGCGGAGCGCTCATCGGGGGGTTGGCCTTCGTTCCCCTCGTCCGTCGCTTCCGCCCCATCGCCGACGAACCGCCGGAGGCCGACCTCCCCGGCCCGGTGTGGACCGCGGCGCCTTACCTGGGGGTCGTCGGCCTGGTTCTGGCCACCCGCCTTCCGCCACGAGTCAGCGATACCCTGAGCGGGCTCGAGTGGACCTGGAGGCTACAGGGTGGGTTCGCCGGAAGCTTTGCTCCCCTCTACCACCCAGGCTCGATGGTGGTGGGCGGCCTTCTCCTGGGATGGGCTTTACAGCGATTGCCGCACAGCAATCTCACGGAGGCGGTGCGAAAGGCAATCCAACAGGTGGGCACCGTCACCGTCGCGCTCGTGGCGATGCTGGGCCTTTCGCGAGTCATGGTCCACTCGGGGATGATCGACGCCCTGGCCGGCGCCACCGCCGACCTCGCCGGTGCGGGCTGGCCCTTGCTGGCCCCGGTGGTAGGGGCACTCGGCACCTTTGTCACCGGTTCAGCCACCGCCTCCAATATCCTCTTCACCGACTTCCAGAACACAACCGCCAACACGCTGGCCTTGCCCCCCCTCCCGCTCATCGGAGCCCAGGGCTTTGGCGCCGCCGCCGGCAACATGATCTGCCCCCACAACGTGATCGCGGCCAACGCCGTGGTGGAACAGACTGGCAAGGAAGGCGAGGTTCTCGCCACCACTCTGTGGATCACGGCTGCATACCTCGCCGCCGGAGGTGTCGTTGCGTTCGGGCTGGTCTTGGTGGGTTCTTGAGCCGATCCCTCCAAGGCGCCCGTGCATCCACCCGCCTCAACGATGAACCCACCCTTCCCGCCCCAACGATGGCTCTGGTCCTACCGGCCGCCGAACTCGACCATGTCGATCACCGTCATGCCGACAACCGCAAATGCACCCATGGCCGCCAGTACACCTGATGCTTGCTCCAACGCCACGGTCCGGGTGACGAGTCGCCTCGGGTCGACGGCTCCCGACGAAATCAATTCGAACACGCGTGGGTAATCCGTGGCCGGCATGCCGCGACTTCCCAGGACCTCGACCTCGCCCATGATGATCGGCTCCATCGGGATCGGTGGGGCGGCGTCGGCGCCCAGCATGAGGCCCACTTGGATGTGGCGCCCGTGTTTGCGCACCGAGCCGATCGAGGCGATCGCGATGCTGGTGCTGCCAACGGCATCGATGGAAACGTGGGCACCCCCACCGGTCAGGTCGCGTATCGCGTTGGCAGCGTCGTCGACGGTGGTGGCATCCACTGTGGCTTCGGCCCCCAACTCGCCGGCCATCGTCAACTTCTCGCCGCTGATGTCCACGGCCACCACCCTGGCGCCGAGCGCGGCGCCGATCATCACCGCCGACAGTCCCACACCACCGCATCCGTGCACCGCCAACCATTCACCCGGTTCAATTCGTCCCCTGTCGACCACCGCCCGGAAGGCAGTGATGAAGCGACAGCCCAGGGCGGCAGCGTGGACCGGCTGCAGGTCTTCGGGCACACCTACCAGGTTGACGTCGGCGTGGTCGAGGGCCACCAGTTCGGCAAATGACCCCCAGTGGCTGAAGCCGGGGGTGAAGGCGCGGTCACACGTGTTCAGGTGGCCCTGCCCGCATGAAAGACATCGGCCACATCCCATGGAGAACGGCACCGTCACCCGGTCCCCGATGTGCCACCGTGTGACTTGCCCACCAACGGCTTCGACCACCCCCGCCATCTCATGGCCGGGGACATGGGGCAAACCGGGGAGCTCCTCACGCCCCATCCACGCGTGCCAGTCACTCAGGCAGACCCCAGCGGCTTCTACCCGGAGGACTACTCCCCCGGGGGTAGGTTCGGGATCCGCAACTTCGGCCATCTCTAGCGGCCGCCCGTACTCGGTGATCAAGGCGGCCCGCATCGCCTCCGAGGATACCCGCCAGACATCCTGCACCGCGCCGTGCGAAGGCTGCGACCGCTCACCCGGCCGAGGCCGCCGTCAAACGAGGATTTCGCCTTCTGACGGTGGAATTCGTCGTCTGTGAGAACGCCACTGTTCTTCAGGTCGGCCAGTTTGGCCAGCTCGTCGGCCGCGGACGTGGCGCCGGCAGCCTCCTGGATATACTGACGGGGCTGCCTTCATGACCCCGGCGTCGGCTTAGGGGATAGGGACGGCTGAAGGAACCGGAGCCGCGCTATCGCGGCGCTCCCTGGCCGGCCGTCTATCCGCCTGTTCTCTTAGGGGGTTCGAGCTACCGGCTGGGGGGTTGGTGGGGCTTGGCCGCAGTGCGAAGTCGACAGCAGTTGGTTGTCGGCGTCCCGAGTCAGCTCCGCCGGTTGGACTCCCAAACCTCCTGCCTGGCGCGCATGTCATCTCTGAGTTCGGCGAAAGCCGCCTCGTACACCTCGGGAGCCGCGTCCCGGATACGACGGAGCAGCTCGTTCGCCATGCCCTGACCGGTGCTCCCGTGCCGTGTCAGCCACTCGGTTCGAAGGGCTTCTTCCGCCTCCAGCGCCAGCGTGATTCGTTCCAGTTGCTCCGAAGTCGCCTCCAGCCCGAGCACGGCTCTCAGGAAGGGCGGAAGGTCGGCCCGATAGTCGTGACCGTCGGCCTCGAAGACCCCCGGCACCACCCGGGCTGCGTTCTTCATGTCGATGAGCGTCTGGACGAAGGTCGTCACGGGTATCCATCGTTGCGACCGAGGAACCCCGGGCGGACGCTCGGCCGGGTCTCCTAGCCAGTCGGGCTGGCGCACGAGCAGTGATGCCCCGAACAAGGCCACGCCGTCGTTGTGGTGGGTGACCATCACGTATCGGATCCCTGCCCGGGTCTCGTCGTCGAGGGCGTCCCACTCCCCGATGTCGTTGAACACCCCGACCAGCGACCGATCGACGTCGGATCGGTCCTCCTTCAGTACCTGGGATTTCCACTTGCTCTCGTAGGGGGTGCCGATCCAGACAGCGTGGTCGACTCCAACTTCCACCAGACCTTCGGTCCCCCGATGGAGGAATGCGTCCTGGCTTGTCCACGCTCCCAGACTTTCGCCGAAAATTACGATCCGAGGTACCGACCCCCGGGTCGACAGTCGTGACATGACGGCATCTACGAGGAGGCGGAATTGTTCTCGCCCTTCGTTGACTCGATCGAGAGATATCGGCGAGGGTCTAGCCGAGTACTGCAACGCCACCGTGGCACAGTCGCCCTTCGTCAGGAACTCGAGTGCCCCGACGGCGGCGTAGTTGACATACCCAGTCCCTGTCGGGGATACCAACATGAGCCAGGAGCGATCGAAACCCCCGGCACGTTCGAGATCGTCGAGGGCAATCGAGACTCTCTCCGCCGGCGTGTCCGCCAATGCCAGGCCGCCGTAGATCCGCACCGGATGGGCGACTGCATTCTCGTCCATGACCCGCCCGATCTCTTCGGGCCGTCGCAGTGTCCATACCATTCTCCGGCCCATTTTCGCCATGGTCGGGTACGGCACGATGCTGGCAGAGGACCCGGACACCTCCCTCTCCAGAGGAGGCACGTCCAACGCCGCCTCGAATCCGAATTGGCCTCCTTCGATCCGACGGAAGACGACCTGGGCTCCGGCACGGCCCCCCAACGCGAACAGACCGAGTGCGGCAAGGTGACCAACAGGACGCCAGATCAACTCGTCGCCGGGAAGCACCCGAGAGAGCACGTCGGACACCCTGCAACTGAACCAGCCTTCGGCTCGCCCCATGCCCGTCGCTCCGATCGACACTGCCACCCCCAGCACCAGGGAGCGGACAGCCGAGATCTCCGTTTCCTCAGAATGGCCGCTTTCATCGAGGCGTTCTCGGCGACGGCGGCGGTACTCGCCGACGGCGGCCGCAGATCCGGCGGCGACGACGAGGCCGATTCTGCTCGAGCGGCTCGTAGGGGACCTTCCAGCCTCGGCGGCTTCGTGCACGCCCCCGGCCACGACGCCCGAGATTCCGGCCAGCGAGAGAAACCGCCCGCCGGTGCGCCCAACCGCCCGTGCGGTCGATTCCTGCTCGGTCTGGCGCAAAGCCGATTGCAACCCGAGCCCCACCGCTACCGCTACTCCGTCGGCCCCGAGGCTGAAACGACTCCACGTGCGCGGGTCGAGGCCCGAACCTTCGTTGGCCACCCTCAACGCCAGACTCTGGATGGTCTCCTGAATGGTCGAGACGACGCCTTGTTCGATGACGAAAGTCAGGCCCGACACTATGGCCTGGTCGAGATTGGAACGACTGGTGAGGGTGCGTTGAAAACCGTCGGGCACGCCGGCGGCGGCCGCCACCAACCCCGCGTCGGTGGCGCGTCGAGCCATCAGCCGACGAAGATCCTTCGATCGCGACACCTCTCTGCGCTCCTTTGGCCCGGCTCTTCCGATCAGACAGCGAGCACAACCATATCCAACATGGATCGTCTCGGACCTCGATGCCGCATCGCTTCAGCTCATTCCCCTGGCAGTCCGATAGCCTGGGAAGAAGGCATGGCCTGCGGCGGCGCTCTCACGACTGCTCCGCCGTTGCGGCCCACCCATCGATCGTCGAAGGGCGGAGAGCGAAATCATGGAGACCGTAGTCGCAGCCTTGGTCGTCGTCTCGGTGACCGGCTGGAACAACGCTCTCCATCTGACGCCGGCGCGCTGTCGCCAGCTCGTCGTCTCAGTCGGTCTGACCTTGGCGGGACTCGGCGGGGCGCTGTGGCTGTTCTCCATCGTCGATCCCGAACGCGGGTGGAGGCAAGCAGGCACCTGGACACTCGTGGCAGCGGTGATCTCCGGTTCGGTGGTGATACTAGGCCACGTCTTTCCTGCCATCGCCCGCCTGATCGCCGATCGCCGGATCATGGGCATGTCGCGGAGAGGATTCGTAGCCCACACGCTCGTGCGCATCCCCGTGCTCACGGCCCTCACCGAGGAGATCTTGTTCCGGGGCGTCGTCTGGGCCCTATTGGCCCAACTCGGGGGGGTGCCGCTGGCGTGGGTCGGTAGCTCGGTCGCCTTCGCCTTGGGACATGTGGTGGTGGCCCGCCAGCAAGCCCGACGCGAGGGCTATCCGATCGGTCGCTGGCTCTCGACCACCCTGGCGATGACACTCGTCGCCGGATTCGTCCTCGGATGGCTCCGCCTCGTCACCGGGGGGATCTGGGCCTCCGTCGGCGTCCATGCCGTGGTCAACGCCACTTTCGCCGTGGGCGCCCGCTCTGTGGCATCCCGGCTGCAGAAGAGAACGGGCGGACCCCCAGACGTGGCCGGGAAAGTCGGCTCCTGAGGCCTAAACCCTCGGTCCTGACCGAGCGACGGACTCGTCGACGCCGTCTGCGTAGGACGCGAAATTCGATTCGAACATCTCGGCGAGATCACGCGCCCCCTGTTTGAAGGCGGCGCCGTCCTTCCACGTCCTCTCTGGCATCAGCAGTTCTGAGGGAACGCCCGGAACCGAAGCGGGCACGGCAAGACCGAAGCCGGGATCGTCGATGTACTCGACGTCGTCGAGCTTTCCTTCGAGGGCGGCGTTGAGCATTGCCCTGGTGTGCGGTATGCGAATACGGCTGCCCACGCCGTAGGGTCCGCCGCTCCATCCGGTGTTGATCATCCACACTCGACAGTCGTGCTCGTCGATCTTGCCGGCGAGGACGTTGGCGTAGTAGGAGGGTGGGAGCGGAAGGAAAGGTGCTCCGAAGCAGGGCGAAAAGGTGGCCGCCGGCTCGGTTACGCCCCGCTCGGTACCTGCCAGCTTGGCGGTGTACCCGCTGAGAAAGTAGTACATGGCCTGTTCACGTGTGAGCCGGGAGATGGGTGGTAGGACGCCGAAGGCGTCGGCCGACAAGTACACGATGTTGCGGGGGTGGGGCCCGGTCATGTTCGGCTCGGCGTTGGGGAGATGACCCAGCGGATAAGCACAGCGGGTGTTCTCCGTCTTCGACCCGTCGCTGAAGATGGGGCGACGGGTGTCAGGGCTGACCACCACGTTCTCGAGAATGGTCTCGAATCGATTGGCCGCCTGGAAGATGAGCGGCTCATCCTCCACCGACAGGTTGATGGTCTTGGCGTACGAACCGCCTTCGATGTTGAAGATCCCTCCGGCCCCCCATCCGATTTCGTCATCACCCACCATGAGGCGGGACGGGTCGGTGGCCAGGGTGGTTTTCCCAGTCCCGGATAGCCCGAAGATGACGGCCGAGTCGCCCCTTTCGCGTCCTACGCTGGCGGAAGCGTGCATCGACAGCACGTCGCGCTTGGGGAGCAAGTAGTTCATCACCGAGAAGACCGACTTCTTCATCTCCCCGGCGTAGGTGGTGCCGCCGATGAGCAGCACTTTGCGTTCGAAGCTGATACAGATGAAGACCTCACTGCGGGTGCCATCACGTTCGGGCACAGCCTGGAAGCTCGGAGCGTGGACGATCGTGAAGTCGGGCACGAAGGACTCGATTTCGTCTGAGCTCTCGAATCTGCGTCGAAGGATGAACATGTTCCTACAGAACAGAGCATGCCAAGGGCTCTCGGTGATGGCCCGCACCGACAGACGATTCTTGGGATCGGCTCCCGCATACATGTCCTGCACGTACAGATCACGCTGGCTCAGGTGCTCGCACACGCGCGCATAGAGGGCGTCGTACGCCTCAGGTTCCATGGGGTGGTTGAACTCTCCCCACCAGATTTCACCCTCGGTGCTCGCTTCTCGGATCACATATTTGTCCTTGGGACTGCGACCGGTGTAGGGGACCGTGTCGACCACCAAGGCTCCCTGATGAGCGATTTCGCCTTCCCCCCGCAGGAGCGTGTGCTCATAGAGCTCGGGCGTGGTCAGATCCCAATGAACGGCAAGAGCCGGGGTGATCCCATGGGGTTTCAACGATCTCATCTAGATCTCCCGTGTCGCATTCTCATCCAGGGTAGGGGGTTAACGGTGAGAACGTCCCCCGGCTGGTGGGGGTCGAACCTTTCAACACTGTCCTCTAGCCTCCCAGCAGACGCCGCTCGGCCAGATTGGCCATGAGAGCCCCTGCCCCGAACGTCCACGGCTCGACGTCTTCGCACAGATTCACACGATTCACCAGGGTTCCCAACTGTGGGCAGGAGATCTCGACTATGTCCCCTACCTTGTGGGTGAATCCCTCGCCGAGTATGTCGCGATCCATGGTGGGAGCGAACATCGTCCCCGCGTACAGGGCCATGCCGTCGGGATACTGATGGCTCTCTCCGATTGTTGCTGCCACCAGATCCTCGACGTCTCGACTGATCCGGCTCATCGAGTTGTGTCCGTGCATCTCGAAACCGTCTTCGCCCTTCACTGAGATGTCGATGGTCAGTCCCTTCAAGTCCCCCACGGACATCGACCCATCCACCAACCGCAGGAATGGGCCAATGGCGGCGGCTGCATTGTTGTCCTTTGCCTTCCCCAGCAGGAGTGAGCTCCGGCCTTCGATGTCGCGCAGGTTGACATCGTTTCCGAGGGAAGCGCCCACGATTGTGCCGGCCGCGGATACCACCATCACCAATTCGGGCTCCGAGTTGTTCCAGTCGGAGTCGCGACGAACACCCACCTCGGCCCCAGTACCGACGGCGGCCATGGGCGGGGCCTTGGTGAACACCTCGGCGTCAGGACCGATGCCGACCTCCAGGTAGGGGGACCAGACACCTTCGGCGACGAGGTGGCGCTTCAGGCTCATGGCCGCGTCGGAACCGGGCACGATCTGAGACAGGTCGTCACCGATGACGGCGGTGATTCGCTCCCGGATCTCATCAGCCGCCGCTCTGTTGCCTCCTGCTTGCTCTTCGATCACCCTCTCCAACAGGCTCTCGGCAAACGTGACGCCACTCGCCTTCACCGTCTGCAGGTCGACCGGCGCCATCAACCACGCCAGAGACGGCTCGCGCAGGTCCCAGGCACTGTTGGCGAGTATCGACTCGATGGAGCCGAGGGCGATTCCGTCGGATGACGCCACGGCCACCGGATCCGGGTGATTACACAAGGCGGACATCGTCGGAGTTGTCGTCGAGATGTCGTACACAGCGCCTTCTCTCACGACCACGACACCAGGCCCGGGAGGATTTCCCGGTAGCCAGGCCCGACCGACGAGGGTCCCGGTGGTGGCGTCGAACGGAAGGGCCGCTTCGGGACGAAGAGCAGACACCATGGCGACGGTCATGACACGTCCTCGCGAGTCCACACCCGGTCGATGTAGCGGAACATTCTGCCGTTGGGATTCTTGTCCTGGATCTCGATCGGCAGTCGATGATGAGCCACGTTGTCGTAGCAATGAAGAGCGGCGAAGCGATGGATGGCGGCCGGCAGCCCAACAGCCGTGAACCCCGGATGACCTGTCGCCGGGTAAGGCCCGCCATGGTTCATAGCCGGCGAGACAGCTACTCCCGTGGGCATCTTGTCGTTGAGAAGACGGCCGACGTGCGGCCTCAACTCCGGCTCGAGCAGCCGGTAGGCATCTTCGTCGGCGCCGTTCGCAGCCGAATAGATGGACCCGGTCAGATTGCCTTCGAGCGCTTCGGCTATGCCCACCATCTCGTCGACGCTGCCGGCCCTGACGATGAGCGAGACCGGACCGAACGCTTCTGCCTGCATCGCCACCGGATCGGCCAGGAACTGGCCGGCGGAGGCGGTGAGCAGTGTGTTGGCGAATCGGAAGCCTTCGCCTTTCCCGCTCGACCCGCCGATGAGGATTTCGGCTCCCGCCGCCTCGAGCTCCCTCACCGCCGAAGCCACATGGCTGGACGGCCCGAGCAACGTACCCGTTTCTCCCTCTCCGAAGAGTCTCTTGGCGGTGTCGACGAACGCGTCTCCCTCGGGCCCAGCCGGAACGACCACGAGGCCGGGGTTGGTGCAGAACTGCCCCACGCCGAGAGTGCAAGAGCCGAAGAACTCGACGGCGATCTCGTCGCCTCTGCTCGCCAGTGCGCCCGACAGGACGAACACCGGGTTGACGCTGCTCATCTCCAGGTAGATCGGAACACCGGCGGCGTCCGCCGGTGCTTTGAGACTCAGACCACCGCGCCTGCTGCCGGTGAAGGCGATCGCCCCCAAGTCGCCGCTGCTCGCCAAGGCCGTCCCGTCCTCGGGCCGGAGCCCATAGACCAACTGCAGCATTGCGGGAGGCAGCCCCGACGACTCGATCGCCTCCCGGGCCACATCGGCGATCAGCTTCGTAGTCATCGGGTGACCGGGATGGGCTTTGGCGATGACCGGATTGCCCGCGGCCACCGCCGCCGCGAAGTCGCCACCGGAGACCGAATTGAAGGCGAATGGGAAATTGTTGGGACCGAATACCGCAACGGGTTTTGACAACGGACGGAACATCGACCGGATTCCGGCGGCTGTGTCGATCGTCGCCGCTACCCAGGAACGATCGCGCACCTCTCGCGCCGCCTGGTGGAGCTGGTCGACAGTGCGGGGTAGCTCCACACTGTTCAGTCGAGGCTCGACCGCGAGCCCGGTCTCTTGATGGGCGCTCACCACCAATGCGTCTCGGTTGGCGATAAGCCCGTCTGCAAATGCAGTTAAGAACCCTGCCAATACCTCCGCGGGGACCTGACGCAGCTCTCGGACGGTCCTACGAGCCGAGTCCAGTGCCCTGGCCAGGTCATCCATTCCCGACATCGGGAAACTCGCAGGCAGGGCCTCGCCGGTCTTCGGATCGTGAGCCGTAAACGTCCCCACGCCGGTGGACTTCTGCCACTCCCCGTCGATGAGCACGGGTTCTACCACCATGAGCCCTCCGTTTCGAAGATGGTCACGTTTCCGTCCCCGATCGCTTCTCGAGGTCTTCGGGACCCTGCTCGCCACGAAACCCGCGATGGCGGGGCCGGCGCTGATGAGCCGGAGCCGCCCGGCCCCTCACCGCCATGCTCACGCCTGCGTGGATGGCCGACCGGATAGGTTGAGTCATGGCCAACTCCCCCACGACTGCCGGGCGCTGCTCGTCGACGGGCAACGTGGTCGATCAGACTTCCATTTCCTCGATCGGCCAGGGCCGACCCCCCACTCCCCAGTTCTTCGGCGAATGGCCTTCGACGATCACGAACGTGTGATCGCGCATGCTCTCGTGGATGACGTCACACATGACGTCGGTCATCCCCGCGATCAGCTTGGCGCTCACCGCATCGTCGATGCGGTGATCGAACAGCTCGACTCGAATCAGTGGCAACTACTCCTCCTGGGCTCCGTGCACTCACCCTAGTGATGTTCCCTGGAGCGCCATTCCCGAAAACGCCGTCAGCCCAACGACGCTTCGCGAGTGCCGGAAAGCGTCCTGCCGGGCGTCAGTTGCTCCGGGTCGACCACCAGCTCGATCAACGCTGCCCGGCCGGCCTCCAGGGCCCGCTCCAAGGCACCGGGGAAATCCGCATCGCTTCGGACCATCTCAGTGTGTAGGCCCAACGAAGCGCCCAACGCCTGAAAGTCCGGGTTCACGAGGTCGGTACCGTAGACACGTCCCGGGAACTGGCGCTCCTGGTGCATGCGCATAGTGGCCAACATCCCGTTGTTGATCAGCACGATGACCGGGTCGAGGCGGTGCTGGACAGCCGTGGCCACCTCTTGGACCGACATCATGAAGTCGCCGTCGCCTGTGAAGGCCACCACCGGGCGACCGGGGTGAACGACCTTGGCAGCGATCGCAGCAGGTATCCCGTACGCCATCGACCCGCTGGTCGGGCCCAGTTGCGTTCTGAACTGAGTGAACTCGTAATACCGGTGAGCCCAAACAGTGAAGTTGCCGGCACCGTTGGTGATGATGGACTCGGGGGGCAACACGCGACTCATGTGTCGAACTGCGGTGGCGAGGTTCAAGGGGCCAGGGGCATCGGGTGGCTCGAGATCGTCGAGGTAGTCGGAACGAGCCTCGGTGGCCCAAGAGTCCCATCTCCCGTGGTCCACCGGCTCCAACGCCCGGGCGGCGGAGGCGAACTCGGCGTATCCGCTGTTGATGGGCAGGTCCGGTTGGTAGACCGAGCCGAGTTCCTCAGGTCCGAGGTGTACGTGCACCAGGGCTTGGCGGGGCACGGGGATATCCACCAACGAGTAGCGATTGGTGGTGGCCTCGCCCAGCCGGGCACCCACCACCAACAAGAGATCCGCTTCCGTTATGCGGCTGGCCAGCTTGGGACGAATACCGAGGCCCCCGTAACCGAAGTAGATGTCGGAGTGGTTGTCGATGTAGTCCTGACATCGAAACGAGGCGGCGGTCGGTATGCGGTTGGCCTCCGCAAAGGCGAGTAGGTCTCTGCTGGCGGTCCTGGTCCATCCCCCACCGCCCACCACCATGACCGGCCGCGATGCCCGCTCGAGCATCGACCTGAGCTCCGTCATCTCCGCTGTGCCCGGATGCGGCCGGGTGATGCGGTAGCGCCGGGCGTCGGCAACAATTATCTTCTCGGTCAAGACGTCCTCAGGAAGAGCAACAGCGACCGGGCCCGGCCTTCCTCCCATGGAGACATGCATGGCCTTGCTGACGATTTCGGGGATCCGCCTTGGATCTTCGACCTGGCCGGACCATTTGGTCAGCTCGCCGAACAGCAACTTGTGGTCGATCTCTTGGAACGACTCCCGATCGAGAAATCCCCGCGGCCCCTGCCCGATGAAGACGACCACCGGGGTCGAGTCCTGATAGGCGGTGTGCACACCGTTGGTGGCGTGGGTGGCCCCCGGACCACGGTTGACGAAGCAGACTGCCGGGGCACCGGTCAGCTTGGCATGGGCCTCGGCCATGTTCGATGCACCACCCTCATGTCGAGCGGTGATGAGCCGAATATCCTGACGACCCTCGTAGAGAGCGTCCAGTGCTGGTAGGAAGCTCTCGCCGGGCACCGTATAGACCGTGTCTACCCCGTGAATTCGCAGCTGGTCGACGAGGACCTCACCACCGCTCCTCATCAGCAAACCTCGACAGGGTATTCGAAGAACACAGTCGCCCTTTGTTGTTTCGGCTTGAGGGCGTCGGCCTCGTCAACGTACCTGATCGTTCGACGACCTTCCCACTGTCGCGGCAGTAGCATGACGCGCGCGAAAGCCGCCTTCTCGTTGCCGGCGACGGCACGGACCGGAGTCGGGCCATTTTCGAACCACGCACCCAGCCGACCATATGTGTTGGCGGTGCCTTCGGTCTCCACGGTCAGCCGGCCGAACAGGAGACAGCGGATGCCGGGCCCGGGGTGCGTATGCGGGTGGGCGACTGCTCGGGGTGGAAAGTCGATCCGATCGCAACGCAGCAGCCAGGCGCACGAGTGGTCTACGGATAGTTCGACCGAGAGCAAGGCCCGGGGGATCGGGTCATCCGAGTGCAGCTCCCACATGAGAGCGGGGCCGTCCACCGACACCTCCCCGAAGTGAGCCCGTTCGGCGTCGATGTCATAGACGGCAACGAGGTCTCCGGACGTGCTGATGCCGTCGGGATGGTGGGTGAGGGTCAGACGCATCGATCAATGGAAGTACTGACCGCCATCGATGACCATCGTCTGGCCGGTGATGAAATCGGCTTCCGGGCTGCAGAGGAACGTCACCGCCCCGGCGACGTCGGCGGGCACCTGCTCTCGTTTCAGGGTACGGGCCGCGATCGACACCTCGGCCAGCGCTTCGAGGACCTCAGGATGCTCGTTGACGCCGTCGCTGACCGTGAACCCGGGAGCCACACAATTGACGTGGATGTTGTCCCCGCCGAGCTCCTTGGCCAGGGAGCGGGTCATTGCGACCACAGCACCTTTGCTCGTGACGTAGTGGAGCAGGAAGGGAACCCCGCGAAACGGAGTCCCCGAAGAGATGTTGACGATCTTGCCGCCGGTCCCTTCTTTCATTATGGGCACGACGGCGCGGGTGGTGAGGAACATCGAGAGCACGTTGACGTCCATGACCTTGCGCCACTCGTCGACCGGGATTTGTTCAAAGGGTCGCATCTTCAACGATGCGTAGATGCCGGCGTTGTTGATGAGGATGTCGATGGATCCGTAGCGCTGGGCGGTCTCGGCCGCCATGGCGGCGACCTGCTCCGGGTCGGACACATCCACAGTCAGACCGATGGCCTCTGGGTACCGGCCTGCGGCTGTGGCGGCATTGGCGACGTCCGCCACCACAATCCGTGCCCCGGCTGCCGAGAGCGAGTCGGCGATGGCTCGGCCTATCCCCTGAGCGCCACCGGTGACTATGGCAACCTTTCCTTCGAGGCTCATTCAGCTTCCTTTTCTCCGCCTATCGGATCGGTGAGAAGTTCGTCGGCTTCAAGATGCGGTTCTGTTGGGTGTGGATCAGCGGTTGGATCTTGTCCACGAAAACTCTCCAGCGCTGATCCTGTTGGAGCCGTGCGCGCCGCTCTTCCCGCTCGGCGCTGTTCTCGTAACCCCACAAGCTGACCACTGTGGACAGGGCCCCGACGTCGGTGATGAACCACCCGATCAGGTTGCCCAAAATCTCCTCTTGGATCTGGATCCCTTCGCTCTCGTACAGCTCCACCAACTCTTGCAGCTTGCCGGTGTAGATGTGGTAGTCGCGCTGCTCGACGATCATTGCTTCGCTTTCGTGTTGCTCGAGAATCAAATGCCGGCGAATGTGAGGTACTTGGTCTCGACCCATTCCTCGATGGCATAGTGCGACCCTTCCCGGCCCAATCCCGACTCCTTCACCCCGCCGAACGGTGCAACTTCAGTCGATACGAAGCCGGTATTGAGGCCGACGATACCCGCTTCGAGCGCCTCGCCTACTCGCCAGGCCGTCGCCAGGTCACGAGTGAAGAAATAGGCGCACAGGCCGTAGGGCGTGTCGTTGGCGATGGCGACGGCCTCCTCCTCGGTTTCGAAAGGAATCAAACCGGCGACCGGACCGAAGGTCTCCTCGCAAGACATGACCATCTCAGGACTCACATCCGTGAGGACAGTCGGTTCGAAGAACAGTCCCCCTAGTTGATGCCGGCCGCCACCGGTGGCAACGGTGGCCCCGCCCTCGATGGCATTGGCGACATGGTGCTCGACCTTCTCGAGACCCTGCTCGTCGATCAGCGGACCGATTTGGGCGCCTTGGATGGTGCCTGCGCCCACTATCAAGCGGTTGGCGTACTCGACCAGACGTCCCGTCAGTTCGTCCAAGACTCCCCTCTGCACGAGGATGCGGTTGGCGGAGATACACGTCTGCCCGGCGTTGCGCCACTTGCACGACTCGAGGGCATCGACGACGAGGTCGAGGTCGGCGTCTTCGAAGACAATGAATGGGGCGTTGCCGCCCAGTTCGAGACTCACCTTCTTGACGGTGTCGGCGCAGCGACGCATCAACAGCTTGCCGACCTCGGTCGACCCGGTGAACCCCACCATTCGCACCGTCGGGTTCGCCGTCATTTCTTCACCGATTGCCGGCGCGCCGGCGGCGTCGGTCGTGACTACGTTGAAGACACCGGGGGGAACACCGGCTCGGTCGGCCAGCTCGCAGATGGCCAGCGCGGACAGTGGGGTCTGCTCAGCCGGCTTCAGGACCATGGTGTTCCCAGCCGCCAGGGCAGGAGCACACTTGCGGGTCACCATCGCCGCCGGGAAGTTCCACGGTGTGATGCCGGCCGTGACACCCACCGGCTGTTTGAGGACCACCACACGTCGGCCCGGTAGCGGCGTCGGGATCACATCTCCGTAAACCCGCTTCGCCTCTTCCCCGAACCACTCGAGAAACGACGCCCCGTACTCGATCTCAGCGCGCGACTCCGCCAACGGCTTTCCCTGCTCGACCGTGAGGATCAAGGAAAGGTCGTCACTGTGCTCTCGCATGAGATCCGCCCAGTTGCGCAGGATCCGCGCCCGCTGTTTGGCGGTCATCGCCCGCCAGACCCCGAAAGCGACTTCGGCCGCGACAATGGCCGTCCTGGTCTCGGCCGCACCCATGCACGGCACGGTGGCGATACCCTCTCCCGTCGCCGGGTCGATGACATCGAACACAGCACCGGAGTCGGCACCCACCCAGGCTCCGTCGACGTAGGCCAGCTCACGCAAGAGAGCCCGATCGGCGAGATCTCGAAGCGGTCCTGGCAGCTGTACGGAGGTGTTGGTCGTCACGCCTCGCAGCTTAGGGGCGAGCCGACAGGGGCAGCTGCGGTACCGGAATCGATCCACGACGCCGGCCCATGGCTTGGACGGACGTCCGTCCGCGCGTCCTGAGTGGAGACCCCACCCAGACCCGATAGGTCCTTTCGGTGGGCGACGCGAGAAGAGCTCACCACGAGAGTCAGTACCATGCCGGCATGGCAGAATTCGATCCCGCCTACGACTATCCCCTCTCATCCAACCGGCCGGATCTCGTCCGAACGCCGCATGGCTTGCGACTCGATGAGCTCACCCTGGATGGGCTTTTCCATGGATCGATACCCGAAGGCGATTTTCGGGCAACACCCGCAACCCTCAGGATGCAGGCTGGGGTAGCCCGCAGTGTCGGTATGAGCCAACTGGGCGACAATCTCGATCGCGCCGCTGAGATGGCTGTCATCCCTGACGAGGTCATCCTCGAGATCTACACCGCGCTCCGACCAGGCCGATCGTCGGCTCAGGTACTCGAAGAATGGGCGGAGCGCTTGGAAGAAGACTACTCGGCGACGTCGGTTGCCGCCCTGGTGCGGGAGGCGTCGGTGGCCTACGCCCGCAGGAACCTCCTGAAATGAGCGAGTCCGGCCGAGCACGGGCGCGCGCCGACAGGGAACTGCGTCTGGAGACCATCATCGAACCTCAGCCCGATCTCGGGCTGGTGACGATGAACGGCCCGAACGATCCCACTCCTGAGCTGACCGTACGCGACGGGGTCGTCGAATCGATGGACGGAAAGCGGGCGGACGAATTCGACCTGATCGATATTTTCGTCAGCCTGCACGGAATCGACCTCGAAGTAGCCGAGGGCGCCATGGCTCTTCCCGACCTCGAGATTGCTCATCGCCTCATCGATGTGGGGATTTCTCGCGAGGACCTCGTTCGTCTCTCTCGCGGCCTGACACCGGCCAAGCTGGCCCACGTGGTCTCCCTGCTCGATCCGGTGGAAATGATGTTCGCTCTCAAGAAGCTGCGCGCCCGGCGGCGACCCGCCAACCAGGCACATGTCACAAACCGCAAGGAGAGCCCCGCACTACTGGCTGCCGACGCCGCAGAAGCGGCCGCCAGAGGCTTCGCCGAGATAGAAACCACCGTGGGTGTCGCCCGGTACGCCCCCCTCAACGCCATCGCTTTGCTGGTCGGATCACAGACCGGCCGCCCCGGCGCCCTTACGCAATGCGCCGTCGAGGAAAGGCGAAATCTTCAACTCGGCATGCAAGGCCTCACCACCTATTCGGAGACGCTGTCGGTGTATGGCACCGACGCCGCCCTGGTCGATGGAGACGACACTCCCTGGTCGAAGGCATTCCTGGCCTCCGCCTACGCCTCGCGCGGCATCAAGGTCCGATTCACGTCGGGTAGCGGTTCGGAGGCGCTGATGGGACATGCCGAGGGATGTTCCATGCTCCACCTGGAAGCTCGCTGCCTTTCGCTGATCCGTGCCGCCGGGTCGCAGGGTGTCCAGAACGGAGGCATATCCACTGTCGCTCTGCCACTGGCCCTCCCCGGAGGGTCCAAGTCGATCCTCGCCGAAAACCTCATGGCGGCCTGGCTGGGTCTGGAAGTGGCCTCCGGCAACGACGCCATCGCCTCGCATTCACCCATACGCAAGACCGCCAAGCTGATGGGACAATTCCTACCGGGAACCGACTTCGTGACCTCGGGCTACAGCGCAGTGCCGCGCTACGACAACATGTTCGGCGGTGGCAACTACGACTCCGACGACTTCGACGAATGGACCACCATTCAACGCGACTGGCAAGTCGACGCCGGCATAGAGCCACTGAGCGAAGAGGCGGCCTTGACCGTTCGGCAACGAGCGGCAACTGCGATCCAATCGGTGTTCCGGCACCTCGGCTTGCCGGCGATCACCGACCAGGAGGTAGCCGATGCAGTGCTGGCGTACGACAGCGCCGACATGCCGGACAGAGACCGGGCGGCAGATGTCGAAGCGGCTGATCTGGTGTACGCCGAGAATGTGACAGGGATAGACGTGGTCCGCGCCCTGCAAGCCGCAGGGCACACGGACATCGCCGAGGCGGTGCTGGGAATGCAGCGCCTCCGCGTCAGCGGCGACTACCTCCAGACGTCGGCCATCGTGGGAAGCGATTGGCAAGTCGAGTCGGCGGTGAGCGATCCGAACCATTACCGGGGCCCGGGAACCGGATACCGTCTGGAAGGCGAGAGGTGGGAAAGGCTCCAGACGTTGCCCCACCGCCTCGATCCAGCCAGTTTCGCCGCACACCGCAGCCCTCGGGCCGACTCGTCGGTTGGGAGAGCCGAAGCCCTACCAGGCGCAAACCACACCGAGGTGGTGATCGGTTTGGGACCGGCCTTTGCCGCTTCGTTGCAGGCCACCATCAACGGGCTGAGCCATGGGTCGGTCTTGAAGGCTCTCGACGAAGGAGTGCGGTCAATCGGCGGAGCGCCCCGGTTCGTGCGCGTGCGCCGGACGTCCGATGTCGCCTTCATAGCCCACGATGCCTCCCGGCTCAGCGGGTCGGGAATATCCATCGGCATCCAGTCGAAGGGGACGGCAGTCATTCACCGCGCCGACCTCGAACCCCTCGACAACCTGGAACTCTTTTCGATGGCCCCACTGCTGACGCTCGACTCGTATCGGGCCATCGGCCGCAACGCCGCCGCCTATGCCCTCGGCCTGAGGACGAGCCCCGTTCCCGTGGAGATCGACAACTTCGCCCGGGCGAAGAACATCGTCCAGACAACCCTCCTCCATGCCACCGAGACCGCTTCCGTCGAGGTTGGCGCGCCTGCCGAGGAATTCGAGTTCTAGGGCGCACGCCCTTGCGTTTGCTCGTGTCTGTCGACCGCTCGACGTATTCGTCCGGCATCGAGAACGGATGAGGCGGCACCGCACCCAACTCAGTAGCGGCGCCGGAGCATCAGAACTTGCCGTGCTTGAGGTAGGCCTCCTTGGGTGACACGCCCCGGAGAACGGCGGCCCGGATCTCATCCTCTGTCGCAGCCTGGGTTTCAGCCTCGCTGATGACCTCCTCGGCCGTCGCAGCCGGCACCACGACCACGCCGTCGTCGTCGGCGAGGACCCAGTCTCCGGTGTTGACGGTGGCGGTGCCAATGGTGATGGGGTCGCCGTGACTCTCGACGCGCCACCTGCCCACGATGTCGGCGGGCGTGGTGTATCTGCACCAGACTGGAAAACCCATATCGAGCACGAACCGGGAGTCCCTGCAGCCTCCATCGACGATGAACCCGCGCACGCCCCGATGTTGAAGCGTCTCTGCGGACAGCTCTCCCATGTGCGCCACCTCGTCGTCATTGGCCTGACACACGACCAGGGCACCGGGCGGGACATCCGACAGGAACTCGGTCCACAGGAGCAGGGTCTCGTGCCCGTCGAGATCGGAAGCGGGCCTTCCTTCCATCGTGTAGGCCACTCCGCCGGTCTTGCCCCCACCGGCGAGAGAGCGGATCTCCTTGGGCAAGACGCCGGTGTCTTCGCCTCGGGCGCGCAGTACGTCGTGGATGATCCCGGTGTAGAGCCCTTCGAGCCGGGTGCCGATCTCATCGAGGCGGGAGCGTTCGATGTCAAGCGTGGCCATTCGTGCCTCGCTTTTCGAAGAACTCGGCGGTGCGGCGAATGGCCTCGCTCAGGGGAGTGTGCGGGATCTCGCCGAAACGTTGGCGGAGCGGGGTGTCATCTGCTCCGTCGGGAAAAGGCAACGGGGTGTCGTCGTAGGTGATCAGATCGGTCCCCGTCACCTCTCCGATCAACCGCACCAACTCGGACATGGTCACGATGTCACCGCTCAGAGAGTAGACGTGGGCGCCTTTGGGTTCGGCTCGGGCAGCCATGATGAAGAGCCGGGCGACGTCGGGGGCAAACTGATAGCCGGCCGTCCCCCCATATCCAATGTGATAGGGCTCCCCCCGCACGGCCGCTTCAATCGCCAGTGTCGGCTGGGAAGTGGCGCCCTGGTCCCGCAGGGGCCCGTACACCGTGTACGGCCGCAGCCCGATACTGGGGACCTGATGATCGTGCCAGTAGACCCCCGCCGTGTCTTCGTTGGCGACCTTGAACACTCCGTACAACGTCTCAGGCAGACGGAGCGCGTCGGGCGACAGGATCCTCTCCCGGTAGTGGCGGGGGTGGCCGAACACGGCCATGCTGCTGGCGTAGACGAGATGCTCGAGACCGAGCTGGCGGGCGTTCTCCAAGACATTCGTCGTTCCGGCCACGTTCACCACTGCTCCAAGCGGCGGGTTGGCCCGACACATGGGCACCTGGAGAGCGGCCAGGTGGATCATGTGGGTCCGGCCCGCCATGGCTTCACGCACTCGCTGCAGATCCGTGATGTCCCCTGAGATTCGCTCGACCCGTGAGAGATCATCGGAGTCGATCACCGACCTGAGACGGCGATCGTCTGCGTCGAGGTCGAAGATCGCCACATCGGCACCCTCTTCCAGGAGCAGCTTCGTAGCCCAGGCGCCGATGCAACCCATCGCACCGGTGATCAAGAAGCGCTCTATGAAACACCGTCCTTGAGCGAGTCGACGCCCAGGTACCGACGCTGGGCGTCGGCGTCGTTGACCAACTCGGAGGCGGTCAACTCGGTTTCGATGCGTCCCGACACCATGACCAGCTGCCGATCGGCCACCGAGGTGGCAACGGACAGATTCTGTTCGACGAGAAGGACGGCATGGCCCTCTGCCACCAGGGTGTGGCAGGTCTCGACGAGCTGCTCGACGATCGTGGGGGCGAGGCCTTCAGATGGCTCGTCCATCACGATGAGTCGCGAGTTCAGCAGCAGCGCCCGGCCGATGGCCAGCATCTGTTGCTCACCTCCCGAAAGCGCCGCCCCGCTGACTTTCCGTCGCTCGGTCAGGCGCGGAAAGAGACCGTAGACGGCATCCTTGGTCCAGCGCTTCCCGGCCGTTCCCTTGGCGAGCATCTCCAAGTGCTCATCCACCGATAGGGATGGAAAGAGCCGGCGTCCTTGCGGCACGTATCCGGCTCCGGCGGAGGCCACCTGGTAGGCCTTCTTGCCAGAAACTTCGACGCCATCCAGTTTGATCGACCCCGCCGTAGCCGGCAACAGACCCATGATGGTGTTGCACAGTGTGGTCTTGCCCATACCGTTGCGGCCCACGACGGCCACTGCTTCGACACCGACCGTGAGGTCTATGTCGAACAGCACCTTGGCCTGACCGTAGCCGGACGACAGACCTGTTATCTCGAGGACGGGCCGCCGGTGGTCACTCATTTCCGAAGGTACTTCCCAGATAGATGTCGTGGACCATCTGGTTCGCCCGGATCTCGTCGGGCGTTCCCTCTGCCACGATGAGGCCATCGTGCATCATGATCACCCGTTCCGCCACCTGCAATGCCACATCCATGTCGTGTTCGATGACGATCAGGGTCACCGACTCTTCCAGCCCCAACAACATCTCGGTCAATTGCTCTCGTTCACCACGGGAGAGGCCCGACGCGGGTTCGTCGAGCATCAAGAGGGAAGGGGCGACGGCCATGGCCATCCCCACTTCGAGTTGACGTTTTTCGCCGTGAGACAACGAGTCGACCACAGTCGACAGCTTGTCGGCCAGCCATACTCGGCCCGCCGCCCCCCGCGCCCTCCTCCGCAGCTCATCGTCGTCCTTGCTCCGGAACAGCCTGAGATGGCCACCCTCCTTGCCGACGATGGCTAAGAAGAGGTTGTCCTCCACCGAAAGGCCCGAGAACAGCCTGGTCCGCTGATAGGTGCGGGCCACCCCCAGCCGCGGCCTGAGCCGGGCAGGAGCGGTACTCACGTCGCGTCCTCCGATCCACACTTTTCCGACGGTGGGGGCAAAGTCGCCGGCGATGATGTTGAAGAGGGTGGTCTTTCCCGCCCCGTTGGGCCCAAGCACTGCGAGGCGCTCGCCCTGCGCGACGTCGAAGTCGACGCCGCGCAGGGCTTGCACACCTCCGAAGGCCATCTGCACCCCACTGAGTCGCAGAATTGGAGCTACGTCGGTGACGGTCACGCTCTGGCCTTCATTCTCACTGAATCGTCTCTCGTCTCAGCCCTGGGGCACACCGCCGACGACAGGTGTGGCGTTACCGATCCACGCGATGTCCCGACTCTCACACGACGGCACATCGCGGCTGGGCATTTCGCCCTGCGAGAAGGTCCCTCCGAACGTCTGATCGACGCTGGGTATGACGGCAACGGTGGTGAGACCGAGAGCACCGTCATCACCGAGGACGAGCTGACGCACGTACTGATCCTGGATCGCCTGGCGGTTCTCATCGAGGGTCACAGTGCCATAAGGGCCATCCAGCTCCAGGTTAGAAAGAGCGGCCTGCAGGCCGGCCTGGTTGTCGGAGATGTCCCCACCGACCTCCTCGAGTGCCCTGATCAGTGCCTTCGCCGCCGAGTAGTAGTTGACCAGGAAGCCCGAATGGGCCTGTGGTGCTGCCTCGCCGAACGGCTCGAGATTGTCGAAGTGCCTGTCGATGATTTCGGTGTGCTCCGCCACGCTCGGGATGTCCAAGTCAGCGGCCGTACCGAACCCTCCGACGTACGCCCCTTCGAGAGAGGCATCGAGGCTCCCAGCCGCGAACTCCCAGAAGAGGTTGCCCATGTGCTGGTCGGGCGTAAGAGGGCCCTTGGAGTCCTCGAACGCCTTCAGTGCCGGCAACGTTCCGGCGCCACCCACCACCCAGAAGTAACCGTCGACCTCATCGGGAGATGGAAGCTGGTCGACGAACGACGAGTAATCGGTCGTGCCGAGCGGAGGGAACACCCGCGATACCACGTCGCCGCCGGCCGCGCAGTACTCAGCGATGAATCCTGCGCCCGACGTCCAGGCGAAGCTGTAATCGTCCATGATCACCGCAGCCGTTTCCCAGCCCAACTCGTTGTAGGCGACGTCGCCCATTCCGGCGTTCCATTGCGCACCGTCTGAGTTGAAGCGGAAGAAGTTCGGGGCCTGCACCTCGAGTGTCGTGTCCATCGCTCCGGCGCTGCCGTTGATGAAGGTCTGGTTGGGATGGTCTTTGGCATAGTTGGCCACGGCGATCGACTCATCGCCGGACAGTGGGCCAATCATGATGTCGGCACCGATCTGCTCCATTAATCGGCGGGTTTCCTCGATGGCCTTGTCCGCGGTGTCGTCACCGCATCCGATGCCGACGAGTTCGACGGGCACCCCGGCCACCGAGGCCCCGGTGAAGCCCGCCACGGCATCGTTCGGGTCGGTGATCGTCGCACCTGCATACTCGGCGAACGCAGCTCCCACTCCGGCCATGTCTTGTTGGTGGAAGTCCCCGAACGGGCCCTCACACTCCGACAGTACGGCGAGATTGATGACTTCAGTCCCTACGCCGTCGGTATCGCCGTCGGTATCGCCGTCGTCGGGTCCGTCATCCGGAGCCGCCGTGGTTGCCGGAGCTGGGTCTGGCGCCGTGTCGGTCCCGTCCTCGCTACCACAAGCAGCGAGTACCAGAGCCAAGACGGTAAAGAGCGCAAGTAGTTTCCATGCGCTTGCGTGAGTTTTTGTGAGTCTCACTCTTCTCCTCCTTGTTGTTCGTTTCTCTTTCTTCCTGACCATCCGAGAATCCGTTCGGATCCTGGATCTATGGGCTTGGCTGTTCCCTTCGAGTGAAGCGCCCGGCAACTCGCTGACCGATCCCTATCAGCCCATCGGGCGACAGGAGCACGATCAGCAAGAAGATGATTCCGATGATCGTGTTGAAACGATTCTCGGTGAGACCGATTTGATTGAGCAGTGGTACGTCTCGGACGTAGTTGTTGGCGAGCACGAAAACGAAAGCGCCTACCCACGCTCCCGCCAGCCGGTTCATGCCTCCAATGACGGCGACGATGAGCAACGCCAGGATCCTGCCGATGCCTATGGTCGCCGGATCGATCTGGCGGTTCCACCACACGAACAGGGTGCCCCCCAGCGAGGCCACGAACCCGGCCAGCGTGAAAGCGAGAGTGCGATGGATCCACAAGTTGTAACCCAGCGAACTCATTCGGATGCTGTCGTCGCGAATGCCCTGCAGAGCGAGACCGAAGCGAGTTCGCCCAACGTACTTGAACAAGCCAAAGACGGCTATCGACACACCCAGTGCCACGTAAAAGAGGCGCGCCGGGTACTCGCCGGGCAAACCGATGAAGGCGGGCGAACGGATCTGATTGACACCGCCAAAACCGGAGAAGGTAGTGACCTGTCCGAAGAAGAAGAAGCCGATGACCCCGAAAGTGAGGGTGATCATCAGGAAGTAGAGGCCGGTCGACCGGCTGGCGACGGCGCCGAGAACGAAGGCCAAGATCGTCGTGAACAACACTCCGAAGAGAACCCCAACCCAAGGATCGAGGCCCAGGTTCAGACCCTTGCTACCTCCGGTCGTGACCGCGTTTCCGATCACGAAGCCGGCGAATCCGGCCATGAGAGTCTGAGAGAGGGAGATCATTCCCCCATAGGCGGCCAGAAAGATAAGGCTCGCCGCCGACACACCCAAGAGCAGAGTCTGGGTGAGGACGAAACTGAGAAAGAATTGAGAGGCGAACAATGGCGCCACCAGGAGAAGGAGGACGACCACCAGCACTAGGACCGTCTCGGGAGTAACGAGCGAACGGCGTTGCCGCTCCCCGATGACGCCATCAGATGTGTGGATCATTCTGGCCGCCCAAACAGCCCATACGGGCGCCATGCCAGCACAGCAGCCAACATCCCAAACGTGAAGATGATCGAGTAGTGGGTGAAGTTGGAGGGGAGATAGGCGGGCGCGAAGGCAGTGATCGTGCCGAGAAGCAGGGACCCGGCCAAGGCTCCCTTCAACGAGCCCATGCCACCCACGATCACCACGATGATCGAGTTGAGGAGCCAGGCACCATCGACGCCGGCTGCCAGGCTGGCGAAGGATCCGCCCATCACGCCCCCCAACCCGGCCAGCGCCGAGCCAACGAGGAACGCCAGGGCGAAGACCATCTGGACGTTTATCCCCAGGGCCTCGACCATGGAGGTGTCGTCCACCCCGGCGCGGATGATCATCCCTGTTCGGGTCTTCTGCAGCCAGGCCCACAGGGCGATCCCGACGAGGATGGCAATCCCCAACATGAAAAGCCGGGTCAGCGAGTAGCGGATCCCGAACACCGTGATGGCCTGGTTGAGTGCGCCCGGCCACGTGACGTCGACCGCCGTGCTTCCGAACCACGCGATCATGAGGTCGGCGAGAATCACCGAGATGGCGATGGTGATCAACGTCTCACGCATCTCCTGACCCTGGAACCAACGCAAGAAAACTTGCTGCATGGTCAGGCCGATCAACCCGGCGAGCATCGCTGCCACGAGGAGGGGGATGATCCAGTCGGCGAGACCGACGTCGCTCGAAACGATGTTGCGCTGCTTTCCGACCATGGCCTTCTGCATCTCGAGGGCGAGATAACCTCCCAGTAGGAACAGGGAGCCGTGGGCCAGGTTCACGACCCTCATCAGGCCGAATATCAGCGTGAAGCCGGAGGCGACCACGAAATAGAGGCCCGAGATCGTCACGGCGTTGAGAATCACCGTCACGAAGTTCGCCGGGTTGGAGACGAGCGGCGCCGCTGGGGTACCGTTGGCGAAGACCAACACCCATGCCAGCACCACGGCCAACGCGCCCCAAGCGGTCACGAGGACCGCTCGCTGCAGGGCCGAGCGTTGACTCGTGGTCTTCCGGCTTCCGATGGTCTCGGTGGTCAAAGCGTATCTCGGGCCTAGCTCAGCGCCTCGATGATCGAGTCGACGTCGGTGACGGTCGACACGTTCTGCAGGGCGTAGTTGATGGAAGCGTCGTGCCAATCGGCGCTCATCGTCGAACACGCGTTGGAGGGAACGACCATGTAGTAGCCCTTGTCCGCACCTGTCCGGGCGGTGTGCTCGATCGACATGTTGGTCCACGCTCCGCTCACGATGATCGTGTCTCGCCCGGTCCCGGCCAGAATGTTCTCGAGATTGGTGCCCTGCCAGGCACTCATCCGCATCTTTTCGACGATGAAGTCGCCTTCTTGGGGCTCGAGACCTTCGGCCGGTGCCGCTCCCCATGTCCCTCTCACCAGTGCCCCCTCGGCAACCCCGGCGAACAGCGGGGCGTTGAGCTTCAAGCCCGGAGCCCCCTCTTCGACGATGTACCAGACGTGGATCACGGGGATTCCCTTGGACCGACATGCGTCGGCCAAGCGCCGGGCGTTCTTCACGACGTCCTGCTCTCGGGCATGGGTGGGCGAGCCCGACTCGGCAAACGCTCCTCCGTCGATGATCACATCGTTTTGCAGATCCTGGAGGATCAATGCGCATCGACTGGCGTCAAGTGTGAACTCACCACTCATCTTGTCTTCCTCATCTCCCTGTTTCGTGTCCGTGCTTGCAGTCGAATGGGGCGGTGTTGAATAGAAATGGAAGCCAGACCTACAGCTCGGCAAAGTCCCTGGCAGGAGAACTGGCGTCGATGGCTGGAACGAACTTTCAACACTGTCCTAACCCATGTAGGGCTCGCGATGCGGGCCGACCTTTGTCCGAATCGTGTAGAGCGAAGTCGTGCTCGGCATGTAGAGGGTGTGCCAGTCGTCGCCCCCCCACGTCAGGTTCCCGACATTTTGCGGAACGAGGACGGTGCCGAGGAGTTCTCCGCCTTGGTCGAACACCCACACACCTCGGGGGCCCGTCACCCAGATGTTCCCGCGTTCGTCACATTTCATGCCGTCCGGAATGCCCTCCTCAATCACGCCCGAACCGATGTTCTCGGCGAAACGGCGTGGGTTGGAAAGGCTCCCGTCTTCATTCACGTCGTACACGTCGATGAGGGCGTTGGGAGTGTCGTTGAGGTACATCAATGACTCATCGGGCGAGAAGCACAATCCGTTGGGCTGTTCGTACTTGTCACGGCCCACGACGAGCTCGAGATCTCCCCCACCGGGGGGGATGCGATACACACCCTGGAACCCGAGCTCGCGCTCGCGTTCGAGACCAAAAACCGGCATGCGCCCGTACCACGGGTCGGAGAAGTAGATCGAGCCATCCGAACGCACACACACATCGTTGGGGCTGTTGAGCTCCTTTCCCTCGAAGTGAGAGGCGATGGTCTCCATCGACCCATCCCGGTTCTCACGTACCAGTGAGGAGGTGACATGCTCGCAAACGAGGAGATTGAGATCCTTGTCATAGGTCATCCCGTTGCATTTGTTGGCGGGGTTGCGTACTTCGACGACGCCCTCTCCCGGCGTGTACTTCCGGCGGATGTCGGCCGGCATGTCGGAAAAGAGCAGATACGAGTCGGCAGGATTCCAAATCGGGCCTTCGGTGAAGGTGAACCCGGTGGCGACTTCCTCGAGTGCGGCGTCCTCGTCCAAGAGGTCCCAGATTGCGGCCGAACGGGCCTCTACATCGCCCATCTTGCTCTCCCATCTAATTGCTGCGCGGCCTCATCGAACTCGGTGTGCGTTCCGCAGCACCGCGACGATCAGTTCCAGAGACGACGGTAGAGTCCGGGACCGATCGACCGCCAGACTCCGCAGGACAATTCACGCCCTCACTTTGAGCTAGTTCCAACGAACTAGAGCCGCCCCCCGTCGCCGGCCGGCTCGGTCGCCTACTCTTGAGACCGATGTCCATCACGGATCGGGCCCCCGAAACCAAGGCTGAGCCGGTCGGCGAAGGCGACGCCCTCGCCATATATGCCCAGCTCCTGAGAGGGGAACTCGAAGGGGACGTGGCGCTTCGGGCCAGCCAGCAAATGCTGGAGATGATCACCCAGACGATCCCACAGGCGATCTGGTGGAAGGACCGCAACTGCGTGTTCCTGGGCGTGAACAAGGTGCTGTCTGACATCGCCGGGCTCGAGCCGTGGGAGATGATCGGCAAGTCGGACTTCGACATGCCGTGGGCGTACAGCGAGCCGTACGGGGCGAAGTGGTTCCAAGAGCGCGACCGCGAGGTCATGGAGTCGAGCACGCCGCAGTATGGAATCCGAGAGCTGTTGCCCCGCCCGGATGGGACCAACGTCTGGATCGAAACCAACAAGGTCCCACTCCGAGATTTCGACGGGAACGTAATCGGTGTGCTCGGGACCTTCGAGGACGTCACCGACAGGATCGAGGCCGAGGAAGCCAGGAGACGGACCCTCGAAGAGCTGGACCAGCGTGTACGAACACGCACGGCCGCTCTCCGTCGCGCCAATGAGAACCTCCGACGAGAGGTCGAAGAGCGCATGCGGCTGGCGGCACAAGAGCGACAGCAACGCGCCTACGCGGAGGCATTGCGCGACACCGCAGCTGCGGTAGCCAAGTCCCTCGACCTCGATGAGGTTCTCGAGCAGGTCTTGTTGGGCGTCGACCGACTGATCTCGAACCATCTGGCCGCGGTCATTCTCGTAGACGACTCCGGCACCCACACGCTCGCCCACTGTCGGGAAAGCCGGACCGATCGCACCGACAGGTGCATGGTCGGTGATGCAATCGACGACCTTCCGCTCGTGATCGTCCTCAGCCAGCGGGAGGATCGGCTCATCCTCAACGACGTGACGGGCGGCATCGGCGGTTCCACGCGCAGCGCCCTGGGGGTGCCCATCGTCGTGAGTGACACCCGGATCGGATATCTTCTCGCCGAGAGCACCTCCCCTGGCTACTTCAATTCGAGCCACGCCGAACGTCTCACCGCCATTGCCGACCTCGCCGCGGCCGCCATCTCCAATGCTCAGCTCTTCAGCGCCGAGGCAGAGTTGGCTGCTCTGGAAGAGCGGCAGCGATTGGCCAAGGAACTCCACGATGCGGTCAGTCAAACGCTATGGACGGCCAGCCTGGTGGCAGACTCGATCACGATCAATGACCGCCACGAGATCACGCTGCAGCAGATAGACCGGCTGCAAACCCTTACCCGCGGCGCCCTCGCCGAGATGAGGAGCCTGCTGCTCGAACTGAGACCGGCCGCCCTCGCCGAGACACCCTTCCCAGAGCTCATCCAGCAACTCGTGAACGCCCTCCAGAGCCGGAAGGCCATCGACGCGCACGTCATCGCCCCCTCGAACGCCACGCAAGCTGAGCTTCCCCATGCCGACAAACACGCCCTGTATCGAATCGCCCAAGAGGCGTTGACCAACGTTGGGCGCCACTCCGACGCCTCCGAGGTAGTTGTCGAACTGTCGGTGAGTGGCGCCGAGTTCACCTTGACGATCGTTGACGATGGAATGGGCTTCAACGTGGGTGAGGCCAACGCCGCCCGGCATGGCCTGTCCATCATGCGAGAGAGGGCCGAGAACGTGGGAGCCGACTTCGTGATCGACTCCGCTCCAGGCTTTGGGACAACTGTGACGGTCAGGCTCACCTGCGCCCTGGACCCACTCCCATGAGCGACCCGATAACAGTTGTAGTCGTCGACGATCACGATCTCTTGCGCGAAGGAGTCGTGGGAACACTCGGCCACTTCGACGACATTCAGGTCGTGGGAGAGGCGAACAGTGCCCGAGCCGCAGTCGAGCTCGTGGACGAGCTCCTCCCCGATGTGGTGATCATGGATCTGGTCATGCCAGGCGGCAGCGGCATCGACGCCATCAGGGCGATCACCACCAACCATCCCAACTCGCGCGTCCTCGCCTTGACCAGTTTCAACGACGGTTCGCTCGTGCGAGAGGCCTTCGAAGCGGGTGCGACCAGTTTCCTGTTCAAGGCAGTAGGCGTCGAGGGGTTTGCAAGCGCGGTGCGCTCCACCGCGGCCGGAAACAGTGCACTCGCTCCCGGTGTGGCGACTCACCTGGTGGCGAAGACCGGAGCGATCGGCGACCTCACTCCTCGCGAGGAGGAGGTCGTCGACTACATCGCGGCAGGCCTCTCCAATGCGGACATCGCCCGAGAGCTGCACATGTCGGTCTTCACGGTGAAGAACCATGTTCGAAGCATCCTCATGAAACTCCACGTTCAGTCGAGGACGGAAGCAGCAGCATTGATCCTCAACCACCGCTATCAGCTGCAAGGTCGAACCGGACCGGGAGCCCCCGATCGAAACGAGCGACGTTGAGGGCGTACTAGTTCGTTTGAGCTAGCCCTGGCGAGCCTGTTTTTTTGCCTCTGTTGAGCCTGGCGCCGCGCCGAAACCCCCGCATACGCTCAATACCTCTGAGCATCCTGGTTGAAGTGGGAACAGAACCTCCTGCGTCGCCCTGACCGACGACGGAGACAAGAGTCGGAGCCGACTGATCCATCATCGACTGCCGGCAGGAGAGATTGACAGATTGGGGTTTCGATGAGCGTGGACGTAATGATTCCGGATTCACCGGATGCGGCTGCAGAAGCGTATGGCGACGGATCAGAGATCACTGTCATCGGTGGCGGGACGATCGTGATGCAGTTGCTCAATTACGGGCGGATCCAGCCGCAGAAGGCGATGCTCCTGAGCAGGGCCGGCCTGTCCTTTGTGAAGCACCAGGATTCGGCCTACACGGTGGGTGCCATGACTCCCTTGTCGGAGTTGATCGGGCTCTTTTCGCCGCTAGGCCCCTGTGCGGCCAACGTGGCCGACGTCGAGGTTCAGCATCAGGCCACCATCGGTGGCAATCTCTGCTCTCCGACACCCCCAGAGCACCCCAGCGGAGATCTGCAGGGCGCTCTGATCGCCCTAGGAGCCACCGTCCGTTCCGTCGGCAACGGCGGCGAGCGCCTGGATGCTGTCGAGGACTTCCTGGCCGACCGGGATGGCCGCCTGGTCCTCGACATCTCCTTCGACACCCCGCTCGCCGGTACCTTCGCCGCCCTCGACAGGCCCCACACCAGACATTTCACCGCTCTGGCAGTGTCCGGCGCCAGGACAGCGGAGGGCCTGCGCCTGGCGGCCACCGGGGGCGGGCCGGTTGCCGTCCGTCTCTCGTCCGCCGAGGCTGCCGCCGCTGATCCCGTCACAGCCGGCCAGGCCGCCCTCGCCGACGTAGACCTCCACGACGACGCCCTGGCGTCCGCCTGGTACCGGGGACGCACCCTCCCCTCCCTCGTGACCCGGGTGCTCCAAGCGATCGAGGAGGCATCATGAACATCGACCTGAACGGCAAGTCCGTCGAGATCCAGAGTGCTCCGCTCACGTCACTTCTCACGGTTCTTCGGGAAGAACTCGATATCACCAGCCCCAAAGTGGGTTGCGAGCAGGGCGGATGCGGCGCATGCACGGTGCTCGTAAACGGAAAACCTCAGCGATCGTGCCTGACCCCGATCGCGGCCGTGGATGGGGCGGCGGTGACAACCGTTGAAGGGCTCGGCGACTCAGAGCACCTATCGGCCCTCCAGCAATCCTTCGTGCATCACTATGCGGCCCAATGCGGCTTCTGCACGCCGGCCATGGTCGTATCTGCCACCGCCTACCTCGGCGGTGGGGGGAGTTCGGACCCAGTAGCCATCCAGGAGGCACTAAAAGGCCACACCTGCCGCTGCACGGGATACCAGAAGATCGTCAGCGCCGTCGCCGCCGCAGCAGGTCAGGACACCTTCGATCTGACCATCACCACCCCATCATCCAACACCGTGATCAAGAGCGGAGACAACTCATGAAGGCAGTAGGCGCCCGGCTGCCCCGCTACGACGGGGTGGCTCATGTGACCGGTCAGACCCGCTACGTCGACGACGTGCGGGTGCATGGAATGCTTTGGGCCAAGGCTCTTCGTTCGCCACACCATCATGCGGCCATCACGAGGCTGGACACCACCAAAGCCGAGGCAATGCCCGGAGTGCACGCGGTGGTGACGTGGAAAGACGTGCCGCTGCTCGAGTACGGACACCTTTCGGCCTTGGGAATCCCTGCCGACGAGCCTCTCTTGGCCAAAGACGAAGTCCGCTACAAGCAACAGCCCATCGCCCTGGTGGCTGCTGAGGACATCGCCACGGCCGAAGCCGGGGTGGCAGCTATCGAAGTCGAATACGAGGAGCGTCCTGTTCTCTGGGACGTGCGAAAAGCTTTCGACGCCGATGCTCCACAGATACACCCGTGGGGCAACTGGTACCCCCATTTCGAGGGCGAGATGGACCGCAGACAAATTAGAAAAGGAAACATCGAGGAAGCCTTCGACAAAGCCGACAAAATCATTTCGGGCGTCTATCGGCCGGCGGCAATCGAGCACGTCCCGCTCGAGACCCAGGTCGCCCTGGTGGTCCCCGAGGCCGATGGCAGGCTGACGATCTACTCGTGCACCCAGGCTCTCTACTTCTCGCTGGGAGTCGTTGCCGCCCATCTCGAAGTACCGCTCAACAAGATAAAGATCGTGGGAGGCACGGTCGGAGGCGGCTTCGGCGGCAAGGTCGACACGGCATCGGACACCATCACAGCCCTTGCGGCGATGAAGGCAAACCGGCCGGTCAAGTGGCGCTGGACCCGAGAAGAGGAATTTCTCGCTTCGTCGACACGAGCACCGTGGCACATGGAGATCATCGATGCCGTCACCAACGACGGCTGGATCCTGGGACGTAAGATGCTCACACTCCACGACTCAGGTGCCTACGCCCGTTTCAGCCCATACGGCCTGACGAAGCACAGCTTCCATCACACCGGGGCGTACACGATCCCGAATTTGCATTTCGACGGCTACGTCGTCTTCACGAATCGCACCCCGACGACCGCAATGCGGGGTTTCGGAGTCACGTCGATCTCCTTCGCCGTCGAGACGCAAATGAGCCGCATAGCGCATGAGCTCGGGATGGACCAGTACGAACTGAGACTCAGGAACGCCAACCGGATCAATGACACCTCACCGAACCGAATCCGCTACACGGACTCGAGCACGGTCGATGTCATCCACGCCATCGCCGAGGCGGCGGGGGAGGAACTCACACCGCAATACGCAGGAGCGACACGTAACCCCAGGGAGGGCGAACTCCTCCCAGAGCATCTAATAGGTCAGTTGAAGACGGAGGGTCACTGATGACCAAACATCGCGGCTTTGGGATATCGTCGATCGAATATCCAACGGGCATGAATCAAAACGGAGACCCGTCCCAAGCCTGGATCAAGGTCAAGCCGGATGGTCGGGTAGATGTGTTCTCGGGCACTTCGGACATCGGGAACGGATCGAAGACGATCCAGTCCCAGATCGTTGCCGAGGCCATCGGTGTCCCCTACGACTGGGTCACATACGACAACTCGAACACGGACTCTTCGCCGGTGTGCACCGGGACATTCGCATCGCGGGCCACCTTTGTGGCCGGCAACGCCGTATTGAAGGCCGCCCGGGAAGTCAAGAGCAGGATCCTCGAAATAGCCGGCAAGGAGATGGAGATCAGTCCCGAGGATCTCGAGATCATCGACGGCGATGTCGTCGTCAAGGGCTCCCCCACCGAGAAGCTCAGCGTTGCCGACGTGGCAGTTGCCGCGACATGGACGCACGGTGTCCTCATGACGGGAACCGGTGCCCAACTCAACGAGTTCGCCGAGATCACCGACCCCGAAACGGGAGAGGTATCCGGCCCACCGCACGCAGCCATTTCTTACGCGGCATGTGCTGTCGAAGTCGAGGTCGACGACGAGACTGGTGACGTGCGTGTCCTGCGCCTGATTCAGGCATACGACGTTGGCACGGCCATCAACCCGTCCCTCGTGGAGGGTCAGATCGAAGGCGGGGCGCTCATGGGACTCGGATTGGGTGTCCTCGAAAACTCTTACCCCTACTATCCCTCCGTCGAACATCGGGGGTACTCCATTGGTTCCTATTACATGCCGAGCAGCGAAGACATGCCCCAGTACGAAACAATCATCATCGAGAACCCGTCGGCCGACGGGCCGTACGGTGCCAAAGGCATCGGGGAGATGGCCAACAACGGCCAACCGGGGGCGATCGCTGCTGCTGTGTACGACGCCATCGGGGTTTGGGTGACCGAGCTGCCCATCACACCGGAATCGATCCTGCGTGCGATGGAGGCCCAGGCCGAGCCCCGTCGGGAAGGGAAGCTGGTCGCCTTCGACGAGCCGCTGTCAGTCAACACAGTGGCGACCGGCATCTCATGGACGGCCTGAGCTCCCCATTTCGAACCTGGAACGGAGTGGAGCCCTACGAGATCTTTCCGGGGGTGACACTCAACGCCATCGGAGGCGAACAAGTACTCATGTGCCGGGTGACATATGCCCCCGGCTCCGTGGTTGCCAGTCACGATCATCCTGAGGCCGAGCAACTGATGTTCATCACCAGCGGAGAGGTCACGGTCACCATCGGAGATGAGACCAAGACCCTTGCAACGGGGGATGTGACGGTGATAAACCGCGGAGTGCCGCACTCGCTGATTTCGCCAAGCGGCTGTTCTTTCATCGAGGCCCTCGCCCCTGTCCCAAGAGATCACGTCCCCGATTTCGACCGTGATCTGGTGCTCGACTCCCAGGGCGACTCTCTCCACGTGGAGAGATGACCATGCCCAGAAGGGCCTTGGTGACCGGTGCGGCGAGCGGGATAGGTCGCGCCAGCGCCCGCCGGCTGAGAGTCGACGGGCTCGAGGTGGCGGCAACCGACCTGACCGCGGAGGGCCTCGCCGAGATCGCCGCCGAAGTCAGCTCCACCCATGCCCTCGACGTGGCCGACGCCAGGGCAGTGGATGAGTTGATAGACGAGCTCCAGCCGATCGACGTCGTGGTCAACAGTGCGGGCGTCGTCGGTCCCAACATGCCTCTCTGGGAGGTCACCGATGAGGATTGGGAGCGAACCGTGGCTGTGAACCTGACCGGCACGTTCAACACGATCCGGGCCGCTCTGCCCGGCATGCGCCAACGAGGTTGGGGACGCATCGTCAACATCGCGTCGATCGCGGGCAAAGAAGGAAATCCGAACCTCGGCGCCTACTCAGCCTCCAAGGCCGCCGTCATCGGGCTGACCAAATCCGTCGCCAAAGAGGTGGCAACCGATGGCGTGATCGTCAACGCCATCGCACCGGCAGTCATCGCAACTGCGATGTTGGAAGATGTCGAACAAGCGACCATCGACTACATGGTCTCGAAGATCCCGATGGGAAGGTTGGGTCGGCCCGAGGAGGTCGCCGCGCTGGTCTCGTGGCTGTCATCCGACGAGGTCACCTTTTCCACCGGACAAACCTATGACATCTCCGGTGGACGCGCCACCTACTGACCGGAATCTGTGAAGGCATTTCAGTGAAGCTTGCACGAGTCGGCGCCATCGGAGCTGAGAGGCCGGTTCTGGTCGAGGACGACGGCACGATTCGTGATTTGTCCAGGCACACAGACGACATCGACGGCTCTTTTCTGGCGCAAGGTGGCATTGACCTCGTTCGCTCCTTGGACCCTCTCGAGCTGCCGAAGGCTCAGTTCAACCGGTATTCCTCATGTATCGCCCGACCGGGACTGGTGATGTGCATCGGCCTCAACTACACCGACCACGCCAACGAGATAGGAGCACCCCTCCCGGGAGAGCCGATCCTCTTCCAGAAGGCCACCAACACAGTCGTTGGGCCGGACGACCCGATCGTCATCCCTCGTGGCTCCGTCAAGACCGATTGGGAGGTCGAGCTCGGCGTCATCGTGGGGTCCAAGGCCCGCTATCTCCCAGATGAGGCGGCAGGCTGGGATGCGATCGCCGGATTCGCAATCTCCAACGACGTCTCGGAGAGGGAATTCCAGATGGAGCGCGGTGGTCAATGGACCAAGGGAAAGTCCTGTGAGAGCTTCAACCCCTTGGGTCCTTGGCTTGTGACGAAAGACGAATTCGGCGTTCCGCTCGAGCTGGCGATGCAAACAAAGGTCAACGACGAAGTGATGCAGGCCGGGAACACTGCGACCATGATCTTCAGCCCTGGTTACCTGGTCTGGTACCTCAGCCAGTTCCTGGTGTTGGAGCCAGGCGATCTGATCAACACTGGCACTCCGCCCGGAGTGGGCATGGGCATGAGCCCACCCCGCTACTTGAGAGATGGAGACGAAGTCGAGATCTCCATCGAGGGTCTCGGCCGGCAGCGTCAGACCTGCTGCGCCGCCGATTAGGGGACGAGCGGATAGGGACGGCTGGAAACCGGAGCCGTCCTTACGAAACGCTCCCTGGCCTGGCCGGCCGTCTATCCGCGCCTTCCCTTCTCAAGCTTCCTTCACCAGTCGCCAGTCGCCGTTGGCCTGATAGACGCGCTCGTGGATCTCGGATTCGGCGATGGCACGGAGGATGGGTTCTTGTCGGGCAGCATCCTCGGGTGTGCGCACCTGCATGGGCCACGCCGTCACTTCGGCCGGGAGTCCCGCGTGGAGCCGGGCGATGTGCCCGTGACTCCAGTTGTGTGGGTACACGGCATCGATCGTGACCGGCGCTAGAGGCTCCCCGGTGTAGACGTTCACTCCTCGCTCGAGCCGATCCCAGGTCAGCGTCCAACTTCCGTTCACGCCCCCAGTCTCGTCCCGCGCGGGATGATTGGTCGCGACGGTTCCCTTGGCCTCCAACAACCACTCATTCATATCAGTCAGGACCTCGTTCGCCAGAGGTGTGAGCAACCTGAAAGCTTCCAAGAACACCTCTTCCCGATCCGCCCGACTCTTGGCCTTCTCGTAGTAGTCGTGTTCCAGGTCGGCGAGATGTCTGAGCGTGTCCACCACGCGGGATCGCCAAAAGTCACGGTCGATTGCAGTCGTCATGGTGGCGGCCATCTCCTCGGGAGTGCGGGGGAATCTTCTCTCACGGTCACCTGGTCCACCCGGAAAGACCTCTTGCGACCAGACGCAATCCCAGTGTGCAATTCCCTCTCGTCACAGTCAAACGTCTTCCTCCGCCAGCCGATGCCCGATTGCCCGCGGCCATCGGAGTGAACCTCGGTGTGGCGAAATACGCCCCCGCCGCCGAACCTCATTCCTGATAGTCTCCCCTGGCCGGGGTCGGCACTTCTTACCGTGCCCCACGATGAGGAGAGGGTGTGACCGTGGTCAAGATCGTATCGCTGATGAAGCGCCGAGATGGGTTGAGCATTGAAGAATTCCGACACTGGGCCATGCACGAACACCCCCAGCTCGGGGCCAGGTTCGAAGGCATACGGCACTACCGGATGAGCGTCGTGCTGGCTGAGCACGCCGACGGGCCCTACGACGCGGTCTCCGAGCTGTACTTCGACACTCTGGATGACTTCCAGGCCGCGCTGGCGTCGGAGATCGGAGCTGAAGCAGGCGCCGATATCAAGGCGCACTGCTCGGAGGACCGGGTCCGATTGGTTACCGAAGAGAACGTCATCGTCTGACCTACGCTCGCAACGTCCGGATCTGGGTGACAAACACAGCGAGACGAGAAGCATGCCGACCGGAGCACCTTTGCCGTTCCAGCCAGGGGTTCGCAACCAGCACTTCCAGCTTGTCGACCAACTCGGCCTTGACTCCGAATGCCAGCTCGGAATCTGTGCGGAATGCGACCGCCTTGGAGCCGGGGCGCTCAAAGCACAGCTAGCCACCCGGGACCGAAACGAGCTCGTGGAGAGACCACGAACCCGGAAGGCCTTTCAGCTGCTGGTCGCCGACGGAAGAAAACTCTATTCCCGAGCCCATCACCAGATCGCGCACGGTGCCCGATGCGAGGACACCGCCCTCAGGCGCCGCCGCCATCACACGGGCGGCGATGTGCACCGCAAGTCCCGCCACCTGATCACCGTTGAGTTCCACCTCCCCGGTGTGCAGCCCGACGCGAACCGTGACTCCGATCTCGCCCAGCGCCGCAACGAGTCTGGCGGCGCAGGTGGCCGCTCGGGCCGGACCGTCGAAGATCGCCATGAACCCATCCCCCGTGTAGGAGACCTCGCGCCCTCGATAGCGCACCAGGTGCTGGCGAACGACTTCGTCGTGGCGGTTGAGAACGTCGAGCCAAGCGACATCACCTTTGTCGGCCACCATGCTCGTCGACCCGACGATGTCGGTGAACAAGATGGTGGCCAGCATCCGATCCAGAGTCGGTTCTGCCCGGGTACCGGTGAGAAAACGTTCGACCTCGTCGAGAATCGGCTCGAAATTCCCGGCGTTGAACGGGAAGGCATCCGTGCCCGGGAGCTCAACGTAGCGAGCGTCGGGAATCGAATCGGCCAAATACCTACCGAAGGCGGCCCGATAGTGGGGGTTGGAGGCCCGGTGGATCACGAGGGTGGGAACGCGGATCAGGGGCAGAACCGCCCGGACATCGAGCATCGTGACCCAGCGATACAAGGCCGTGGCGGCCCCGCGCGGCATCGATAGGCGCTGGTACTTGAGAAACCACCTGCGGAAAGCGGCATCGTGAGCGACCGACGGAGCCGTCAGCCCGAGCACCTCGCTGGTGACGCCCCAGTGCTGCTCGTAGCGTTCCACCATCTTCTCAGCCGTCGTCTCGGGCATGCCGACCGGATAGTCCTCGTCACGGCGCCAGCGAGCGAAGCTGTTGATGAGGACCAGGGCCGACACCCGCTCAGGGAAGGTGGCCGCGGTCATGATGGCCATGGGCCCGCCCTCGGTGTCTCCGATCACGGCCACCCGTTCCAGTCCGGCTGCGTCGAGGGCGGTACGACCATCGTCCATCCACTGTTCGATGGTGGGGATGGCGTTGATGGGGACCGGATCGGAGACACCGGAACCGCGCTTGTCGAAGCAGATGACCTGACTGAACGAGCCCAATCGCCGAAAGTAGCGGGCCACGCTCTGTTCGTCCCACATGGCGTCCAGGTTCTGGAGCCAACCCGTCACGAAGAGACAAGTCGGCGGACCTTTGCCAAACACCTGGTAGGCGATGTAGCCCCCTTCCGACTTGGCGTAGCGAGTCTCGGGCGCTGCCTGCTCAGAGGTGGGCATACGGCCCTGGCTCGTCGCCGACCAGCGCACTGCCGTAGATCCTCCTATCGAGCCGGACAGGCTTCGCCGGTATGTGCATGGGCGGATACTACGGGCCGTGCAGCCGACGACGACCCGCCTTCGGGGACGAGTTCGGGGGACCCACAGGGAACCGAGGCGTATTCGCCTCGCGACCCGTCACACCAACCGCGCGCCTCGTCGCCCGTTGCAGCTAGGAGGTTGGTCCGTCGCGCCGATTCTCCTCGCGACGATGGGTGGCGGCCACCTGTTCGAGGTCGTCACGACTGATGGCGTCGGCGGCGATGCGGGCCGCCCGAACGGGGCTCATCGCCGTCACCGTGGCGGTGGCGCGACCGGTCTCGAGAATTGCCCGCTCGCCGACTATGGCGCCTGGCCCCAGTTCGGCGACCTCCTCGCCGTCGACGTCGACTCCGAGCACGCCATCGAGAATCAGATAGATTGACGAACCCGGCTCGCCTTGCTCGACGAGCTTGGAGCCCTCCTCCACCTTGACGATCTCAGGTCGGGCCGACATGACCGACTTGGACAGGTCCCGCTCCACCTGGGACTCGACTGTGGCAATCAGCGCCGCTCGCTCGTAGTCGTGCCAAGGGGTGCGGTCGTGGTCGTGTACTCGTGTCCACTCTGAGAAGTCGATGACACCACTCTTCGCCACCAGCTCCCCATCGGAGCCATAAATCCAATGACGAGGGAACGGCGACGCGCCCACCAGCTCGAACGATGAGGAGCCATCGACACCCAGCGTCACTGCCAGGGTGGTCCAGGCGGTGGGGGCGGTGATCCGGACGAACGGGGGGCGGTCGATCCGCCTAGGCAGAGGTGCCCCGGTCCGGCCTCCGGCGGTCTGAACGAACCGGGCCGTTCCACCGTCGATGACCGGATCGGCCTGGAGGATGGGGAAGCCAACACCGGGAATGGTCACCGACAGGCCCAACTTGGCAGTAGTAGAGCCGACCAAGCCTTCTCCGTCGTAGCCGGCGTCGACGATCGTCTCACTTTCGACGTCGATCCAGGCTGAGAGGTGGTTGGCGAAACGAAAGCGGTCGGCCGCGCGCAGGGCCGCCAGGTCACCGGGCTCGACCCGGTCGGGCGGAGGCTGGTCGTAGTGGCCGATCCCCATGTCCATCGGGACCCGCATGGGCCCGGTCATCGCCTCCGATGGAATCCACGAAATCGACGAAACTGAGGTCTCGATACGCATTCTTCCTCCTTGGCTCGCCTCCCATGATGCCGCGCGCTGAAGCCGGCGTCGACTGAGCAAACCCGTCCTCGCCGGTGTGGCTATCCCCCCACCGGTAATCTGGAAACCACCGGTGCGGCCGCTAACCCCGTTTCGTATCGTCATGGCATGTACATAACGATCCTCTTCGTCCACATCCTCGCCGGCATCGCCTGGTTCGGGGGCGGGCTCTTCTTCCAGTTGCACATGAACCGGCTGCGCGCCGCCGACGGCCAGAGCGCAGCCGCTTCGCAGCTCGAGACCTTCGGCTGGGCGGAAAAGTGGATTTTCATTCCGGCCCCGCTCCTGGCCCTCGTCACCGGAATCACGATGGTGGCTACCAACGACGGGTGGACCTTCTCTCAGCCGTGGGTGTACCTGTCTCTCGTCTTGTGGGTCGTTTCTGCCATCACCGGGGGCGCAGTGGGAGGCAAGAATCTTAAGCAGATCATGCAGGCCCGGGCGGATGGAGGCGACGTGACTCCCCTGGTTGATCGCTATCTGTCGCTGGCCTGGATCGATGTCGCCATCCTGACGCTGATCCTCTTTCTCATGGTGTTCAAGCCGGGAGTCTGAATGTCGATCACGGTTCTCCTCGCCGACGACAACCTCCTCATCAGAGAAGGGGTGCGCGCCCTCATCGATCTCAGCGACGACATCGAGGTGGTCGGGGTCGCCGCCGACTACGACGACCTCCTGTCGGCGGCCGAGACCCTCACCCCTCAGGTGCTAGTCACCGACATTCGGATGCCTCCCTCCTTCCAAAAGGAGGGAATCGAAGCGGCCAAAGTGGTTCGCAAGATGATCCCGGGAACCGGAATCGTCATCCTCTCTCAATACGACGACCCCGAGTACGCCATCTCTCTCCTGTCGGAGGGTGCCGCCGGGTACGCCTACCTGCTCAAAGACCGGGTCGCCGAAGGGGACCAACTGGTCCGTGCCATCCGGGAGGTGGCCACCGGGGGCTCGATGCTCGACCCGCGGATCGTCGAGGCCCTGACCCGGCCGATCGCCTCCGACGGTCTCCTCAATACCGACGAAGAGTCCTTGGTGGCGCACATCGCCGAGGGGACTCCCATCAAGGCCATCGCCAACGCCATGGGTACCACACCAGCCGACGTCGACCACCGCATCGAGAAGCTGTGGGTGAAGCTGGCCGAGGGGGTGACCGCCGGTCGCCAGGGGGCCATCGACCGCCTCAAGACCCTGCAACGGGCCATTTCCTTGCGCGAGGAACAGGGCGAGGAACTCTCCCGTCTCCTCCCCGGCGGGCTGGCCGAGAAACTCCGCCGTGAGGGCCGTCGCCTCGGCGAGACCGAAGAGCTGGAGGTCACCGTCCTCATGTCTGACATCAGGGGATACACCACCATCGCCGAGAACGCCGACCCTTCCGCTCTGGCCGCTCAGCTCAACCGGCACAGGGCAGAGATGAACCGGGCAATCCTCGACCACGGTGGCACGGTGATGCAATTCATCGGCGACGCGGTGATGGCCGTGTTCGGCGCTCCCGAACCGATGCCCGACCACGCCGGTTGCGCCGTGGAGGCGGCCAAGGCCATGCACGAGGCTCAGGCCTCCGTCAACGCTCAGTGGGTGGCAGAGGGACTCGACGCCTTCGGTCTCGGGCTGGGTCTTTCCACCGGACCGGTGGCTGCCGCCCTCCTCGGGTCGGAGGAGCGTCTCGAGTACACCATCGTTGGGGACACGGTCAACTTGACTCAGCGGCTCCAGCAGTGGGCCGAGCCGGGTGAGACCGTGCTCAGCGAGCCGACCTGGATGGCCCTGATCGACAAACCCGACGCCGATTCCCTCGACCCCGAAACAGTCAAGGGCCGGGTGGCTGAGGTATCCGCCTACCGGTTCCCCCGACGGAGCGGGGGGTGAGGTCCCGGGCGCTTCCTGGGTTGTTGGCCGCCAGTGCCCTCATCGGCGTGGTCGTTGCGCTCGTGGTCGAGGCCAGCATCCTGATTCCTTGGGGGATCTCAGTCGTGGCCGCCCTGGTGGTGGGTGCCCTGGTGACGTGGCGGGTTCCCGACAACCGGATCGGGTGGCTGATAATGACATTCGCCTGGACTACGTCTGTGGCCCTCGCCCTTCAGGCCTACGGGTTCGCTGCCGTGGACCCGGAAACGCAAGGATGGTTCCACATGGGCGGCAGCGCCCTGTCCACGTTCGGTGTGATGGCTCTGCCCGCCGCCCTCCTCAGGTTCCCCGATGGGGCGTTGCCTTCACGGCGGTGGGCGTCCGTCGAGTGGCTGATCGTGGTCGGAGCTCCGCTGGGTGCCCTGGCCGCGCTCCTCAATGGCGGGTGGGGTGGTGACTTCGAGCAGGCGCAGGGGGCCCCTCCATTCCGGGAGGCGACCGGACCGCTCGGTGACACGCTCTCGGCGGTGTTCTTTCCCCTTTTGTCGATCTCGCTGCTTATGGCATCGGTGTCCCTCGTTGTCAGGTACCGGGCTTCCTTGGGGGAGGAGCGTCTCAAGCTGAAGTGGCTTGCTTTCTCCGGAGGTTTCGTGATCGCCTCCCTAGTGGTCTTGCTGGTGACCGGCAGTTGGAATTTGGCAGTCACCGATGCCTGGGAGGCCATGCTCTTGGCCCTCGCCTTCGCCTCGGTTCCCGCCGCGATCGGAGTGGCGGTGCTCAGGTATCGCCTCTATGACATCGACGTCGTCATCTCCCGAACGCTCATCTATGGTTCGCTCGCGGTCTTGATCGCCGGCTTGTATGTGGGGATCGTGGTCGGGCTGGGATCGGTCCTCGGTCTCCACGGGGACGGAGATGGGCCCAACGCCCTGCTCGGTGTCGCCGCCCTGGTGGTGATACCGATCGCCTTCCAGCCTGCCCGGAGACGTCTCGAGCGGTGGGCTAACCGAGTGGTTTACGGACGCAAGTCCACGCCCTATGAAGTGCTGTCGACGTTCTCGCAGAATGTGGCCACGGTCGACCCTGACGTGCTTATCCAGATGGCTCGGTCGCTGGCCGAGGGAACCTCCGCCGAGGCGGCGGGTATCTGGACAGTGGGCGAGGGTGGGCCGCGGATGGTGGCGGCCTGGCCCGAGGGTCAGACGTCTCCGCCTGAGGACCAGGTGACGAGAGCAGAGATCGTCCATGACGGCGAGAAGTTGGGGTGGGTGACCTTGACCCAGGCGCCCGGCCAACCGCTCCTCCCCACCGACCAGGGCCTCCTGACCCAGGTAGCTTCCGGACTCGGTTTGGCGCTACGCAACCAGGCGCTGACAGACGACCTCAGGTTGCGCGTCGAACAACTCAGGGAGTCCCGCCGGCGCATCGTGGCCGTCCAGGACCGTACCCGCAGGCAGTTGGAGCGGGACCTTCACGATGGGGCGCAGCAGCGTCTGGTCGCCCTCAAGATCAAGCTCGGTCTCGCCACGACGATGGCGGAGAAGGCGAACCTCGATCGTATCGGCGGGATGCTCGTCGACCTTCGCGACCAGGCCGATCGGGTCATTGCGGAGGTGCGCGAGTTCGCCCGGGGAATCTACCCTCCGCTTCTCGAAGCCGAAGGTCTATCGTCGGCGTTATCCGCCAACTTCCGGAAGGCGGTCGTTCCGGTGAGCCTCCAAGCCGCCGGCATCGACCGCTACCCGAAAGACACCGAGGCCACGGTTTACTTCTGCGTCCTCACCGCAGTCGCTCACGCCATCGCTCGCAGCGCCAACTCGGTCCAGGTGGTCCTCGACGAAGATGACGGGATCCTGGTGTTTGAGGTGCGCGATGACGGCGTCGAGAACGACGTCGAGGGGGCGACGGGGGGCCTGGTGAATCTCGTCGACCGTCTCGACGCCGCCGGAGGATCACTCGACATCTCTTCGCGACCGGGGCACGGGACTCTGGTGGTGGGGCGGGTACCCGTCCCGGCGGTGGTGGCGTCGTGACCGACTCGACCAGGGTCCTGGTGGGGCGAGTCATGTCGGCGGTAGCGGTCACCGCGGCGGTGGCCGGGAGCGTGTGGATGGTCTTGCTCGGACGCGTAGAGGAGCTGTGGCTCGATTATCTGGTGCACAACGCTGTGGTAGCCGTCGGGCTGGGCGCCATGGTGTGGATGGTCGTCCCCGCTCAGAATCGCAATCGGGTGGTGTGGATCTCGGCCCTCGCCGCCACGACGACCGGATTGGTGCCGTTACTGACCGCTGCCTTCTATCAGGTGTTCTCGAGTTTGGGGATGCCTGGGCCAGTCTGGTCGGCGGTACCCGCCGAGCTCCCGCTGGGGTTGGCACTCTTGGGGACGGCGATCAACTCGATCTGGATGGGCGCCCTGTTGGTACCGACCCTGGTCGTTATCCACCTTCCCGATGGTCGGCTGCCGTCAACCCGCTGGCAATGGCTGGTCCGGGCGGTGTGGGGCTTCTGGGCCTTGGCGGTCGCCGGCTTCGCATGGGGAACGCGGCCATCGGCGACCGCGACCTATGGCTCGACCCAACAAGTCGAGATCCTCTCCGGACTATCGACGCAGTCGGTTATCGCCGTCGGGTACCTGGGTGTGGGCTTAATGATCCCGCTCTGCGTCGCCGGGATGGTGATCCGATTCCGGAGAAGCGCCGGTGTCGCTCGTCAGCAACTCCGCTGGGTGGCATGGGGGGCATCCATCGCTGGACCGCTCCTGGTCACAGCTATCGCCTACGAGACGGTTGGTCGTATCGACCTTGCCCAGATCCTGCTGGTGTTGGCGCTGGTCATCCTCGTCGCGTCGTTCGGGGTCGCCATCGGCAAGTACCGACTCTACGACGTCGACGTAGTCATCAACCGCACCGTTGTCTTCGCCGTGCTCGCCGGGTTCGTCGCTGTGATGTACGCCACGATCACCGTGGGTCTCGGCTCGATCATCGGTTCTACAGGAGAAGGCTGGGCGCCCATCGTGGCCACCGCCGTCGTAGCTCTGGCCTTCGAGCCGGTACGACACGTCGCCCAACGGTGGGCCAACCGCCTGGCATACGGCCACAGGGCCTCGCCCTACGAGGTGTTGGCCGACCTAACAGGAAGACTCACCGGGTCGGGCGAGGGCGAGAGCATCCTCGACCGGATGGCAGCACTGGTCGTCGACGGGACCGGGGCCGCCGAGGCCATCGTTTGGCTGGGGGAGCCAGGGGAGATGACTCCTGTGGCCGCCACCGGGACGATGCCTCCCAGCGATAGGGGGGTCGACCTCAAGGCGGAATCGGTGTTTAGTGTCATCCACGACGGTGTCGTAGTCGGGGCCCTCGAGGTGATCAAGCCCCGAGGCAGTGCCCTTTCTTCACAGGAGAGAGCACTAATGAACGATCTCTCCGGGTCGGCGGGCGCGGTGTTCGGCTACCAGCGATTGAACGAGACCCTGGCGCTCAAGGCTCTGGAAATCGAAGAGTCGCGGAGACGCCTGGTTGAGGCCGAAGACCTCGAGCGCCGTCGACTCGAACAAGAGCTCAACGAAGGAGCCCAGCAGCTGATTCTGGCTCTCAAGGTGAACATCGGTCTGGCCCAGAGAGCCGCCTCCGAGTACGAGGCGCCCGCGCTTATCGCCCTCTTGTCGAGCCTGGCCGATGAGACGCAGGCGGCTCTCGACGAAGTGCGGAACCTGGCAAAGGGGATTTACCCGCCGGTCCTGGAAAGTGATGGGCTGGGTCCGGCCGTGTCGGCACTGGCCTCGGGCGCCCCGGTGGACGTGGACGTCAGCCGGGATGGCATCGATCGATATTCGCCTGACATCGAAGCCGCCGTCTACTTCGACATCGCCGAGGCGCTCACCAACGCCGTCAAGCACGCTGCGCCACCAATCCGCATCGTCCTCGGCGAAGACAACGGCCTGCTCCGCTTCTCGGTCTCCGACTCGGGCCCCGGCTTCGACCTCGAAGCTGCCGGGGGAGGGTCGGGTCTGGAGAATCTCTTCGATCGGGTGGACGCCATCGGAGGTCGACTCGAGATCATTTCCTCGCCCGGCGGCGGAACCGAAGTGGTCGGCGAGATCCCGCTGCGACAGTCATTGAGCCGGGCGCTCCCGGTCTAGGACGACGGCGTCTGCCCAGCTCTCCTGAAGCCGGGACGGTTCGAAGGCCGACTTGGAGATGAATGCCACCGCCCCTGCTCCTACGGCTCGGGCTTCGTACTCGTCGTAGGTGGAGAGGCCGATCACCCTGATCTCGGGATGTACGGCGACGATCTGGCGAGTGGCTTCGGGGCCGTCGATCCCGGGCAGGTTCATGTCCATGAGCACCAGGTCGGGGTGGAGCTCGCCGGCCATCGCCACACCCGCTTCACCGCTGGCCGCCTCACCGGCGACCACAAAGCCTTCGGTCAACTCGACGACCAAACGAGCCGCCGACCGGAAGGCCTCCTGGTCGTCGACGATCAGCACCCGAACATCGTTCGATGACATCTGCACGATTCCATTCTCGGCCCGCTTCCCCGGTAGGAGAAGATGGCAGGCCGATCAATCGAGGTGTGGACAACCACACTCAACCCGCCTGGTCGGCGAGGAAGACGAGTACGGCACTGACCCTGCGGTTGATGTCTTTCTCGGGGAGCAGGTCGAGTTTGGTGAAGATCGAGTTGATGTGCTTCTCGATGGCCCGTTCGGAGAGGTAGAGGGTATCGGCGATGGCGGAGTTGGTCCTGCCCCGGGCGATCTCGGCCATCACCTCCAATTCTCGATCGGTGAGACGACTGAGTAGCGACTCGGGCCGGGTCCTCGCCTCGACCAGTGCGTCGACCACCTTGGGGTCGACCACCGACCCACCGGAGCGGACCTCGCTGATGGCGTGCTCCAGTTGATCGAGGTCGCCGAGTCGTTCTTTGAGAAGATAGGCGAATCCCGATGAGCCGTTCTCGAACAGGGTGAGGGCGTACTCGGGCTCGACGTACTGGGATAGCACCACCACCCCGGTGTCCGGGTACCGGTCACGGATCTCGCGGGCAGCCCGCACCCCCTCGTCGGTGCGGGTGGGAGGCATCCGGATGTCGGTGATGACCACGTCGGGTCGATGGGTCTCAACCGCGGCCAGGAGCTCGTCGTAGTCCTCGACCGAGGCGAGCAGGCGGTAGCCGGCGCTCTCGAGAACCAGTCGCACCCCTTCGCGCACTATGTAGGCATCTTCGGCGAGCACGATCGAGAAAGCCATCACAGCACGTTACCGACAGGCCTCGATGATCAGCTGATTCACGGCGACGGCTGGCCTCCCCAGCGAGTCCTACACTTGGCTGATGGGCCCCATCACCTTCCGGCCGCTGACACGCGCAGACTTTCCGCTGCTCGCTCGGTGGCTGGCCGAACCGCACGTCGCCCGGTGGTGGAACCACGAGTTCACGCCGGCGGCTGTGGAGCGCGACTTCGGCCCCGCCGCCGACGGTGCGGAACCCAGCGAGGATCACCTGGTGCTGCTCGAGGGCCGGCCGATCGGTCTAATCCAGTACTCACGCTTCGAGGACTACCCGAACTACATCGAAGAGCTGACCCCGCTTCTCTCCGTGCCCGATGACGCGGTCACCGTCGACTATCTCATTGGCGACCCGACCCTCACGGGCCGCGGCATAGGCGCCTCGATGCTCGCCAGCTTCGCCGCCCACGTCTGGGTCACCAACCCGACGGCCTCGTGCATCATCGTGCCGGTGTGCTCGGCGAATGAGGCGTCATGGCGGGCACTGCTGCATTCCGGGTTCCGCATCGTCGCCCGCGGGGACCTGGAACCCGAAAACCCGATCGACGATCCGCAACACGAGGTTCTCCAGCTCGATCGCCCCCCTGGGCCACCACAAGAATGAGCCGACGGTGCAGGCTGGGCCCACCGGCGCCTGGGATTCGCTGTCATTCAGCAACGTCTCAGGCGGACCGATGGAGGCGAGCTCCACCCACCCCGCCTACGACGACGCCGACAACGGGCAGGGCGAGAATCAGGCCGTTGAGACCATCGGCGTCGGCAATGCCGATGGCGGCAAGGAGCCCCAACCCGGCACACACTCCGAGCACGGCCGCCAACGGCCTCCACGCCGGGGGAGCCGGCCGCAGGTCTGGTCGAGGCCGCTCGAAGCGGCCAAAAGCGACGACCAGTCCGGCGGTCAGCGCCGACAGGACCAGGAACCACACTGGCCGCGACAGCCACCATGCAGCCGACAGCGGCTCGACACCCAGTCCAACACCTCCCGCCAAGAGCGAGAAGCCTACGAGGATCACCATCGCCGTCAGATGCCACAGGTAGAGGGTCATGATCTGGGCGTTGACCGCCACGACCGCGCGCCACGGGCCTCGGCGTTCCAGCCAGCGCCGCAACGGCCCCTCGAGAGAGAGGACCAGCCCGGCCTGGAAGAGTCCCAGGGTGGCGAGGGTGACACGGGGCGGATAGGAGTTGGTCACCTGGGAAGTGTCGAGTCCCACCATCGCCATGGGATAGGGCCCGTACGCCACCAAGGCAACGGTGGCGGCTAGCCCGGCACCGGCCATGAGGAGGCGGCGAGTCGGCCCGCCGAGGCGGCCGTCGAGCCAGGCGAAGCCCAACTGGTGGACGGTTCCCCACACGAACACATAGTTGAGGAAACCAACAGGAACCACGCCGAAGCCGATGGACAGGATGTCGCACAATGCGGCGGCGCCGACCCCACCCAGCACCGAGGCCCATCCGAAGCGTTCCCACAGCCAGAGCCCAACCGGCGTCAGCGTGACGATGACGACATAGGCGGCCAGGAACCAGGTAGGGACCAGAGCCACCTGCGATGCGAGCTGGAGAAGTCGGGACCCGAGGCCGGCCTGGAGGCCCAGCCATCCCCCCACCGTCCACACGACGATCAGCGGGATGACCGGCAGGATCAGACGTCGGAGCCGGGACCGCAACCACCCGCCGTAGGGCTCGCCGCGACGTCGAGCCGATCGCCACGAAACCCCGTTGGCGAATCCTCCCACCACGAAGAAGATGGGCATGACCTGAAGGATCCAGGTGAGAGGGTGAGTCCAAGTCGTCAATTCGAGGAGGTGGCCGGCCACGATCTCGCCACGGTCGATCGTCACCGCCGCCATCAGCCAGTGACCGAACACCACCACCAGGATCGAACAGGCCCGCAGGGCGTCGACCGCCCGGTTGCGATCGGCCGGGGTGGCATCAGCCATGTGGGCCACGGACGACACGAAGCTCATGGCGGTCAGTCTCGCCGCGGGGGTGGCCGATGTCACTAGGTGATAACCCCTAGCGAGGGCGGTGTTGAATAACAATGAAAGCCTGTCCAGTAGCTCGGCAAAGTCCCTGCTAGGAGGACTGGAGTCGACGGCTGGAACGAATTGTTCAACACTGTCCGAGGGGCACGGACCGGGCGGACAGGCGGTCGGACCAAGCCACGAGCATCGCGCTCGATCGCTCCGATTCCCCCAGCCCTCCCTTAAGCGAGTTCTTAACGGTCTCTCAAGGCCCCCCCAGACTCGGTACGTAGGTTGAGCGACAAGTACCCGAGGAGCCAACGATGGGGGTCTTGATGCCAACCAGACGACCAACGACCCTGTGGGGTTCGGTTGCCCTGCTCGTGGGGCTCTTCGCCCTGCCGGCTACCGCTCAGCAGACCTGCCTCCCTGTGGCGGGTTCCGGATCGTGCTCGTGGTGTCGGCCGACGGTGACGCCGATATCCACGAGGTCGTGCTGCGTCTCACCACGCCCCGCCCCGGGGGCTCGGGCCCCAAGGAGACTTCACTGCCGTCATCGACGGCCTCGAGGTCACCGTGACGGGCGATTACGGCCTGGTGGCGACCGACGAGGGCGAGAAGGCCAACATCCACGTCACCGCTGTCGGTGCGACCGGGAATGAACGTTTCCGTCTCGGCTTCAACGTTCACCTGCGGGGGAACGGGGCAGGAGAGAACGGTGGGAACGGCGGCGGACCTCCCGAGAGTACCGTCCCCCACCCAACGTCGGCCCGCCCGAGAACGCGGGCCCGCCTCATGAGCCGGCCTCGTCGCACGGGGGCGACAACGAGCAGGATCCGGCGGCCAACAGCCAAGGACCCTCCGTTGAGGTGGTTCACACCCCGGTCGGTGCCGGCGAACGGCCTGGAGCAGGGGTCGTATTCGGCTTCGACGAGACCGGCCGAGCGACGACCACCATCTTCCTCCGGCTTCCCGCCGGCGTGTGGATCATCTGACGAAGCCTCCCACTCTGCTGGCGAGCTAACCACTGGCCCCCGGGGGAACTCGGGGACCAGATCGCGGGTTGGCGAGAGGAGAGGACGGCGAACGCTCCCGCGCACCCGGTCGTGTTGGCGATCCGCCGGCCATCGTCGCCACCTGTATGTTGCGTCCGCCATCCCAGGTAGCTTCCGGAGGAGGACACGAAACTTCTCGCGTCGGGTTCCTCCCCAGTGGCCTCAGGGTCCAACGAGATCCGTAAATTCGTGCCATGATGACGGCCGTGCTGGACGAGGCCGGCTGCCCGGTCGACGGCGCGGCCGACCTACGGGAAGTCATCAGACATGCAACAGGTGCTCGACTGGCTACTCGACGCTGATCCCGCTATCCGCTGGCAGGTGATGGCCGACCTGACCGATGAGCCGCCGCGGAAAGGAGCGGTGGAGCGGGCCCGTGTGGCCGGTGAGGGCTGGGGGGCGCGTCTGCTCGGTCTCCAATCCGGCGACGGCATGTGGGGCGGGGGTGCCTACTCCCCCAAATGGACCTCCACCACCTATACGCTCCTCCTCCTCCGCCACCTGGGCGTCGACCGGGAGGACCCCAGAGTTCAGGCCGCCATCGACCTGGTCGCCAATCGGGTGGTGATGGGAGGACGAAACCGACCCTTCTTCGACTACGCCACCGAGAGCTGCATCACCGGGATGACACTCGCCCTCGGCTCCTACTTCCTCGACGACGCCAGGCAAATGCCCCAACCCGAGGCACTCCTGGAACGACAGCGGGCCGATGGAGGCTGGAACTGTCATGTGAACTCGGACCGGTCCTCCTTCCACACCACCATCTCCGCGCTGGAGGGCCTGTTGGAGTACGAAAGGGCGGTCGGTGAGGACCCCACTGTGGCCACGGCTCGAGTCAAGGCCCACGAATACCTGCTGGAGCGACGGCTCATGTACTCCCTGCGCACCGGCGAACTGATCAACCGGCGGTGGCTGCTTATGTCATTTCCACCACGGTGGTTCTATGACGTGTTGCGGGCGCTCGACTACTTTCGCGACGCGGGGACCGATCCCGATCCCCGGGCCGGCGAGGCGCTCGCTGTCATCGGCCAGAAGAGACGCAAGGACGGTCGCTGGCCGCTGCAGAACCGTCACCCTGGCCAGGAGCACTTCCCGTTGGAGGAGGGCTCGGGCAAACCAAGTCGTTGGAACACCCTGCGCGCCCTCCGTGTGTTGAAGTGGGCCGATGGCGATCGGTGAGATCGCCGATCTCGCTGGTAGGCATCGGTCACTCTCACGATCGCCGCCAGCCTCGTAGCTCAGAATGCCAGCAGCGGCTCGGCAACGACCTGGGGCCAGCAGATTCTCGCAAGATAAACCCGGCGAATTGGGGTTCGTAAGCATCCGCCGGCGTCCAGCAGATGAGCGGCCGCTCGAACCAGGCACTACTTTCAATTATCAGTTATGATAATGCGGATGGAGCACGACAACCCTCCCGTCGCCGATGCTCTCGCCGCAGTGTTGGAGTCGGCGGCCCGGCTGCAGGCGCTTGTTCCTGACACAGTCTTGGTAGGAGGCTCTGCAGTCGCCATATACGCCGGCCATCGAGACTCACGCGACCACGATCACGTGTTAGCGGATCTGCGGGACCGTTTCGACATGGTCCTCGAGGCACTGGAGTCGGAAGGCGACTGGGTGACCAACCGAGTCCAGCCGGGAAAGCTCATCCTTGGCCGGTTGGGAGACATCGAAGCGGGCGTGCGACAGCTCATCCGGTCCCGGCCACTGGAGACCACAACCATCGAAGTCCCGTCAGGAGGCGTGCTGCGAGTGCCCACCGTGGAGGAGACGCTTAGGATCAAGGCCTTCCTGATCGTGCGTCGCAACCAGACTCGGGACTACCTGGATGTGGCCGCCCTGGCCGACCGATACGGCATCGAGGCTTCGGGACAGGTGCTCGCCGGAATCGACGAGTATTACTCCGACCAGCATGAATACGGACGGGGCGTGGCGACCCAGCTGGCCCGCCAGCTCGCCGATCCCCGACCGGCAGACGAATCGGCCACCCGTCAACTCGAGGCATATCGCAACATCGACCCCCATTGGGCCGACTGGCAAACGGTCCAATCGACTTGCCAGAACCTAGCAATCGCCATCATTGAAGCCGAGGGGTGATGGGTGGCTCTCTTCCGGAACCTTTCCACCAGCCCCGATGACCCGGTCACCACCTGGCCGGTCGAAGCCGTCCAGACGGCTCTAGAACGCGGCGACCTAGACGATTGGCGCCGACTCGCCGCCGAGATCCGACTCCATCCCTGGGGCACGGTGGCTCGCCAGGTCGAGGAGGTGCTCACCCATTCCCGCCCCTTCGGGGTCGCCAAGCTGATGGAGCAGGTGATCGACCGGGCCCGCGCTCGTGCCGAACGCGCCGAGCGGGACGCCGTCGCGAGCGAGATCCGGGCTGTTATCGAAGGCTCCGGCTTGTCTCGCGCCGAGTTCGCCTCCCGTGTGGGGACGTCGTCGTCGCGACTGTCCACCTACGCCACGGGGAAGGTGACCCCCTCCGCCTCCATGATGGTGCGGATCCGCCGGATGTCAGAACAGCCACAACCGACAACGCCCCAACCCGCCCCGGAGGCCTGAGTCTCAGCCAGCCACCCGGGCTGAGAACCCAGGCATTCCCAGACGGGTCGTCGTCCACTCGGCGGTCCCGCTTGCCCCCCGCTTATCACCCTGCGGCTGCCTGCATACCCTTTCGCATGCCCTATCGCCGTCGGGGCAGGTGGCGGCGGACCCGAACCAGCATCCGCACCAGCTCCTCGGAGAAATCCTCGGGACCGGATCGAGGGTTGTTGTACACCACGTACTCCTTCGCCACCAGCGTGGCGAGGTAGTCCAACAGGGCCGGCTCGGAGTCCTTGACCATGAGGTAGTCCGCATGTTGGGTGCTGTACAAGACGGTGCCCGACTCCTCATCGAAGCGGCTGCGGCGGTCGGCCAGATTCGGGTCGGGAGCGACACTGGGAAGCCGCGACCTACGCGGCCGCTCCGGCGCGGCACCGACCGGTTCGGGGATGCTCGGCTCGGGAGGCGTCAGGGGACGGGGGCCTACGGTGTCGCCCCCCTCACCTTCGCCGCCTCCCTCCGCCGATCCAGACTCGGGCCCTACCAACAGACCGCCACTTCCCTCGGCCTGGCCGGTGGCGCTGCGCATCGGATTGTCGATGTCGTCGAGCTCACGCAGGACCGCCCCAAAGACCCGGCGGATCGTGTCGGAGAGTCGGTCGGCGGTGGTTCGATCGACCTCGGCGTTGACCTTGTCCACCGTACGGCTGACCACGGGTTCAACCGCCCGCACCGCCTCCACGAAGGCGGGAAAGGTGTCTCTCTCCCGCAGCACCGCCCGCCGCCCGGCGGTCTGCTGCAACCCGGCGAACGCCACCGAACCTGCCACCTGTCCGCTGTTCCAGGGCCTGGTGTCGAACTCTTCTAGTTCCGTGATCGAATCAACAATGGTGGTACCCGCCCGGCCCACCACCGCAACCTGCCGTCTCTCGCCATCTCCAGACGCCACATAGAGGCTGAACTCGATCGTTCCCCACAGCGTGGGCATCGGGTTGATGGGAACCCGCATCCCGTCGGGCCGTTCCGGAGTCACGACCTCCACGGTTCGGCCCTCCTGCACCTCGATCGAGTAGTCCCCCCGCTCCAAAGCGGGTCCGCGTCGCCGACGGAGATAGTCGACCACCTTGCGCTGAGTCAGCATGCGTAGGACTTCGGGCTCGAGATCGGTGAGATACACGGTTGTCCCCGGCGTGGTTCGGGCACGCCGCCGCTCTCGCACCAGCTCAGCCGTCGCCTTCCCCCGAGCAAGTCTCAGAGCCCACGTCTCAGACGAGCCCTCCGCTCTCGACACGATGTCGCACCTACCCGCAAGCTGCTGAAAGGCAAGCAACCCTATCGCCTTCTCCCCCAGCGTCCGGTCGTCTCCCACCTTGATCGACTTGAACAGATTCTGGGCTACCTCCCGCAGCCGCTCGCTGCCCATTCCCCTCCCCTCGTCATCGATCGCCACCATCGGATAGCGACCCTTGCGCCGCAGGACCACGCTGATTCGGCCCCCCGGCCGGCCAGCCATCAAGTACTCATCGGCAGCATTGGACACGAACTCGTTGATGGCGTCCTTGGGATCCTGATAGGCCTGGCCTGTGATGAGAACGGCATTGGCCAAACTCCCAATGCGAAGGCGGACCTTCTCCGAAGACATCCGGACGAGGCTAGCTGTGTTGCCCAATCAGGTTGTTGCCGTTGTATGGGCACCTCCTCGGGCGAACCTCAGCTGGCTGCAGCATTCAGGATCACCACCGACGCGGCCCCACCGTCGATTACCCATCCACCAAGGGGCTTTCCTGGCCAGCAGCGGAGCTCCCCCCAACGTCGAGGTCGCAACGACGGAAGCCGCGAGGTAGGGATCTCGTGCCCCAGGTCGGCCAGAAGACGGGCACCACCGATCCCCTTTCACTCCCCCGAGGTAAGCCATCTCTGTTGATTGATGTCAGCCACGGGAGACCGATTCGGGACCCTCGGCTTGGATACCGATCTCGGTCGCTTTGATCGAGATCCACACCGCGACCCCCTGCTCCAGGTCGAGGGCGGCGGCCGCCTCTTCGGTGATCTCGGCGGTCAAGGGGAAGGGATCGCCGAGGCCGAGGCGGACTCTCTCCCCAAGATGCTCGATGAGACTGATCTCTGTCTTCCAGATGTTGCGTGAGCTCCCTTGGGGCTCGGTGTTGTGTATTCCAATGGCGGAGGCCTTGATCGTGGCCAGGACCGGCCCGCTGACGCCATGGTCGGCAATTCGGAGCACATGACCTCCGGCTTCGACCCTGCCGTTTCGGGCGATCCCGTGGATGAGGTTGGAACCGGCCAGCTCGGCCACGTATGCGGATCGGGGACGGAGGCGGATTCCGTTGGGTGTGCCGCTCTGGGTGACGGTACCGGCTTCGACAACGTGGATTTCGTCGGCGAGGAGGAAGGCTTCGGTAGCGTCGTGGGTAACGAAGAGGGCAGGCACCTGCCGGCGGCGGACGAGGTCGATGACCAGGAGGCGGAGACGGTGACGGACCGGCGGGTCGAGGGCGTTGAACGGTTCGTCGAGGAGGAGGAGGCGCGGTTCTCCCGCCAGGGCTCTGGCGAGGGCTACCCGTTGCGCCTGCCCACCTGACAACTGGTGGGGGTGACGGTCGGCCCACTTCTCGCCCTCCACCTCCTCCAGCCATCCCATCGCCTCTGCGCGACGGTGTGGTTTCGCCTTCTCTCGGACGGCGAGGGCGACGTTGTCGAGCACGGTCCGATGTGGCAGCAGCAACGAATCCTGGAACACCATCCCCACCCTTCGGTCCTGGGGCCGGGTCCAGACCCCGCCAAGGGTGTCGACGAGGGTTTCTCCCCCGAGGACGATCCGGCCCTGATCGGGTTTCTCGATTCCGGCCACCAGCCTGAGAGTGAGGCTCTTTCCCGCTCCCGACGGTCCCACCACCACCGCGATTCCCGGGCCTGTCTCGAATCGGGCGTTGAGACGGAATTCACCGACCTGGCGGGCCACATCAACTGACAGCATCAGACAACGGTTCTTTCCAGCCGCCGGACCAACACCAGCACCGTGACCGCCACGGCCAACAGGACCAGGGCGAGGGTGCCGGCCCGGTCATAATTGAAGGCCTGGACAGCATCGTAGACGGCGATGGGCATGGTTTGGGTCCGTCCGGGAATGTTGCCCGCCACCATCACCGTCGTCCCGAAGTCACCCAGCGCCCGAGCGAACGCCAACGCCACACCGGCCAACAGGCCGCGCCGGGCCAAAGGCAGTGTGATCTGTGTCGCCACCCGCCACCCCGGCAGGCCCATCACCCGGCCGGCCGCCTCGTATCGTCGGTCGATCGACTCGATGGCGGCACGAGCCGAACGCAGACAGAACGGGAACGACGCCACCGACGCCGCCAGCACCGCTCCCTGCCAGGAAAAGACCAGGGGCGCGCCGAACACCGCCTCCCAGGCACGCCCGATCGGGCTGTTGCGACCGACCGCCACCAACAGGTAGTAGCCGAGAACCGTGGGAGGCATGACGATCGGGGCGCTGGCGATTGCGTCGACCAGGGCCCGGCCGGGGAACTGGCGTCGAGCCAGGAGGTAGCCGAGGCCGATCCCGGTCACCGCCACGATCAAAGTGGCGCATCCGGTGACCTGCAGCGACAGCCTCAACGGTTCCCACATCAGCCGGTCCCGGTGCCTTCGCCGGGCAGGACGAACCCGAAGCGAGTCATCACCTCACGGCCAGCAGGCTCGTTGACGAAGTCAGCGAACGCGGTCGCCGCCTCCACCCGGTCAGGATCATCGGTGGCCACGACGAGGGCCTGTTCCAAAGGCTCGTGGAGTGCCTCATCGATCAACACCCACTCACCCCGGTCGCCGGCCGCGATGGCGAGGGAGAGGGCGACGATGGCCGCGTCGGCGTCGCGCGTGTCTGCCAGGCGTTGGGTATCGGAGATGTTCTCCCCGAAGACGAGCTTGGGTTCGATGGTCTCCCAGAGCCCGACGGACACCAAAGCCTCCTTGGCTGCCAAGCCGTAGGGGGCGTGCTCGGGATTGGCGATCGCCAGAAACGTTATGTCTGAGTCGGCGACCAAGTCGTCGAGGTCTATCCACCCACCCCAGGCCTCAGCCACCGACCAGATGGTGATCCGACCGAAGGCGTAGGTGGCCTTGGTGGCATGGTCCCCGACCCCGGACTCTAGGACCTTGTCGACGAAGGACACGTTGGCGGAGGCGTAGACGTCGACGGGGGCCCCTTCGATGATCCGCTGCGCAAGCTGTCCGGACGACCCGAAGTCGAAGATCACCTCGTGGCCGGTCTCAGCCGCGAACAACTCACCGATCTCTTCGAAGGCAGGCCTCAGATCCGAGGCGCCCGCTACCAAGAGGGCGGCATCTCCGGTCAGGGCATCGGTGGGGGCTGCCGCTGTTCCGCAGGCACCGACGAACAGAACCGCCACCAGCCACCGAGTCAGCCGTGGTCTCATGTGACCCGGCTCCCGATCCCGTCGAGGTCGTATCCGCCCACGGTCGCCAGCCGACGTCGGAACCGTGCACTGGCGATGAGATCCAGGACCTGCTCGACACCCCTATCTGTCATCCACTCTTCTTCAACCCACAACTGGGCCTCGTGACGATCCAGCGGGTGAAAACTCGCCCCCACGGCCAGAGCCGCCGGCTCGACGGTCAGGGCCGGCAGCCCTGCCGCCATCCCGTGTCGGGCCGCCACCACATGCCCACCAACTCTGGGCCCCCTCTGCTTGGACCCG
>JBGTLA010000052.1:0-3013 GCA_041744375.1 Acidimicrobiia bacterium | reverse complement strand
GCTCCACCGGCCAACTCCGAGTTGATCTCGCCGCTGCTGCCGCCCTCGCGGCCGGCTATCTCGCCGCTGTCGGCCACCAAGGCGACGTCTCCGTGAACGCAGACACTGTCACAGTCACGGTGTCACTCACGATCGACCCGGCGCTGCTCCCGGTCGGACAGATCACCGTCACCGCCACCGAAACCGCTGCCCCACGAACCGAGGACCCCCGATGATTCTGCGGAGACTGCTCAACGCCACAGGTGCGCTCATGGCGACCGCGGCGCTGGTCGTGGTCGTGCCGGTTGGGCTGTGGGTCAACGTTGGATGGCCGCTCCCCACTGCGGTTCCCAGCCTTGATCAGATCCAGATGGGTCTGCGTTCGGGCATCGACCCTCAATTCCTCATCAAGTCTCTCGCTGTGATCGTCTGGGTTGTGTGGGCGCAACTGGTAGTGGCGCTAACGGTCGAAGTGGCAGCCGTGGCCCGGGGCCATGCAACGAGGCGTCTCCCCATCCTGCCCGGCCTGCAACAAACAGCCGCTCGCCTCGTCGCCGCCTTCGCCGTCGTCGCCGCCACCGCCGCCCCCCTCAAAGCGGCACCCGCCGTTCCGCTGACGCCAATAGCGACAGTAGAGGCAATGGCGTATCCCCAACCCCTCGAAGTCTCCCAACGGTCCAACCCTTCCACCGCAGGAAAGGTACGGCCGGTCCGTTACACCACTCAACGTTTCGACACCCTGTGGGGCATCGCCGAACAAACCCTCGAAGATGGGCGCCGCTGGCAAGAAATCCGAACCCTCAACCCCGGCCACATCGCCGTCGACGGGACCGTCGACCCGGGCGTGACCCTCGACCTCCCCGCCGACGCCACGGCCGCGCCCGAGGAAACCACGCCCGGCCAGGTCACCATCAAGGCCGGCGACAGCTTCTGGACGATCGCCCGGGACAGCCTCACCCAGGCTGGCGATGGATCACCCGATGATGCTGAGATCGCCAGCTATTGGCGTCAAGTGATCGACACCAACCGGAACCGACTGGCTCCTCCCCACGATCCCGACGTGATCTATCCCGGCCAAGTCTTCGATCTGCCAATCCCGCCCGACGTTGCGGAGGTACCTACGGCTGGTGTCGACCGCGAGCGGATCGTCGTGGTCGAAAGAGGCGACAGCCTGTGGTCCATCGCTCGCCAAGCGCTGTCGGAGGCGTGGGACCGCTCACCCACCGACTCGGAAACGAGCCGTCTCCTGCAACAACTCATCGACCGCAACCGCCTCGAGGATCCCGACCTGATCCACCCTGGCGACACCTTCCAGATGCCGTCCATCCCAGGGGATAACGCCGTCGCCCACTTGCCCCCACCTGGAACCGAGGAACCCTCCGGCGATCTTGAACCGGAGCCGACCCAACCGGCAGACCAGGCCCGTGAACAGCCCAACGACAGCGAACCAGACAACACGCCGACAACAGCCGCCACTCCCGAGACGGTCCCCAACGACATCGGGTCGCTCCAACCGACCGACCGGCACACGGCACCCACAGGCGACGACCCCAACTGGGCAGAGTCCGATCAAGACCCCGCCACGAACCTTCCCGCCGATAATGCCTACGACGACGCGGCCACCGGTTTGTTGCCTACCGGCGTCGCTGTCGCCGGGCTGGGCATCCTCGCCGCCGGGCTAGTCGCGTTGGTTGATCGGCTCAGGCGAATCCAGCTGCAGCATCGCCGCCCCGCCACCATCCCTACCCCTCCCCCCGACAGCGCCGCCGGGGTGGAGACGACTCTCCGGTCGGCGGCTGCGCTGACCGGCACCGAACTGGTTGATGTCGCCCTCCGGGCGCTCGGCCGCTATACCCTCTCGTCCAACACGCCGGCCCCTCACGTCGCTGGCGTCCACATCTCCGACTCTGAGCTGCGAGTCCTGCTGTGGACCCCCAACCCCTACGCCCCCCATGGGTGGGTTAGCGAAGACGGCGACGCCAGTTGGGTCCTCCCAACCAGCACCGACCTCACCCACCTGCACCTCGAAGCAGACGGCACCGCCGCCCCCTACCCGACCCTCGTCACCGCCGGGCACAGCGACGACGGTCAGCTGTTGGTGGACCTCGAGTTCATCGGCGCGCTTTCGGTGGCTGGATCGCCCGACGACGTCGCCGCCGCCTGTTACACCATCGCCACCGAACTCGCCGCCAGTCCCCTCGCTGACGTCGTTGAGGTGATATGCGTCGGGTTCGGCCACGACCTCGCCGAACTCGAACGGATCCGAGTCGTTGACCGACTCGAACCGGCCCTGCTCGACAACCTCGAGTCAATCGCCAAGCTCCTTGATGAGACCCCCAACAGGTCGCTGCTGGAAGGGAGGATGGGCCCGGGAGGAGACTCGTGGTACCCGATTGTCGTCATCGACCCAGCCGCCATCGCCCCTGAAGGAGCGGACCGTCTCCTCGCCGCCGCCATGTCTGGGCGGTCCGTGGCAGCGGTTGTCGGCTACCCCACCAACGACCGCTGGCGCTTCGAAATCGAAGACAGCACCGTGAGGATCGAACCGCTCGACTTCACCCTGTCACGCCGCGACCTAACTCCTATCGAGCAAGCCGGGGTCGCCGACCTGATCGTCGCCGCCAAGGACCTCAACGGCGTCCTTTCTGATCAGATGACAGCCCATCACGTCGCCAACCTCAACGGCGCATCCCCCGCCGCCGCCGAACAAGCGGTCCTCTTCGCCGAAGAAGCACCAGTCGACGCCGGCACCGTCGAAGTCCGCGTACTAGGCACGATATCCGTGGAAGGAGCGCGCCTGCCCGGCCGTCGAAGCGCCGAGCTGTGCACCTACCTCGCTGTGCACCGCGACGGGGTGGAAGGAGACCGTGTCATGGAGGCGCTGTGGCCCGACGAGCCTCCCAACTACAAGCGGCTCAACCGGACAGTCTCGGACACCCGGGTGAACCTCGGTACCGGACCCGACGGCGAACCGTACCTTTCCAACACCCGGACGACCGGCGGCCTCTACCGCATGAGTCCCCACTTCGGCTGC
>JBGTLA010000051.1:0-4437 GCA_041744375.1 Acidimicrobiia bacterium | reverse complement strand
ACCGTTGCGCTCCCGACAGCCCTCCTCGGATCGTGACGTGGCGTCGGACCATGTCGGTCATCCCGTTAGCCGAACCCAACACGGTGGCGTCGGCGGCGACTTCGAGTCCGTACCCGGCGGCGGTGATGAGGTCTGCGACCTCGTCCCAGCACTCAGGGAGATCCCCGTCCAACAGCACCGGCGCCACCTCAGGAAGGCGATCGCCTTCGGTTGCGGTGATGTCGAAGACGTGGACCGGGCGGAATCCCACAACTCTCCGCTCCTCACCTCCGTCGTCGAGCTCCACGAGTCGCACCATCGGCGCCAGGATCGCCAGGCCCTTCTCACCGCGGCGGACCTGGCGGCCCAGTTCACGCCACGTCCGATATCCCGCCACCCGGGTGGGCACGAACCCACGGGCGGCGGCTTGGGCCCAGATCAGGCGGGTGTTAGAGAACGAGTAGTCGTGGAACCGGGCCGCCACCGCCAACGCTTCACGCCAGTCCTCTGAGGTGACCAGTTCTGCCAGGTTGCGGCGGAGGTCCTCGTGGAGACGATCCACGACGTCGCCGGATCCGTTGTCGAGGGTGTTGGTGTGTTCCATCCCCCGACCATGACCCACAACCCTCCGGCTGGGATCCGTTTGAAGTCCGTTCTCTGGTCCGTTTTCGGTCCGTTCCGGCCTTGTTGCCGCTTCCCGGCAGCTTGCTCTTCGGCCCCGTGCAGGGCTGGCCGGCAACGGTGGCCTATGCGCCGGCGGACTCGAAACGGATCCCAGCAGGAGGGTCCTATCGGAGGGTCGGGGGATGGAACAGCGCGCCGGCAACGGGCTTCTCACGGTCAGGGACCTGTGCGAAGAGATGTCGATTCACCGTTCGACCCTGTATCGGATCTCTCGGTCCGACTCTTCGTTCCCCGACCCGATCTACGTGGCTCCCAGTTCACCAAGGTGGCGACGAGACGAATACGACCAGTGGCTCAACTCGCGTCGGCCCCGAGTGGTACTCGGGGTGCGGCCCGAGCTCCTCGGCGGTAGGAGAAGACCCGACCGTCGTCCGAGTTCCCGGTTTCGGTAACGGGCTACCAGCCTCACCGCCGTCACTCGCCCCCCCAAGTACAGGGCAGTTCCGCCCAACCCGGCGCACACCGGTGCCGTGCCACCAGTTGTTCAGCCCAGGGTGAGTTCGATGCCGGCTTGTTGGCGGCGGCTACGGCGGACCCGCTCCAAGGCAACCTCGGTGGGATCGGTTGGCGTGTCGTCGAGGTGGGCGACGTGGCCGCATGGGTCGAGGGTGTCACCTCCGGGGGTGGCGGTGAGGTAGGCGGTGTTCGAATCGCGGCCGCGGCTCATGGCCACATGGAACCATTCCCTGTTGACCTGGGGACCGACCACTGAGAAGGTGCGGTCGACGGTTACACCCTGGGCCTTATGGCCGGTCAGGGCGTACCCGTGGTCCACATGTCCTTGGTCGAGGTACCAGGAGGGAAGGTCGACGGTTTCGGGGTGGCGGTCCAGACGCACCGTGAGGGCTCGGGTTCGAGTGTCGACGGCGGTGACGGTGCCGAGGTCACCGTTGAGCACCCCGAGCCCGGACTGGTTGGTGAGACACATGACCCGCTCGCCGCGCTGGTATTGGTGGTCGCAGGCGTCCAGGGCGGGCCCATCGAGGACACCAGCAGCGACGAAGTGGCGGCGGGCGAGCCGGTTGAGGTCCGAAACGGTCTCCCGGTCGTACGCCAACATGAGCGCCCCGGAAGGATCTGCGGTGTCTGTGACATGGCGGTACCAGTCCGAAACGACCCGGTTCAACGTGTCAGACCGGTCGGCGCCGACGACGAGACGGCCGTGACGGCGGTACGCAGCCAAAGCCCGGGCCGGCGACCCGTCGCGCAGCTCCGCCAACGCTTGACGCTCCCAGGCTTGTTGCTGGCGATGATTCTCGGTCAGCGTCACCGCCGACGGGAGCTGGGAAAGGACCCCGAACAGGCCACCGGCGTGGAGCTCGGGGAGCTGGTGGGGGTCGCCGACCAGGATCAGCTTCCCCAATGCGGCGTCCACCTGGTCCGACAGGGAAGCGAGCTGGCGGGTCCCGACCATCGACGCCTCATCGATCACCACGATTACCCCGTCTGGTAGGCCGCCGTCGGTTCGGATACGACGTTCCAACGCGGCCAGGCTCGAAGAAGGGATACCGGTGGCGGTTTGGAGACCGACGGCGGCTTTGGCGGCCAACGCCGCCCCCACGATGGGGGTGCCGGAGAGTCGGGCCAGGTCGTAGACGGCGGACATGACGGTGGTCTTGCCGCTTCCCGCCGGCCCCACCCCGATGTCGATGGCCGCCCCCGAGGTGGCGAAGCGGGTCACCATTTCCAACTGGTCGTCGTTGAGGTGGGAGTAAAGCGCTGTGATCGACCGGGCCACCCCGGCGGGAACCCGCCACCGCAGCGAAGCGGGCTCGTCGGTCCGCTCGACGATCTTGCGTTCGAGTTCCAACAGTTCGGTGGTCGTGTACCGGCGTTCACCATCAGCCGCCAACTCCGGCAGTTCCGTCACCTCGGGGCGGGCCAAGAACCCGTCCACCAGCCCCTGAACCACCAACGCAGGCGCACCGGTCGGAAATGAACCGGCGATGGCTTTGACAGCGTCGGCCCGACCGAAAGTCGAGTTCGTGGCGGTCAAACCCTCCTCAGAACACAAATCCTTGGTCAACCTGTCCACTTCCACCCGAACCAGGCCCGCCCCGGTGGCAAGGATCTGGGCGATCCGCTCGGGGGTCAAACCCACCTCGATGGCCCGCCGACGCCACTCCACCTCCAGCTCACCCAGAGGGTGGTTGCCTTTGGAGATACGGGTGGCCAGCACAGCTGCCTGGCGGGCCGCCGGCGTCTCAGGCAAGCCCTTGTCCTCTCGCCACTCCTCGGCCTGTTGGCGGCGTTGAGAGAACGCCTCGATCTGGGTCCGCTCGAACCCGGCAATGTCGCCCACACCGTTGCGTAACGGCTGCCAACCAACCCCGAGGCGGCGGGTCAGCTCATGGCGCAGCACCGCCTCATGCAAGTACCCCGCCGCCAACTGGTGACGGTACAGGCGGCGGCCGTCCAAACTCCGCCACTTCCCATCCGTGCCCTGGACCTTGTTGGCTACCACCACATGGGCGTGCAACTGCGGATCGTCAGCTCGAGACGTGAACTCTGTGAACAACGCCGCCACATACCCGGTCGTTTCGATCGGCCATGTCACCACCCGGGTCCTTTCCACCCCGTCGTCGTCGACCGTCCGTTCCCGCTTGGCGCCCCGAGTCGACGACGCCACCGACTCCAAATACGCCACAGCCTCCGAAGTCGCCGTGTCGAACGCCTCCATCACTTCCCGGCGGGTCGACTCGTCACCCAGCGCCCACAACAGCGACACCGACTTGTCCGCCGAGAACGTCACATCCCACGCCGCCACCCCATTCCGACGAAGCCGCACCCCCATCTGGTCTCCCGTGACCGGATGCTCACCATCGAACATCCGCACCAGGCCCTCCGCGCTCACCGACCCCGACAGCCCAATGTCGGCGGCGCCGCTCCCCCACCACACGCCGGTGGCGGTGCCGCCCTGCAGGTAATAGTCCTCCCGCGGGGTGATCTCGCCCAGCTTCTGGAGGTAGTAGTCCTTGGTCGCCTTGGCCAAACTCAACACGACCGGACACCCCGGGGACATTGGAGACGTTGCGACGAGTCCATAAGTCCTGACTGTGGACACCAACCCTCCCCCCGGAATCCGTTTGAAGTCCGTTCCCAATCCGATTCGGCGCACGAAGTCCGTTTGAAGTCCGCTTGAAGTCCGTTCCCGCTCAAAGCTGGGCTGGAAGGCAGCCTCCGTTACGCCAAACAACGCAACGGATCGTCCCGTGCTCCACCACGAGTACGGACCGGCGTCACCGCCCAGATGGACAGCCGAATGCAGTCAGCGACCCCTGGAATGTCCAGGCTGCCCGCCTGGAGTCGACCGCCACGTGTGGGCCGGCGTTTGCGCTGGCTCCGACGTCCGAGATCATGGCCACGCGGCGTCAGCTCAGCGACGAAGAGCTTCCTGGGGCGTGCTGCGGCCTCGACAGCGGCCGAAATGCTGGAGGACAGGCCCCGGAGGGACGCCACCGGTAGAACAACGGATCCGCAACCCACGCGAGACACGGGTCGGCAGAAGCAGAGCGAACACCCAGGATCAGGGCTCCCAAGGCCACCCACGAGAGCGAATCCCAGACCTCTCCCCGAAATCCGTTCCTGATCCGCCAGCAGCACGCACCTGCAACAAGTTGCGAGATATCTAAGGGATACTCTGGATCTGCTACTCGTCTTCGCTGGTAGGGCGGTGGACGCCTCCGGCGGCGGCGTTGACGCCTTCGGCGAGGGTGGGGTGGATGTGGATCGCCTGGCTGACCTGGTCGATGGTGAGGCCTCCGGTGGCGGCGA
>JBGTLA010000050.1:0-4312 GCA_041744375.1 Acidimicrobiia bacterium | reverse complement strand
CCTCTGACGCCTTCTTTCCGTTTCCCGACGGTCTCGAAGTGCTGGCCGCGGCCGGGGTCACCGCCGTGGTCGAGCCCGGCGGATCGCGCCGCGACGACGATGTGATCGCGGCCGCTGATCGCTTCGAGGTGGCACTCGTGTTCACGGGGGTGCGCCACTTTCGCCACTAAGTGCCCCCCGCCGCAAGTCGCGCATCTACTTACGCCGGAGAGCACCAAGGAGCCGCTACCGTGCCGGGCCATGACGGCACGCATTCTCGACGGCAAGGCAGTAGCGGCGGCGGTGAAAGCCGAAGTCACCACCCAGGTGAGGGATCTGGGTGGGTCACCCGAGCTGGCGACCGTGCTCGTGGGCGACGATCCCGCCTCTCACACCTATGTGAGGGGAAAGCGAGCAGACGCCGCCGAGGTGGGTATCCGCTCGCTCCATCACGAGGTTCCGGCCGACGTGAGCCAAACCGAACTCTTCGGTCTGATCGAGAGCCTCAACGCCGACGACGACGTCGACGGCATCCTGGTGCAGTTGCCCCTCCCCTCCCATCTCGATGGGGAAGCCACCGTCGAGCACATCGACCCGGGCAAGGATGTGGACGGCCTGCATCCCTACAACCTGGGTCAGCTCGTCCTCGACCGTCCCGGGCTCCGGCCCTGCACCCCGAGTGCGGTCATGCGGGTGCTGGATCACTACGACATCGACGTCGCCGGCAAACGGGTGGTGGTGGTGGGTCGATCCTTCCTCGTCGGCCGTCCCCTCGCCCTGCTCATGTCTGCTCGGGGCGCCGACGCCACCGTCACCATCGCCCATTCCCGCACCGTCGACCTCGCCGCCACCACCCGTCAGGCTGAGATCGTGGTGGCGGCAGTAGGTGTGGCGGGCCTCATCACCGCTGATTACGTCGCCCCAGGAGCCGCCGTCATCGACGTGGGCATCAACCGGGTCGACGGAAAGCTGGTGGGCGACGTTGCCTACGAAGAGGTGGCCCAGGTGGCGGGCGCCATCACCCCCGTCCCGGGCGGGATCGGTCCCATGACCCGGGCCATGCTATTGGAGAACACCGTCGCCGCTTGCCGAGCCCGCCGGGGCGATTGACGCTCAGCGGGTCGCCGAAGCGCTGAGATGCCTCTCACGGTCGGCAACGGCGTCGGCGATTCGGGCGGCGTCACGTCCCACCCCGAAGAACTGGCCCGACGATGCAGCATGAAGGAATGTGAGGCCGACGAAGTAGAGACCCGGAATCTCCTCGACGATTCCGCTGTGATGGCGGGGTTCGGCGCCGTCGAAGATGTCGAGGTCTATCCATGAGAATCCCGGCTCGTAGCCGGTGGACCAGATCACATTCTCGACGTCGAGCACCCGGTCGTCCTCCAGCAGGGGGAGTCCGTCGCGCACCCCGACCACGCGCGGCACTCGCTCGATGCCGGCCCGGGCTGTGTCCTTGGGCTTGGTGCGCACCAGCGGCATCCCCTTGCCGAGGAGCTTGGGGCGGGCCTTGCGCCCGATGGGCGTGTGGACCGTGAGGATTCGATGGAACAGACCCTTGAGGACGAGTCGGGCGAGCAAGTGTCGTGCCGCGAAGCCCTCGATGTCGAAGGGCACATGACCCGGGTGTCTTCCCGACAGCCACACCGGATGACTCATGGCGACATCGAGAGCGATCTCTGCTCCCGAGTTGGCCGCTCCCACCACCAGCACAGCCCCCTCCTGGAGTTGGCTCGGCCGCTGATAGAGGCTGGAGTGGAACTGGACGATGTCCGAGGAGAGCTCGGAAGCGAACGACGGCACGACTCCCTTCTGATCGGTACCCATGGCCACGACCACATTGTCGGCCTCAAACAGCTCGTCACCTGCCGCCACCATGAAGCTGTCCCCTTTCCGGGACAGGCGATCGACCTCCACGCCCAGGCGAACGGGCAGCTCGAAATGGGCGGCGTAGGCCTCCAGGTAATCGCCTATCTCGTCCTTGGTGGGAAAGTAGAAGCCATCGTCGGCGGGGTACGGCATCCCGTCGAGCCCGCAGAAGCGGGCAGGGGTGAAGACACGCAGCGAGTCCCATCGGCTGCGCCAGGCGTGCCCGATCCTGTCGTTGGCGTCGAGGATCACGAAGGGGATTCCTCGCCGGGTGAGGTGGTAGCCGACCGAGAGGCCGGCCTGCCCGCCGCCGATGACTACTGTGTCGATTCGCTCCGGCTCGAAGCTGCTCACGGCCACGTCCTCCTTGTCGGTGATGGGTCGACCGTACGGGCGACTTCGACCGCGCTGCTTCGGGGGAGCTACCCAAATGTCTGTGCGCATCGGATGGGTAGAACTACCCAAAGCGCTGGATCAGACGATGCCGCGCTCGTAGGCGAAGGCAGTGGCGGCAGTGCGTGAGGGCACTGCCAGCTTGGTGAGTATGTTGCCGACATGGCGGTCGACGGTCTTCACGGCCAGGTACAGCTCGTCGGCGATAGCTTGATTGGTCTTGCCGGTGGCGACCAGGCGGAGGACCTCCACCTCGCGGGGGCTGAGGCCGTGTCCAGGATCGGGGGACGTGGTGGTCAGCTCGTCCAATCGGGCGAGCTCGGGGGCGGCGCCGAGTTCGACGAACGACTTGCGGGCGGCGGCCAGTTCCATGTCGGCGGTGTCCTCGTCGCCCAATGCTCGGCATGCCTCACCGATGAGCACACGAACACGCGCCGCCTCGTACGGTGCATCCAATTCTCGCCATGCCGTGTGCGCCCGGCGGAGGCTGCCGAGGGCGGTGGCAGCGTCGCCGCTCGCCAGCGCAACTGCCCCCTGAGCATGATCGGCTTGGGCGCCCAGTGCGGGAGTTCCGTGCACGGAAGCGATAAGCGCCAGCTCCGAGGCCGCTTGCCCGGCTTTGGTCACCTCCTTGGCTGCCAGCATCACCGCGACGTAGGCCCCGAGGAGGGCCAGTCGTGTCACGGGATCTTGGCTTTCGCCGAGGAGACGTTCGAGGGCGGCAGCCGCCACCTCGACTCTTCCCTGTGTGAGGCGCAGCAGCGCCAGGCCCGGCTGCGGCTCGTGGCCCCACTCGCTGGCCTGTCGATATGCCTCTTCGGCGGCGGCGGTGTCACCCATGACCCTGTGCACCTCCGCCATGCGATAGAGAGCGAGGCCTGTCACCGCCTCGTCGGCCGCTCCGGTGAACCATCCGCAGGCTCGCTCCGCTTCCTCCAGCGCCGCCGGCCACTGGCCACGTCGCGACAAGATGTTGACCCGGTGAACCCGGCATGTTCCGTTGAATGTGATCATTCCTTGCTGACGGTCGCACCATTCCTGCAAGGCGTCGGTCCACTCCTGGGCACGTTGCATCTCGGCGATCTCCTCGCAGGCTTCGATCAGCGAGCAGTAGACGTGGCCGGCGACATGGGCAGTGAGCTCTCCGGAGACCACCGCCACCATGGCTTCGTCCAGGAGAGTGAGGCCTTCCTCGGTCTGGCCCAGCCGGATGAGGCCCCGACCCTGGAGGTTGAGGGCGAATGCCGCCAGGTCGGGGTCGCCGCATCGCCGGCCGATGTCGGCTATGCGGGCTGCCGCGGCCGCTCCCGCCTCATAGTCGCCTTCCATTGCCACCTGACGGAACGCATCCGGTATCTGCATATAGCCGTGCTCGGCGCACTCCTCGGGTACCTCGTCGAGCAGGCGTCCCGCCGTGGCCAGCCACCCGCTCGCCTGGCCCATGTCGCCCCGGGACAAGAGGATGAACCCGGCCCAGAACCCGCAACGCACCGCCCGGCGCGCCTCCCCCCTGTCGGCGTATAGCTGAAAGGCTCGCTGGTAAGCCAGCACCGTGGTGTCGACGTGCCCCAGCAGATAGCCGGCCGTGGCCCACAGTTCGAGGTCGTCGGCGTCGAGGGGGGAAATGCCGTCGGCGGCCGCGAAGCCGTCGAACGCTTCATCCCAGGCCAGGCGGGCGACTGCGCTTCTCGCCCGGGAGCTGATCTGGTCCCCGGTCGACTCAGGACCGACGGGGTCGGGGAGGTTCATCCCCCGACTCTATCTGGCGGTCTGTGGCGGCGACGCCCATGCGGCTCAGGGCCGGGGCTCGGAGTCGAGGTGGGCCTCGACTTCGATCTCGACCAGGAGAGGCGGGTCGACGAGCGCGGTCACCTCGACCATTGTGTTGGCCGGGCGGACGTCGCCGAAGGCCTCGCCGTGCACGCGACCGACGTCCTCCCAGCGGGAGATGTCGGTGACATAGATGCGGGTGCGCACGACGTCGGCCAGGGTGGCGCCGGCCTCGTGGAGGGCCGCCTCGATCCGACGGAGGGTCTCGCGGGTTTGGGCGGCCATGTCGTCGCCCCCCACG
>JBGTLA010000049.1:0-75258 GCA_041744375.1 Acidimicrobiia bacterium | reverse complement strand
TGTCCCCCCTCTTCTCCGATCGGTTATCGGGTGATCGAGATCAGGTCAGCCGCTCGGCCAACTCGCCTCGACCGCGTCCACCACATCCTGGGTGGGCTTGCCACGGCTCCACTCTACGATCTCGTCCCAGAAGGTCCGCTGGCCGACCTCGGGGGGCATGAGGTCGGAGGCGTCGAACACGAAAGTGTTGGCGTCCAGGGCAGTGGTGACCGCCTCAGCGAAGGTCTGAGAGGATTCGCTCTCATAACACGCCGAGTCGACGTCCTTGTGTCCGGGAAGCCGCTCGACGCCGGCCACACCGTGGCCTCCGTGCTCGGCGATGCCGCCGCCGGAGGCGGAAGCAAGAGTGCACAGCCAGGTTGGACTGATCCAATCCTGGAGCGCCGCCACGATCTCGGGGGAACCATCGAAGACGATGATGGTGTCGCCACCACCCATCGCCCCGGTGTTGCCGTCGATGTCGGGGAAAGCGAACACGCCGATGTCGTCTTCCGCGCCCTCCGTGTAGGCGGGCTGGTCGGCGAACACGTTGGCGATGAAGGACCCCTGCTTGAGCATCAGGCATCCCGGCGGATCCTGGAACAACGGCCCCGGGGAGTCGTTGAAGTTGATGCCGGCCACGTTCTCGGGACCACCGAGCACGAAACCTTCTGCGAAGAACAACTCGCCGAAGGTGTCGAAGGCCTCAGCGACCATGGGGTCGTTGAAGGGGATCTCATGGGTGTACCACTGTTCGTAGGCCTCAGCGCCATGCAGTCGGACGAAGATGTCTTCGATCCAGTCGGTGCCGGGCCATCCGGTCGCACCACCGCTCTCGAAGCCGAAGCACCACGGTGTCATGCCGTCGTCCACGATCTGTTGGGACAGCGCCAGCATGTCGTCCCAGGTTTCGGGGATCTCGTATCCCTGAGCCTCGAACGTGGGCTGGTGGTAGAAGACGATCGACTTGAAGTTGGGGAACCAGGGGATTCCGTAGTGCTGCCCGTCGGCACACTCTCCCAGGCCCACCCAGTAGGCCGAGTGGTTTGCTTCCATCTCGGCGATGTCGAAGCCCATCTCCTCGAGGGACACCAGGTGACCGTCGTCGGCGAAGTCGCAGATGGAGGCCGGCTGGGGCGTGAACGCCACCGCCGGAGGATCGCCACCGTCGACCGCGATCCGCAGCTCCTGCTCGAAGCCGTCGGAGCCACGGAAGGTGATGTTCGAGCCGGTCACGTCGTTGTACACGTTGATGAAGCCACTCAAGGCGTCACCCTCGACCCCCGTCGGGGCGCCGAAGAGCGTGAACGAGGCCGGTCCGGGGCCATCAGGATCGGTGGGTTCGTCAGGTCCGGGAGGGGCTGTCGTATCCGGGGTAGCAGTGTCACCGTCGCCGCAGGCGACCAGGACCATGGCCAGCACCGTGAGTAATGCCAACCAGCGCGTAGTCGATAGATTCCTCATGTATGTTTTTCTCCTTCCCTCGACGGCGAGAACGTCGCCGCGAAGTAGCTCTTAACCTTACCCAACTCCCGGGGCCGTCGTGGCGACGTCAGCCTTCGGCTACCTGGCGAGCTGACCTGAGTACTCTCATCGCCGATGAACTGGTGGGACGATGCCGTCGGCTATGAGGTCTACATCCGCTCCTTCGCCGACGGCGACGGGGACGGAGTGGGGGACTTCGACGGGCTGACCGACCGTCTCGATCATCTCGCCTGGCTCGGCGTCGACGTGGTGTGGGTGACGCCCTTTTACCCGTCGCCCCAGGCCGATTTCGGTTATGACGTGGCCGACTACACGTCGGTCGACCCGACGTACGGGGACCTCGCCGCCTTCGATCGATTCGTGGCGCGGGCCCACGATCTGGGACTGAAGGTGATGATCGACATCGTTCCCAATCACACCTCCAGCGACCACCCGTGGTTCCGCCAAGCCCTGGGCGACCCGGAGGCACCGACACGCGGCCACTACTTGTTTCGGCCGCCCGGCCCCGGTGGGGGGGTCCCCAACAACTGGGTCTCTCATTTCGGTGGGCCGGCCTGGACCAAAGACGAGTCGACCGGCGAGTTCTACTGTCACCTCTTCCTGCCCGAGCAGCCAGACCTCGACTGGAGGTCCGAGGCCGTTCGCACCGCCTTCGACGACATTCTCACGTTCTGGGTAGAGCGGGGAGTAGAGGGATTCCGAATCGACGTCGCCCACTCCCTCATCAAAGATCGCTATTTCCGCGACAACCCACAGATCCTCCCGGTAGGTCCCGATTCAACACCAGGTGAGGCCTTCGCCGCCTTCGAGCACCGCCACGACCTCGACCAAGAGGAAACGAAGGAGGTGTTCCGCCGATGGAAGAGGCTCCCGGGGTTCGACCGTATCGTCCTGGTGGGAGAGGTGTACCTGTACGACGATCACAAGAGCGCCTCCTACATGGGCGACGGCGGACTCGACCTGTGCCTCTTCTTCGGCCTCAACCGGCGGCCGTGGGATCCGGCGGCATTCACCGCCGAGATCAGGGCGTGGGTGGAGGCATCGCCGATCGGTTTTGCCTGGACGATCGCCAGTCACGACGAGAACCGCCCTCCCAGCCGGTTCGGCGGCGGGGACCTCGGCCGGGCGCGGGCCCTGGCGTTGTGGACCGCCTTTGCCTCCCTGCCCGGTATGCCATTCATCTTCCAGGGCGAGGAGCTGGGGCTCGAGGACGGTTTCGTGGCGCCCGCAGACGTCCAGGACCCGGCGGGACGGAAGGCGTACGCGGAATCGCGCGATCCGTGCCGGACCCCGATGCCATGGGAGCCGGGAAGACACAGCGGCTTCACCGGGGCCGCAACGGCGTGGCTCCAGAGTGCCCGTCGTTCGGACGCCGAGACGGCAGCGGTGCAACGGGCCGACCCCGACTCCCACCTCCACCGGTTCCGTCGGCTTCTGGAGGTGCGGCGCAGCCTCAAGGGCCGAAGGCACGGACCAGTGGAGTGGCTCGACGTTCAACCCGGTGTCATCGCCTTCCGGCGGGACGAGGTGATCACGGTCGCCAACCTGACCGATGATCCCGTCGACGTCACCCTCCCTGAGGGCGACTGGGAGGTGGTGTACACCAGTTCTTCGGAATCGACGGGCGGGCGTGACCGGATCCCCCCCCGCACGGGACGCGTTCTGACGGCTGCGTGATCAGTCGCTCTGTGGTTTCCGCCACATGAGTCCGAGTTGAACGGCTGCGGCGGCCACTCCGCCCCCGATGAGCATGAGGCCCGATGTCCCACTCAACACGGCATCCCATCCCAGCGCACGGTCGATCGACGCCGGGCCTGGCCCAAGAAGGGCCAGCACCATGGCGGCCACGAAGAGGGTCGCCACGTACTCCCATCCCTCGTCGGGACGTTTGAAGACGAAGAACCCGGCGAAACGGTGGATTGACCAGAACGCAACCACCGTGATCGCCGCAACTCCGGCCGCCGCCACGGACGTCGCCATTCCCACGATCAGCGCCGACCCGATGGCCAATTCGCCGGAGGCCGAGACGAGCGCATTGAAGCGGGGCCGCCGGAACCCCTTGGACTCGAACCACCGGGTCGTCCCCGGTATCGAACGGGCATGGTGGTAACCATGGGCGAGCATCACTACACCCAGCCACACCCGCAGCACGGTGACGGCGATGTCGATCATCCGCGGTCCGACAGGCTGGCGATGATGGCGTCGGCGGCCGCCTCGCCCCACGGCTCGCCCGCTACTCCCTCGAGGATGGCCACCAGCTCAGAGCAGGCAGCGACAGGTCCCAGACGCCCCAGGACATAGGCGGCGTAGAAGCCCGCCCATAAGTGATCGCGTTCGCCTCCCAGCGTGTGGTCCTCGTATTCGTGATGGGTGGCGGCGGCCCCGGCGAGGGCACCGACCAGCTCCGCCCGACCGGGCATGTGTTCCATGCCCCCAGTATGACTGCCCCGCCGCGGATCAGTCCAGCGCCCAGGCAAGGACCTGGTTGATGTCGTCGGCGATGTGGAAGGTGATCTCGGAGCGAACGGCTTCGGGGACGTCATCGATGTCCACTTCGTTGCGTTTGGGGATGATCACCTCGGTCAGTCCTGCCCGGTGGGCGGCCAGCACCTTCTGTTTGACTCCCCCGATAGGCAATACCTTGCCCTGGAGGGTCACCTCGCCCGTCATCCCGACTTCGGGTCGTACCTTGCGTCCCGTGAGGAGGGAGGCGAGGGCAGTGGTCATGGCGATACCGGCCGACGGGCCGTCCTTGGGGACCGCCCCCGCCGGTACGTGGACATGGAAACCTCGATCGAGGTCGGCGGAGGCGATCCCGATTTCGGAGGCGTGCGACTCGACGAACGACAGGGCGATTCGTGCCGACTCCTTCATGACCTCTCCGAGCTGACCGGTCAGCACCAGCTCGCGCTTTCCTTCCTTGGCGGTGGCCTCGATGAAGAGGACATCGCCGCCGGAGCCTGTCACGGCCAAGCCGGTGGCCACCCCGGGAACGTCGGTGCGGTCCTTGGCCTCGTCCTTCCACACCTTGGGCTTGCCCAGGTACTCGACCACCTGGGGTGGTTCGATCGTGACCGGGGTGGCGGCGTCACCCTTGGCCACGGTGGTGGCGACCTTGCGCGTCAACTTGCCGAGCTGTCGTTCCAAGTTCCGCACGCCCGCCTCCCGCGTGTAGCGATCGACGATGTCGGCGAGGGCCGACAGCGACACCTCGAGCTCTTCGGGCTCGAGGCCGGCCGCCCGCACCTGACGAGGAAGGAGATGATCGCGAGCGATGTCGACCTTCTCGACGTCGGTGTAGCCGTCGATGCCGATGATCTCGGTCCGATCGAGAAGCGGTGCGGGGATCGTGTCGACCACGTTGGCCGTGGCCACGAACAGGACATCGGACAGATCGAGGTCGGTCTCGAGGTAGTGGTCACGGAAGGTGTGGTTCTGGGCCGGGTCGAGGACTTCGAGCAGCGCCGAAGATGGGTCGCCTCGCCAGTCGTTGCCCACCTTGTCCATCTCGTCGAGCAAGAAGACCGGGTTCATCGACCCCGCCTCCACCAACGCCCGCACGATTCGCCCGGGACGGGCACCGACATACGTTCGACGATGACCTCGAATCTCGGCCTCGTCGCGGACACCACCAAGCGCCACCCGCACGAAGTTGCGCCCCAGGGCGCGTGCCACGGACTCACCCAACGAGGTCTTGCCCACGCCGGGGGGGCCCACCAGCAAGAGGATGGCCCCGGCCTTGCGGTCGTCGGCGTCGAGACCCCGCTCGGAACGCAGCTTGCGCACCGCCAGGTGCTCGACGATGCGCTCCTTGACATCATGGAGGCCGGTGTGGTCGGCGTCGAGGACCGTCCACGCCTCGTCGAGGTCGAGACGGTCGTCGGTGCGGGTTGACCAGGGAACCTCGAACATGGTATCGAGCCAGGTCCGGATCCAGGAGTGCTCGGGTGACTGCTCGCTCATCCTCTCGAGGCGGTCGATCTCACGGGTGACGGCCTCCGCCACCTTCGCGGGGAGAGCGGCCTCGGCCAGCTTCTCGCGATACTGGCCGGCGACGTCGTCGTCGTCGCCGAGCTCCTTGCGGATGGCATCCATTTGCTGGCGCAGGATGTATTCGCGCTGGCTCTTGTCGATTCTCTCGGCGGCCTCGTCGCGCACCTTCTTGCGCAGATTCAGATCGGCCAGCACCTCGCGCATCCACCCGAGGAGACGCCCCAAGCGAGCGCGTAGGTCGAGCGTCTCGAGCACCTCCACCTTCTGCTCCAGGGAGAGGTCGGGTGAGTACACGGCCAGGTCGGCGAGCTGAGACGGGTCGTCGACGGCCAGGATTCTGTCGGCGATGCCGCCCACCCCACGCATGCTCAGAACCTCGCTCACCACCGCCCGATACTCGGCTACGAGCTCATCGAGAGCGGGATCGTTGAAGTAGTCGGTCTCAGGAACCTCTTCGGCGCTCACCCACAGGGCGCCGCTGTCGTCTGTCGAGCCCGAACCAACCCGGGCGCGACACACCCCGGAAACAACGACGTTGCCGTCGGAATCGGAGTCGGTGATTTCCACGATCGTGCCGACGGTGGCATAGGTGCCGTCGACCCTCGGCACCAAGAGCAGCCTTCCGTCACTTCGTTCGGCTGCCGCCAATGCCACCTTGCCCTCGGTTGTCTCCATCCGCAGGGTGACCACCATGTGGGGAAACACCACCCCGTTGGTGAGGGGCAGGACGGGTAGCGAGAGTTGTTGGGTGGTTTCGGCCATGCGAGCGAATCCTGTTCTCTGGTGGACCTCAGTGCGTGAGACTCATGAAACACTGCTCCCGGCCGACATATTCCAGTTCCTCGCCATCCCTGGAATCTCAAATTCATGAAATATGACAATGGGGCACTCAGGTTGTACGGTGGGTAGGCACCGCAAATCTTCCGCAGATCCCAGAAAGGACCACGCCTCATGGCACGAGCAGTAGGCATCGACCTCGGAACCACGAACAGCGTCATCGCTACCCTCGACGGCGGCGACCCGACCGTCGTCCCCAATGCCGAAGGAGCACGCACCACCCCGTCGGTGGTGTCGTTCAAAGACGGCGAGATCCTCGTGGGGGAGGTGGCCAAACGCCAGGCGATCACCAATCCGGACAAGACGGTTCGTTCGGTCAAACGCCACATGGGAACCGACTGGAGCATCGAGGTCGACGGCAAGAACTACACCGCCCAAGAGATCTCCGCCCGCATCCTGATGAAACTCAAACGCGACGCCGAGTCTTACCTGGGTGACACCGTCACCGACGCCGTGGTCACCGTTCCCGCCTACTTCAACGACGCCCAGCGTCAGGCGACGAAGGAGGCCGGGCAGATCGCCGGCTTGAACGTGACCCGCATCATCAACGAGCCAACGGCGGCTTCTCTTGCCTACGGCCTGGAGAAGGAAGGCGACCAGACCATCTTGGTGTTCGACCTCGGAGGTGGCACCTTCGATGTGTCGGTGCTCGAAATCGGAGAGGGTGTGTTCGAGGTCAAGGCGACCTCAGGCGACACCCAACTCGGGGGTGACGACTGGGATCAAATCGTGATCGATTGGCTCGTCAAGACCTTCGAGAACGACCACGGCGTCGACCTGTCCAAGGATCGAATGGCCGTGCAGCGGCTGAAGGAGGCGGCCGAGAAGGCGAAGATCGAGTTGTCATCGGTAGCCGAGACCGAGGTCAACCTCCCCTTCATCACGGCCACCGCCGAAGGACCGCTCCACCTGCAGCAGAAACTGACCCGATCCGAATTCGAGAAGCTGTCCTCAGAGCTCCTGGAACGGACCAAGACTCCTTTCCGCCAGGCCATCAAGGACGCAGGAATCGACGTTTCCGCCATCGAGCATGTGGTGCTGGTGGGGGGTTCGACGCGCATGCCCGCCGTCCAAGAGGTCGTGCGTGAGCTCACCGGCAAAGACCCCCACAAGGGTGTGAACCCCGACGAGGTGGTGGCGGCAGGAGCGGCCATCCAGGCCGGGGTGCTCAAGGGCGACGTCAAGGACGTGCTCCTTCTCGACGTCACCCCCCTCACATTGGGCATCGAGACCAAGGGCGGGGTGATGACGAAGATGATCGAGCGCAACACCACGATCCCGACCCGCAAGTCGGAGACTTTCACCACCGCCGAGAACAATCAGCCGGAAGTCGAGATCCACGTGCTCCAGGGGGAGCGAGCCATGGCCGCAGACAACAACAGCCTGGGCAAGTTCAGGCTGACGGGCCTACCCCCCGCCCCGATGGGTATCCCCCAGATCGAGGTGACCTTTGATATCGACGCCAACGGCATCGTCAACGTCAACGCCAAGGACAAGGCCACCGGCAAGGAGCAGGCCATGACCATCACCGGTGGTTCGGCCCTCGCCTCAGAGGACATCGACCGCATGGTCAAGGATGCCGAGGCGTATGCCGACGAGGACCGGCGGCGCATAGAAGCCGTGGAAACCCGCAACCAGGGCGAACAACTCGTCAATCAGACCGTAAAACTCCTCGCAGACCAGGGCGAGAACCTCAACGACGAGGAGAAGGCGCCGATCGACACCGCCGTCGCCGACCTCAAAGAGGCCCTGGCAGATGACTCGACGGAACCCGAGGACCTGCGGACCAAGATGGAACACCTGGCCGAAGTCTCCCAGGGAGCGTTTGCCCGCATGTATCAGGAGGCCGCCGAGCAGGCCCAGGCGGCCGGCGGTGGGACGACCGAGAGCGACGAGGACGTCGTCGACGCCGAGATCGTAGACGAGGGTGACGACACCGAGGAGCAAGCGTGACCGAAGGCGACGGACGGCGGAGGTCGGACGTCGAAGAGTCCGAGCCTGATCCCGAGCCGGTTGAAGGGGAATTGGCCGACGAGGCGTTGTCGCCTCCCACGCCGGCGGAGCTGGGCATAGTGCTCCCGGCAGAACCCTCCGAGGCTGTCGCCGTCCTCTTGCGTGAGGTAGGCCAGGCACGGGCCGAAGCGGCGTCGCATCTGGACGATCTGAAGCGAGTGGCCGCCGACTTCGAGAACTTCCGCAGACGGGCTCTGCGGGATCAGAGCGAGACGACACAGCGGGCGGCGGAGCGGGTCACCACCGATTTGTTGCCGGTCCTCGACAGCTTCGACGCCGCCTTGGCCTTTGAACCTTCCACCGAGCCTGAAGAGAAGCTGCTGGCGGGGATGCGCCGAACCCATGAGCAACTCATGGCCATCCTGGCCGGCCACGGCCTGGAGATCGTTCCGACGGTGGGGGAGATCTTCGACCCTGAGGTCCACGAGGCCGTGATGTCCGCCGAAGGAGGGAACGGCCGGCTGGTCGTCGCCGAGGAGCTCCGCAGGGGCTACCGGCTCAAAGACCGGCTAGTCCGTCCGGCTCTGGTCGCCCTCGAACACGAGGCTTGATCGACATGCCACCAACCGCGCCCACCGCTCTCTCTCCCAAGGGACAGGTAACACGTCTGCTTCCCCCGTCGCGGGAGGGCCCGCCCGAGCCGGAGGGGGTTTGAGACCATGAACCGGGACTGGGTCGAGAAGGATTTCTATCAGGTGCTGGGGGTGTCGCCCGAGTCGAGCCCCGAGGAGATCAAGCGTGCCTATCGCAAGCTCGCCCAGAAGCTCCACCCCGACGCCAACCCCGGTGACACGGGCGCCGAAGAGCGCTTCAAGCAGATCTCCGAGGCCTACGCCACTCTGTCGGACAGCGAACAGCGCAAGGAGTACGACCAGGTCCGTAGGTTCGCTGCCTCGGGTGCTTTCAGTGGAGAGGGCCCCGGCGGGTTCGGGGGTCGCGGGTTCGGGGATGGCCAGCAGGTGCGGGTGGAAGACCTGTCCGATCTCCTCGGGGGAGTGGGCGGTCTGGGCGACCTCTTCGGCTCGCCGCGCGGTCGGGGCGGACAGGGCACCGCCGCCCGTCGAGGCTCCGACACGGCTGCCGACCTCACCATCTCCTTTGACGAGGCCGTCAGGGGTGTCACGACCACCATCCAGGTACGCGGCCAGGCGACTTGCACCCACTGTGGCGGATCGGGAGCCGAGCCTCCTTCCAGACCCACCACCTGCCCGACCTGCGGAGGGTCCGGTTCGGTAGCACAAAACCAGGGTTTCTTCTCGTTCGCCCAGGCCTGTCCCCAATGTCGGGGAGCGGGCATAGTGGTCGACGACCCATGTCGCGAGTGTGGCGGTTCGGGCCTGGAAACGAGGACCCGCTCCATCAAGGTGCGCATCCCCGCTGGGGTCAAGGACGGCGCCACGATCAAGCTGGCGGGCAAAGGCGGGCCGGGCCGAAACGGTGGGCCGGCCGGCGACCTGCTGGTCAAGGTCCACGTCACACCCAACCCCATCTTCGGTCGATCCGGAAACAACCTGACCGTCACCGTGCCCATCACATACGCCGAGGCGGTGTTGGGCACGAAAGTCGACGTTCCCACCCTGGACGGCTCGGTCAAGGTCAAGATTCCCCCCGGTACCACCAGCGGCAAGGTGCTGCGCGTCCGCGGGCACGGGGTGGATCCGGAGCGGGGACGGAAGGGTGATCTCTTGGCCAAGATCGAAATCCAGGTCCCGTCCAAGATCTCCAAAGAGGAGCGCAAGCTGCTCGAACAGCTCGCCGCCCATGAGACCGAAGATGTCCGAGCCCATTTCAACGCCCTCCTAACCTGATGGTGAGCGACCATGAGTGACCGCGTCCACAAACGAGCCGTGTTCGTCATCTCGGTGGCCGCCGAGCTGGCCGGCATGCATCCCCAGACCCTGCGGATCTACGAACGCAAGGGCCTCATCGACCCGTACCGCACGCCGGGCGGCACCCGTCGCTACTCCCAAGAAGACATCGACCGTCTCCGGCTCATCTCGGAGCTGACCAGCCAGGGCCTCAACCTCGAAGGCGTCAAGCAGGTGCTCGAGCTCCAGGACGAGGTCGAACGCCTGCGAGGAAAAGTGGACAGGATGGAAGATCGGCTCGACGCCGTGGAGGCTGAGACCGAGCGACGAGTCCGCGAGGTGCACAGGTCCTACCGCAGCGAGATCGTGCTGCGCTCGGACATCCTCCCCGACGTCCGGCGGAAGTGACACCGCCCATCCACGGCTGAGTCGCAAAGGAGTCTCGTTCCTATCCGGGCTCCGAGGCTAGATTGCACCCTTCCACCCAAAGAAGGACCACTTTGTACCTGGAGATACACGGCGCCCGGGGTTCCATGCCGGTCGGCACCGGAGAGTTCGCGAGACACGGTGGCGACACCACCTGTTACTCGCTGCATCACGACGACAGCAGCCTCATCGCTGTCATCGATGCCGGCACCGGACTGCGCCTTCTCTACCCGCGCCTCTCCACCGCCAGGGACACGGTTCCCTTTCTCATCACTCACTACCACTGGGATCACATCCAGGGTCTGTCCATGTGCGCCCCGATGTGGAGGAGCGACATCGCCCTTCGCATCATCGGTCCGGGCGACCCCGAGTCGGCCATCGGCCAAGCCATCAGTCCCCCCTGGTTCCCGGTCCCAATCGTGGACGTGGACGTCTCCTTCGAACCGTCTCAGGACTCCTTCCAACTGGGAGATGTTTCGGTTGCCTCATTCCCTTTGTTCCATCCCCAGGGCGGCCTCGGGTATCGGTTCGACTGGAACGGCCAGTCCATCGTCGTGGCGACCGATCACGAAGCAGGAACCGACGCCGACGCCATCCTCGTCGAGATGAGCGCAGGCGCAGGCATCCTCGTCCACGACACCCAGTATCTGCCGAGCGAGATCGAGGCCAAGCAGGGCTGGGGACACAGCACCTGGGAACAGGCGGCAAAGAACGCCGCCCAAGCCGATGTCGGTCATCTCCTCTTTGCCAGCCACGACCCCTCCCGGACCGACGACGACGTCGACGACATGGTGGCCCTGGCCGCCGACCGGTTTCCCGTCACCTCGGCGGCAGCTCCCCGGGAACGCTTCCATCCCAGGTGATTGCGACGAGCCCGTGAACCGACCCGCTGACCTTCGGGCTCGACACACCTCACAAAACCGGCGGTAAGGCAGATGTAGACACGCCATTTCCCCAGCGTTAGAGTCATCGGTTGGATGGGCAATGGTGGGCGCAAGAACGGGCATTCCTTGTCGGGCTGCCCGGGGTGTCGCTCCGTGATCGTTCGCCAAGGGAGGCGTGATGAGAAAGCGAAGCTTACTTCTATCTGGATTTGCAGCCGTGCTGCTCATGGCATTGGTGGTGCCCGCGTGGGGTGATGGGAGCGTCACGGTCGATCCGGGCAACCCCACCTGTGCCGACATCGGTTCTTCGGCCGAGTTCTCGTTCAAAATCGACCCGCCCAAGACGCAAACCTACACCGGCCCCGACGGTGGGAAATTCGAGGTCACGGTGTCAGGTAACGGCAGAACCGCCTCGGTGGAGAGCGATCGGAGCATGAGCGAGATCATCGTCAAGGGTGGGCCGGCGGGAGCCAACATCTACCGCTACGAGCCAGCCGTCTCGTCTGCCTCTGGGCTGCAGGTTCCCAAGGACGGGAACAGGAGTTTCGCGATCAGCCACATCGAGTTCTGCTACGACGCCGGGGTCACTCTGTCAGGAGTGAAGTTCGACGACGCCGACTTCGACGGCAGCCGAGGCGCCGGAGAAGACGGGCTCGAGGGCTGGACCATCAGTGTCTACGGCGCCGGGGGCGCCGGGGGCGCCCTGGCATCAGCCCAGACCGGAGTCGACGGCTCCTACAGCTTCACGTTGCCGCTGGGTGACTACCTGGTGTGCGAGGAGGCCCGCTCCGGCTGGGTGCAGACGTCACCCGACAACAATGAGTGCGGGGACATCGAGGGCGTTGCGCCAGGAGGCCACTCCGTCGAGCTGACGACCGCCAGCTCCGGCAATAACTTTGGCAATGCCGAAGCGGACGTGACACTGCAGTGCGGAGCGGGACCGGCCACGATTTGGTTGGATCCTCAGTACGAACTCATCATGCGCGCCTGCGACGGGCCAAAGTTCTTCACCTTCTCAGCCGGAACCGACGAGGACGGCAACCAGTTCGTCGATCTCAAGCCGCTACCCGGCCAGCAGACCGCCCAGTTCCTGGAGAGGCTGGAGTTCGCGCCACGGGCGGATGTGGCCCAGGACTCGCCGAACCTGCTCTACGACGACTTCGTCGAGGGAGTCGGTGAGCGACCGATGCCGTACTGCAAGAAAGACCCCAGGGTCCCAGCGGGCGGGTTCGCTTCACTCGAACTGCCGGAGGGTACCGACCCCGCCGACATCCTGCCCAGCGGCCACACGTCGTGCATAGCCTACGCCGAGTTCCCAATCGTCGAGGGTGGCGTTCAGGCCCGCTACATCATCTTCTCCAACATCGACGGCCGGAGGACGTTCGCCTAAGGGGAGTCGGTCGTTACCACCCCGAGGACGTACAGGAGGCGCTGTGCCTCCTGGACGTCCTCTGTGACTTCGCCATCGCCGAGGGCAGTTCGGATACGCACACGGATGAGACGCGAAAGGGCCTCTTCGTAAATGAGGCCCTGCCGGCGAGCGGCCCTCACGGCCTCCTCCGCCTCCGTGAACGCCTGATCGACTCGTCCCGAGAGCATGAGAGCTTCGGCACGCCCTCGGGACAGCGGCGCCGCGTACGAAGCGGCCTCATCACCCGCGCTCTGTTCAACGGTGTCGATTAGCTCCAATGCCGCTTCGGGCTCGTCACTCCTGATTAGGGCTGACACCAGGTGGATTCCTGCTTCCACGACCAGGTCCGCCTGCCCGACCATGCTGGCCTCCTCCAAGAGCTCGCGCAGGACCGAAGTCGCCGCCTCGATCTCGCCACGCTCCAAGGAGAGCCGTGCGAGCTGAATCTCGGCGAAGATGGCGTCGCCGATCATGTCGTGTGCTCGGAGAGCTCGCCGCGCTCCGACCAGCATCTCTTCGGCCTCGGCCAAGCGCTTCTGGCTGGCCAGCACCTCGCCCAGGTTGGCTGCCGCCAGTTGCGCCTGGGTCTCGTTGCCGAGACGACGGAAGGCGGCCTGGGCCTGGCGGTACCAGTCGATGGCCTCGTCCCAGCGCCCCTCCGAGTAAGCCTTGACTCCCAGGTTGTTGGCGACCCCCGCCGTCCCGGTCAGATGGCCCAGCTTCTTGTAGATCTCGAGCGCCTTGGGTTCGTAGACTGCCCGGTCGGGCTGGCCGAGCAACTCGTAGGCACCGTCGATCACCGAGTAGGCACGCGCCAGAGCATCGTGCACCCCGGTCGCGCCGGCAACGTCGGCGGCATCCTCGGCGAGGACGAGCGCCTCACGGGCGCGACCCTGCTGGAGGCGAGCCAAGCCTCGAACCGCCAACAGCCGTGCCCGAGACTCTCGAGCGGCCACGCTGTCGATCGATCCAACCAGGTTGAGGCCGAGTGCCGTCTCCCGCAGGGCCGCCGAGTGAGCACCGATTCGCAAACGGGTGCGAGCGCGCTCAAAGTGGAGGCCGGCACGACCGACCGGATCGGCACTGACCAGACGGGTCGCCTGCCGGAGAGCGTCGAAGGCGTACTCGAACAGGCCGGCCTACTCGCGGACGTGGGCCAGTTGCGTCCACACGTCGGCCAGCTCGGACGGGTCGATCGACCGGAGTCGTCTCGACGCCTCCAGCGCCCGTTCGTAATGGGTGGCGGCGGCCACGTTGGCGTAGGTCTGGCGAGCGCGATCACCGGCCATCCGACCATACCGCCAGGCACGCGAGTGGTCTTGGGCTTCCAGGAAGTGTTGAGCGAGAGTACCGGCCACCGGACCCGGGTCGTCCCCGGCAAGCCGTTCGATCACGCTCCCCGCCCGCGCATGAAGATGACGGCGCCGTCGGAAAGAAAGACTGTGGTAGGCGGTGTCGCGTACCAAGGCGTGGCGAAACCCGACCCGGTCACGCCCTTGCCGGACCCAGAACACATCGAGCTCCCGGCGTGTGGCGGCATCCATCTCGATCTCCTCGTCTCGCAGGATCTCGGTCAGAACCTCCCGACGGAAACTGAGCCCGAAGACACTGGCATACATGAGAAGATTGCGGGCCAACGGGGGCAGGGAATCGATTTGGGCGCTGACCAGCCCGCCCAGCGTCTCCGGCACGGCATCGAGGGAACCGATCGACCCCACGACGTGGACCAACTCGGCCACGAACAAGGGGTTGCCTCCCGCTCGCTGCACCAAAGCCGCCACCTCGTGGAGGCGGAGGGGAGCCGCCTCGGTGGCGGCAATCACCAGGGCTTCTGTTTCCTTGGGAGTCAGGGGATCGAGGTGGATGACCGTGCCCGAATCGGGATGGAGCCCGGTCGGCTCCGAGCGTCTGGTCATGAGCAGCAGCCAGGGATGCTCACTGGTGGCTTCGATGAGCCGGGCAATGACGTGGGTCGATGCCTCGTCGAGCCAGTGGGCGTCTTCAGTCACAATTGCACCGGGCCCGCTCGAGGCGGCCTGGATCAGGCCGAGCACGGCGTCGGCTGTGCGCTCCTGGCGGAACCGAGGGTCGATGGCGGCCGTTTCCGGTGTGTCGGGAATGTCTACGTGGACGGCGTCGGCGATGAGAGGAAGCAGCGGCGCCAGCGCCGGGGCGAGAGCAAAGATCTGATCGGTCAGCTCGCCTCTCATCTTCTCCTGCGTCGAGCGTTCGATGCCAAGCAGTTGAAGGATCGGATCGCGTACCGCCCGATAAGGGAGCGAAGCGGCCGCGGGCTCGCCCCGAGCCTGGATCACCCACAGGTCTCGCCCCGCCAGCAAGGCCTCCTCCACCAATCGGGTCTTGCCGATGCCGGTCTCGCCGACCACGGTGACGACACCACCGCGGCCGTTGCGAGCTCGATCGATCATGTCCTCCAACGTCTGCAGCTCACCCTTCCGGCCGATGAAAGGAAGCCGATGCTCATCGGCCGTCTTCGATCCCAACTCTGATCCCACCGAAAAGGCCTGGACGGGATCGGCGATACCCTTCATCCGCAAGGGCTCCAGGCTCTCCGCCTCGAATCGCGTACTCGAGGCGTCCAAGACGTTGCGACGCGTGTACATCGATCCAGGCGGAGCGGCCGCCATCAGCCGGGCGGCGAGGTTCACGGTGTCGCCCATCACGGTGTACGCCCGACGGTGCCGGTTACCCACCATCCCGGCGAACACATGACCCCGGTTGACACCAGCCCGGACCCCGAGAAGCGTTGGTGTGTCGAGTATCGAACGAAGAGCACGGAGCATCCGTCCTTCGTCATCTTCCCGCGCCACCGGAACGCCGGCGGTGAGAATCACTTTCCCACCGTCGCGGTCGACATCACTGGCGAGGAAGGTGACTTCCTCCAACTCCACCGCCGACTCGATCGCCTCGACCAGCTTCTCGAGGGTCCCTGCCACCGCTTCGGGTCCCTCGGCGTTCATCAGCCCGTCGACCCCCTCGAAACGGACGAACCCGACGGTGGCGAGCCGGTGCTCAGGCTCGATGACGCTACGCCGAAGATACTCACGCAGAGATACGGGAACACAACGGTCGATTGCTTCGGGATGGACCCAGCGGCGGGGGACCACCCGGCCGGCCGGTACCGGTGGCTTACGCCACCGGAGGAGCCATCCCGGGCCCTTCTCTCGGGAGACGGCCCCGGTCGGCAACGCCGCCACCATTTCCCGGCTCACCACGATCTCGCCTGCGTCCGCCACCTTCTCCATGTCTGTGGTCACAGAGATTGTCGGACCGGTCACGATCAGCTCACGATGGCTGGATCCGGCTATGAAGACATGGACAGAACCGGTATGGATGCCGACCGACATCCTCAAGTCGATCCGTCCCACCGATGTCGAAATTTGGGACGCCTCACGAAGTGACGCTCTCAGCTCGACGGCGGCGCAGGCGGCGTGGAGGGGATGGTCGGGTCCTCGAAAGAGAAGAAGAAGCGCATCGCCCCCGAACTTGAGAAGGTTGCCACCGCGGAGGTACGCCCGGTCCAGCATCGTCCCGAAAACCCGGGTCAGAACCTCTGTCAGCTCCTCGGCTCCGATTCGTCCCCGTTGCGCCAGCCGCTCGGAGAGGCGCGTGAAGCCCGATATGTCGACGAAACAAAGGGTGGCATCGATCACCTGGTGGCTCTGACCGGCAGCGTCGAGGTCCCACTCGGCCGCGATCCGGGGCACGTAGGCGGCGAGGGATTCGCCGGAGCCGCCTACCGGGAGTTCGGCGACCACGGATGCGTCGGAGGTTGCACCGTAACTATCGTGGCCAGCGGGCATCGGTGCTCTCCGGTCGGGGGTTGGAGTCGATCCGGCGGACCTCGTAAACGAGGAAACCCAGATCGAGATGTCAGCCAAGACTAGGACGTTGTTGACCACCTCGTTTCAGCCATCGACAACAGCCCCTCTGCCCGGCACTTTCTCGGGCAACGGCCCGGCCCCCGCTCTTGTTCCAACGACGTCCTGTAGCCGAGGTATCCATGGGGTCGGCTCGAGCATTCGAATGGGTGTATCGCGCTAACCGTACGGTTGGGGGGACGTCTCCAGCCATCTCTCCAGCATGGGCATGGCTGCCTCATAGCCCCTTTGGGCTACCCCGGCGGGGTCGTCGAAGTTGAGGATCGACACCCCGCGCATATCGAGATCGAGTTAGCAGTCGGCCAGCCCTGAATTGACCTGGCTGTCGCGCTCGCGCATCGAGGCGGTGATCATGGATCTCATCAGCACGGCGGAGATGCCCGGGTATGCCCGTTTGCCCTTCAACCGCAAAGCGTCCCATCCGGACACGGATAAGCCGTAGTCGGTACGGGCTCCAGGGCCGCGGGGAGGGGTGACGTCAACGGCGATGACCCTTCCCGCCGGGGCGAGCTCTCTCGCCACGTCGATCGGGAGGTTGTTGAGCACCCCCCCATCGATCAGCAGATGATCGCCGAGTGGCACGGGTGGCATGACCCCGGGGATGGCGCTAGTCGCGCGCATCGCCAGGGCGAGAGATCCACTGCGATGAACGTGAGTCCGTGACGCCGTCAGGTCGGTGGAAATGGCGAAGAAGGCTCGCCACAGGTCCTCGATGTCGCGATCACCGAAGGTCTCTCGGGCCGAGCGGGCGATGCGGGCAGCCTTGATGAGTGAGACCACCGGAATCGTGTAATCCATGATCCGGGCAAAGTGATGCTGTGCCCATTCGATGACGTCTTCGGGAGGCATGTCATCGGCGATGGCAGCCCCGATGATCCCGCCGATGGAAGTCCCTCCCACCATGTCGACCGGCACACCCAGTTCCAACAGTGCACGTTGCACCCCGATGTGAGCGAAACCCCGACCGCCTCCGCCTCCCAGAACCAGCGTGTCAGCCCGACCCACAACCACCCGGACCGCCCGGGATATGTCCTCCGTCGGGCCGGCGCGGACGTGGATGACATCCTCGGCCAGAAGGCGTCCGGCCACGGTCATCGATCCGCCAGGGCGGCGGGCCATCGGTGGGTGGACGATCATCAGGGTACGCCGGAGTCCCTCCGGGCATCCACCCAGCGAATCCTCCACTTGGTGAAGATCTTCCCCGCTGGGGCTCTCGGGAAGCACGATAAGCAGCCGATCGGCCATGCCCAGGCAGCGCCGGGACCACGCCCCCGCCACCACTCCCAAGTCGAGAAGCAAGTGGTCTGCCTCCATCTCCGCTTCGTGCAAGAGTTTCGCGACTCGCACCTCTCCGACCTCCCCCTGCTCTGAGTCGGCGATACCGGTCGACTCGAGAAGTGAATCCACCCGCTGGCGCGACAGCTCTGCCACGGTGCCCAACCGCCCCAACTCGCTTGTGATCGACGCCATAACTCCTTCGCCGTGGAGGCTGGGCGAGACCGCCACGGCCACCACCGCGCTCGGAGAGGAGTGCCCTGGTCGGCCCTCGGAACGTGTCACCGCCTTCAGACCCAACTCGAGCATCAGCTTCGGCTGTCGATCCACAAGATTGAAGAAGACGGGTTCATCCAGGGCCGCGACGACCGTATCGCGCAGGGCGCTGACGGTGGCATTTCTGGCACTCTGGCGGATCAAACCGATCTCCCCGACGACCTCGCCCCGACCGATGACGCCGCGACGGGTGTCCGTATTCTCGATGGGATCGAACCGGGTCGCCAGAAGACGACCTCTCACGACGAAGTACAGGCTGTCGGACTCATCCCCTTCCCGAAACAAGGTGTCACCCTGGCGGAGCAATTGCCAGCGGACAACTGCGCATGCGGCGGCCACGGCTGCATCGTCGAAAACGCCAAAGTGCCTCGCCAGCAACTCGGCGAGCTCGGCCTCCTCTGCTCGACGGACCGCCAAGGCGGCACAAAAGCGCACCCCCCGGTCAGCGGATCACCTCGACGCCCAACGCATCGTCCAGTCGGATCGCTCGGGCGGTGCGCCGCCACGAGGCGTCGTTGGCGGCGGCCGCGGGAAGGATCCGATAGGTCCCGCCTTCCACCCACGTCGGCACGACCTGAACTCCCCGTGTCGCCCAGCTCTCCGAGCGAAGCGCGAACTCGACGCTCACGATCACGCCGTCCTGGGTCGATGGGTTCGAGCGCTGCGCCGACAAGAAGTTGCCCAGCCCGTACACGATGAGCTTGCCGTCCACCCCTTCGATGGGCTGCACCACGTGGGCATGATGACCGACCACCAGGTCGATGTGGGATGAGGCGATCAGGGTCCTCGCCACCTCTCGCTGGTAGGGAGTGGGCATCGTCTGGTACTCGACACAACAATGCATGCTCACCACCACCACGTCGGCTCCTTCTTCACGAGCACGCTGTGCCTGTGCCACCAACTCGTCCACTTCGAGCATCTGCACCAGCCACGGCTTGTCGGCCGGGAGCCGCAGACCGTTGAGCCACCAGGTGGCGGCGAGATGCGCCACCGTCACGCCGTCGACGTCGTACACGGTGGCACGCCCAGAAGCCTCGGGCACGGCGAACATGCCTGCTTGCCCGAGGCCTACGTCGGCGAAGACCGACAGCGTGTCCTCGATCCCTCGCACGCCCTGATCGAAAGAATGATTCGAAGCCGTCGAGCATCCGTCGTACCCGCTGGCGACCACGGCGTCCGCCACCTGTCGTGGAGCGTTGAAAAGCGGGTATCCCGAAATGCGAGAATTGTCGGCCGACAGCGGCACCTCGAGATGACATATAGCCAGATCGGCGGCACGGATGATGTCGGCGACCGGGGCGAACATCGGGCGGAAGTCGTAGGGAGACCCGTGCACCGCCGCCCGCCGCCACACCGGGGCGTGAATGAGGATATCGCCGGTGAAGGCAATGGTGACAGACGGTCGGGGAGGCGGCGTGTCGGTGGGCAAGCCGAGAGCGCGAGCCAAGAACGAGGCCATCTGGTCGCGCAGGACCGGCCGGTCGGGGCAGTACACCTCCTCGCCACACCCTCGCGTGATTCCGGCTGTGGCAAGGGCGGCGATGTCGCTCGCAAAGATCGAGCCGGCGACATCGGTAAAGGCGCCGTCCTCTCCTGCCGGTAGCTGGAATGCCCGCCGCAGGAAGGCAGCCATCTCACCGCGCGTCACGACGTCATCGGGGCAGAACGCCTCTGGTCCGCAGCCGTTGGTGATACCGGTGGCGGCGAGGGCCGCGATGTCAGCGGCGAAGATCGAGCCGCTCGAGTCGGTGAACGCCCCGGCCGAGGATGGAGCGAGGTCGAGTGCCCGTCGCAGAAACGCCGCCAGCTCACCTCGGGTGACCGGGCGGGCGGGACAGAAGAGATCCACCTCTCCACATCCTCGTGTGATCCCGGCGGCAGCTATTGCCTCGATGGCTCCTTCGTGCAGATTCTCGTCATCGTCGAAGAAGGTCCCACCTGGGGGGAGGTCCGCTGCGTCAGCCAAGACAGTCACCTCATCCGGGAGATCATCGTCGCTGGTCGACGGCGAGGTCTCCTGGGGATTTGCCCGGGTGGGCGGCTGATCTGTCTCGATCTCCATCAAGGCTGGCTGACTACCCGATTCCTGCGCTGCCACCGGCTCGGAGTCAAGACCAATCGCCACGAATACGGCTAGAGCCGAGACGAGCATCGTTCCCGCTGCCACGAGGCGCATCGACGGAGTCTGGCAGGACGCCACCAGCAACGGGGCTCAAGGGGTCAGCGAGCTGGTCGGATGTGTGTCCGGGAGGTCCGTTCCGCAACACGATTCTCACTTGGTCCGGAAGTGCATATGCGTATGCTCTAATGTCGCACAAGATGCCAGACACCTACACCGGCCCCGTCCGAATCCTCGACACCAACGGCGTGTTGCTCACGGTGGGCGGGGCCGAGTTGGAGGAGATGGCCGGGGGCGACTCGTGGGGCGGGACCTTGCGCTTGATCGCCAACGCGGGCGTCGCCGGAAAGGCGCTGCGGGTGAGGCTCCAGATTCCCGACCGCGGCACGGGGGAGGCGGCCCTCCACCCCCGGCCCGACCGCGACGGTGTCGCCGTGTCGGCCGTGGCCGGAATCGGCCCCTCTCCCCTGTGAGGCCTCAGGTCACGGTGTGGGAAGAAAATGCGAAGTCGCGCCAGCGTTCTTCGGCGAGAACCCGCTCGATCGTCTCCACCGCATCCCATACATCGGTGTGAAGCTGATACATGGGGGCGAACCCGAACCGCAAGAGGTTGGGGGGACGGACATCACCCACCACCCCCTCCGCGATCAGAGCAGCCATGACCCTCACCGCTTCGGGATGGGCCAAGCTAACGTGACTCCCCCGGGCCGACGCCTGACGCGGCGTCACCACCTCGACAGCGTCGACACGTTCTTCGACCAGACGGATGAAGGCGTCGGTCAGCATCTCCGACTTCGACCGGAGTTGGTGGGGATCGACCCCGTCGAAGGCCTCCAGAGCCGACTTGAGGGCTACGAGGGCGATGATCGGCTGGGTCCCCACCTGCATCCGTTCGATCCCGGGTGCCGGCACGAAACTGGACGACATCGCGAACGGTTCGGCGTGCCCCCACCACCCCGAGATCGGGTTTACGAGCGATGAAGCGTGATCGCCTCGCACATAGACGAATGCTGGAGCCCCCGGACCCCCGTTGAGGTACTTGTATCCGCAGCCGACGGCCATGTCCGCCTCGGCGATGTCCAGATCCATGGCCCCTGCGGAATGGGCGAGATCCCACACCATCATGGCGCCTCGTCGGTGTGCAGCACCGGTCAGTTCGCCCATGTGGTGACGCCGGCCCGTCCGATAGTCGACATGAGTGAGACTCACGACAGCCACCGATTCGTCGATCGCCTCTCCGACCTCGTGCGGTTCGACCATCACCAGCTTGGCGTCGGTCTGTTCGGCCACCGATCCCAGCACGTACAGGTCGGTTGGGAAGTTGCCGGAGTCGGACAGGATCACCGTACGGTCCGGGCGTAGATGTCGGGCCGCTGCCACCGACTTGTACAGGGCGATCGAGGTGGTGTCTCCAGCGATGACCGAACCGGGCGGCGCTCCAATGAGAGGAGCGATCATGTCGCCGACGACGCCGGGCATCTCCCACCATCCGTGCGCGTTCCAGGACCTGATCAGGTCACGTCCCCACTCGTCCACGACGACACGCGACACCGCTTCGGGCACGTGCGTCGGCAGCGGGCCGAGAGAGTTGCCATCCAGGTAGACGAGACCGTCGGGAAGGGAGAAACGCCCGACCACACCAGCCAGGGGGTCGGCAGCGTCGAGACGCTCGAAGTCGGTGCGGTCCACCATGATGGAAACTACTCCGCCACGAGGCGGTAGCCCATGCCCCGCACGGTCTCGATGCGCTCCTTGCCCATCTTTCGGCGGAGATAGCCGATGTACACGTCCACCACGTTCGAACCAGAGTCGAAGTCGTATCCCCAGACATGGGACAGGATCTGCTGGCGGGAGAGCACCTGTCCTGGATGACGAAAGAGCATCTCGGCAAGGGTGAATTCTCTGGCCGACAGCTCGATTTCCCGCCCTCCCACTGACGCCCGGCGCGTGCGGAGGTCGAGTACCACTCCTCCGGCCTCGAGGGTGAGCACGTCCGCAGTCCCCTGATCGCGCAGTCTCGCCTTGACGCGAGCCAGCAATTCTTCGAACCGGAAGGGCTTGGTGACGTAGTCGTCGGCCCCCCCTTCCAACCCCGCCACGGTTTCGGATACCCCACTACGAGCCGTGAGGATGATGACGGGCATGCGTTCTTCGCGGGCGCGCATCTCGGCCAGAACCGCGTGTCCATCCATTCCGGGGAGACCCAAGTCCAAAATGAGAAGATCGAAGTCGCGGTCCCGGGCGGCATAGGCCGCGGTCCGCCCATCCTCGACCACCAGAGTGGTATAGCCGGCAGCCTTCAACCCCTTCTCGAGGAAGGAAGCAATACCCGGCTCATCCTCTGCGATCAGGACACGGCTCATGTGGCGCCATCCTCTCCACTCTGTCCATCGGGTTGGGCGGGCACGGCGATCGTGAATGTCGTTCCCCCCGGGCCACTCTCCACACCCACTCGACCTCCGTGCCCTTCGGCGATGGCCTTGACGATGGCCAGCCCGAGGCCGGCACCCTCGGTCGAGCGCCTCCCGTCACGCCCCCGTGCGAACCTCTCGAATATGCGTCCCTGCTCTTGTGAAGGTATACCCGGTCCATCGTCCCGGACCCACATCTGAACTTCGTGTTCGGTTAGAACGGCTCCCACCGTCACAGCTGCGTCCGACGGCGTGTGTTCCATGGCATTGCGAATCAAGTTCATCATTGCCTGGGTGAGCCTCTGCTCGTCTCCTTCGAATACGACCTGTTGGGCCGATTCGACCGAGACCGGACGCTCTGAGAAAGCCGAACCTTTGGCGGCGAGGCCTTCGACGAACTCGGCGAGGTCGATCGGGTGGATGTTCACGAAGTCGGGTTGTTCGGCCTTGGCCAGCGCCAACAGGTCTTCCACGATGCGCGACATGCGATCGAGCTCGTCTGTCACCAAGGCAATGGTGTCCCGTCGCTCGTCGGGATCCTCGCCCAGCAATTCCAGTTGGCCGCGTATGACCGTGATCGGCGTTCGCAGCTCGTGGCCGGCATCGTCCACGAACCGTCGCTGGGTGGAGAACGCCTCCTGTAACCGATCGAGCATCTTGTTGAAAGTGTGGGCCAGGTTGGCGATCTCGTCGTTTCCTTCGACGTCGATGCGACGCGAGAAGTCCGACTCGGAAATGGCATTGGCAGTCTCGTCGAGGACACGGAGCGGTCTCAGCACGCCACCTGCCACGACCCACGCGGCTAGAGAGGCGAAGAGGAAGATCGAGCCATAGACGAGTGCACCGACCCTGACGACTTCGTCGATCTGAGCCAGCCGCTCATCCATGTTGAACGTGACGACGAACACACCTTGCTGCTCCCCTTCGAACACCATGGGAACGGCCAGGTACCGGATCGTCCCGATGTCGGTCACAGCCTCATCGCGCACGGGATCCGTGACCTCGAGCCATCTCTGTTCCAGTTCTGAGTCGGCGAAGGCATCTCCGGCCCGGTCCCGGACGAATGGCTCGCCGTCGATGATCGTGAAGATCGCCTCGCCGGCCAGCGGGACGTTTCGCTCCAGGAAGGTCACGAACACCGAGGCAAGATCTTCGCCGAAGGGTTCAGCTGTTTCGGGGTCGATCCCTACCTCCACCAATTGTCGGAGCTCGCTCACTTCCTGATCCATTCCCCGGTCGGCATCGAGGACGGCTTGCGCCAAGAGAAACGACCGCTGGAGGAAGAGGGCAGCGGCAAGCGCCAGCGCCAGCAACAGCACATACCAGCCAAGGATCCGGGTACGAGCTGTGGGAGGCTGACGCCACCGCTCAATCATCTGGGCTGTCGAGCGAGTCGCTACCGTCGGGCGAGTCGACGCTGTCGGCTGCTTCGATGCTGTCGGGTGAATGATCGCTTTCGTCGACCTCGTCCGCCGGCGGCGCGCTGGGCGCGACTTCGTCCGGACCGTCTTCGTCCGGACTGTCGAGAGATTCGCTGTCGGCCCCGACTGGGGGGAAGGTCGTCGTAGTGGTCACGTCGTCGGGCGAGTCGGCCGACTGAGCCGAGATCGGTGGCACCGATCCGTTCCCCGGATGGAGCGACGACTGGGGGTCGTAGACAGGAGGCGGAACGATGACGAGGTCATTGAGATGCGGGGTCGTTGGGGACGTTCCCGCCCTGAGCGTCACAGGAGGAGGAAGAGCCGGCGCCTCGACCTGGCCGAAACTGAGCACCCCGACCGTGACGACTGCCACGGCTGCGATACCGGCGAGGATGCGAAGGCCCTTCATGATGATCTCGACCTAGGTGGGTGCATATGAGGTTAGGGGTCCCCTGGTGCCGGGCGAGTCGGTGCGAATAAAGCAACGACACCAGGGGAATGACTCAGGAGTCGGCCGAGCCCGAGTCCATGGACGAGTCCGCCGACCATGAATCGATCGACGAATCGGCCGACCACGAGTCCGGCGACGGCGAATCCGGCGACGGCGAATCCGGCGACGGCGAATCCGGCGACGGCGAATCCGGCGACGGCGAATCCAGCGACGGCGAATCCGGCGACGGCGAATCCAGCGACGGGGAATCGAACGGAGAGTCGGGTGAGGCGCTGAAGCCAGAGTCCGCCACCCTCCTCAGGGCGTCGACCACGGTGGAAGGCACCGTGCTGGCCACTGTCACCTGGGTCACATCCGTCACCTGGGTGCGCTCCCGTAGGTCGATAGCGCTGGGATCATCGCGGTTGTCGCCTGGCCCGGCCAACGCCAATCCGCTGAGTCCGAGCGCTGAGGCGGCGGCAACCGCCGACACGACCTTCCAGTCCTTCGGTCGTTTCCACTGGTTCCTGGTCTGCATTTCTGCTCCTTTCAAAGCATCGAACAAAGGCGACTATGCGACGGGCCCGTGAGATCAGCCTGAGAAGGCAATGAGATCGCTCTTATGTACCCGGTCAGCGCTCTCGATCCACCGTTCCGCCATGTCGATACGGGCAATGGTCTCCGAGGGCCAGTCGGCGGTCTGAACCCGGAAGGCACCCGGCGCCATCGTCAGGAGGACGGCTGCTACGCGACGGCGAAGATCGACAGGGTCATAGACGCTGTCCCATAGGTTCAGGAGGCTCGCGGCGTACTTGCCTACCCGCTCTCCCTGGCGCGATAGGGTTCGCCACAGATCCAGGTGGCCGAGCATCGTGGCGGGGTCGTCGGCGGGGCGACCCCACCCGTACGTGTCGACATCGAGCAGGCCCACGACTTGGCCGTTGTGCACCATCACCTGTGCCTCGTAGTAGTCGCCGTGTACCGGGACGTGAGCTGGAACGTCTTCAGGCCCGATCGCCTCCACGAGACGTTCGGCTCGTTCAGCGTGGTCCGGAACGAGGGCGCCGATGAGTCGGGCAACGCTGGGCAGACGGTCTATGGCCGATGGTGCCTGCTGTTGGCCGGCCGGCTCGGGGAGATCCGTGATCAGCCCGGCGATCGCTTCCGGTGAGGGCAGGGTGGCGGCGGGATCGTCGAGTGCCCGTCGCAGCGTAGATCCCGAAATCGCCTGGAGAGCAACGATCCCGAGCGTATCGGAGAAGCCGAGGCTGGCCGGCACAGGGAGGCCCTCGGACAGAAAGGTGTGGTGGCGGTGGAGGTTCTCTACTTTGCTGCGCCGCACCAGCTTGAGGTACAGGCCATGGCGCCGGCCACCGACGGCGACTACCGCTCGCCGTTTCGGTCTATATGCTCGCAGGGCGATCTTGACCGGACCTCCCGGCACACCCAGGCCATCGAGGAGGGCACCGACACGTCCGGGGTCGAGAGCCGCAGGCATCCCCCGCAGGACCGGATCGTGAGGAACGCGCCACACCCCGACTCGCATCCCATCGGCCTCGACCTCGAGAACACCCGAGGGTATTGAGCCGGACGTTGCCACGAAATCCCCCTCACCGTCGAGTTCACCACCTTCGATCAGCACCTGGTAGCGAACGGTGATGCTGGACCCGGGCCACCAAGTGACCTGGGTGGGATGCGACGACACGATGTCTCCGCCGGTCGTGGCGACCGCTGCTCGCAGGGCCATGGGAGGGGAGGCACCGAGCAGGGTCGCCACGACCGGCAGGTCTGGATCTGTGATCGCGGCGGTGCGCGGGTGAACCGACGACATGGACACATCCTCTAGCCGCCCGGTGAGCCAGGCATGAGAAAACGATGAGAGGATTCTCATCTTCACTCATGAACAAGAGCCGAAAAGGGCCCAACGCCAAGGCTGACTCGAGTTCAGGCCTCCACTCGATAGAAGGCGCTGAACGGGTTGTCGATCGGGAGACGCTGGAAGGAACCGAAGCCGGCCTCCTGGCAGAGCTGCCTTGCCCCGCCCGGCCCCCACGCCGCTCCGAGACCGTCGCCCCCCTCGGCCAAAGACTGGGTCATGCAAAACATGGCACTGACCCCGTACAGGAGTGCAGCGCGTGGGTTGATGTTCTCCTCGAGATCGTCGGCGACACTCGGCTCCATCATCAAGAGGACCCCTCCTGGTTGGAGCGAATCTCGAACCGCCCGCAGTGTCTCGAGCGGCCGTGGGAGGTCGTGGACGACATCGAAGGCCGTGACCAGATCGAAGGGGACATCGGTACCGAGATCGGCGGCGTCGCCGACCACGAAGGTGACATTGGAGAAGTCCTCGGATCGGGAGTTGGCGCGATCGATCGCCCGCTCGTCGATATCGATGCCCACAACCTCGGTGGCGGGAAACGCAGCAGCCATGGCCACGGCAGCAGTACCCGACCCGCATCCGATGTCGGCCACGCGCCCACCCTGCACCAACCGCTCCACGACGTCGGGCATCGTCGGGAGCCAGCGACGGGTGAGCAGGATGCGGAGGCCGGGACTGTTGGCCCGATCGACCCCAGCCACCACCCGCTCATCGTAGGCCCATGCCGGGACGCCTTCGCCCGTTCGAGCAACAGAGGTCAGCTCGGGAAGTCGTTCCGTCAGGGCCGGGAGCATGTCGAGCCAGCCCCCCATCGAGTAAGGACTGTCGTCGTCGGCGATGACGGCGGCGTGCTCGGGGGGCAGCCGAAACGTACCCGAGCCCGGGTCATAATCGAGGATCTCTGCTGCCGCCAGACCCGACATGACCTCAGCTGCGTACCGTTGGTCCACCCCGGCCCGCTCCGCCCCTTCGTCGGCAGTCATGGCTGTGCCGTCCGCCATCACCGCCAGGAGCCCAGTCCGGTCGGCGACGGCCAACAGGCCAATTGTCGTGAAACCGGAGGCGAACCCGGTGAACCGTTCGAGGAAAGCCCACACCTTGTCCCTGTCCATCGAATGGACACTACTGCGGCCCTTTTCTCGCCGCGGTGCCTACGGTCATGGTCATGACCGGCGCCATCGCCGATTGTGAACGAGTCCTCGATTCGTTCTGGGGCCAACCCGTCAACACCGTCACCACACTCGCTTTCGTGGTGGCAGGCCTGGTGGTGGCCTGGCGGACTGACCGGGGGTGGGTAGCGGCAGCTTTGCTCGCCACCGGGTTCGGGTCCTTCGTGTTCCATGGGCCCATGCCACCGTGGGGCGACTGGGCCCACGACGTGAGCCTGGTGTGGCTACTGCTGGTGGCTGGACTTTCGGGCACCCAATTCGAACGTCCCGCCGGATGGCCCGCCCTGGTGGTGCTGGCCATCGTCATCGCCGCGGCTCCCGGGGCGGCCGACCCGCTCGGGGCCCTGGCCGCCGGTTATGCCATCTTCGCCATCCTGTGGCGCTCCCGGTCTCGACGAGTATGGCTGGCGGTAGGGCTGCTCGCCCTCGGCGCGGTGGTGGGACGCCTGTCGGCCACTGGCGGGCCCTGGTGCGACCCCGACACCCTCCTCCAAGGCCACGGCTTCTGGCACCTGGCCTCCGCTGGCGCCGTGGTGCTCTGGGCCACGGCCGACCCGCGTTCTTATGACCAAGGCGGGGCGGATTCCGCCCCGCCTTGGTCATAAGAAACCACTCAGGTGAGGACCAGTTCGGAGTTCTTGGCGTCGACGGTGACGGTGGAGCCGTCGTCGTGGCGGCCTTCGAGAATGGCTATGGCCAGGGGGTCGGCCACCTGCTTTTGGATGACGCGCTTGAGAGGGCGAGCGCCGTACACGGGATCAAATCCCAGCTCGGCCAAGAGGTCGGCGGCAGCCTCGGACACCTCCAGGGTGATACGACGGTCGCCGAGCCTCTTGCGCAGTTCGACCAGTTGCAGGTCGACGATGACGCGCAGATCCTCGCGACTGAGACGGTGGAAGACGACCACATCGTCGATGCGGTTCAAGAACTCGGGTCGGAAGTGCCCGCGCACGGCCTCCATCACCCGGGTGGTAATCACTTCGTCGGGCAGGTCGGGCTGGATGTGCTCGCTGCCCAGGTTCGATGTCATGATCAAGACGGCGTTGGTGAAATCGACCGTGCGGCCCTGACCGTCGGTCAGGCGCCCATCGTCGAGTAGTTGGAGGAGGGTGTTGAAGACATCGGAGTGGGCCTTCTCCACCTCGTCCAACAGCACGACAGAGTAGGGGCGACGTCGCACCGCTTCGGTGAGCTGTCCACCTTCGTCGTAACCGACATAACCGGGAGGGGCCCCTATGAGGCGGCTTACGGAATGTCGTTCCTGATACTCCGACATGTCGATGCGGACCATGGCCCGTTGATCGTCGAACAAGAACTCCGCCAGCGTCCGCGCCAACTCGGTCTTCCCGACGCCCGTCGGTCCCAAGAAGAGGAAGGAGCCGATGGGCCGGTGGGGATCGGCCAAACCAGCCCGGTTGCGCCGGACTGCGTTCGCCACGGCCTCCACCGCCTGATGCTGGCCGATGACCCGCCGATGCAGATGCTCTTCTAGGTGGACGAGCTTTTCCATTTCGCCCTGCATCAGCTTGGTGACAGGTATCCCGGTCCACCGTGACACGACCTCGGCAACGTCTTGGTCTGTGACCTCCTCCGAGAGCATCCGACCTTCACTGTGGAGCTCGTCCAGCTGATCCTGGCGCCGGGAAAGCTCGCCCTCCAGCTCACGGAGACGGCCGTAGCGCAACTCGGCGGCCTGCTGGAGGTCGCCGGCGCGTTCGGCCCGCTCAGCCTGCGCCTTGGTGTCCTCGATCTGTTGTTTGGCCTCTCGAATCGCAGCGATGGCTTCTTTCTCTCGATCCCACCGGGCAGTGAGGGCGTCGATCTCCTCGGAGATATCGGCCAGTTCCCGTTCCAGATCGGCAAGCCGCTCCTTGGAACGGTCGTCGGACTCCTTGCGCAGGGCTTCGCGTTCGATCTCCAGCTGGATGCGTCGCCGGGTGAGCTCGTCGATCTCCTCGGGCATGGAGTCGATCTCGATGCGCAGACGTGACGCTGCCTCGTCAATCAGATCGATGGCCTTGTCCGGCAGGAACCGGGCGGTGATGTAGCGGTCGGACAACACTGCCGCCGCCACCAAGGCAGCATCCGTGATGCGAACGCCGTGATGCACCTCGTAACGCTCCTTGAGGCCCCGCAGGATTCCGATGGTGTCCTCGGTCGACGGTGGCTCGACCATGACCGGCTGGAAGCGGCGTTCCAGGGCGGCATCCTTCTCGACGTACTTGCGGTACTCGTCGAGGGTGGTGGCGCCGATCATGCGCAGCTCGCCGCGAGCGAGCATCGGCTTGAGCATGTTGGAGGCATCCATCGACCCCTCCGCCGCCCCGGCCCCGACCAGGGTGTGCATTTCGTCGATGAAGGTGATCACTTCACCATCAGAGGACTTGATCTCGTCGAGAACCGCTTTGAGGCGCTCTTCGAACTCCCCCCGGTATTTGGCCCCGGCCACCAAGGCTCCCAGGTCGAGGGCCACGATACGCTTCGTCTTCAGTCCTTCGGGCACATCACCGTCGGCGATACGCCCGGCCAGGCCTTCGACGATGGCCGTCTTACCCACTCCCGGCTCGCCGATGAGGACGGGGTTGTTCTTGGTCCGCCGTGACAGCACCTGTATGACCCGACGGATCTCGTCATCGCGCCCGATGACAGGGTCGAGCTTGCCTTTACGAGCCTGCTCGGTGAGGTCGCGGCCATATTGGTCGAGGGCGTTGAAGGTCGACTCCGGGTCGGCCGAGGTGACACGCTGACTGCCCCTCACCTCGACCAGGGCGGCCCGTATGGCGTCCGCCGTCATGCCCTGGGCGCGGAAGGCGTCTCCCACCGGACCTTTCGCCTCGGCCAGGGACAAGATCAGATGCTCCACAGACAAGTAGTCATCTCGCATCTCGGTGCGGAAGCGATCGGCCGCGGCGAGAACCTGGGACAACTCGGGCGTCATCTCGGGCTGCGATCCCCCATACACCTTGGGGATGCGGTCGGCCACCTCCTCGAGAGCTCGCCGCAAATCGACGGGGGCGGCACCCACCTTCTGGAGGAGGGGGTAGACGAGGCCGTCGGTTTGCCCGAGCAAGGCCAAGGCCAGATGAACCGAGCCGATCCCGGCGTGATCATGTGCCACGGCGGCGTCACGAGCCTCCAACAGAGCCTGCTGACTCTTGGCGGTGAGCTTTTCCGGGTTCATGGCCATTCAACTCCTCGTCAGAAAATATGAGTGTTTCTATATCAAGTTCATTGATGACGAGAGTATTCCACAAGTCAGTGGATGAGAGACAATCTCCGGTTGAGGGCGTCGAGTACCGCCCGGGCGGTGGCCAGCACCGTGTCGCCCTGGCGAATGAGAGCCGAACCGACGTAGACGTCCGCCCGAGAAGGCTCTCGCACCTGAGCGAGGGCGATGGTGACACCGTCCATCGACGACGTGCCCACGGCTATCAGATCAAAGCGGACAGAAGGTCCGGTAATCGACTCCAGGGCGCGCAAGGTGGCTTCCCCCACCACTCGGGCTCGGGCCGAAGGGTCGACCGAACCCTCGGCCTGGCCCAGATGTTCGACGCCCTCGGCCTCGAGGATCACCGACACCGTGGCCAGCTCTCCGAGGTCGACGTCAACCGACCGCAACACAGGACGATCGAAATCCATGATCGGACGATAGCGAACGAGCAGCATTGGTACCCTCGCACCGAAGTCATCGACCGCAAGGAGTCGTCATGATCGACGAGTTTCGCGAGTTCATCAACAAGGGAAACATCGTCGAGCTGGCTGTGGCCTTCGTGATGGGGGTCACCTTCGCTTCCGTGATTGGAGTGCTCACCGAGCGGATCATCAACCCGCTCATCACCCTGGTGCTCCCCGGGCTCGACCGCCTCGACGCCTTGGGGACCTTCGCCGAGAATGGCTCGGTAGGGGCCTTCATCGGTGCCCTCATCAACTTCGTCGTGGTGGCACTCGTGCTGTTCTTGGTGATCAAGGCGTACAACCACCGATCCCCGCCCCCCGAGGACGAGCCGGAAGGTCCTTCGGAGGAGGTCCTGCTGTTGCGTGAAATCCGCGATGGCCTCCGCTTGCATTGAGGCCAAAGGTCACAAGATATTGGGCTGTTTCTCCTAAGCGGGCGATCGACCGTTCCCGTAGGGTCGGTGGAGACATGTAGCGAGGAGGAACGCATGGCCAAGTACATCGAGATCGAAGAGCCCCGAGTCTCACGCTGGCTGTTCGCGTCGACAACCACGGCGTGGCTGTGGCTGGTGGCGAGAGTGTGGCTGGGCTGGGAGTGGCTCCAGTCTGGTTGGGGGAAGGTGTTCGGCGGCAACATCGACTTCTTCGGCACTGACCCGTTGTCGATCACAGGGGACCGCAACTGCGGCTGGGTTCGGGCTTGCGCCGACGCCGGTGTCGGCGATGCTGTGGCCGGCTACTCAGCGCGGGCCATAGAGGGAGCGTCCGGGCCACATCCCTCGGTCGGGTTCGGCTGGTACGTCAACTTCCTCGAGTTCATGCGCGACACCGGCCACACTTTCTTCGGGCCCCTGGTGGCGATCGGCGAGGTCGTAATCGGCATCCTCTTGATCCTGGGAATGTTCACCGGCATCGCCGCCTTCCTGGGAGCCGTGCTCAACTTCAATTTCATGTTCGCAGGTACGGCCGGCGTCAACCCCGGCATGGTCTTGGTCGCCATCTTGTTGGTCCTCGCCTGGCGCAACGCCGGCTGGATCGGACTCGACCGCTGGCTCCTCCCCAAGTTGGGGGTGCCGTGGGATCGGACGGCCGAGGAGAGGGTAACCGTAGCCTGATCTCGGGGCGTGGTCGTGGGCTCCAAGGACGGTGTTGAACAACAGTGGGAGCCCAACCTACAGCTGGGCAAAGTCCCCTGTGAGGAGGACTGGCGTCGATGGCTCGAACGGATTCTCAACACTGTCCTAGAGTCGAGCCCATGACCGACGTCTCCTTCAGTGCATCCGGACCCCCTGAGACCACGCTTCCCGACCCTGACCCGGAGTTGACGCGGCGACTCGCTATCGACGATCCAGCCGTCGTTGCCGCCGCCTACCCGGCAGAGCCGCTCGTGTGGGCCACCCTGGGCGAGGCGGCCGGGTCGGCCCAACGGCCGCCCATCGAGGCATACGCCTACTTCCGGGTTGGGTACCACCGCGGCCTCGACCAGCTACGCAAGCACGGTTGGAAGGGGTCCGGGTATGTTCGCTGGTCGCACACCCCCAACCGGGGGTTTCTCCGCTGCCTCGGTGGTCTCGCCCGCCTGGCGACCGAGATCGGGGAGGGCGACGAGGCCAGCCGCTGTCGCATGTTCCTCCACCAACTCGATCCCGACACCTTCGAGCCGGTCCAGTCCGAGGTCAACGACCACTAGTTTCACCCGATACCAGGTATCATTGACTACCGGCTTTAGCCCGCTATTCTTGATTGCATGATAGCAAGGGCGCGACCCGATCGAGGCTCCCAACTCCTCAAGGGAGTGCTCGACATGTGTCTGCTTTCCATCATCCGTGATGAGCCTTCTTACGGCTACGAGATGGTGCGCAAGCTCGAACAGCGCGGGCTCACCCTGGTGAGCGAGGGCTCCATCTACCCCCTGCTCTCCCGGCTTCAGCGCAACGGCTTGGTGGACGGCTACCTGGTTCAGTCGAGTGAGGGGCCCGCCCGGAAGTACTACCGGATCACCCCGTCCGGCGTCTCTGCTGTCGAGGCGTGGGCCTCGGAGTGGACAAGGTTCAGAGATGGCGTCGAGGATGTCCTCGGAGTCGCCAGATGACGACGACCGGCGTGACGCGCATCATCGACGATTGCTCTCGATACTGGAAGGAGACGGGGGTTCCTCACCGAGACGTGGCCGAGATGGCCATCGAACTGACCAGGCACCTGGAAGAGGCCGTGGGCCACAACCGCGACCCCGCCGTCGTGGTGGGGCCAGATCTGGCTGCTTTCGCCGAGTCGTGGGCGGCGGAGCGCCGCACCGGGGCTAGCAGCCGCATCAGCTGGGAAGACGTCATGAGCGGACGGACCCACCGGGCTCGCGTCCGCCGCAGGGAGTTGTTGGCCTATGGCGCCGGCACGATCGCCATCGTGGTGGCCGTGGCCTTCGCCGGGAAAGGAGAAGGAACCGTGGACCAAGAGATCTGGCGGTGGTTGTGGACTGGCATGGCGCTCGTGATGGGGATCGGTGAGATCTTCACGGCGGGCTTTTTCCTGCTGCCCTTCGCCATCGGGGCGGCGGCGGCCGCCATCCTCGCCTGGGCAGGAGTCAACGTCTTGGCCCAGTGGCTGGTGTTCTTCGGTGTGTCGATCGTCGCCCTGGCCTATCTGCGTCGCTACATCGACCGCCAAGACGACGACGCCCAGCCTCGCGTGGGGGCCAACCGGTGGGTGGGCGCCAATGGCATCGTCCTCGAGGAGATCGATCCGGACTCCGGCACGGGCATGGTCCGGATCGACAACGAAGAATGGCGGGCAGCATCGGTGCACGGTGCCGTCATCCCGCCCGGGGCCAGGATCGTTGTCCGCTCGGTGCAAGGCGCGAGACTGGTCGTCACCACCACAGAAGAAGAGATCTAGAGAAGGAGACCAACAAACATGCAGGAAGCATTCATCATCCTCTTCATCATCCTGGCCGCCGCCATCATCCTGGTGGCAGCGACCGGGTTTCGGGTGGTCCGGCCGTTCGAGAAAGGCCTGATCGAATTCCTGGGAAGGTATGAGAAGACCGTCGACTCCGGCCTGCGCTGGGTCATTCCGTTCGTGAAGCGGATCATCAAGGTCGACATGCGTGAGCAGGTCGTCGACGTTCTCCCCCAGGAGGTGATCACCAAAGACAACGTGGCCGTGACCGTGGACGCCGTCATCTACTACGAGGCCACCGACCCGGTGAAGCTCAAGTACAACGTCGGGCAGTTCATTCTGGCCGTCACCAAGCTGGCGCAGACCAACCTGCGTAACGTGATCGGTGACCTCGACCTCGATGCGGCCCTCACCTCGCGGGAAGTCATCAACGCCAAGCTACGCCAGATCCTCGACGACGCCACCGACAAATGGGGCGTACGGGTCGTGCGAGTCGAGATCCAGCGGATCGAGCCGCCTGCCGACGTGACCGATGCCATGCACCGCCAGATGAAGGCCGAGCGCGACCGCCGCGCACTCGTCACCGAAGCAGAAGGTTCCAAACGCGCCGCCATCCTCCGTGCCGAAGGGGTCAAGGAGTCCCAAGTGTTGGAGGCGAACGGCCAGGCCGATGCCATCAAGCTCGTCGCCGACGCCGAGCGTTACCAAAAGGAGACGGTCGCCGAAGGCGAAGCGCGCGCCATCGAGCGGGTCTTCGCGGCGATCCACACGGGCGACCCGACCCCCGACCTCATCGCCATTCGTTACCTGGAGGCCTTACAGGGTGTGGCCGACGGGCAGGCTACCAAGATCTTCCTGCCGCTGGACACGACCGGTGTGCTGGGAAGTGTCGCCGCCATCGGAGAGATGTGGGCCGAGGCCGGCGGGACGAGCGCCGGCCGTCCTGGCCAGCCACCACCACCCAGCCAGACCTGAGCGGAGGCCCGGCGTCCCCCTCTTCGCAACCCCGGGTTCCAACCACCGCCCAGCGGTGTCTGCAACCCGGGGTTGGCGGAACTCAGGCGGGTTCGTCGAGGATGTAGCGGGGTCCGGGCCCTCGCTCGGCGACCACGTCCCCCGGGTTCATGAGACGACACGTACCGAGGGAGAGACATCCACATCCGATGCAGCTGTCGAGGCGGTCCCGGAGGCGTTCGAGGATGCCGATCTGGGCGTCGAGCCGGGGGCGCCACTTCTGTGACAACCCCTCCCAATCCTTGGCGGTGGGAGTGCGGCTGTTCGGCAGGGAGGCGAGAGCCGCGCCAATCTCACCCAGGCTGAGCCCGACTTGTTGGGCCACCCGGATAAACGACACGCGCCGAATCGTCTCTCGGGTGAACTGTCGCTGGCCTCCCTCGGTCCGGGTGGAGGAGATCAAGCCCTCGGCTTCGTAAAAACGCAGAGCCGAGGGGGCCACCCCTGTTCGTCGACCGATCTCTCCAATCGAGAGTTTGTCTGTCACCCGAGGAAAGATACCCGACTCGCGCCAACCTAGAGCTTTCTTGAACTCTCGGTATGAGCCCCTCAGCCCGCCACCCTGACGACATCGGCGATCGTCTGCTGCACCTCGGTGGGCGCCACGGGAGGGTAGAAGACCATCGAGTAGAGATCGCAGCGATCCCCCGGTTCGTTGAACCATGCCACCACCCATCGCCCATCGGGATAGGGTCCCGCCACCCCTCTGGTGCCGGCCACGTCCACTTCACCCCTCTCGGCGGGAAACTCTCTGGGAGGCAGCGACCCCCGAACGAGGGCGATGGCGGGGAGGCCGTCGCCGTCGACCCAGATGCGCGTGTGGGTGCCACCGATGGATGTGAACTCGTCCGGCTCGGGATCCGCCTCTTCCAGGTCCATCTCGACGGCATCCACCCGGTTGGGGAGGGAGCCGAACCGGTAGGGGGCCGGGGGGCAAGGGGACGGCGGAGTCGTGGTGGTGGTGGTGGTGGTGGGCGCAGTCGTCACAGTGGTTTCCGGGAGGGTGGTGATGGCAGGAGCCGCCGTCTCGGGGCTCGAAGTCCCGACCGAGCAGGCTGCACACACCGTCGCCACCGCCAACAAGACACGCACGACCGATGATCGTACCGGTCCGCGGATCTATCCCCGTGCCGGCCACACACGGTGTGACGGGTGGGTAGCGTTCCTCAACCAGTATTGCCACAGGAGAACCGATGTCCGACACGAAACAAGCGGCGCGCAACCGCCTCGAGGCCGTGGAGAGTCGCCTGCGGGACATGAGCCGGTGGATGTACGACAACCCTGAGCTGGCCTACCACGAGTTCGAGAGTTCCGCCCGCCTCGCAACGTTCCTCGGCGAGTCGGGCTTCGACGTCGAGTACCCCGCCTATGGTCTCGAAACCGCCTTCGCCGCCCGGGCGGGCACCAGCGGACCTCAGGTTGTCATCTGCGCCGAGTACGACGCTCTTCCGGGCGTGGGTCACGCCTGCGGCCACAACATCATCGCCACCTCGGCGATCGGAGCCGGGCACGCTCTGGCTCCATTGGCGGAGGAACTGGGGATCAGGATCACCGTGTTGGGAACTCCCGCCGAGGAGAATTTTGGTGGCAAGATCGATCTCATCGAAGCCGGCGCATTCGAAGGAGTTGCCGCCGCCATGATGGTCCACCCCTCCCCCTCCGATGTGGTCGACCCACGCGTCATCGCCGTCGCCCACCTCGACGTGCACTACCACGGCAAGACCGCCCACGCCTCCGCCTACCCCCAGCAGGGCATCAACGCTCTCGACGCGGCCGTACAGGCCTACGTGAACACATCCACCCTCCGTCAGCACATCTACTCCAACGACAAGATCCACGGGATAATCGCCGAGGGCGGCGAGGCTCCCAACATCGTGCCCGACTACACCCGATCTTCTTGGTACGTGCGAGCGGAACATCGCCAACGGCTCGACGAGTTACTGCCAAGGGTGCTGGCCTGTTTCGAGGCCGCCGCCACGGCCACGGGTTGCACGGTCGAAGTCGAGCACGTCGGCCATGTCTACGACGAGATGATCTCCAACCCAGTCCTGGTCGATGTCTTCGAGGCAAACTCGGCCGCACTGGGTAGGCCCATGATGCGCGGTGACGCCCTGCCCTCTTCCCAGGCCGGATCGACCGACATGGGCAACGTGTCCAAGCTAGTGCCCACGATCCATCCGATGCTCGGGATCAATTGCCGGCCGGCCGTCAACCACCAAAAGGAGTTCGCCGCCCACACCATCACTGCTGACGGCGATCGTGCCATATTCGACGGGGCCCTGGGAATGGCGTGGACGGTCATCGACCTGGCCGAAGGCGACCGTTGGTCGGAGCTGTAAAGGAGTCGGAAGACGGAAGACGGAAGTCACAGGGGACGGAAGACGGAAGACGGAAGACGCAACTAGCAGGGGGGATCGTCGGTCAGCTCGGGGCGGCCGGGGGCGGTGATGAAGGCCGGGATCAGACAGGCGTCGAGGTCGCCTTCGGACGAGACGACGACGCGCGCCACGGCGGTGGTGGAACCCGGAACCGAGAAGTTGGGCCACACGAAGTTGCCCAGGTTCCAGAAGACGGGCTTGCCGTCGATGATCTCCAGCGGTTGGAGACGGTGGGCGTGATGCCCGAAGATGACGTCGGCTCCGGCTTCGATCATGGCCGCGGCTCGTTCTCGATCTTCCGGCTCCGGCTCCAGATCGAGCTCAAGACCCCAGTGGATGGTCACCACCACCAGATCGGCGACCTCCTTTGCGGCCCGAACAGCCTCAACCATGAGCTCGATCGTGTCGCCATCGGCCATTCCCGGCGAGTCCTCGGTGGCGATCCAATCGGGAGTGGGGACGATCCCTCCGAAACCGACTACGGCTACGGTCCAGCCGTTCACGTCGACGATGGCGGGGGCATTGGCCTCGTCGGCGTTGGCTCCGACACCCACCGCCTTCATGCCTTCGCTCTCCACCTGGACGACACCGTCTAGCAGCGCCGCGGCCCCATGGTCCCTGGTGTGGTTGTTGGCCAGGTTCACCACGTCGACGCCCGCGGCACGCATGGCGGGCAGAGAGTCTGGGTCGCAGCGGAAAACGAACTGCTTGGGCAGGGAGTCCCCCAGCTCCGACGGGGTGCACTCGAGGTTGATTACCGTCAGATCGTCTTCCAAGAAGAGGCCGTCCAGCCCTTCCCAGGCATAAGCGTGACCGTTGGCCGCCAATGCCGGGACATAGGAGCTGTCGGTGTTCACGTCGCCCGTCCCGTGAATGACCAGCCCTCCTCGCGACGGCAAGGTCGTAGTGGTAGTCGTACTCGTACTCGTCGTCGTGGTCGGGAGCGTCGTCGTGAGCATGGTGCTCGTCGTGCTGGGAGCGACCGCCGCCGTCTTCGAGTCCGCCCTTCCAGTGAGACCGTGAGCGCTCACGCCGACGACGACCCCGCCCACCAGGATCAGCAGCAGTCGAATCGGCAACGAGGTGCGCACCCGCCCAGTCTGGTCGCTGGACGCCCGACCCCAAGGTCACTATCCCGGCCAAGGACTTCCGACTTCCGCCTTGCTTATAGGATCTGGCTCAAGAAGAGCTTGGTTCGGTCCTCACGGGGGTCGGTGAAGAAGTGTTCGGGGGTCCCCACCTCGACGATCTCGCCGTCCGACATGAACACCACCCGGTCGGCTACCGCTCTGGCGAAACCCATCTCGTGTGTGACGACGATCATCGTCATCCCCCCCTCGGCCAGCTCGACCATGGCATCGAGGACCTCCTTGATCATCTCGGGATCGAGGGCAGAGGTGGGCTCGTCAAACAGCATCACCTTCGGCTGCATGGCCAGAGCCCTGGCAATGGCCACCCGCTGCTGCTGGCCTCCCGAGAGCTGACCGGGGTACTTGCGGGCCTGCTCGGGGATCTTGACGCGGGTGAGCATCTGCATCGCCAGCTCCTCGGCTTCCGCCTTGGGTAGGCGCCTCACTTCGCGCGGAGCCAGGGTGATGTTCTCGAGCACGGTCAGGTGGGGGAAAAGATTGAAGGACTGGAACACCATTCCGGTCTCACGCCGGATCTCCTGGATGTTGCGCACATCCTCAGACAACTCGATACCGTCGACGATGATCCGGCCGCGGTCGTGTTTCTCGAGCCGGTTGATACAACGGATGAGCGTCGACTTGCCCGATCCAGACGGGCCGATGACGACCACCACCTCCTGGCGGCCAACCCTCATGTTGATGTTGGCCAACGCCTGGAAGTCCCCGAAGTACTTGTCGACCTCCACCAGCTCGATGACGGTCTCCCCCTTGGCCTGGGTGGCATCGGCGAATACACGCATGTCGGTCAAAGGTTCCTCCTCATCGTTCGCCCACTCCCAGCCTTTTCTCCAGACGCCGCGCTTCGCGCGACATCGCATACGAGCCAACCCAGAACAACAAGCCTACGAACGGCAGCGTGACGGTCTCGAGTCCCTGAGCCAAGAAGGCGGGCTGGGCATTGGCTACGCCCGAGATCGTCAGAACGTCGAAAAGCCCGACCAGGGACACCAGAGTGGTGTCTTTGAAGAGGCTGATGAACTGGCCGACCATGGCGGGGATGGTGGCTCGCAGGGCTTGGGGCAAGACTATGAGCCTCGTCGTCTTCCAGGGTGCCATTCCCAGCGCCTGCGACGCCTCCACCTGTCCGTGGTGAACGGATTGCAGGCCACCGCGGACGACCTCGGCAATGTAGGCGGCCTCGAACAGGGTTATGGCGATGAGGACTCGCGCCACCGGTCCGGGACGGATGCCGGCTGGAAGGAAAAACCCGATGGCAAAGATCCCCATCAGCAACAGCGTTATGAGCGGCACACCTCTGATGAGCTCGATATAGCTGACGGATACCAAGCGAACGGCCGGCAAGGACGACCGGCGTCCCAGGGCAAGCACCAGTCCGAGGGGGAAAGCAAGGAGGATGCCCGCCACCGTCAGGAAGATGTTGAGCTGGATTCCGCCCCATCCACCCCACCCGACCCCCCCGGCCACGACCAAGATCGCATAGGCGACCCCGAGCATCACCAACGCCAACAGCCACGCCCACCGCCGCACAGCCGCCGGTGCTCGCTTGCCGCCGATGAACGCAAGAAATGCGGCGGCGACCGCCACCAAGACGGTCAATCTCGGACCCCACGTCTCGGTGAGCATCAGAACAACGAAGATCGTGACAAGCAGCGGCCACTGGCGGCGCAGGTTCTCTACGAAAGAGGCCGAACGGAAAGAGGATCCTTCGTCGAGAGCCACGGCCCGAGCCGCCGCGCTCGCCACTCCCGCAACGAAGCCGATGGCCGCCAACGTCACGACCAGGGCCACGGCAGGACGCCACAGCTCGTCTCGGGGGAACCGACCCACGATGAAGTTGGCCAGATTGACCCGAATGATGGTGTAGTCGGAGGTCACCAGGAACTGCACGAGCGTGACTGCTCCCCACACCGCCACCACCCCGAAGATCACGGTGAGGAGACTGTCCCACCACGTTGGGAAGAGGTTCCTCCGCATCCACATCGCCCGGGAGGTGGCGGGATGGGGCGGCGGACGACGTGCCGTTTCGGTGCCGGTCGTCACCGCGTCACCAACTGGAGCCGCCGGTTGAGAATGTTGACCACGAGGGATATCAGGAGGGAGAAGAACAGGTACCCACCCATGACGATAAGGATCAACTGGGGAGCGGGCTGGCCGTTACCTATGGCCTGAAAGGCAATGTTGACGTAGTCGGCGAATCCCACGGCTATCGCCAAGGACGTGTTCTTCACATAGTTGAGATACTGGTTGATGGTCGGAGGAATGGCGATGCGAGTGGCCTGCGGCAGCACCACGTGTCGCATACGCTGAAAGGGCGAGAGGGCCAGGGCCGAGGCTGCTTCGTTCTGTCCCCTCGGGATGGCCTGTATCGATCCCCGCACGATCTCGGCCACATGACTCGCCTGGTACAACACGAGGGCACCCATCACCGCGAAGAACGATCCGAAGCCGGTGAAACCGCCGCTGATTGCCCGACCGTTCAATTGTGGGATCGAGAGCCGGATCGGTCGGCCGAGGATGGCGTAGGCGACGGCAGCCACCGCCACCACCAACCCGACCGACCACAGGATGCGGTGATGCGGCTTCCCCGTCCGATCGAAGACCCGCGTCCTCCACCACCACACCCCTCCCGCCGCGACGGCAGCCAGAGCCACTGTCAGCCAGAACGTTGCGAACCCCTCGACGGCGGTGAACCCGGGCACGGTAATGCTCAGGTTGGAAACTATGAATAGGTCAAAGGGGGTGGCGGGGTCACGAGGGGGGGGAAGCCTGAGCACCACCGCCCGGAAGCCAAAAACGATGATGAGGAGTGGAGGAAGGTTGCGGAATACCTCTACGTACACGGCCGCCAGCTTGGAGACGATCCAGTTCGTCGACAATCGGGCGATCCCGACTACCACTCCCAGGACTGTCAACAGCGGCAAGCCCACTACGGCCAGCGCGGCCGTGTTCCGGATACCCACCCCCAACGCCCGGCGCACCGTAGCTCCGGAACCGATGTTCGAACCGGCGATGTTGACACCGATGGGCTGATCCAGAAAACCAAAGTCGGTCCTGATCCCCTGGGAACGGAGGTTGTTGGTCAGATTGAACCAGAGGACATAGAGGACGATCCCCACCGCCGCCAGCGCCACTATCTGGATTACGACCCGGAGCACGCGCAGGTCGCGCCACAGGGGCGGCCGGGTGGCACCGACGGTGGAGGGGGTCACGTCCATGGTGATGTGGGGGGAGTGTCAGACGACACTCCCCCCAGGCCTGTTTGTCAGCGATAGGGCGGGGCGTAGAGCAGCCCGCCATCCTCGAAGAGGGCGTTGGGCCCACGGGGGACACCCAGAGGTTCAACGTTGCGATCGTAGATCTCGCCGTAGTTGCCCACCGCGGCAATCACCCCGGCGACCCAATCCGTCTCGAGACCCAATCCGGGGTCGAACACCGTGGTGTTCCCGTCAGCATCGGTGATCTCGAGGCCGAGCAGCCGTCGGATGTCCGTGTTCTCGGTGTCGCCGAACCCGTCCACGTTGGTGGAGTCGATCCCCAGTTCCTCGGCGAGGATCGTCACGAGAACGACCCAGTCGACGACCTGCGCCCACTCACTGTCGCCGTCCCTCACTGCGGGGCCCAATGGCTCCTTGGAGAAAGTCTCGTCGAGAATCACAAGAGAGTCCGGCCCGCCCTCGGCGTCGGGGAAGTTCGACCTGACCCCGGCCAACTGCGACTTGTCCGAGGTCCAGCCGTCACACTGGCCGGCGATGAAGGCCGCCTGAAGAGTCTCGTTGTCGTCGAACGTTTGAGGGGTGTAGGGGATCGAGCCGAAACGGGTGGCGAGGTTGAGCTCGGTTGTCGTGCCCGAGAGCACACAGACTGCCGTGTCGGCCATGTCCTCGATCGACGAGAAACCCTCATCCGCCCGGACCATCATGCCCTGGCCGTCGTAAAACGTGGTCGTGAGGAATGTCGCACCTTCGGCGCCGTCCCGTGTCGCCGTCCAGGTCGTGTTACGGATGAGGACGTCTATCTCTCCCGACTGGAGGGCTGTGAAGCGCTGAGCTGCATCGAGAGGCACATACTCGACAGCATCCTCGTCGCCGAACACGGCCACGGCGAGCGCCCGGCAGTAATCGATGTCGAATCCGCTGTAGTTCCCGTCTTCATCGACGAACCCGAACCCGGGGACAGCCTGGTTGACGCCACAGCTGAACGACCCGCGGTCGCGGATGGCGTTCAAAGTGTCGCCGCCGCCTGGGGCAGGCGCTTCCGGCTCAGTTGCTGTCGTCTCGTCCGTCCCTGCTGGGGTGGTGGTGGGGTCGTCGGCGGCTGTTGTGCAAGCGGCCATCACCATGGCCAACACCGCCATCAAGGCGATAAGTCGTCGTGTCATTCGTTTTTCCTCCTTGGGAATCAGTCGGACCCAAAGTGCCCGGCTGACATCGACCCTAGCTGTCTGGGCCGGACCGTGGGATGCCGGGTTCAGACGCTGCCGGGTGGGCGGGCGTGCTGGCGCACCCAGGCGTGCATGGCGATGCCCGCGGCTACCCCGGCGTTGATCGACCGTGTCGACCCGAATTGGGCGATCGAGTACACGTCGGCCACCCGCGCCTTGGCCGACTCCGACAGTCCTCCACTCTCCTGGCCGAACACGAACATTGTTCGCTCGGGGAGACCGGCGTTCTCGAGTTGCTTCGCCCCCGCCACGTTGTCAATGCCGACCACCGCCAGCCTCTCATCCTCGGCCCAACCGAGTAGGGCTTCGATCGTGTCGTGGTGACGGACATGCTGGTATCGGTCGGTGACCATCGCCCCTCTCCGGTTCCAGCGCCGGTTGCCGACGATGTGAACTGCGGCCGCACCGAAGGCATTGGCTGTGCGGACGACCGTTCCGATGTTGAGGTCGTGGTGCCAGTTCTCGATGGCGACATGGAAGGGGTGACGCCGGCCATCAAGATCGTCGACGATGGCCCGGCGCGTCCAGTAGCGGTATCTGTCGACCACATTGCGTCGGTCGCCCTCGGCGAGAAGCGTCGGGTCGAGGCGGTGATCCTCCGGCCACGGAAGGGGGTGGGGCCCAACGCCCACCTCAGCGACTGTGCTCCATGCAGCCAGAAGCGGAGCGAGCTCACCCAAGGTGGCGATCTCGGCGTCCGGCTTGGGCCCCCGTCGCGCCGTGCGCCCCCGATTCAACCAGACACCTCGTGCCCCCGCCGCCTGTGCTCCGACCACGTCCCTGGCGATCTCGTCGCCTACGTGTACAAGCTCCCTGGGGCGGCAATCGGCGGCCACGGCCGCCATCGAGAAGATGCGGGGGTCGGGTTTGCGCACACCGATCTGATCGGCCGCCAGCCAGAAGGTTATCCGGTCGGCGATCGTCGTCGACTTCCACACCATGGCCCCGTTGGTGATCACCCCCACGACGACGTCGTTCTCGAGGTCGTCGAGCATCGGCTCCACGTCGTCGAAGAGCTGCACGTGGCGATCGCGATGATCGAAGAAGACGGCGGTCAACTCGGTGACCAGACCGGGGTCGGGCTCAGCCCAACCGGCCACGAAGCGCTCTATGGTCCGATGACGAATGAGCGGGAAGGGGGTCCCGTGGGGGCTCTCCTCTCCCACCAGGCGCCGAGTCTCGACCAGGTCCTCGACAGTGCCCCCGAAATCGGGGTCGAGCCGACGCAGGTGGTCGACGACCGCCGTGTTCGCGCCGGGGACCACCGACGAGAAGTCCCACAAGGTGTCGTCGGCGTCGAAGGTGACGACACGGACCGGCATCGGAGAGGTCAGAGCCGGGCGAGGGCCGCGTTGACCTGGGCCAGCACCGAGTCATGATCGAGGCCGGCCCAGCCGATGACGTCCTCGGCGGTGCCGAAGGGGAGGAAGGAGTCAGGAGTGGCGATGCAGGAAACCCGGCCCGCCAGGCCTTCGTTCGACAACGCTTCCAGGACCCCCGAGCCGAAGCCCCCCGTGATGACATTGTCCTCGAGCGTAACGACCACGGCGTGCTCTCTGGCCCATTCGGCCAGTCTCTCGTCGAGGGGCTTGACCCACCGGGCGTTTATTACTGTACAGCTCACCCCGTCTTGCCCGAGCGTGGTCGCTACCTTCTCGGCCGTCTCTACCAGACGCCCATTGGCCAAGAGGAGCACGTCTGCACCTGTCGATCGGATCTCCCACTCACCGACGGTCAACATCTCCACCGGCAGTTTCGGTAGCGAAGCAGCAGCTCCTTTCGGGTAGCGGATCGCCATCGGGCCCCCGTAGGCGGCGGCCGTCTCGATCATGGCGCACAGCTCGTGAGCGTCGGCGGGGGCGCCGAGGACCAGGTTGGGAACCATCCGAAGGTAGGTGAGGTCGAAGACACCGTGATGCGATGGTCCGTCGGGCCCGGTGATTCCGCTCCGGTCGAGGAGAAACGTGACACCGAGGTTGTGGAGGGCGACGTCGTTGATGATCTGGTCGATGCCACGCTGCAAGAAACTGGAGTAGATGGCCACGAAGGGGTGTTTGCCGGCCATGGCCATCCCGGCGGCCAGAGTGACGGAGTGCTGCTCGGCGATGCCAGTATCCAGCACACGCCCGGGGTGACGGGCGGCAAGCTGGCGGAGACCGGTCGACGAAATCATGGCCGCCGATATGGCAACAACCTCGGGACGGCGCTCGGCTACGTCGGCGAGAGCCGAACCGGCAACGTCGGTGAGCTTCAGCTCGCTGTCCAACACACGACCCGTGCTGAGATCGAAGCTGCCGACATCATGCAGCTTCTTGTCCTCGTCCTCGATGGCCGGGGGATACCCGAGTCCTTTCTCGGTGACGACATGCACGACTACCGGCTCTTCGTACTCGCGGGCTCTCTCGAAGGTTTCCTCGAGGAGGGCGATGTCGTGGCCGTCGATGTGTCCGGAGTACTTGAGACCGAGGGCATCGAACACCGTCGACGGCTCCACCAGCTGCTTGGCCGCTTCCTTGAATCGGTTGGCCAGTTCGTCGGCGGTGTCACCAACGATGGGGAGGCCGCGCAGGATCTTCCCAACGCTGCGCTTCGCCCACTCGTAACGGGGATCGAACCGGTAGTGGGCCAGGGTGGCGAGCGAAGCCAGGCCGCCCACGGTGGGAGCGTACGAACGACCATTGTCGTTGAGAACGACGACGAGGCGGGGAGGACGGGTCACGGCGATGTGGTTGAGCGCCTCGTAGGCCATCCCGCCGGTCAGGGCGCCGTCACCGATGATGGCCACCGTCCACCCTTCGTAGCCGGCCAAGGCGTGACCGAGCGCATAGGACAGCGAGGTGGAAGCGTGACTGTTCTCGACCCAATCGTGCGGGCTCTCCTCGCGACTCGGATAACCCGAGAGCCCTCCGAAGCGCCGGAGAGCCGCGAAACGATCCTGGCGACCTGTCACTAGTTTGTGGACGTAAGCCTGATGACCGACATCCCAGATGAACCTGTCCTTGGGGGAGTTGAAGACGCGGTGGAGGGCGAGGGTCAACTCCACCACACCCAGGTTGGGAGAGAGGTGGCCGCCGGTCTGCGATACCGCCTCCACGATGAATTGACGGATCTCGACACACAGACGGTCGAGCTGCTCGGGATCGAGGCGGCGCAGATCCGACGGTTGGCGGATGGTCGGGAGGAGCCTCTGCCCGCTCTCGTCCGGTGGTGGCGGCGGCATGGTGGCAGAAGCGTACCTTCCCCACTTCGCCAACCAGACGCACAGCCCACCTCCCCGGGGCCGGAGCATCAGTCTGAGGGTAGCTCGATGGTGAAGCTCGAACCGGCGCCCAGCTCCGACTCGACACCGACCCGGCCACCATGGGCCTCCACGACGTGACGAACCATCGACAGGCCCAAGCCGGTTCCTCCGGTTGACCGAGATCGAGCGACATCCACCCGGTAGAACCGCTCGAAGATGCGGTCGAGGTCGCGCTGAGGAATTCCCACGCCGGTATCGGCGATGGTGAGCACCTTTCGCTCGGAATCTTCGTGGAGGCTCACTCTGACCTCACCACCGTCTTCGGTATAACGGACGGCGTTGCTCAGGAGGTTACGAACCGCCAGCGCCAAATCCGGAGCCGAGCCTCGCACCGTAAGGGGCGATATCTCCGAGATCAGTCTGATCCCACGTTCGGCTGCCAAGGGAAGGACGGCGTCGACTTCAGTCCACACCAGTTGCGACAAGTCGACATCCTCTCGCTCCATCACCCGGCTCTCCAGCCGCGAGAGATCGAGGAGGTCGGAAACCAGCCGCGCCAGCGAACGAGCCGAGCTAACGATCTGGGCTGCGAACTGGGGAACGCGGTCGGGGGCGCGCTCGACGGCAATCTGTAGCGTCTCGGCCGAGGCGAGAATCGAGGCGACCGGAGTCTTGAGCTCGTGGGACGCATTGGTCACGAAGTCGCGTCTGACCTCGTTGATCCGTCGACGCTCCGTCACGTCGCCCACCACTACCAGGACCCGGGCACCATCCAGCGGCGACACGAGAACCTGTAAAACGCGCCCGGGTCGCCCGTGCTCCATGTCGACATCCAATGGACCACCCTCGCTGCGCGCCTGCCTTACCAGTTCCTGGATGCGGAACGGAGTCACCTTGCCGAGAGTGGTCGGCACCGGTCCGAGGATGTCGGCCAGCGAGCGATTGGCATAGAGGATCCCGTCATCGGCCCCGACCAAGAGAGTCCCCTGCGGAAGGGCGTCGAGCACCACCCCCAGCGTGCGCCGCTCCGCTTCGACCTCGGCGAGGCGGGCCCCCAACTCGGTAGCCATTGAGGCGATGGCCAGTCCCAGTCGATCGAGCTCGTCCACCGCCGATCGCGGCACATCGACGGCGAGATCGCCGGCAGCGACCGCCGAGGCCGCCTCGGCCAGACCGACCAAAGGGCGGGCGAGCAAGCGACCGACTGCGGCCACCACCACCACCCCGAGCGCTCCCGCGAGAGCCACCAACCACAGCAGCTCCGATCGGAGAGCGCTGACCCGCTCACCCACCGAGCTCTCGGGGAGGGACAATCGGACCACATGCCCACTCTGGCCGAGGACCGCCACATACAGCTCACGTGCCCCTGTCGACGCGCTCAACCGCCGATCCGTGCCCACTCGACCCTCCAGGGCGGCGTCGATCTCCAGACGACCGATGTGGTTCTCCATGGTGGTTCGATCCCCGATCGAGTCTCCCTCCACCTCCCCCGTGGGTGAGACCACCGTGACCCGAGCCTCGATGTCGTCGCTGACAAGGTCAACCCACGCCTGGATTTCACCAGACACAGCCGGAACGAAGTCGGCCACGGTCAGGGCCTGTTGAGTGAGCCCCGACTCGACCTCGTCCAAGAGAGCGCCCCGTGCCGACCGCTCGGTCAGGAAGCCCAACAAGATGAGCACCAGCACGAAGGTGACGGCATAGACGACCAGGAGTCGAGTGGCGATGGTGGATCGACGGCGGGGCTCAGCCATCGATCAGATTTCTAACCATCCACGAATTTGTAGCCGAGTCCTCGCACCGTGACGATTTGAACGGGTCGAGATGGATCGGTCTCGAGCTTGGATCTCAGACGCTTGATGTGGACGTCGAGGGTCTTGGTGTCTCCGAAGTACGAGGGTCCCCACACCTCGTCGATCAACACTTCACGAGCGGAAAGACGATTCTTACGTCGCATGAGCGATTCCAACAGATCGAACTCCTTGGGTCGCAGAGCCACCGGGGCCCCGTCGACCCTGGCCTCGTGAGCATCTATGTCGAGGTCGATACGACCGCCCCGCAGAATCTCGTTGGTGTCGCCGAAGGTGCCCGTGCGTCCGGCTCGGCGCAGGTGGGCCCGAACCCTGGCCAACAGCTCCCGCGTCGAGAACGGCTTTGTGACGTAGTCGTCGGCCCCCAACTCGAGTCCCGTCACCTTGTCGGCCTCAGAGTCCTTCGCCGTCAGCATCATGATCGGCACGTCTGAGTCCCTTCGGATCTGGCGGCATACGTCGAGGCCCGACATCCCCGGCAGCATCAGATCGAGGATGATGAGCGCCGGCTTGACCGAGCGCGACATCTCTACGCCCTCTACCCCGGTGGTGGCCGTGAAGACTTCGTAGTTCTCTGACTCCAGGGAGAAACGAATCGATTCCGCCAGCGCCTCCTCGTCCTCGACGACGAGGACGCGTCGGGACGCCTCAGTCAGAGGGTGCATTGGCGTGGCCGATCCCGGCCTCGTCGAACTCGGCCATCTCACCGGTGAGGAGAAACGCCAACTGCTCGCCAATGTCAACGACTTGGTCGCCGACCCGTTCCAGGGCCCGGGAAACCAGCATCGCCTTGGTCGCCCACTCCAATCGCTCGGGATCCGGACCGGACTTGACGACCTCCTGATACATGTTCCTGTTCAGCCGATCGACAGGTTCATCCATGGCCGGCAGCAACCTGGCTTCGTCGCCGTCTCTCCGAATCACTGCCTCGATCCCTGTTCTGAGCATGGCCCGAACCAGGTCGCTCATCTCTCTCAGCTCATCGGCGATCACGTCGACTCTGGGGAGGCCCTCGGTGGCGTTGGCCATTGTGGCGATGTTGACACACTGATCGCCCATCCTCTCGAGGGTGATGTTCATGTGGAGCAACACCGACATCATGCGAAGGTCAGAGCCCATGGGTTGCTGGCGGGCCATCATGTGCATCCAGCGGTTGTGGACGTCGAGGTAGGTCTGGTCGATCTCGTCGTCTGCCTCGATCACCCGGTCGGCCAATTCGAGATCACCGGACGTGAACGAGTCGACTGCCATCTTCACCATCGACTCAGCCCGATCCGCCACCCCCAGGAGAACGTGTTCGAGCGATTCGAGTTCCTGGTGGAAATGAGAGCGTATGTCGGTCATCAGCCGAACCGTCCAGTGATGTAGTCCTCGGTTTCCCTTTCGGAGGGTGCGGTGAAGAGTTTGTCGGTCCAATCGTACTCGACGAGATGCCCCGTCCTTTGGCCCTTGGTATCGACATCGACGGAGAAGAACGCCGTTCTATCCGATACCCGGCCCGCCTGCTGCATGTTGTGAGTCACGATGACGATCGTGTACTCCTCTTTGAGCGCCAACATGAGTTCTTCGATCTTCAAGGTGGCGATGGGGTCGAGGGCCGAACACGGCTCGTCCATGAGGAGCACGTCGGGGCTGGTGGCGATGGCCCGGGCGATGCAAAGCCGCTGCTGCTGGCCCCCGGAGATGGCCATCCCCAGTTCATCCATCTTGTCCTTGACCTCGTCCCAGAGGGCGGCCTTGCGCAGCGATTCTTCCACAAGATCGTCCATGTTCCCCTTGTAGCCGAGCACCCTCGGTCCGAAGGCCACATTGTCGTAGATCGACTTGGGGAAGGGGTTCGGCTTCTGGAACACCATGCCGATCCGTCGTCTCACCTCCACAGGATCGACCTTGTCGCCGTACAGATCGATGCCGTGGTAGGCAACCCCGCCTTCGACCCGAGCCGACGGAATGAGATCGTTCATCCGATTCAGGCACCGGAGAAAGGTCGACTTCCCGCACCCCGACGGCCCGATGAGGGCGGTGATCTCATGTTCATGGATTCCCAGATCGACGTCTTCGACGGCCATGAAGTCGCCGTAGAAGACCGACAGCCCCTCAACGTCGAAAACGACGGGGGCATCGAGACTCTCTCTGTCTTCAGGCGGCATTTGCTGGTTAGCCCCGGTAGGTCTCAAATCCAGATTGGCAGTGGCTGGTGCGGTCGTTTCCGTCTTCGATTCCACGTTACCCACGTCCTCCAGGTCTTCTTCGTTCATGTTCGCCCCGACTGCCGACGAAAGAGTCATAGTTCGCTCACCATCTCTGCTCGAAGCGGTCTCGCAGCCACACCGCGAAGGAGTTCATAAGGAGCACCAGGATCAACATGACGATGACTCCGGCCGCCGCCAGAATTCGGAACTCCTCTTGGGGGCGGCTCGAGTAGTTGAAGATCATCACCGGCAGGGTGGAGTAGCCGTCCTCCAAGAACTTGGGGTTGAACGTGACGAAAGTCACTGCCCCGACCAAAAGGAGCGGCGCCGCCTCGCCGATGGCGCGGGCGATAGCGAGGATGACGCCGGTGAGAATGCCCGGGACGGCGGCCGGGAGGACCTGACGGCGAATGGTCTGCCATTGGGTGGCGCCCAACGCCAACGCCCCCTCCGAGATCGACGGCGGCACCGCACGGATGGCTTCTCGCGAGGCGAGGATCACGGTGGGGAGGACAAGCAGCGCCAGCGTGAGGGATCCGGCCGCCGCCACGAACCCGAGGCCGATCGGACCGCGGACGATGAAGGCCAACCCGAGGATGCCGAAGACGATCGACGGCACCCCGGCCAGGTTCTGGATGTTCAGCTCGATGAGCCTGTTCCACCAGCGATTCTTGTCGGCGTACTCCTCCAGGTAGATGGCGGCGCCGATTCCGACCGGAACGACAAACAGAACAACTCCACCGATCACGTACAGCGTGCCCAAGATGGCCGTCCGGTACCCGGCCGTTGCCGGGGTGATGGTGGAGGGCCCCGCCGTGAAGAGGCTCCACGTGAGCCGCCCCCCACCCTCCACGAACATGAAGACGATCAACGAGGCCAGGCCCACGATCGCGAATCCCAGCCCCAGCAACATGAGGCCGATGAAGATGGTGTTCATCGCGTGGTCGCGATTCGACGACGATGTCAGCGCTCCCAGCGTGGCGGCGCGCGCCCCGGAGGTGGCTAGCTCGACTCTGCGCGTGGCCATTATTCGTACACCTCCCGGAAGCGGCGCACGAAGCGGATAGCGATCATGTTCAGGATGAGAGTCGACACGAACAGCAACGTTCCCACCGCGAAGATCGTGTCGTAGACGATCGTCCCGGTGGCGATGTCGCCGGTTGCCCTTCCGGCAATAAACGACGTCATCGTCTGCACCCCTTTGGTGGGATCGAAGCTGAGCTGAGGATTGCCGGCGCCGGCCGCCAGCAACACCACCATCGTCTCACCCACCGCTCTCGAGCCGGCCAACACGACGGCGGCAACGATCCCTGAGATGGCCGCCGGGAACACCACCCGCAGAGACACCTTCAACTTTCCTGCCCCCAGGGCATAGGCACCCTCGCGCAGTGCCATGGGAACCGCCCGCATGGCGTCATCCGACACCGAGGTCACCAGCGGCACGATCAGCAGCCCAACGGCGACTGCGGCCACGCCGATGGCGAACGGGCCCTGCCAGGGCAGAAATGGAAACAGGGTCTCGGCCAAGGGTCGCAGGAACCAGAAAGCGAAGAGACCGATGGCAACGGTGGGAATCCCCTCGAGCACCTCCAGCATTGGCTTGATGACACGTCGCACTCGGGTCGGGGCGTACTCGGAGAGATAGATGGCAGACAGCAAACCCACCGGTATCGCCACGCTGAGAGAGATCACCACCACCATCAAACTCCCCACCACGATCGGTAGGACTCCGAAACTGGCAACGGAGAACGCCGGCGCCCACAGGGTGCCGGTGAGGAAATCACCGATCGGAACCTCGCGGAAGAACGCGAACGTGGGAGGAATGAGAGACAGGACGATGGCGGTCGTGACGGCCACGGACACGATGCCACAGAAGGCGAAGAAGACCTTGAAGGCCTTCTCTCCATAACGGGGGCTGGATGCCTCCAGCCCCCGGCGCGTGAGGGCGCCGGGGCTGGAGGTTCGGGGGTCGGAGGCAGTCATCAACCGCCGATCAGGGCCGCGATCTTGGCCCGCTGCGCGTCGAGCTGCTCATCGGTCATCGGGATGAACTCCGCCAACTCGGCGATCTGCTGGGCGTTGTCGATGTAGAACTCGGCGAAGTCGAGCACCTCGGGCCGCTGCAGGGCCGTGTCGCTGAAGTACACGAACAGGCCCCGGCCCAGCGGTGTGTAGGTCAGGTTCTCGATGTTCTCCGGGATGGCTTCGACACAGCCGTTGCCGTCGTCGATCGCCAGCGACTTGACCGCATCGCCTGCCTCCTGGAAGTAGGAGTAAGGCACATAGCCCATGGCGTAGGGATCGCCGATGACCGCCGTTACGGCGGCGTTGTCGTCCTCGCCGATGTCGACGTAGTTCAGCCGGATCTTGCCCGACTCTCCGTTGATCTCCTCGGTGAAGAAGTCGAAGGTCCCCGAGTCGGACCCCGGCCCGTACACGGTGATGGGCTGGCTGGCCACGTCGGCCGGGAGGTCGAGGCCGTCGATGTCCCCCCACGTCTCAACCGTCGAGCCCAGGTCCCAGATCTGGCTGACCTGCTCCACGGTCATGCACTCGACCGGCAACTCGGCGTTGACGAGCAGAGAGAGAGCGTCGTTGGCCACCTGGATGAAATCGGACTCGATGCCGTTGTCACCGCAGATGCCGATCTCTTCCTCGGTGATCGGGCGGGAGGAGTTGTTGCCGTCGGTCTCCCCGATGCAGAACTTCTGGAAACCTCCCCCGGTCCCCGATATCGCCACCGTTACCCGGACGCCGGGGTTCGATTGCATGTACAACTCGGCGGCGACCTCGGACAAGGGTCCCACGGTGCTGGATCCGTCGAGGTTGACCTGGCCGGTCATCTCGCCCGGCTCTTCGTCCATTGGCTCTTCGTCCATTGGCTCTTCGGCGGGCGCATCGGGCGCGGCGGCAGTAGTGGTGGGATCGTCCGTGGCGTCGCCACCACAGGCGGCCAGGATCAGGGCCAGGACGCCGAGAAGGGCCGCCAGGCGTAACAATCGGGAACTCATTCTGAATGTCTCCTTGTGGGGACGGTTCGTCTTATCTCATGGCGAGGCACGGGAGTGCCCGCCCGAGGAGAAAGGTAGGGAGCGTCCCTGACCCCCCCGAGAGCGCCGGGTGAACGGCCGATGAACATTTCTCGAGGCCGGAGCGGGTCAGCCGGTGGCGTCGATGTCCAGCGGCACACAGATCTGGCCGCCGAGGCGGACGCCTTCGACGTCGCCGGGAACGGCGACCCGGGCCGCCAGCCCGATGCCATTGGCGCCGGCGCCCACCACCAGCAAGGCTGCCCCGATCCACATCGCCCAGGAGAAGGCCTCCGACGAGGCCTCTCGAGCAGCTTCCCCTATCTCCTCGCCGATGCCCGGAGCGGGAGAGTTGAGGGGCGACACTTGTGCCCTCACTGTCGGGTCGGAGACGTCGAGGCCGGGGGCCCGGTCAGCCAGGGCGCCATAGAAGACGGCGGTCGTGGCCACCACCGCCAGGGCGCCGGCCAGCTGTGGGCCGATACGGGACACCGCGTTGTTGAAGGCCGAGCCGACCCCAGCCCGCTCGTGAGGCACGGAGCCCATGAGGGCCGCGGTCAAAGGTGCCACCATGATCATCGCCCCGAGTCCGAAGAGGACCACACCCCCGAACACGTCGTTGAGGTAACCGGAAGGTGGCAGCCACGTCGCGAGGTCTGTTCCCGTCATTCGCCACGCCTCAGAGGTCGGGGGGATGAACGACAGCCACGCCGCGCCCCCGGCCATCGCCAGCGGTCCCAAGGTGAGCCAGGCCCGTGGACCGGTGCGCTCGGACCATCCGCCCACCTTGCCCGAGAACAGGGCCAGAAGGACCATGGCCGGCACAGAGGCGAAGCCGGCGGCGGTGGCCGTGTACCCCAGGGTCCCCTGGAGGTGGATCGACAGCATGTAGAGGACCACATACAGGGCGCCATAGATGAAGAACGTGGAGATATTGACCACCACGAATGTGCGATTCTCGAAGAGAGACCTGGGGACCAGGGCGTGGGGACGGTTCCGCACCCGTGACACGACGGCCACCGTTGCCCCCACCCCAACCGCCAGGAGCGCCACCACCATGGGCGAGGTCCATCCGGCCTCCTGACCCCGTATGGGCCCGAACGTCAGCCCGGCCACGGCCAGGCCGGTCAGGGCGGCTCCGTACCAGTCGATCGAATCGCCGGTTGCGAGCCGGGCCGACTCCTCCACCTTCTGCAAGGTCGCCCACAAGGCAAACGCCAATATCGGCAGATTGACGAGGAAGGCAGCCCGCCATGACACACCGTCCACCAGCCCACCGCCGATCATGGGTCCCAGGACAGTCACCCCCGCCGAGGCTCCGGTCCACAACCCAAAAGCGCGGGCGCGGGCCTCACCCTCGAAGGCGGCGTTGATGATCGCCAGCGAGCCCGGCACCACCAGGGCTCCCGCCGCCCCTTTGAGGGCGCGGGCGCCGATGAGGAACTCCATGGTCGGGGCCAAGCCGCACAGGGCCGAGGCGAGGGCGAAGCCACCGAGACCCCAGGCGAACACGCGTTTTCGACCCCGCATGTCGCTGAGAGCACCGCCGGCGATGAGCAGGGCGGACAATGAGAGCAGGTAGGCGCTGTAGACGTAGGACTGCGCCTCCAGCGTCCCCAGGTTGGTGGTGACGGGCAATTCGGCGCCGATGGCGGGTAGTGCCACGGTTACGATGCTCCCGTCCAAGAAGACGATGCCCGAACCGAGGATCGCCACGATCAACGACCACCTAGCCTTTTTGTTCAGTCCGACACCTCCATGCGCCGACAGATTGTGTCACCTCGGCGCTGTTCTCTGATGCAAAGCGGTGCGAAAAGCGCCCCGCTTTGGTCATAAGAAGCCGAGTTCTAGGAGACGCGGGAGCGGGCGATGGCCAGATCTTGGAGAGTGTCGTGGGTGTTGATGCCGTGCACTTCGGGGACGCGCTGCCAGGTGCCGTCGGCGCCCAGCTCCCAGGCGAGGGTGTCGTCGGCGAGGAGCACGTCGAGTATCTCGTCGATACGGAACTGGTTGGTCGGATCCTCGACCGGTGCCAGCGCCTCCACCCGCCGGTCCAGGTTGCGGGGCATGAGGTCGGCGGAGCCGATGTAGTAGGTACGGTCGCGTCCTCGCGCCCCGAAGCGGTAGACACGAGAGTGCTCCAGGTAGCGGCCCACCACCGACCGGACGGTGATGTTCTCCGAGAGGCCGGGGATGCCCGGGCGCAGGCAGCATATCCCCCGGGCGATCAGCTCGATGCGGGTCCCGGTCCGCGACGCCTCGTAGAGGGCGTCGATCATTCCCTGGTCGACCAGCGAATTCATCTTCAAGGTGATGTGGCCGTCCGGTTGAGCCGACTCCGCCAGGATCAGCTCGATCATGCGCCGACGGATCCCGTCGGGCGAAACGCTGAGCTTGCGGTAGCGGGTCTGGCGGCTGTAACCGGTGAGAAAGTTGAAGAGATCGGAGAGGTCGGCGCCGATTTCGGAGGAGGCGGTGAGAAGCCCCAGATCCTCGTAGATGCGAGCAGTGGTGTCGTTATAGTTGCCGGTTCCGACATGGGCATAGCGGCGGATGGTTCCTGCTTCGTCGCGCACCACCAGTGTGACCTTGGTGTGGGTCTTGAGGCCGACCACTCCGTACACCACGTGGACACCGGCGTCCTCCAGCCGTTGCGCCCACTCGATGTTGCGCTCCTCGTCGAATCGGGCCTTGAGCTCGACCAGTGCCACCACCTGTTTGCCGGACTCGGCCGCCGCAATGAGCGACTTCATCAAGGGGCTGTCCTTGGAGGTCCGGTACAGGGTCACCTTGATGGCCAGCACCTCGGGGTCGCGGGCGGCCTGCTCCAAGAACTCCTCCACCGTGGTGGGGTAGGAGTCGTAGGGGTGGTGAACCAAGAGATCACCCTGGCGCAGCACCTCGAATATGTCGGGTGGTTCGCCCTCGGTCGGTTGAAGCCGCATGGGCGTCAGCCACTGCCACGCCTCGTAGCTGAGGTCGGCCCGATCGAGGGCGGCGATTCCCCACAACCCCCCGAGGTCCACCGGGCCGTCTACCCGGTAGACGTCGGCTTCGTCGGCTCCCATCTCCCGGCGGAGCAGGTCGAGAATGTTCTCGGGGATGTCGGGATGGACCTCGAGGCGGACGACATGGCCGAAACGGCGGCGGGTCAACTCCGACTCGATGGTCATGAGAAGGTCGCCGCCCTCATCTTCCTCCACCTCGATGTCGGCGTTGCGGGTGACCCGAAAGACGTGGTGGTCCAGCACCTCCATGCCGGGAAAGAGACTTTCCAAATGGAAGGCTATGACCTGTTCGAGGGGCACGAACCGCTCGCCGTCGGGCAGCACCACGAAGCGCGGCAGGATGGGAGGCACCTTGAGACGGGCGAATCGGGCCACCCCCGTCTCGGGGTTGCGCACGAATATCGCCAGGTTGAGCGACAGGTTGGAGATGTAGGGAAAAGGATGGGAGGGGTCGACCGCCAACGGCGTCACCACCGGAAAGACTCTCTCTCGGAACTGCTCGTCGAGGTAGGCCCTGTCCTCGTCATCGAGGGTCTCGTAGTCGCTGAAGACGACCCCGGCCGAGGCGAGCCCGGGAGCGAGATCTGTCAGGAAGCACTTCGACACCTCGGCGTACTGTTCGGTCACGACCTCACGGATACGCGCCAGCTGTTCAGACGGGCTGAGCCCGTCGGGCGGCGTCGATCGCACGTTCTGCACCACCTGCTCCTTGAGGCCGGCCACTCGCACCTGGAAGAACTCGTCGAGGTTCGTGGCCCAAATGGCCAGGAACCGGATCCTCTCCAACAGCGGAAGTGAAGGGCGTTGGGCCAGCGCCAGTACCCGCTGGTTGAAGTCCAGCCAGGAGAGCTCACGATTGATGTAGTGGTCGGAATTCATATGCTGGGGTCCTGGAGGTGTGTCGACGCCCACTCGATACCCTATCGGCGTGAACGACGCGTGAGAAGAGCGGCCAGATCAGCCGACGGGAAGGCCGCCCGGGTCACTTGACCCGGAGCCCACCCAGGAGGAAGGTGCGCATGGCGTCGACGATGTCGGGGAGGCGCCCTTCTGGGTCGGGAGCAGAGATGACCGCCCGGGCAGCCGACATGATCGTGTCTTGAATGAACCGTCCCGCCAGGTCTACGGGCAGCGCCCGCAGCGAGCCGTCTTCGACGCCGGCCCGATAGATGGAGGCCACCTCCATGATGAGGTCGGTGTGGGCGACCCGGATCCGCTGCTGAGCTAGGGCCGACATGCGCCCCACCTCTCGATGGAGAATCAGCCCCAGCACGCGATCGGTGGCCACGAAACAAACAGTTGCCTCTGCCACCGCCGCCAGCCGGTCGGCGGGAGGAAGCTGGGCGGGGACGGCGGCCAGGAGGTCGGCGACCACCCCCGGGAGCTCCTCTTCGACCAACGAGGCGATGACATCGTCACGGTCGGTGAAGTACTCATACAGGGTCGTTCGACCGATCCCGACGGCCGTGGCCACCTCGCCCAGGGACACGTCGGCCGACCCCACTTCGGCGATCAGCTCTTGGGTGGCTGCGAGAATCTGGCGCCGGGTAAGAACCTTGTGCTGGGCGATCGAGTCGGCCCGTATACGTGGCATGGCCACTGAGCGTACTCAAGCGGAACAACACACTCCATCCGCCGGTCGGTCGGCTCCGTATCATGTCAAGGCAGCAGCGGCCTGCCTTCGGAGGAGCGAGCCATGGGAACCGTGATAGTCGGGACGGGAGCGGCCATACCCGAGCGCGTCGTCACCAACCAGCAGTTGACCAGGATCATGGACACCTCCGACGAGTGGATCACGTCACGGTCGGGGGTACGTGAACGCCACTTCGCCTCGCCCGGGACCGGCTCTTCCGACCTCGCCGCCCAGGCAGTTGCGGCGGCCGTGGCCGACGCCGGCATCACACCCGGCGATGTCGATGCCCTCATCACCGCCACGATGACGCCCGACCGTTACGCCCCCGGCATCGCCGGGGGCGTCCAGCGCAAGGCTGGACTGGGTCACGTCGCCGTCTTCGACCTCCGCCAACAATGTGCCGGCTTCCTCTACGGGCTCGACCTGGCCGACATGCTCGTGGCGACCGGACGGGCAGGCACGGTCGTCGTGGTGGGAGCCGAGACGCACGCCGGTTACCTTCCTTGGGGAGACTCGTGGCGGGTCCTGTGGGGCGAGAGCGAGGGACCGATCGCTCCCCACCAGCGCGCTCTGAACGACGCCACACGGGCGTGGTCGGTCCTCTTCGGTGACGGAGCCGCCGCCATGGTCGTCACCTCCAGCCCCACCGACGGGGGAATCTTGGCGTCGACCCTCCACACCGACGGAGAATTCGACGAGTTGATCACCGTTCCCGGGTTGGGATTCGCTCGTCAGCCCTTCGCCGACGCGGCCCAGATTGCCGCCGGGCTCCACCTTCCCCAGATGGACGGTGGGGGTCTTTTCCGGATGGCGGTGCGCCTCATGCCGGAGGCGATCGAAGCTGTGGCCGCCCGCCTGGAGATCAAGGTCGGCGATCTCGACCTGATCATCGCTCATCAGGCCAATGGGCGCATCGTGGAAGCGATGAGCCGCCGGCTTGACATCGATACCGACCGGGTTCCCATGAACCTCGATCGGTACGGCAACACCACGGCCGCCACCATTCCGCTTCTCTTCCACGAAATGCGTCAGGCGGGGCGGGTAACGCCGGGGGGCTTGATCGCCTTCACCGCTTTCGGCGCCGGGGCCCACTGGGGCGCCATCGCCTACCGCCAGCCGGCCTGACGGCCTCTTGGGGGGATATGAGCACAAACAGGAGCAGCCCATGACGAGTAACCCCGTCGGTGTGGTCCTCGACACCATCGACGCACAGATGGGCGAAACCGTCGAGGCACTGCGCCAACTCGTGCGCATCCCCAGTGTCACCGGCGACGAGAACCGGGCACAGCTGCACATGGCCGATCTACTCCGACAGGCGGGGCTGACGGTCGAGACTTTCACCCCAACACACGCCGAGGTAGCGGGACATCCGTCGTTCAGCGACGACGGGCTCCCACTGGGCGAGCGACGGGTGGTGGTCGGTCGAATGGGTTCCGGCAGTCCGGTGGTGGTGCTCAACGGACACATCGACGTAGTGCCGGCTGGGGCGGAAGAGAGATGGCGCCATCCCCCCTGGTCGGCCGAGATCGAGGGCGGCTGCGTGTGGGGCCGGGGATCGTGCGACATGAAGGGGGGCCTCATCGCCGGTTGGGCGGCATTGCGGGCGATCGCCACAGTCGGGTGTGGGCTCGATGTGTCCGTTCTCTTCGCCAGCGTGATCGGTGAGGAGACCGGGGGTGTTGGGACCCTGTCGAGCGTGGTGCGGGGACACGTGGGGGACGCGGCCATCGTTCTCGAGCCGACTCGGGGTGAGATCTGCCCGGTAGGGGCCGGTGCCCTCAGCTTCGAGCTGGACGTAGAGGGCAAGGCGGCCCACGGCGCCATGCGCCAGCACGGGGTGAGCGCCATCAACAAGTTCACCGGCCTCCTCGCCGCCATCCACGAGCTGGAAACGAAGAGGAACGCAAGAATGGACCATCCCCTGTACCGCTCGGGCTTTCTCGCCGCCCCTATCAGCGTGGGGATGGTGGCGGCCGGTGACTGGATTTCGACGGTGCCGGAGCGCCTCGTCGCGTCCGGGCGCTACGGCGTGCTCCCCGGAGAGTCCGTCATCGAGGCTCGCCGCGAGTTCGAGAGTGTCGTGAGCGATTCCGCCTCCGCCGACACCTGGCTTTCTGCTCATCCGCCCATAGTCCGCTGGGTGGAGGGCCAGTTCGCACCTGCCGAGACCCCGGTGGACTCTCTGGTGGTCTCGGCACTGGGACGGGCTCATAGCCGGGTCGTGGGCGGCGAAATGGGACTGCATGGCGTCCCCTACGGATCGGACCTGCGCTTCTACGTCAACGACGCCCGCATGCCGGCCGTCCTCTATGGCCCCGGCGACGTCAAACACGCCCATACCGTGGACGAACGGGTTTCCATCGCCGAGGTGGCGCAGGTCGCCAAGGTGCTGGCCGTCACCCTGCTGGACTGGCCCGGCCAGTGATCACACACGGCAGTCAAGTGGCCCGGTACCAGTCGAGTTCGAGAGGGGGAAGGGCCTCGATGCCGAGGATCATGTCGGCGGCCTTCTCGGCCAGCATCATCACCGGGGCGTAGATGTTGCCGTTGGTGACATACGGCATCGATGAGGCATCGACCACCCGCACGCCCTCCAACCCGTGAACACCCATCGTGGTCGGGTCGAGGACCGACATCTCGTCGGTGCCCAGGCGCGCCGTGCACGACGGATGGAGAGCGGTCTCGGCGTCACGCGCCACCCACCCCAAGATCTCGGCGGGAGTGGAAACATCCGGTCCGGGTGAGATCTCTCCACCGGAGTAGGGGGCGAAGGCATCCTGACCGAGGATGGAACGTGCCACCTCGACGGCTTCCACCCACTCGCGGCGGTCCTGGTCGGTGGAGAGGTAGTTGAACCGGATCGCCGGGTGGGCGCGGGGGTCGTCGGAGCGAATCAAGACCGTCCCGCGCGCGTCCGAGTACATGGGACCGACATGGACCTGGTATCCATGGTCCCCGGCCGGAGATGAGCCGTCGTACCGGATGGCGATCGGGAGGAAGTGGAACATCAGATTGGGGTAGGCAACGTCGGGGTTGCTGCGAACGAAACCCCCGGCTTCGAAGTGGTTGGTGGCGCCGGGACCGCGCCGGAAGAGCCACTGCAACCCCACTCCCGGGCGTCGGTGCCAGGCCATGTAGGGAGCCACCGACACGGGCTGGGTGGATGAGTGCTGGATGTAGACCTCGAGGTGGTCTTGCAGATGGCGGCCCACGCCGGGCAGATGGTGACGGGGCTCCACACCCACTGATCTGAGGTGGTCGGCATCTCCCACACCGGACAGCTGCAAGAGCTGTGGCGAGTTGAAGGCTCCGCCGCACAGGATGACCTCTCCCGCCGACACTGTGCGCGGCCGGCCTCGCACGGTGTAGTCGACACCGGTGGCGCGATTTCCCGCCATTCTGATGCGGGTTGCCATCGCCCTGGTCACCACCTCGAGGTTGGGACGGCCCATGACCGGATGCAGGTAGGCACGTGCGGCGCTGAGACGCCGACCCCTGTGGACGTTGCGGTCGAAAGGAGCGAACCCCTCCTGGCGGTAGCCGTTGACATCGTCGGTCAGGGAGTACCCGGCCTGTTGGGCCGCCTCGAAGAAGGCGGTGAAGAGCGGGCTGGAGGCGGGCCCCCGCTCCAACACCAGTGGCCCCACGCCACCTCGGTAATCGTCGGCACCGGCCAGGCACGTCTCCATGCGCTTGAAATAGGGCAGGCAGTGGGCGTAGTCCCACCCTTCCATCCCGGGGTCGGCCGCCCACCGTTGGTAATCCATCGGGTTTCCCCGCTGGAAGATCATCCCATTAATCGACGACGATCCACCCAGGACCTTGCCCCGGGCGTGGTAGATGCGTCTGTCATTCATGTGCGGCTCCGGCTCCGACTGGTAGCGCCAGTCGTAGAAACGGCTGCCGATGGGGAAGGCGAGAGCGGCCGGCATGTGGATGAACACGTCCCAGCGGAAATCGGTCCGTCCTGCTTCCAGCACCAGCACCCTGTTGGTGGGCTGCACCGACAGCCGGTTGGCCAGCACCGAACCGGCCGAGCCCCCTCCCACGATCACGTAGTCGTAGATGTCAGTCATCAGTAGGGCGCGTCCACGTCACCGGTTTCCACATACACCGCCTTGCGCTGGGTGTAATGCTCAATGGCGGCGAGGGAGTTCTCACGTCCCATTCCCGACTGCTTGTAGCCGCCGAAAGGCATCTCGATGGGCGTGATGTTGTAGGTGTTGATCCAGACAGTCCCTGCCTCCAGGCGGGCCGCCACCCGATGGCCGCGTGACAGGTCTCGGGTGAAGATGCCCGCCGCCAACCCAAACGGGGTGTCGTTGGCGCGCGCCACCACCTCATCTTCAGTATCGAAAGTGAGCACCGCCATCACCGGTCCGAAGATCTCGTGGCGCACGATGTCCATATCGTCGGTGCACCCGACGAATACGGTCGGTTCCACGAAGAAACCTTTGGCCAACTCGGGATCCGACGGCCGGCCCCCGCCACAGGCGACCTGGGCCCCGGCCCTTCGACCTGCGTCGATATAAGAGAGGACCTTGTCTAGATGGTCTTGGGAAATGAGGGCGCCCACGTCCGTGGCAGGATCCAGGGGGTCGCCGATCGTCATCTTGGCCACCCGCTCGACCAGTCGCCCGAGGAACTCGTCGTGGACGGATCGGTGGACGAATACCCGGGTCCCGTTCGAGCAGACCTCGCCCTGGGTGTAGAAGTTCCCCAAGAGCGCCCCCGACACGGCATTGTCCAGGTCGGCATCGTCGAACACGAGGAGTGGTGACTTCCCACCCAGCTCGAGTGTCACCGCCTTGAGCGTCTCGGCGGCGGCGGCCATCACCGCCTTTCCGGTGCCGACCTCACCGGTGAGTGACACTTTGGCCACACCGCGATGGGCGACCAGCGCCCGCCCCGTGCGGGCATCGCCCTGGACCACGTTGAACACCCCGGGTGGGACTCCGGCCTCGCGATAGATCGCCGCCAGTTCCAATGCCGTGAGGGGAGTGAGCTCGGCCGGCTTGTAGACCATCGAATTGCCACAGGCCAGAGCCGGCGCCGACTTCCAGCAGGCGATCTGGAGCGGGTAGTTCCAGGCGCCGATGCCCGCGCATACCCCGAGGGGCTCCCGGCGGGTGTAAGCGAAGTTGTCACCGAGGGTGAAGTGCTCGCCATGGATGGAGGCGGCCACCCCGGCGAAGTACTCGATGCAGTCGGCGCCACTGGCCACGTCGACCTCGAGGGCCTCGGTGATCGGCTTGCCGGTGTCGAGTACCTCGAGCCTCGCCAACTCGTCGTTGCGTTCCCGGAGGATGGCCACAGCCCGGTTGAGGATCCGTCCCCGCTCGGCCCCGGTCATCGCCGACCACACCCCGAAACCCTCTCGAGCCGACGTCACGGCTCGATGGACGTCTGCGTGTCCGGCATGGTCGACTTCCGCCAGCACCTCCCCGGTGGCTGGGTTGACAGTCGCGAAGGTCTCCCCCGAAGTCGCACCAACACGCTCGCCATGGATGAAAAGGGTCATACCGGCATCCTCGAGGGCGAAGTGGTGCATTTCGGGTAGATCATTGGCTGGGAGGCTGGAGGCGTTCGGCCCAGGCCTGGGTGAGGCGGTCCAAGATGATGGCCATGGTGACGATGGCGAGACCCACCTCGAAGCCGAGACCGGTCTGGCCGCGAGTCACGGCGCGCACGGTCTCGAAGCCCAAGGCGCCTCCTCCCACCAGCCCGGCGATAATGATCATGGCCAATACCATCATGATCACCTGGTTGACCCCCGCCATGATGGTGGGAGCGGCGAGGGGAAGTTGCACGCCGAACAGCGTCTGGCGCGGTGTCGCCCCGAAGGTACGCGACGCCTCGAGGCTCTCGTCGGAGACCTCCCGCACTCCGAGGGCGGTGATCCGAATCCCGGGCACGACGGCGTACAGAACGGAAGCGATGATTCCGGGCACCGCTCCGATCGTGAAGAGCATGACCACTGGGATGATGTAGACGAACGACGGGATGGTCTGGAGGGCGTCGAGCACGGGCGCGATCGCCGCCTCGATCCGAGGGTTGCGACCCGCCCACACCCCCACCGGGACGGCGATGACAACGGACAGCACGACTCCGGCCACCACATGGGTGAGGGTCTCGACGGTGAGCTCCCACATACCGATCAGTCCAACCGTGGCCAATAGGGCGCCGGCGACCACGGCCAGGCGCCAACCCGACATACGCCAGCACAACCAGCCCGTGACGAAGATCAGCACCGGCCAGGCCACGACCTCGATGAGGACGTCGCGGGCGGGGATGAGGATGTCGGCCACCATGAAGTCGTTGAAGGGGCGGGTCAACCACGAAAGGTTGGTACGTGCCCACAGGACGGCCCGGTCGACAGGGTCGAAGGCCGCCACCGTCCACATCTGGGGAAAGGGCGCTCCCCCGAGGGTGTTTCCCACGACGGCTGCGATCACGACTGCCAGGGCTCCAACTCCGAGCCATCTCCCCGGGACATGTCTGCTGCGATCGGTGTCGGCGAAGCTTTTGCCCACCCGGTCGAGCACCATCGCCACCGCCACGATGGCCAAACCGGCGGCCAGACCGCGCCCGGTTCGGCGCTGATTGAGCGCCCCCATCACTTCCTGACCCAGCCCGCCGGCGCCGAGGAGCGTGGCGAGGACAACGATGCCCAAGGCCATCATGATCGTCTGGTTCACCCCGGTCAGGATCGTCGGCAAGGCCAGCGGGAGTTGAACCTTGAAAAGGGTTTGACGGGGAGTGGACCCGAATACACGCGCCGCTTCGACGGCCTGCGAGTCGACTCTCCTGATCCCAAGAGTGGTGAGACGTACCACCGGCGGGAGGGCATAGACGACGGTGGCGATCGTGGCCGGGACCCGCCGGATCCCGAAGAAGAGGACCATCGGGATGAAGTAGACAGGTGCGGGGATCGTCTGCATGGCGTCGAGAACCGGGCGGATCCCCGCCGCAAAACGGGGTCGCAGAGCACCCAGCACGCCAAGCGGGATCCCGATCATGAGGGCAATGGCTACCGCGATCGACATGAGCGCCAACGTCTCCATCGTGACAACCCACAGACCGACCATCCCGGGGTACACCGATATCAACGCTGCCACCACAGCCTGGCCGAAGCGTCGAGTGCGAGCGACGACCAAGAAGACCGTGGCCGGGATGACAAACCAGGGCAGCGATCGCAGCAACCCCGAGACCGACGAGAGCGCCCACTCGACCGTCCGGCTGATCGGAGTGAAAAAACCCGTGAACAAGGGGTGTGTACCCCGATTGGCTCGCGCCCAGCTCTGGAAGTCGTCGATCGGGCCCGAGATGAGGGTGTCCCAGGACCTGGGGAACGCCAGGCCCCCGAATCCGAGCTGGAGGGTCAGCACCCCCGCCACGAGGACCACCCAGGGAATGGCCTTCCGGACGGTGTCGGCCTCGGTGAGGCTCCCCATTGGAGGAGCAGCGGTCGTCATGGTGTGGTGAGGAGTGAGATGACGGCGGCGCGGTCGACGCAGCCGAGGACCTCTCCGTCGTCGGCGACAACTTCGATCGGCGACGGGTCGTCCAACAACGCCGGGAGGATCTTCTCGACGGTGTCGTGCTCTGACACGCGCCGCCCGTTGCGGGCCGGGGCCGGCCCGGTGGCGAGGGCGCCGGCGGTCACCACCTTCACCTTGGGGATGTCGGTCGTGAACTCGCGCACGTAAGCGGTGGCGGGTTGGGCAATGAGCTCTGCCGCGGTCCCCACCTGATCGAAGGCACCGTCCTTCATGATGGCGATCCGATCGCCGAGCTTGATGGCCTCGGCGAAGTCATGGGTGATGAAGACGATTGTCCGCTGCATGTCTCTTTGCAGAGTGATGAGCTCGTCTTGCATGTCGCGCCGAATGAGGGGGTCGAGAGCGGAGAACGGCTCATCGAAGAACAACACCTCCGGGTCGACAGCCAGGGCCCGGGCCAGCCCGACCCGCTGTTGCATACCTCCCGACAGCTGCTGGGGGTAGTGCTCAGCCCAGCCAGTCAACCCGACCGCCTCCAGCACCTCGGCCGCCCGGGCGCGCCGCTCGGTTTTCGGCACTCCTTGCACCTCTAGTCCGTAGGCCACGTTGTCGATCACCCTTCGATGCGGGAAGAGACCGAAGTGCTGAAACACCATCGACAGCTTCCGCCGACGGACCTCTCGCAACGCTCCCCGGTCCATGGCTGCGAGGTCCTCGCCGTCCAGGAAGACTTTCCCTCTGGTCACCTCGGTCAGTTGGGCGACGCACCGCACCAGCGTGGACTTCCCCGAGCCCGACAGGCCCATCACCACGAAGGTCTCTCCCCGACCAACGGAGAACGAGACGTCGCGCACACCGATGGTCGCTCCGGTTTGATCGAGAATGTCGGCTCGACTCATCCCCTCGTCGGCCATCGCCATGGCCCGTTCTGGTCGAGCACCGAACACCTTCCAGCATCCCTGGACGTCCAGACAGATGTCGGTCATTCTCGGCGTGCAAGGGTCATGGATCGGTAATGTAGCGAGGCTGGTTCGCCCGCGACCGTCGGTCGGCCGGTAAAGGAAGAAACACATGCAACCCAACTCACTGGGTCGAAAGTCAATGTCCCGAAAATCAATCACGGCGATAGTCGCCCTGGCCTTGCTCATGGCGGCGTGTGGCGGCGCTTCGTCGGATGGCACAACCTCCCCTGCCGACACTGCCCCCCCGGCCGGCGATCTACCGACTATCAACCTGGTCGTCAACCCGTGGACGGCATCGGCCCTCAATGTGGCGGTCGCCGCTCAGATCATCGAGAGCGAGCTCGGAAACCCGGTTGAGATCGTCGACATCGACGAAAACACCATGTTCACCGGGTTGAGCGACGGCAGTCTCGACGCGGCCTTGGAGATCTGGCCGTCCGGTGTCACCGCCGACGAGCAGGCCTATTTCGACGACGGCAGTGTCGTCGACATCGGCGAGTTGGGGGCGGTGGGCAAGATCGGCTGGTTCGTGCCGCGCTATGTGCTCGACGAGTACCCGTCATTGGCGACCTGGGAGGGCTTCGAGGACCCCGACGTGGCGGCGGCCTTCGCCACCGCCGAGACCGGGTCGTTGGGCCGTTTCCTCGGCACCGACCCCTCGTACTCACAGTACGACGAAGCCATCATCGCCAATCTCGACCTTCCGCTTCAGGTGGTCTTCTCAGGTTCGGAGCCGGCGACCGTTGCAGAACTTGACACCCGCGCCGCCGCCCAAGAGCCGATCGTCATGTACTGGTGGACCCCGACGGCGGCGGTGGCCACGTACGACCTCGTCAACATCCCGTTGCCGGCGTACTCCGACGAGTGCTACGCCGATCTGGAGGCCATCGATTGCGACTACCCCGAGGACGTGCTCTTCAAGGCCGCCTCGGCCTCTCTGGCCGACAAGGCCCCCGACGTCTACTCGTTCCTGGAGAACTTCCAGATAACGACCGATGACCAGCTTTCGATGCTCCCGGGAGTGGAAATCGATGGCCGCGATCCAGCGGACGTTGCGGCCGACTGGATCGCTGACAACGAGTCCGTCTGGCGGTCTTGGCTGGGTTGAGTCGACTCTACCGAATCGCTCTATCAAGGTGGGTGGCCCTCGGGCCACCCACCTTTTTCGTGTTTTGGTGCATCGACCTGCCGTCACGTTGACAGGAGATGTATTTAGCACTAAATTCCCCTAATGACGCTCGCAGCCATCCGATCTCCCGCCGACCTCGACCAAGGCCTCATCGAACGACTGCAGGAAGGCGATCGGTCGGCGCTCGCCGACATCTACCGTCTCCACGCCGACGCCGTCTTCGGCCTCTCTCTGCGGCTGACCCGCAATCGGAGTCTGGCCGAGGAAGCCACCCAGGAGGTTTTCGTTCGTCTTTGGGACCGTCCCCACGCCTACGATTCGGGTCGTGGAAGTCTGCGCTCGTTTCTTCTCCAACATTCGCGGGGTCGCTCGATCGATCTCATCCGGTCCGAGTCGGCGCGCCGCGTCCGAGAAGACCGCGAGGGATGGATGGCGCCGAACGGAACGGCCGGCACCGACGAACAGGCCATCGAGATGACCGTGGGCGAGACGGTCCGTACCGCCCTCGAGGCCCTCCCCGAAAGGGAGCGCCGTCCTATCGAGCTCGCCTACTACGGGGGCCACAGCTACCGGGAGGTCGCCACCCTGCTGGGTGAGGCGGAAGGGACGATCAAGAGCCGCATCCGTAGCGGACTTCGTCGACTCCACGACGAACTCCGAGGCGCGGTGGCGTGACCGACGAACGTCAACACGGGGAAGTCCAAGAACTCTTGGGAGTACACGCTCTTGGGGCGACCGAGGCATACGAAGGCCGGCTCGTCGAACAGCACGTATCCCGGTGTGAGGAGTGCCGCCGTGAGTTGGACAGCCACATCCGAATTGTGCAGCACCTCCCGCCGGCACAGCCACCGTCTCCGGATCTGTGGGAACGGATCGAGACGACGGTGGAGCCGAAGAAGCCCGGTTGGGCCCGGCAGTTGCTGGTGGCGGCACTGGTGGCGGTCGTTGCCGGGTTTGGCGTCCAGACGACGCGAGTGATGGACCTGAATTCCCAAGTCGACCAGCTCCAGGCGGCACTGGATGATCAGACCGTGGACTTCGCTGTCTTGGCGGAGGCCCTCGAGGGTCAAACGCTGATACTCGTCGACAACGATGGTCAAGAGATGGCGGTCGTGACCATCGCCGATGACGGTCGAGGAATCGTGACCCACTCTTCTCTCGGTCCACCCACCGGCGACCGCATTTACCAACTGTGGGCTGTCCTCGACGGAGAGGTGATATCGGCGGGGCTCCTTGCCGACGATCCCCACGCCACACCGTTCCGGGTGGACGCCGACCAGCTGGAGGCTCTGGTCATAACCGAAGAGGAGTCGGGAGGTGTGGCGGTCTCCAGTCAGCCGGCCGTGGCAGTGTGGAGCGCAGATGCATGAGCCATCCGACCCCGACCGATGGCGGAGACGGCTGACGACCATACCTTCGGTCGTAATCGGCGCCCTGGTTATGACGGCGCTGCTGCCATTGACCATCCCAGTGGCGTTGATCGTCGATGCCCTGCGCTGGGCCCGACGGCGCACCCCTTTCATGGCGACCCGGCTGGTGGCTTTCGCCACCGTGTACCTGGTGGCCGAGACCTTCGGGCTGGCGGCAGCGGGCTGGGTCTGGGCAACCTCGCCGGGTAGCAGCGCGCTGAAGGCAAGGACCTACGCCATACAAGACAGGTGGGCGGCCACACTGTTGGCCGCCACAGAACAGATTTTCGGTTTGGACATCCGCGCCGAGGGAACGGAGGTGGTCCCGCCCGGCCCCATCCTCGTTTTGTCTCGTCACACCTCGGTGGTGGACAACCTTCTTCCGGCTCGGTTCGTGACGAGACAAACCGGCATCCACTTGCGTTACGTCATGAAGCGGGAGTTGCTGTTCGACCCTGCCCTCGACGTGGTCGGTAACCGGGTGCCGAACGTATTCGTCGACCGGGCCGGGGACCCAGACGCCTCGGTGGCCGCCATCGCCTCCCTGGCACGAGAGATGGGCCCGAACGATGGCGTGCTCCTGTTCCCGGAGGGCACCCGCTTCACGGCCTCCAAATTGGCCCGGTCGCTGAAGACCCTGGAACGCCAGTCCCCCCGCATCCACCAGATGGCTCGTGACCTGAAGTCGGTGATGCCCCCTCGGTCCGGAGGTGTCGCCGCCCTCCTCGACGCCTGTCGGGCAGATGTGGTGGTCCTCGCCCACCGCGGACTCGATGGTTTCGCCCGGATCGCCGACATCTGGCGGGGGGCCATGGTTGGTCGAACCATCGATGTGAAGCTGTGGAGGATCCAGCGCGACACCATTCCCGACGAAAGGGCGGCGCGCACAGCCTGGCTGTTCGAGGTATGGCATGAGATCGATCGCTGGGTGATGGCAGAACCCGCCGTCGAAGCTACGTGATGGCCGACATGATGGTTGCCGCAGCCCTCGCCATCGCCGCCCTCATGGTGACGGTGTGGGTCATCTCAGTGATCGCCAAAGATGCATCCATCGTCGACCTCGTGTGGGGTTTGGGATTCGTGATCGTTGCCTGGGTCGTGCTCATCACCACCGATGGCACCGGTCCGAGGGGATGGCTGCTGGTGGGGTTGACAACCGTGTGGGGCCTGCGCTTGTCCGTTCACCTGGCCCGACGAAACCTGGGCCACGGCGAGGACTTCCGCTACCAGAACATGCGGGCCAAGTCACCGGCGACCTTCTGGTGGAAGAGCCTCTTCACCGTCTTCGCGCTCCAGGGAGCGCTGATGTGGGTGGTATCACTTCCTGTGCAGGTAGGCCAGCGGCCCCCGGGCGAACCCCTGGGAATCCTCGACCTGATCGGGTTGGCGGCCTGGATCGGCGGGTTCTCCTACGAGACCATCGGCGACCTCCAGTTGTCCCGGTTCAAGGCGGATCCGGCCAATCGCGGTCGCGTGCTCGACACCGGACTGTGGCGCCACACCCGCCATCCCAACTACTTCGGCGACTTCATGGTGTGGTGGGGTCTCTACATCATCGCCCTCGCCGCCGGAGCATGGTGGACGCTGGTCGGCCCGATCGTCATGTCCATCCTGCTCATGCGGGTCTCCGGTGTCGGCCTGCTGGAGTCGACCATCGGCCAGCACCGTCCCGGCTACGACGAGTATGTGCGGAGCACCAACGCCTTCTTCCCCGGTCCGCGCAAGTCGCCCTGAGGACCGTCACCGAGCGGCGCAACCCAGGGCGGGAGACATCGCTGAGCGGTGGCTGCCTGGGTTGCTTCACGCCGGGTCGGGCGTGGGAGACTCTTGCGCCGCCTCCGCGGCCAGGGCGGCACCCCACGTCTCGAGCACTTCGGCCACCGTGCCCACCGTGGAAGTGGCATGGGCTCCAAGAGCTACGGCGTCGGCATCATCGGCGACGGCACCACCGCCCACCAGGATTGGCACCGGCACGGCCATGGTCTCCTTCGCCGTCTCCACCATGTCGCGCGCCGCCCCGAGACTGGCTGTCGCCGTGACTCCGATGCACACCCCGCGCAAGCGGTCCACCCTTCCCACCGTGAGAGCCAACGACTCGAGGGGTGTGTCGGGGCCCAGATCGATGACCTCGTAGCCCTCACCCCTGAGAGCATCGGCCGCCATCGACAGGCCCAGACTGTGACGTTCCCCCGGCGGCCCCGCCACGACCACCGTGCCCTTCTTGCGTCCGCGACGGGCGAAACGCGGGCCGAGCCGCCCGATGAGGCGAGTGGCCACGGCCGAGGCCACGTGTTCGTCGGCAACACTCAAATCCCCCCGCTCCCACCGGTCGCCGATCGACTCCAAGGCTGGGATCACCATGTCGGTGTAGACTTCGAGAGGCTCGGCACCGGCGGTCATGGCCGCCTCGATCACCTTCCAGGCACCCGCTTGGTCGCCTTCGATGAGACGCGACTCGAGCCGGGCGGCCCAATTGGAAGAACTTCTAGACAAACCTGGGGAAGACTCGCTAACTTTCTGTTGTTGAAATGAACTGAGATCAGCGACAGCGACCTTCCAAGAGGTTCCGACCTTGCGAGCAGGGAGCTGTCCGAGGCGCACGTAGCGGTACGCGGTCATGTAGTGGACGCCCAGACGGTCCGCCACCTCGTTGAGTGTCAAGTCGTCGCTCATCTGTAGGCCGTGATCATATGCAACGCTTGATTTTAGTGCTAAAAATCTGTAAGGTGGAATCGAGACCATGGAAACCCGACTACTAGACCTGGAGATCAGCACCGACTGGCGCGAGCGCGCCGCCTGCGCCGACTACCCCACCGACCTCTTCTTCCCGGCGGGAGAGACGGGCCCTGCTGAATTTCAGATTCGCAAAGCCAAAGAAGTGTGCGCCCGTTGCGATGTCGCCGATGATTGCCTCCTCTACGCGCTCGAGGCCAATCAACGGGATGGGATTTGGGGCGGGCTCACGGCCGATGAGCGCAAGCGCCTGCGACGTCGCTGGCTCGCCGAGCGCAGACGACGGACGGGATGAGCCGACCGGGCTCTGACCCGGACCGACTCCGTTTGCTCGAGCAGCAACTCGCTCGGATGAGGGCGATGAACGCCCTCTACCACCGGACTTTCTTTCGTGATATCCGCACGACCGTGGTCCTCGTCCTGGGTGTGTTCGTGGCGGCGGAGGTGCTGGGTCGCCACTTTCTTCTCCTCCTTCCCTTCCTGGCGCTACTTGGCGCCGTTCAGACCGCCTTCGACGCCAGCTACCTCATCTTGGCGCGCCACTTCGCCGCCGCCCTGGAGCGCCGCATCAACCGAGAGGTGGGAAGCGATGTCCTCATAGCCCATCGCCTCGAGGAGACCTACCTCTTCCCCCTTGGCCGTCGCAAGGTGGTCACGATCGCCGGAGGCGACGGTTTTTCGTGGTTCGGGTTCGTGACCATCTTCTACACCGTCCTCGGACTGGCGGCCTACTCCGTGGGCCTGACACTCGGGCTCCCTGCTCTCGACACCAATGTGATGCCGTTCTATCTGGTTGGCTTGCTGGCCCTGACCGCCTCGACTCTCGCCGTCGGGGTGTGGTGGTTCGTGAGCGGCACAGGTGAGGAACGGCTGCTGGCCATTCTGGGGCCATGGGTGGAGGAGGGAGTGTCTCCACCGGACCCCACCCCGTGACCGCCGATGCAACTGGCGGAGGCAACAGCTCCCATAATGGTTCCTGCTGTCGACGAGGAACGAGATGACCAAACAATCCGAATACGTGCTCCGCACCGTCGAAGAGCGGGGTATACGCTTCGTGCGACTCTGGTTCACCGATGTCCAGGGGTTCATGAAGTCGGTTTCGATCAGCCCGGCAGAGCTGGAAGTCGCCTTCGAGGAGGGGATGACCTTCGACGGGTCTTCCATCGACGGCTATGCCCGAGTCCAGGAGGCCGACATGCTGGCCCGGCCCGACCCCTCCACCTTCGCCGTTCTCCCGTGGCGGGAGGAGGTACAGGTGGCGCGCATGTTCTGCGACATCCAGACACCCGACGGCGACCCGTTCGGGGGGGATCCGCGCACCGTCCTCAAACGCAACCTGAACCGCGCCTCGGAGCTGGGGTATACCTTCTATGTGGCCCCCGAGCTCGAATTCTTCTATTTCGAGGACTCGAGCGCGGATCCCGTACCGCTCGATCGCGGGGGATACTTCGACAACACCCCGCTCGACGTGGCCCAGGAGTATCGGCGCAAGACCATCAACGCCCTGGAGCTGATGGGCATCCCCGTGGAGCACAGCCACCACGAGGTGGCACCGAGCCAACACGAGATCATCGTGCGTTATACCGACGCCCTGACGATGGCCGACAACATCATGACCTTCCGCCTGACGGTGAAAGAAGTGGCCCTCCAACACGGCATCTACGCCACGTTCATGCCCAAACCACTCGAGAAACACGACGGCTCGGGGATGCACCTCCACTTGTCGCTGTTCGAGGGGGATCGCAACGCCTTCGCCGACCCCGGCAACGCCACCGGGCTGTCGACGGTGGGCCAATCTTTCATCGCCGGGCTCCTGCGACACGCCCGCGAGATTACCGCCGTCACCAACCAATGGGTCAACTCCTACAAGCGGCTGGTAGGCGGATTCGACGCTCCCATCTACATGTCGTGGGCGCGCAACAACCAATCGGCGCTGGTCCGGGTTCCCACCCCCAAGAAGGGCAAGTCCTCCAGCGTGCGCGTCGAGTATCGGGCCGCGGACTCTGCTGCCAACCCTTATCTGGCTCTTTCGGTACTGCTGGCGGCCGGCCTCAAGGGGATCGACGAAGGTTATGACCTCCCACCCGAGGTGGCCGACAACGTCTTTCAGATGACCCCCTCCGAGCGGGCGGCGGCGGGCATAGCCCGGCTCCCCGAAACCCTGGCCGAAGCGTTGGAGGCGATGGAACGCTCAGAACTGGTGGCTGAAGCGCTCGGGGAACATGTTTTCGACTGGTTCTTGCGCAACAAGCGCAAGGAGTGGGAGAGGTACCAGTCCCACGTGTCCCGTTTCGAGCTCGAGCACTTCTTACCCATCCTCTGACAGGAGAACTCACAGTGGACGTAGCCACCTACCCCGCCGATTGCTCGGAGGGACTGGCGGCAGCTTTGGTGCTGGCCGGCGCCGAGGTCAGCTGGGTCAGCGACCTGGTGCCGTCCGAAGTCGCCGAGGCCGCCCTCCTGGTGGTGGAGCTCGGCGACGAACCTATGCGGCGTCTTCGTCACATCGAACGGATCGCCGAGGATGTCGGCTTGCCCATTGTCGTCGTCGCCGACTCGTCGACTCTGCCCCTGGTGGAACGAGCCAGTGGGATCGTCGACTTCATCGTCGAGCCGGTGGATCCCGCCGAGGTAGGAGTGCGCTTGCGGCGCCAGGTTCACCAGGTTCACACATTCGATGAGCTGAGCTTCAAAGATCTCGAACTGAACACGCTTACCTACCAGGCGGCGTTGGACGGCCGTCCGCTCGACCTGACCTACATGGAGTACGAGCTCCTTCGATTCCTCGTGGAGAATCAGCGGAGAGTGTGGAGCCGCCAACAACTCCTCTCGAAAGTGTGGGGATACGACTATTACGGCGGGGCGCGTACCGTCGACGTTCACGTTCGCCGCGTCCGCGCCAAATTGGGTGAAGAACGGGCGTCGTGGATAACGACCGTGCGCTCGGTCGGCTACCGATTCGGCTGATCGGCCAGGATCCTTGGTTTGGACAGTGCGGAACAAATCGTTCCAGCCGTCCAGAACAAGTCTCCCCACCAGGCACTTGACCCGCTCGCGACCGGGCTTCCGCTTTCGTTCAGCAACTTCCTAGGACAGTGTTGAACAATTCGCTCCAGCCGTCGACGCCAGTCCTCCTACCAGGCACTTAGGCGAGCTGCCGGTCGGCTTCCATTGTTATTCAACACCGTCCTAGTCCCGGCAGGCGACGACGGCGCCGTCGAGCGCCACCTCGACATCTTGTCGCATTGCCTCCAGACGCGTGGCCGCCACCTTCGCCTGGGCGGCGTCACCCTGACCGGCTGCCGACTCGAGCGCGGCGGCCCATTCGGCCGCCGCC
>JBGTLA010000048.1:0-8724 GCA_041744375.1 Acidimicrobiia bacterium | reverse complement strand
GACTGCGTCGTAGACAGCGATGGGCATGGTCTGGGTCCGTCCCGGGATGTTGCCCGCCACCATCACCGTCGTCCCGAAGTCACCGAGCGCCCGGGCGAACGCCAACGCCACACCAGCCAACAGCCCACGCCGGGCCAGAGGCAGGGTGATCTGTGTCGCCACCCGCCACGCCGGCAGGCCCATCACCCGGCCGGCTGCCTCGTAACGTCGGTCGATCGACTCGATGGCGGCACGGGCCGAACGCAGACAGAACGGGAACGACGCCACCGATGCTGCCAGCACTGCTCCCTGCCATGAGAAGACCAAGGGGGAGCCGAACACCGCCTCCCAGGCACGGCCGATCGGACTGTTGCGGCCCACCGCCACCAACAGGTAATAGCCGAGGACGGTGGGAGGCATGACGATCGGGGAGCTGGCGATGGCGTCGACCAGGCCCCGTCCGGGGAACTCTCGTCGAGCCAGGAGGTAGCCAAGGCCGATCCCGGTCACGGCCACGATCAACGTGGCGCAGGCGGTGACCTGCAGCGACAGCCGCAAGGGGTCCCACATCAGCCGGCTCCGGCGTCTTCGCCGGGCAGGACGAACCCGAAGCGGGTCATCACTTCGCGGCCTGCAGCCTCGTTGACGAAGGCGGCAAACGCGGTCGCCGTCTCGACTCGGTCAGGATCATCGGTGACCACGACGAGGGCCTGTTCCAGAGGCCCGTGAAGCGCCTCATCGATCAACACCCACTCACCACGGTCGCCGGCGGCGATGGCCAGAGAGAGGGCGACAATCGCTGCGTCGGCGTCGCGTGTGTCTGCCAGACGTTGGGTGTCGGAGATGTTCTCCCCGTAGACCAGCTTGGGTTCGATCGTCTCCCAGAGTCCGGCCGACACCAGAGCCTCCTTGGCCGCCAAACCGTAGGGGGCGTGCTCGGGATTGGCGATCGCCAGGAACGCGATGTCGGGGTCAGCGACCAAGTCGTCGAGGCCGATCCACCCACCCCACGCCTCAGCCGCCGACCAGATGGTGATCCGACCGAAGGCGTAGGCGGCCTTGGACTTCTGTTCGCCGACCCCAGAATCGAGAACCTCGTCGACAAAGGAAACGTTGGCGGAGGCGTACACGTCCACGGGGGCACCCTCGATGATGCGCTGCGCAAGCTGACCGGACGACCCGAAATCGAAGATCACCTCGTGACCGGTCTCGGCGGTGAACAACTCGCCGATCTCTTCAAAGGCAGGTCTCAGATCCGAGGCACCCGCCACCAACAGGGCGGCCTCTCCGGTCAGGGCATCGAAGGTGGGATCGGTCTCCGTTGCACAGGCACCGACCACGAGAACCGCCGCCAGCCACGGTCTCATCCGCCGTCTCATGCGACTCGGCTCCCGATCCCGTCGAGGTCGTATCCACCCACCGTCTCCAGCCGGCGCCGGAACCGTGAACTGGCGATGAGGTCCATCACCTGCTCGACGCCTCGCTCAGTCATCCACTGCTCGCCAACCCACAACTGAGCCTCGTGACGGTCCAAGAGGTGAAACCCCGCACCCACGGCCAGAGCCGCCGGCTCGACGGTCACCGCCGGCAGCTCTGCGGCCATACCGTGCCGGGCCGCCACCACATGCCCACCAACTCTGGGGCCCCTCGTCGTCGACCCGCCCACCGCCTCCTCGAAGGATCGCTGCACCGCGGCGCCAGCCTCCCTCTGCACCACTGCGAGCTGGCCGGCCAACACCTCCTGCCACCACGACGAACCGATGTCGGGAGGAATCGCCAACCCCACCCGCCAGCCGGTCAGCCGAAACCGAACCACCGCCGGAACCGACGGGCCGGACGGCAGTGACTCAACCGGGCCGTGCACCACCGCGGCGTGAACCCTCCCGGCGACGAGAGCATCGAGGGCGGCACCACTCGACGTCGCCACCGCCACCGCCCCCGAACCACCATGACGCAATAGATGCTCCATGGTCTCCAAACCGGGTTCGCATCCCGCCACCACCGCACCCGAGTTGACATCTCCGAACGGAACCACCCGACCGCCCTCCACCACTGCATCGGCGGAATCCCATCCATCGCCCCCGATCCGGGCGGGAGCTGTCACGACTCGATCCCCCACCCATCCCAACCGGACAGCCGTTCCCTCTTTGGGTGACAATCCGGACACCACATCCGAGGCGGGCCCGCTAGGACCGAACAGCCGCCGTACCTCCACCCCGAGGGCGGCTGCCAATGCCAGACCCGCATCGACACGTGGCAGATGACGTCCCGCCTCCACCGCCCCCACCAACTGACGGCTCACCCCCGCACGCGCCGCCAACTCCCCCTGCGTCAACCCAGCCTCAACCCGAAAACTTCGTAGTCGACTCTCATGCATGCCACAAAGCTAGCACTAGTGCTTGAATCCTGTCCTATTGCTGGCCCAGGAACCGTCGGCCGCCGCTACATGGTGTCCACCCCCAAGAACCCGATCCGTTCATAGCGGCGTTCATCCTGAACCGTGAGCGAAAGGAGGGACGACTGACTGACTCGCTTCGATTTCGAGCCCCGTTTCGATCTGGGGTCTGACCGGCAGGCGAGCTCGTCTCCGGCGGAGATTGTGTGATTCGGGGCACCGAATCCGGGATGGCCCCACCGGAGGGCAGGTGATTGCTCCGTAGTGGCGCCATTTCGGCACCTCCTCATGCGACCATGTTTGGCGCGTTCGGGTGAGGTATTGGTCAGGTCCGGCGTCGAGCCATCGACCTCCGGTTGATCGGACCAGCGTTCAGTTTCAGTCCGATGGCTGTGAACAAGGTCTACGTGCGACCCAAAGTCGTCTCGAGCAATATTGTCAAGCCAGTGGAGCCGGGGAAATGCTTGCGCATGAGGGTGGCTTCTCGCTCCTCGTTCGAAACTACATGTCGCAATCGACGGCCACCGCCAAAGCTGCGCAGATCTCTTGCATGCGCCCGTGGCCCAATCTGCCGAGACGCATTGTCAGCGTTCCAACCGAAACAGGTCCTTCTCGATGTCTCGCGTGATGTTGGCCAACTGGATGAGCTCTGAGACCCTCAGCGCGTGACGACGATGATCGGCGCTGACCTCCCCGAAGAAGGTGTCCAGGACGAAGAGCGCCGGAAGCCCGAGAGCGCGGTGGCAATAGTCCGAGACCTGCTCGGCGTGTTCCAACACGCCGTTCTGGCGGTGAAATACCTCGGAATAGGTGGCCATCCCCGTCGCCATCAGCCTTATCAGCCTGCGATGCGCTCGCGATCTCCTCGGGCAGTCCTCGAAAGACCTCATCGACCAGGGCATACCGCTTCACCAACAGGAGGTGTGCCCGATCACAGGAGGCGACAGCTGTCGGGGACGGTAGATCAGGTGCGAAGGCGAGAGGATCGGAGCGAAACCGGGCGGCGAACGCTCGAGAGAGTCCTGCGCCTCGACCGGGCCGGGGGAAAGGTCCTCGTAGGTGTCCAGCATCCTGGCATATAGGTAGGCCACCGCGAAGGTGCGGGCTGCCTTCTCAGGCAGCAGGAGGATGGTGGGCGCAAACGACCGGGCCGCGTACGGAAGTACCGCCCAAACGAACTCTTCCGGATCGTTGATCTTGTTGAGTTGGTCCAGGTCGGGCCGATCCCTGTCTAGACGCAGGCCCCTGGCGATCATGGCCGGCCGTCGGAGCCAGAATGGACGGGGACGGCGGCCAGGCGCCTCCTTCGTGACGTGGGCCGACATGGGACGGTGAGCAGAGGACCTCACCTGCTCGTGTTCTTCTGCACTGTCGTCCCGAGAGCCTCGAATCACATCAGTCTGTCTTGACGGGTGGTTTCTGCTCCTGATTGGTTTCTACTCCTGATCCGCCAATGCTCGGCCCAACTGGATCAGCGTGGGGGGCCACAGCCCGATGAAGATCGCCAGTCGCTCGGCGGACTCCCGCTTGCCGCCGTCACGGAAGGCCCAGGTGAGGATGCTGAGTCCGATCCCTACCAACCCCCCCATGTACGCCATCTGCGAGGTGAGTCCCATTTCGTGAAGCTTTTTCATTACCATTCCGTTCTTTTCTCGTGGGTGTGTCGGTTGATACCCCTAATTGGGGTGCGGCAAACAAGAGTTTGGCGTTTCCACGTGGTCAAGTCCTGAGGCGCCTGTAAGCGGGGTGGCCGAGCGTTCATGCCACTTCTTTGTCTTGGTCGTCTTGTTGGTTGTCGTGAACGGTTGGTGGTTCGAGCCCGAGCACTTGGCGCAGAGCCCGGAGTTGGAGGCGTTCGAGGTCGGTGATCCCACATCGGCTCCATCGGTCGGCGCAGCGGATGAGGGTGGCGAACACCAGCTTCATGGCCGAGCGTTCGTCCAACAGCCGGGGGATAACCTTGGTGCGTCGCCGCTCCTCGGCGAAGGAGCGTTCCACCAGGTTGGTGGTCCGGACCCAGAAGCGGTGCCGCACCGGCACCCGATGCACCGCCAGCAGCGCCTCGAGGTCGTCCTCGAGGCAGGCCACCGCCGAGGGGAACTCTCGGCGGTACCGGTTGGCGCCCGGTCGGCTTGGGCCCGGGCGGCGTCAAGGGTGGGGGCGTCTCTGATCGCTCGGATCTCGGCCATCACCTGGGGAGCCGCCTCGTCGGGGAGCTTGGCCCGGATGTTGGCGAGGCGGTGGAACCAGCACCGCACCCGGATAGAGGAACCGAATACCTTGTTGAGCGCTTTGATCAGCCCCGGCGCCCCGTCGGAGGTCACCGAGGTAGGTGGCCGTAGCCCCCGGCGGATCATGTGCCAGAAGAACTCGGTCCAGTGGTCCCTCTCGGATTCCTTGTTGCCCACCGCCAAGTGGAGCAGATGCTTGCGGCCGTCCGAGCTGATCCCCGCAGAACTGTTCACATTGGTCCCACAGCCTGTCGGTCACCTCCGACACCGCCGACCGGGAGATGACCAGCTCCCCAGTGGCGTCCCGGAAAGCGTCCTCCACATCCCGGGTCGACAGGCCCCGGGCATACATCTCCATCACCAGCCGCTCCAACACCTCCGAGTTGCCCTCCAAGAACCCCATCAGCGTCGACCGGAACGGCTCGCCGGCGTCACGCACCTGCGGCACCCGCACCCCGACCTGGCCCTCAGCCGTGGAGATGTTTCGGTCCTCGTAGCCGTTGCGCCACCCCCGATGACCGGCCTCGTCTTCCCGAGGCTGATACCGGCCCCGCCCACCCAGAAAATCTCGCTGCTCGGCCTCCACCAGCGACTGGATCACCAGCCGAGTGCAAGTGGCCACCACCTCCGAGATCAAATTGGCTCCCTCATCCACCCCGCCGGCCAACAACTGGTCCAGTTCCTCACGTGCCATCACAGACGGCGCTACCTTCCTGATCGGCCCGACCTCCTTGTCGTGCGTTTGCTTGCTCGACATGGTGGCTCGGGCCACCCTCGTTTACAGGGAACTTAGGCCGTGACCTTTCCACGTCGAACTGTGCTGCAAGTTGTCTCACAATGCGATTACCTGCCCTGGGGCCGGGCACCACATCGACCGACTGAGACCATTCGGCCCGCAGCAACAGGTTTCCGATGCCGGCGCCCTGGGTACCAGGACTGGGAATGCTGCGGGACGCGCCTGCAGACGCGAAGAACGATACGGAGGCTCGCGATGAACCCGGATGTGAAGATGACGAGAGACTTGATGGAGACGCTGAGGGACGGGGAGCAAGGCTTCGACTCGGCCGCCGGCATCCTGGCCGACGGTGCGCACAGCGACCTTGCTTCCGAGTTCCGCCGATTCTCCCAACAGCGGGGCACCTTCTACAAAGAGCTGGAGTCTATGGCAGCAGAGTACGGCGACGATTTGGATGAATCGGGCACTACAGGAGGAAAGCTCCATCGAGCCTGGATGTCGATGAAGGACTCTGTCACGGGCGATGACCCCGAGGCGGTGTTGAAGGCAGCCGAGAGGGGAGAAGACCATGCTGTGTCCGAGTACGAAGCTGCCCTCGAGGAGGACATCTCATCTGAGCTCCGAAGCCTCGTGCAGCGCCAGCTCGGCGAGATCCGCGTGGTCCACGACCGCGTCAAGACGCTACGAGACTCGTACTAATCGCGGGCAAGAACCATCGGCCTCTGCTTAGGAGCGGTTCCACCGGCTGCGACCAGCGCCTGACCTCACCCGAATCAGGTAGAGCCGCTCCCGGCGTTGTGAGCGACGAAAAGCAACGTCCGTCAGTTCTAGACGAACCTTGTGGGCCGTCTGTGGAACGCAAGACTGCAGGATTATGAATAGGGCCAGCTGATGGACGATAAACAATCGCCTTGACCAGGACGTTTGGTGGAGCTGACGGGATTTGAACCCGTGGACCCCCTCGTTGCGAACGAATGTCAAGCGTCTGCTGTGACCTGGGAGTTCAAATCAAAGGACCTGGTGAGAAGCGCTTTTCTCTTTCGGACAACGGCCGTCGTTTCGGGTCGTTTCTGGGTTCTCATGTGGACTTTTTGTGGACTCGAACAAGTCATTGACGCCCCGGTATACCGTCAGAAATCTCCTCTACTCGAAGGTCCTCGGAGTTCATTGGACAGGGATTTGGCACGCCCATCATCCGAGACCTCGCCGACGAAGTTCTGCCTCGTTGTCCCAGCGTCGAGCTTGGGCTTCGTAGCTCTCGGCGACCCTCGCCATGATCGTGCTAGTCCGCGGCCACTGGCGGCTCAGCTGTCTCGCGTAGCCACGATACTCCTCAGCAAGCTTCCACTCTGCTCCCCCGCCTGAGTAGAGGCCTCGAGTCGACGCTCCCCTCGTGTACACAATGCCGAGGTAGGTGTCGATAGCTGGCAGTTCCAACTCCTCTAAGAGATTTCTTACGGTCTCCCCTGGCCGTAGCCCGTCGCCACCCGCCGGTGCTGCGGATAGTGCTTTTCCGATTTCCTGGTCGCCGACCTCGACTCTGTCGGCTTCTGCGAGACGTCGTCGGGCCTCAGAAACCCAGCTTCGCAGAGCCTTGGGGTCGACTGAGCCATCTGCTCCAGTGCCTGGACATGTCGACCAAGACGACAGGAGCCTGTAGGCGTTGGACGCCAGCTGCTTGTGCTGCTCTGACTCAGTCTCTCGCTCCTCGCCAGCCTCGCCTGAAGTGGCTGGCCGATATCGGAGCGTGACGATGTCGACGAACCATCCGGGGTCTTCAGCGAGAGCCGAGTGAAGTGTCGGCGCCTGCGGGTCGTATCCCAATGCGGGCAGGAAGAACCACTCGATGTGCAGAACTCGTGTTGACCCGAGTGCTTCTCGGTGATCGGCCAGTACCTTCAGCAAGGGTTCCAGGCCGTGAACCATCCACACGCACTCAGGATCCTCGACCTCGGATGACATGAGACCCTCGAAGCCCTGAGCGATCGACTCGGCGAAGTCAAGACCCGCCTCCTTCGGCGCATATATAGCCAACAGGTCCAGAGATGCGGCGAATCGACCAACGCCGCGGAGACGACTCGCGACTTCACCAGCACCTGGGAATTCCGGCCCGAGTCCGAAGTAGCTGAACTCTCGCCAGAAGTGAGCGGCTACCTCCTCACCGTAAGCGTCAGCAAGGCGCCACGCTTCCTCGGAGGTGCGAGCGCAGCGCAATAGCCTCGAGGCCAGGTGGCTCGCCTCCCGCAGCAGGTTGACTTTGCGGCCGCCGTAGATGCCGAGCCCGGCTGCCATGAGGAGGGCGAGAGCCAGGACTGCCAGGAACGTGGACACCGCTCCCCGTTCGCCATTTCGGTTCACGGCGTGGTCTCCGCGTCGGCTCGGTAGGTGTCGATCACCTCGATGGCGGTGGCGTCGAAGGTGCGGCTGCCGGGGACGGCGAGCATGGCGATGTCGGCGAAGGATGCCTCACAGGTGACGGTGACGGCGACCTGTCCTCCCGCTGCGAAGTTGGTGGTGTCGACCGACACGTTGAGGGTCCTGCACGCCTCCACCAGCCCCAGCTCCACCAACGCGACCAAGCCCTCCTTCAACGATGACCTGCCGCCCCCATCGAAGAAGTAATGGAACCAGAAGCCGAGGATCAACCAATGTCAGGCACCAACCGGCGCCACAGTGTCCATCATGAACCGAGGAGGGTCGTAGCCAGGTTGCCGACCCCGAAGGCTCCGATCGGCAGCCAAACTCCGCCGAGCGCACCTCGCAGCAGCGGTCTGATCCGGATCCGCAGCTGCAGCCGTTCACTGAGCTTGGCCGTTGGATGTGGTGAATGGCATAGACGATCGACCCCGTCGCGGGCAGACCGAAAACACCGGAGACGACAATCGTGACGTCACGGGTCGCGTCGTTTGAACTTGTGGGCGTACGCGTCCTTGACTGATTCGACGTCGTCACCGAGCGGGGTGCTGCGTCCGCAGCCTTCGGCGACGAGGCGCGCTTGTCGGTTGAGTTCGGTGGTTCGGCGTCCCAGTCCTGCTGCATTGAGGGTCTCGATCAGCGAGTCGAGTGTGGCGAGCAGGTAGATACAAACGGTGGGATGTGTGGCGGCGGCTCGGCGTGGTTCGTCGTAGGCGAGCTGGACCAGCTGGCGGTGCGACGGCTGTTGCGCCATGACCAGACGGCGGGAGCGGTCGATCGTTACGGCTGGTGGTGGGTCATGGCGGAGCAGTTCTGAGAGGACGGCTGCGGTGTGGAAGATCGCGTCTTGGGCGGTGGTGGGGTCGTTGATGCCCGGCGAGAGTGCTTTGACGGAGACGTCGACGAGTTGTCGGAGACCATAAGTGACGTCTTGTTGCATAGTGCGGGTCTGGCCGATCACGAAGGCG
>JBGTLA010000047.1:0-38812 GCA_041744375.1 Acidimicrobiia bacterium | reverse complement strand
CCGCCACATCGACGAGCTGTCCGGCTTGTTGCTGGATCGTCGGCAACGGCTGGTGAGCAACGTCGTCGTTCTCGTCGGTTGCGGGGCCACCGTGGCGGGTGCCGTGGCCTGGATGGCGACAGCGGAGTCAGGGACGGGTTTCGTTCCGTTGGTGGCGCTGATTGCGGTGGTCTACGCGGCGTGGTGGCAGCTGGGCGGCCGGCCCCGAGTGTCGGGCGCCGGGAGGGAGGCACTGGAAGCGTGCAGGGCGCGTTACGACGACGACCTCCAGATCGCCGCTATCGGCATCACCAGCCTCCCGGCGGAGCGGGCGATGCACGTGATAGCTCTCTATGGGCGCGATGCCCTCACGGGCGGCTTGTCGGGACTGCGCAAAGTGATAACAGGCAACCCGGCCCCGAGTCTGGTAGTCCGCTCGTCGCTCATCACCCGCTGAGAGCTTTTCTGTCAGGGCGAGGTGACGGCGACGACGAGCCTGCCCGATGCAACCGCTGCCGCAGCTTCGGCTAGATACGCAGGTGGGAGCGCCACGGTGCCGAGGGCGGCTCCAAATGGCTCGGCTCCCGGGCCTGAGACGATCACGGCCGAGAAGGTGGTGGCCGGCCGGCCGGGTGTTTCGGAGAGAACTACGGCGATGGCCTGTGAGCCGGGAACGGGAGAGCCGGGCAGGGGGGCATCGACGATCATCCACCCGGGCGGTATCGCCACGGTGGCCACCATCGACGGGAGAAGAGGATCGCCGGCTCGAAGGTCCGTGGCGGCGAAGCCGTCGCCTCGATGAGGGGAGAACCCGGGGTCGGGCACGGTCCGGAACTGGATGACGTCGGGGGTGAGCCGCTCTCCCGCCTCCACGTCGACCGCCAGAAACGGTATCTCGACGGTGGGGCGAGGTGAGAACTCGGTCCAGGCCGCCACACACACTAGACAGAGGGCCGCCTCCCAGCGCAGCAACGGAGGGCGGGTCAGCCACAGCATCTCTCCACCGTACGGGGCGAGACGGCCCCGCGGAAGAGGGTCAGCTGGCAGCCGCCTCAGAGGTGGACTTCGAGTCCGACTTCTTCTTCTCGGACGGTTGGGACGAGTCGGACGTCTTCGCAGACTCCGAAGCCTTCTTCTCTGGTGAGTCGGCCTTGCGCTGGGAAGGCGAATCGGAGTCTCCGTTGGGCGAGGAGCCCGAGCTCCGCTGCGACGAACGTGAGTCGTTCACGTAGTAGCCGGACCCCTTGAAGACCACGCCGCTGGGGTGGAACACCTTGTGCAGGTCGCCACCGCAGCCCTTGTGGGACGTCAGCGACTTGGCCGAGAACGATTGGAAGACTTCCAGTCGTTCTCCGCACAGGCGGCATTGATACTCATATGTGGGCATTGTTGGTGGATCCTGGTGGAGGGCGTGTCACAAGTGTAAACGCTGCTCACAGTGGGCCCATTCCCGCGGCCGGACCGATCCCTAAACTCACCCTCCGGTGTCGTTCACGATCGTTCTCGCTTTGGTTGCCGCCTACGTGGTAGGCAGCGTCGATTTCGCCGTGGTGGTTGGAAAGCTGCACGGTGTCGATATCCGCCAGGTCGGAAGTGGCAACCCGGGTACTTCCAATGTTCTTCGCACCTTGGGGCGACTCCCCGCCGCCATGGTTTTCATCGGCGACATGATGAAGGGAGTCATCGGGGCGGCCATGGGAGCGGTGGCAGCAGGCGCGGGGCCTTTGTCGGTGTGGGCTTTCGTGGGCGGCCTGGCGGCCGTGGTGGGCCACTGCTATCCGGTCTTTCATCGTTTCAAGGGCGGAAAGGGGGTTGCCACCGGGGCGGGAGTCGTCCTCTTCACGATGCCGATTGGGGCCGTGGTCGTCACTGCCGTCTGGGCCGGTGTCGTAGCCGTCACTCGGGTAGCCTCGCTCGGTTCGCTGGCGGTGGTGGTCGTGGCCATTCCGGTGGCGCTGTGGCAGGGTGTGCGGGGTGCGGCGCTGGGAGTGCTGGCGGCCATCTTGGTTGTGATCGTGTGGCGCCATCGCGGGAACATAGGACGCATGCGGAGGGGACGAGAGGAAAAGGTGATCTCGTGATGATGATGGCCGAGGGCGAGTTGAGGCGATGAGCCGCGATCTCGCCGCAGAGTTGGAGAGACTACCGGCCGATCTGAGCGCTCAGTTGCAGCGGTTGGGATTCGATCGCACGTGGTTCTTGGCCATGGCCGCGAGGCTGGCGCAGGAGGGACCCGGTGACAACCGAGCAAAAGGTGAGGTGAGCCCCCCGGCCGAGGGAGACGTCGTCGACCTGCCGCGGGAGGGAGATCCCGAATACGACCGCCTGGTCGAAATCGGCTCGGAGGCGATCGCCGCCGGGCACTGCGCCCTGGTGGTGCTGGCCGGAGGGATGGCAACCCGCATGGGTGGCGTGGTCAAGGCCCTCGTCGAAGCGATTCCCCCCAGGACGTTTCTCGACCTGAGACTCGATGAGCAGCGAGCCAGAGAAGCAGAGGTGGGGCAGGTGATTCCCTTGTGGCTCATGACCAGCCACTCCACGGACGAGCCGATTCGAAACGCTCTCGCCGAACACCTCGATGGGTACCGGGTGGCCACGTTCCCTCAGAGGTTGTCCCTTCGCCTGGACCGGGCGGGTGCCCTCTTCCGAGACGAGTATGGGAGGCCCAGTGAGCACGCACCCGGACACGGGGATCTGCCCGAGGCCTTGCAGGAGAGTGGACTACTCGACAGGTTCCTGCAGGAAGGCGGGCGCCACGTCACGGTTGCCAACCTCGACAACCTGGGAGCGAGTCTCGACCCAGTCGTGCTCGGCCTCCACCTCGATCGGCAACGGCCCCTCACCTGCGAGGTGGTGGACAAGGTCGGCTCGGATCGGGGAGGAATCCCTGTTCGCCTCGACGGGCGGCCAATGATCCTCGAGGAATTCCGCATCCCCGAAACGTTCGACCCGTCACGTGTCGGCGTGTTCAACACCAACACATTCCACTTCGACGCCCAGGAGTTGAGCAGCCTCGACATCGATTGGACCTATTTCGTGGTCGAGAAGGACGTCGACGGATCTCCGGCCATCCAGTTCGAGCGGTTGGTGAACGAGGTCACCGCGCACCTCGACACTACGTACGTGCGTGTGCCCCGCCAAGGGAGCGACTCTCGGTACCTTCCGGTCAAGGATCGACACGAGCTGCGCGCTCGGCTCCCCGAGCTTGAGGCCGTGGCCATGCGCCGGGGTCTGCTCACCTGATGCGCCCCGTCGAGGAAGCTCGCCGCGAGGTGCTCGCCGCCATGCCCAGGCTCGACGTGGAGCAGGTTGACATCGAACACGCCCTCGGCCGCGTCCTCGCCGAGGTGGCGGTGGCTGGGCACGACGTCCCGCCCTTCCCGAACTCGGCCATGGACGGGTTCGCCGTACTCAGCAGCGATGTGCAGTCGGTGCCGGTGCGACTGTCGGTCCTCGAGGATGTTCCGGCGGGCTCGGTGGCGACCCAGGCTGTGCGGGCGGGCACGGCCATCAAGATCATGACCGGCGCCCCCATGCCGCCAGGGGCCGATGCGGTGGTCAAGGTGGAGTCCACTAACCAGCCCACCCCCGATGTCGTCGAGATCCGCGAGTCCGTGGAGGTCGGCACGGCCGTCCGTCCTGCCGGTGGCGACTTCCCCACCGGCGCCCGGATCGTCGAAGCGGGAACGCGACTCGGGCCGGTGGAGGTGTCGTTGCTGGCGACGGTCGGTGTGTCTTCGCCGGCCGTGAGCCGTCGCCCGCGGGTGGCAGTCATGTCGACGGGCGACGAGCTCGTTCCCCCGGCGACGGTGGACCTCGAACCTGGCATGATCCGCGACTCGAACCGTCCTCTGATGCGAGGACTTGTCGTCGAGGCGGGGGCCGAGGTGGTCGACATGGGTGTTATAGGCGACGACGAGGCAGAACTGACGTCGGCTCTGGCGGCTGCTGCCGAGAGCGCCGACGCCATCGTCACCTCCGGGGGTGTCTCCATGGGAGAGTACGACCTGATCAAACGAGTGCTGGCCACCAGTGGAGGAGTGTCCTTCTGGCAGGTGGCCATGCAACCGGCCAAGCCGTTCGCTTTTGGACATGTGGCCGGAACGCCCTTGTTCGGTCTCCCCGGCAACCCGGTGTCGGCGCTGGTGGCTTTCGAGCAGTTCGTACGCCCCGCCCTCCTGCACATGCAGGGAGCGCGTCACCTCCTCCGGCCCCGGGTGCGGGTCCGCCTGGGTGAGACCGTCGAGACCGATCCTCAGAAGGTGGTGTTCGTGCGCGTCCTCCTCCGCGAAGAGGGCGGGGAGTCGGTCGCCCGGCGGTCGGGGGGGCAGTCGTCAAACGTGCTTTCGGCTGTGACGGCGGCCGACGGTTTCGCCGTCGTGCCGGTCGGCGTGGGGCGGGTAGACGAAGGCGACATGGTGGATCTGGAGCTGTTTCGCCATCCTGAAAGGCGGATCCCATGACTCAGTGCGACTTCTGTGGTGGTACCCACGATGCGGTCGGTGAGCTCATCTTCCACGAGCGGGTCGTCGTCTGCGAGTCGTGTGCCCTGTCCTTCTCGCATCAGCTCGGCCACGCCGACGGGGTTTGCTCGAATTGCGACAGCAGCCTGCCCGAAGCCGGGCGACTTCACGGTGAAGGGGACGTGAAGATCTGCGAGACGTGCCTCACCAGGGGTCCACCGCCGCACCGCGCCTCTGCGGAGGGGGAGGAGAAACTGACCCATCTCACCGAGTCGGGTGACGTTCACATGGTCGACGTCGGGGACAAGGAGGTCACGGTGCGCCGGGCCGTGGCCGAAGCGATCGTTTCCATGTCGTCGGGGCTCGCCAATCGCTTCTTCTCCGGAGAGTTGCCCAAGGGAGACGCGCCCGCCACGGTACGCCTGGCGGGCATCATGGCAGCCAAACGAACGGCGGAGCTCATTCCCTTGGCGCATCCCCTCTCGCTCACCTCCACCACGGTGAGCGTCGAGCGGCATGGCGACGGCGTCCGCATAGAGGCAGCATGTGGAACGAATGACCGCACCGGCGTGGAGATGGAAGCATTGACCGCGGTCACGGTGGCGGCCCTGGCCCTCTACGACATGGTGAAAGGGGTCGAGCGCAATGTCACGATCGGCCCGATCCGGCTACTCTCGAAGACAGGAGGTCGCTCAGGCAGCTGGGAGGCGAGTTCATCGCGCTCGTTGTCGGAACGGTGATCGATAGTTAACCTGAAGGCAACTGTTGGGAGTCAGGCAGACAGATGCAAGCAAGTCTCATCGTCGCATTGCTGGTGATCGCGGCCGTCTGGGGTTTCTATCTCCTGCCCTCGCTGATGGGCGATCGGCGCAACGCCCCCCTCAGCTCGACCGAACAGTTCGACCGCTGGACTTCACTCATGGCCGATGTGCAGCGTCGCCAATACTCTGCCAGCGCCGCCTCATCGCGGGTCACCGTTCGAGCCCGTCGCCGGCGAGCCCTGGCCGCCCTGGTGGGATTGGCCGTCCTCACGCTGACGGTGGCGTGGTGGCAGAATTCTCTCAACTGGCTGCTGGTGCACCTCGCCGTCGATGTGCTCTTAGCCATGTACATCGCAGTGCTCGTCCAATTGCGGCAGCGGCGCGACATTCGCGTCAGCCAAGAGCACCTACCCGAGCGGCAGGCCGAACGCCAGGAGACCCAGGTTCGGGTCATCGCCAACTGAGCCGTTGAGTGGCCACTATCCCCAACGTCGACGCCATCCGTGCGGTGCTCGACGATCGTTTCGCGGCGCGTGAGACGGCAATAACTCGCGGTCGGGTGGTGGTCCGCTCTTCGGCCAACGCTATCCGTGCCCTCCATCGAGGGGAATGGGAGACGGCCGACCACGAGCTGGCCGAGGCGGATAGTGCCTGGGCAGAGATCGCCGCAGCGATCGCCGACCAATCGGCCCTGACGCATGCCGGCTTCGTTGCCGACAGCGTCAAGGAATTGGCCGAGGCTCACCTCACCCGAGCCCTCTTTCAGGGCCGAGCCCTGCCCGGGCCGGACGCCCTCGGGATCGATCCGGTTCCCTGGCTCCATGGCCTGGGCGAGGCGGTAGGGGAACTACGGAGGCGCCTACTCGACCTGCTTCGGGCGGGCGACCTCGACGCAGCGGGGTCGATGATGGACGAGATGGACGGGATCGTCGACCAGCTCGCCCAACTCGATTACCCCGACGGCATGACCCACGGTCTGCGACGCACCACCGACGTCGCCCGCGCCCTCACCGAGCGTTCCCGTGCCGATCTGACGGCCACCGTCGTTCAAGAGCGCCTCCGCCGCCGGCTGGAGGAATGGTGATTCAACGGACGCTGGGCGACAGCGGAATCGAGGTCGGAGCTATCGGGTATGGGGCCATGCCCCTCAACTGGGAGTACGGGACACCGGTGGGTGACCAGGAGGCGGGGCGCGTCGTGGGTAAGGCACTCGACTCGGGCGTCACTCTCCTGGACACCGCCGACTGTTACGGCCGGAACGAGGAGCTACTCGGACGAGCCATCTCCGGTCGTCGGGATGAGGCGATTCTCTCCACCAAAGTCGGGTTGGTCGTGGCCGGAGAAGACCCCCTCACCTATGTTCACGACGGTCGGCCCTCACACATACGGTTGTCGTGTGATCGCTCGCTCCGACGGTTGGCCGTCGAGTCGATCGACCTCTACCAGCTGCACCGTGTCGATCCGACGGTTCCGGTCGAGGAGAGCGTGGGGGCGATGGCTGAACTGGTGGCGGCCGGCAAGGTTCGGGCCATCGGCCTCTCGGAAGTGGACGTGCCCACCATCGAGAGAGCACGGGCCGTCCATCCCATCTCGTCGGTTCAATCGGAGTTGTCGTTGTGGACCCGTGAGGCTCTCGACGACATGGTGCCGTGGTGTGTAGCCAACGGGGTGGCGTTTCTCCCCTATTCCCCGCTGGGACGCGGCTATCTGACCGGCCGGCTGACCGCATCACAGATCGGCCGAACCGATTTCCGCAGCCAGCTCCCTCGATTTCAAAGTGAAGCCATGGAGGCCAATCGAGCCATCGTGGAAGGGATTGCCGTGGTGGCAGCCCGCCACGCCGCTACCAATGCCCAGGTGGCGCTGGCCTGGCTCCTGGCCCAGTCGGTGCGGCTGATCCCCATTCCCGGCACGAAATCCGTGAGATACGTAGAGGAGAACGCTCAGGCCGCCGCGCTTGCTCTCACCGACGCCGACCTGGCCGCCCTCGATGCCCTACCCCTTCCTCAGGGAGATCGATACGAGCGATCGTGAGGCCGTTGGGCATTAGAATGGTTGTCTCCGGGGGTGTAGCTCAGCCCGGAAGAGCGCTTCCCTCGCACGGAAGAAGTCGTCGGTTCAAATCCGATCACCTCCACTCGACAAATCCCAAGCTACCAGCCGGAAACCCGCTCTGTCAAAGGGAATCGGCGGGGTGGGGTTTTTGTCCGCCAGAAAACCCGAAAGCCTCCAGGTGTCCATAGGTGACCAGGAGTGACCAGGACTCTTGGCACATAGTTGGCACACTTTTGAGGGCGAAAAAATCACTCAACCAACGTTGAGCAACCTTGGGCGATCGGTGGAGACAGCTCCCGCCCAGGCGGGGTTTCGGTGGCATCGAAAAGAGCTCCTAGGAGTCCCTCGCGAGCGCGGGGTCCAACGCCATCCAGGCTGAAGGCGCCTCAAAGACGAGCGCCCGTGTCACGGGTCATCGGCGGGCCTGACGAGCGGTCACTTGGCCTCGACCGTCGGCGACGCACAACCCTACGTCGGTTCACCCCTCCGGGTTCTCCACAGCAACTAGGGTCCGGGGAACAAGGACCTCGGGAGCCGTGCCGATGCACAGCCTGTATGTCAGCGGAAGCGTACTTCGATTCGTGACCGACGACGTCGACGGTCGTCGGCGCCTTCGCGACGCGCTCGGCCATCTTCTCCAAGTGCACCAACTGTGCGTCCTGGTCGGGTCAGGAGCCTCGTATCACCTCGGCTCTCCCAGCATTCGAGCCGTGGACGCCAATGTCGTGCTCGGCATGGCTGATCGTGCAGGTGTCGAGATCACTGATCACGTCACGTCGCTTATCGAGAACCTGATTGTCGCAGATACCGATCTTGAGGCGTTCCTCGGACAGATCGTCGCGGCACGTGCGTATGCGCGCGCCTTCCACCTGACGGAGGTCGAGATCGCCGACACGACATGTAGGGTCGAACAGCTCGACAGTCTGTTCCGCGCCGTGAACCTGGGACTCGCATGGGCGTGTGATCTGCCTCGCAAGGACCCACCGCTCGACTCGCCCTTCGACGAAGATCCTCTATTGGCGCATCGTGAGTTCTTCAGGCGACTTCTCGCATCGAGACGCCCTGAGGCGCCGCGCGCCCGGGTCTTCACGACCAACTACGACACGGTGATCGAACGCTCTCTTGACGAGTGCGGGATCCAATACTTCGACCTTGACGAGTGCGGGATCCAATACTTCGACGGATTCGTAGGCAGCGTGCGCCGGCGCATCGAACTGGCGAGCTACGAGCAGGACCTCTACACGGCGCCAGAAGGTGGTTCTGGATCGCTCCGCCGTGTTCACGACGTCATTCATCTCTACAAGATCCACGGCAGCCTGACCTGGCGTGTCGAGACCACAGCGGCGCTCGGCACGACGACCATTGTCCAGACCGGGGGACCGCCGACCAAAGACGAGGTTGCTGTCATCTACCCGACGCCAATGAAGGAGGCAGATGTCCTCGGTCATCCCTACTCGGACTTCCTCCGATCGTTCAGCCACGCGCTGATCCAACCAGAGTGCGTCCTGCTCAGCGTCGGGTGCGGGTTCGCCGATGAGCACATCAACCGCATCATCTTCGATGCGTTGTCTCACAACGCGACCCTCCAGTTGTTCGTTGCCGACCCATTCGGGGTCGTCGACGACTTGACAGCGGTGACGCCCGGCGAACCCGTCGACCGATCTGACTCGCCCGTCGGTCGGCTGTCGAACGTGCAAGACCCCCGCATCTCGATACTGACCGGCCCCGACGCGAAGTTCACCGAGCTAGCAGGCCTTCTCCCAGACGTCTCGGAGATGAGCGACTTGGAGCGGGAGGAGTTGAAGGCGGCCCTCGCCGTGGCGCTTCTGCCGCCAGCGGCTCAACCTCCGCCGCTCGGACCAAGGCCGCATGGCTGACAACACGCACAGGATTGGCTCTGTAGCTGCAGTGGAGAGCGAGAGGGTCGTTGTGGAGATCGACCCTACGGCGGCGAGCCTCGTCAAGGCCGGAACTGCCGGGGTGCTCCCTGTTGGCGCGATCAACTCCTACATAACAATCGTTGCTGGCTCCTCTCGCGTCATCGCGGTGGTGACGGCGATTCGGATGACACCCGAGCATGCGCCACGCTCCGAGGTTCCCTTTGACGCGTCGGTGCGCGTATCGCGGACGCCACCCACCTCAAGTGGCGAACCCTACCTCTGGCGGTTCGTTCCCTCTCCACGGCCGACCTAACGGAAGACTTGTGGGGCCTCGTTGACGATGCTGTTGCTCATGCTCCCCATGCTGTGGCTCGACTCACGGATGAGTTCAGCCGCCATCGCCTTCGAGGCAAATTCGCGATCGAGTAGAAGTGACCGTTTATGAGTGTGACCGAAGAAGTGTCATCCCCGGGAGGGGTCCTACGCCACATGTACCTATTGCGCTTGTCGCGCGGTCACCAAGTTCCCTTGCTTCCAGCTCGTCCCTGAAGGCTTGAGCCCACGGTCGGGCGAGATCCCTCGCGGTGGCTTCCAGTTCCACCAATTGGGAATCACCACGAGATCGAAGGTGACGCCGAACATGATCTTCGCTTTCAAGTGCCGTCTGCTTCAACGCCGGAGCATTACCGCACGCTAGGAAGCAGGTCCCGCACAGCCCTTCTGCGGAGGGCTAGATCGGTGAGTCGCGCCGATCGGCCCTTCGTCCATGACCGGCGCTGATGAGTTGCTGGGCGAGGAGCTGGCAGGCTGCTGTGGGCTCCTTCGGTCGCCCAGCTGCGGTCTGGCCAGGTTTGAACCTGAGTGTGAGAGAACGACGTCCCTTGACTCGGTGCTTGTGACATGTTATACATCTCGACGATAGATGCCTTGGGTGGCTACAACGAGCCACCCCCTTCCCGGGAGGAATTGCATGCTCGTGCCAAGCCGACAGCTGAAGGTGGTTCTCCTTTTGGGGGTAGCGTGGCTCATGGTCGCCTGCGGAAGTGCTTCCCCAGAGGCTGAGGGGACTACGACTACCTCAGGCGTAGTTACCACGCCTGAGGACACGATGGCTGATGATGTCCTAGTCGGGTTGGTTATGCCTGACTTTTCGCAGAACGAATTGATGATTGCGATGAAGGACGGTGTCGATGCTGCCGCTGCTGAATACGGCGCTGACTTGCAGGTTGTTGGTAGTAACAGTGCAGATGACCTGGTTAGAGGAATTGAAGACACGGTTGCAGCTGGCGCAGATGTCCTCCTCTACAACACTATCGATAACCAGGCCGTTATTCCTGCGATTGCAGACGTAAATGAAGCCGGAATACCTGTCGTATGTTCAGTCAATTGCGCAGGTGGAGGTGGTGAAGGGCAGGATGTCGTTGGCGAACATGCCATGACTTTCGGGTTTGATTACCTTTTCGTTGGATCCTTGCTCGGAGAGTGGATTGTTAACCAATCCCCTCAGCCGCTCAAGATCGCAATCATCGACGCTAACCGAGCGGATCAGGGGATTCAGAATACTTTCGACGGTATCGACGAGGTAATTGCGGAGAGCGGCCTCGATATCGAAGTGGTAATCTCGCCGCCGACTAACTGGGACCGGGCTGCTGCAGTTGATGCGGCTCGGACCGTGCTAACAGCACACCCGGACGTCGATGCAATCATTGCCATGCATGACATCATCGCCGCGGCGACGATCGACGCCATCAATGAGTTGGGTTACAAGGCAACACCGTTGGCAGCTATGGGTGGCACTTGTGAAGGTCTCGCCAACATTCTTGAGGGAAACCAGTCCGCTACAGTGTTCCTGCCTTTGTACGAAGCGGGATATCTAGGAATGGAAGCGGCGGTGCGGGTTGCCAGGAATCAACCGGTCGACGGAGGCAACGTACCAATTGATGTCGTCTTCATCGACCAAGACTTGGCGCAAGCGGTGGCCGATGGAACGAACGACGGGATGGTCGACGGTATCAATGTCTCGTCGACAATCGAAAGGGCTTCTGGAGGGTGCTGATCACTGCGCACAATGCAACTCTCCGTTGAAGATTGTGTAGGCGAATATGGTGGCCTGGAAGCTGATGTTCCGGGCCACCATATTGATGGTCTTCGCGGGAGCGAGTCCCGGCACCGCTGTGCCTGCGGCACGGCCGAGGATCTTGCGTTGCATTTCAGGCCGGTAGAGGGTGTTGGCGTTTACGCGTCTGCTGAAGAGCCTTCTAACTCTCGATGCAACGGAGTCGCCCACCGTGGCACATCCTAAGGGGCCGCCTAAGCAGCCCAATCACTCTCCCTTGGAAGGTTCCGAGGTGGTCAGCGGAGACGCTCCCGAGCTTCGCTTGCAGAGCGAGGCTCGAAAGCGAGCGGCCTGGCTTCGCATCAAGACGTTAGGCTCAAGTTCGATCGCCAGGCTGAATCGACAGGCTGCTGCCCTGTTTGGCGCCGTTGGGTTGCTGTGGCTGGCGCTCAGCATTGCCACGCCTAACTTCTTCACGAGCCAGAATATCAGCAATATCGCACTGCAGAGTTCAGTCGTGGGAATCCTGGCTGTTGGATTCACGATACTGCTGATCGGGGGAGAGATTGATCTGTCTATCGGCTCAACTCAGGCTTTCGCTGGCACGCTGGCTGCGGTTCTGATCATTCAGCTCGGAATGCCTATATGGGTTGGAATTGGGGCCGCTCTTCTGATTGGTGTGGTTATCGGCTCTATCAACGGATATTTTACGCTAATTGCAAGAGTACCTTCGTTCATCGTCACTTTGGCGATGTTAGGCATTGTTCAAGGTGCCGCATTTGTATTAACCAGTGGTCGAACGGTCGGGGGTTTTCCTTCCACCTACGAGGTATTGGGCCGAGGCAAAATCGGACCAATCCCACTTCCCGTGGTAATCCTGCTGGGAGTCGTCATGCTGGCGCAGATCGTGCTCACTCAGACAAAGATCGGCGTAGAGCTGTATGCCATCGGTGGGAACCGCAAGGCTGCCGAACTAGTCGGACTCCGAATCAACCGAGTCCTAATGTTAGCGTTCATTGCCAGTGCGAGTCTTTGTACCTTGGCGGGTCTGATTCTGAGCTCCAGATTGAATGCTGGTCACGGCAGTTTTGGAGGAGACTTCTTGCTGGAGGCAGTGGCAGCCGTCATCATCGGTGGAACCTCGCTGAGCGGCGGCGCTGGAAGTACCTTTGGGACCTTGGCAGGTGTGCTGCTGATGAGTTCCATCAAGAACGGGTTGATACACCTCGGTGTGGACACCTTCTGGCAACAGGTTGTCGTTGGCGCCTTGATCCTCGCCGCCGTCCTGGCCGATCAAATGCTCAAGGGGACCCTACATGCAAGAGAATTGGTTCCCTTCCGAAGAGGTCATTGAATGCATGCTAGTGGCTCAAGTGTCAGCGCCGTGGCAGATGCGATCGTGATATGAATCCGATATTAGCTGCACAAGGAATTGAGAAATACTACGGTCACGTTCGGGCGCTCAGTGGCGCAACCTTTGATGTGCGCAGCAACGAAACGGTCGCCGTCGTAGGCGATAACGGCGCTGGGAAATCTACGTTGATCAAAGTCCTGACCGGCGCGGTGCTACCCGACGCTGGCAGGATTCTTTTAGAGGGAGAGGAGGTCGACTTTCGGTCGCCCCGAGATTCGCTCGATCAGGGTATTACGGCTGTATATCAGGATCTCGCTTTGGCAGGAAATCTCACCGTCGCGGAAAACGTGTTTCTCGGCAAAATTCCAACCAGGTGGTTTCGAGTCGACCGTGCGTATATGGACCGGGAGTCAGCACGAATCCTCGAAGAACTCGCCATCAACGTACCAGGGGTACGCGCAAGAACGGCGTCGCTGTCCGGGGGGCAACGCCAAGCCGTCGCGATTGCTCGTGCCGTTCATGAGGGGAAGCGGATCATGATACTTGACGAGCCGACAGCTGCACTAGGCGTCCAGGAGGGACAGAAGGTGCTTCAAATCATTGAGGAGTTGCGGCAACAGGATATGTCGATTGTAATTGTCAGCCACAATCTTGATCATGTATTCCGACTCGCAGACCGAATTGTAGTAATGAGAGCAGGGCGTGTTGTTGGGTCTAGGGCGAAAACAGATACCTCCGCCGCAGAGATAGTTCACATGATTGTAGGGACGTCATCCGCCTTAGCGGAAGAATGAGACGGTGGCGGAGTAGTGGAACGTGACGGAGGAGAAGTTCGATGAAACAAAAGGTGCCCTTGAGTCCCCTGCCGATAGAAGAACCCACGGTGGCCGAAATATCGACCATTGCCCGTTTAGACAATATCGAGTTGTCCCAACCCGAGGCGGCTGAGCTGTGGCCCGCAATTGTGTCCTTAATTGCTGCGGCGGGGCGAACTCATGAATTCTACCAACCACTGATTGATACTGAGTTCGACGCACGAGATCCAGGTGCTGTTCCGTCGAGTGCAGATAACCCTTATAACGCATTTATCAGGCGATGCAATATTCAGGGCTCAGCAAGTGGCCCCTTGAAAGGCTGGACTGTTGGCGTAAAGGATAACATTGCCGTAGCGGGAGTTCCTTTGACAAATGGTTCCGCTCTGCCACCGTTTGTACCTACCTTGGATTCAGTGGTCGTGGAAAGAATTCTGGCGGCCGGCGGATCTATCGTTGGTACATTAAACATGGATAGTTTTGGGGGCGGTGCAACAGGAGTCACGAGCGCGTTTGGCCCCGCTAGGAACCCGCTAGACCCAACCCGCTCGGCAGGCGGATCTTCCGGGGGTGCAGGCGCGGCGGTGGCCTCTAAGGCCGTCGACGCAGCTCTAGGTGTCGATCAGGGGGGCAGCGGTCGGATACCTGCAGCCTTCTGTGGCCTCATGGCAATCAAGGCCACACATGGACTTGTGCCGACTTTTGGGTGCACGCCGATCGACCACACTATCGATTTCATCACTCCCATAGCGAGCACCGTGAGCGAGGTTGCCGAACTCCTTGAGGTGATTGCCGGAGAGGACTGGAGAGATCCGCAATGGGTTCGAGGTCCGATGAGAAAGGATGAGTACGTCGAGGCCCAGCATGACGGTGTGGAGGGCATGCGAATCGCCATCGTTGAGGAAGCGATCACGGAGCCGGAGTCAGCAGAGGTTGTTTCTGAGACTATGGAGCGATCAGAGCGCTACTTACAAGAGAGTGGCGCGCACGTTGAACGGATATCCGTGCCATGGTGGGGGCAAGGGCAAGCAATCTTTGGTCCCTACGTCGCTCATCTCGTTGGACATATGTTCCGGACTGAGGGCTCAATTTATGGTCATATGGGATACATCGATTCGGCGCGGGTCCGTTCGTTTGCGGAGGGACGGCGGTCTCAATCAAGGGACTTGGGTCCTTGGGTCAAGTGTTGGATCATTGCAAGCCGATACCTTCATGACAAGTATATGGATGTTCCTTTCGCCAGGCTGCACAACGCAAGACTGGCTTTCCGCAGCCGCGTAAGTGGGTTGTTTGATCAGTGGGATCTGCTTGTCACACCTACCGTGCCCGTTACGGCACCTGCCCTCCCCCAAGGGAAAAGTTCTATTCCTGAGGCGCTTTCACACTCACCGGCGGAAGTTGCCTTCAACACATCACCACTGAATCTGTCAGGTCATCCCGCAGTGTGCGTTCCGGGCCTAAAAGATGATGATGGCCTGCCCTCATCGGTGCAGGTAATCGCTGGGGCGTTGCAGGAGTATTCGGCGCTTCGCGCAGCCTTTGTCCTTGAGCATCAGTTCAACTCTGAAAGGGAGGCTGGATCCCCATGACGGAGCTGGGTGGTGCGGTTGCCTGAAGGGTCGAAGAGTCTGAGTAATGCCGTGGGCAGCATTTATCGCTGGGTCGGTACACGTTCGAGCGTGACCGGGGAGGCCGTTCCCACCACTCGTTTGGTGGTCCTTGCGATTTGGACCAGCGTACCGGCTCCCTTATCGGGCCGAGTCCTAAGCCAGCCCCCAACACCGTTGCCGTGATATGTTGTCACATGTGGGCGAAGGGATTAAGGTCAACAGCCAAATGCTAATAGCCGCATACCTATCACCCCCTCAATCGCGCGGGCAACAATGGCCGCTATCCGCTCGCGGTCGATCCGAGGAGGGCTTCCTACCTGGAGCGTCCCTGTGAGCGCGACAAGTCCGCACGAGGCAGGTCTGCAGCGGGCCGGTATCGACGTAGGCGGTACTTTTACCGACGTGGTGATCACGGGTCCCGATGGAGCGATTCACAGCTTCAAGCTTCCGTCGACACCGCGAGATTTCAGCGAAGGTGTTGTTGACGGCGTTAGCGAGGTAATTCGAGCACATGACGTCGATCCTGCCGGCATTAGGGACGTCGTACATGGCAGCACTGTCGCTACCAACGCAATCCTGGAACGTAAAGGGGCTAAGACGGGCCTGCTCACTACCAGGGGATTTCGTGACGTTCTTGAACTTCGCCGACTGCGGATACCCAAGCTCTATGACATGACATGGAAGAAGCCTGAACCCCTCGTTTCTAGGGCGCGCCGGCTGGAGATATCCGAAAGGATCGATGTGTCTGGCGAGGTGGTCAAGGAATTGGATATTGATGAGGCGCGACGCATGATTCAGGCGTTGGTGTCTGACGGTGTTCAATCGATCGCAGTATGCTTCATTCACAGTTACGCAAATAGTCGCCATGAGGCCGCAATAGGCGAGCTGCTCACTTCCGAGTTTCCCGAAATCTGGTTCTCCCTATCCCATCGGGTCCTGCCGGTGATACGCGAGTACGAACGGACGAGCACGACGGTGCTGAATGCCTACGTTCAGCCCACCGTGGCTTCCTACCTGGAGGCCCTACGAGTGAAACTCGACGATGCTGCGGTAGAGGCTCCACTATTGATCATGCAGTCCAATGGTGGCGTAATGGCCAGCGGCGCCGCCGCGCAGCGCCCGGCGTACATCGTGGAGTCTGGCCCCGCCGCAGGTGTGATCGCATCAGCAGCCCTCGCTCGGGCGATCGGCCTCAATGAGGTCATAACCTTCGATATGGGCGGAACAACGGCAAAGGCATCGCTGGTTGAGAATGGTGAACCCCATTTCACCGCCGAGTTCGAAGTTGCATCTTCGATCTCTGCAGGGAGTCGCCTCAGTAGCGGGGGCGGGTACGCGCTTAGCGTCCCCTTCATAGACCTTGCAGAGGTTGGCGCGGGAGGGGGAAGCATCATCTGGCTCGACCCCGCAGGAGCCCCCAAGGTAGGACCGTCGTCTGCCGGTGCTGATCCGGGCCCAATTTGCTACGGTAAGGGCGGCACTCAGCCGACCGTGACCGACGCCAATCTTCTCCTCGGATACTTGAACGCCGATGGTCTGCTGAACGGTGACATGCCTCTCGATATTGAGAACGCCCGAACGACGTTCGCACGAGAGATTGCCCAGCCCCTGGGTCTCGAGGTCACGGAGGCTGCCTGGGGCAGCCACGAATTGGCCAACGCCAGCATGATTCGCGCCATTAAGTCTGTCTCTGTGCAGCGTGGGCGAGATCCGCGGGACTTCACACTGATCGCCTTTGGGGGTAGCGGTCCGGTTCATGCGGCTGGAATCGCACGAGAACTTGGGATCAAGTGCGTACTGGTTCCACCACGACCTGGTGTGTTCTCCGCGGTCGGGCTGCTGCAGGCCAGGCTCGAATTCCACGCAAAGAAGACGTACCTTCAGACGACTGCCAACCTGCGGCGCGAAGACCTTCAGAAAAGGCTCAACGAACTCGAGAACGAAGCTCGGGCGGGCATAGGGGAAACCAGCCTGCAATCTGGTTCGTTCGCATTCGATGCCTGGGCCGAGATGCGTTATGTGGGCCAAGGTTTCGAGTTGCCTGTAAAGCTGCCCGAATTCCAGCCAGACTGGCAGGCCTGGCTGGATGGGCTCGATGAGGAATTCGCCAGACAACACGACTTGACCTACGGACACCGAACGAGCAATCCCACTGAGATAGTTCACTTGAGGATCAGTTCAAGAGAAACCAACCCACCCGGCCTTCCGGTCGATAGAGGTAGCCCATCTTGTCGAGATGTCGCTTCCAAGAGAGATGTGTATTTTGGAAGGATCTTGGGGACGGTGTCGACTCCGATTCTCGATAGGAGCGGTCTTCCGTTAGAGCCGTTTCCGGGCCCCGCCATTATTGAGGATTACGATGCGACTACTGTCGTGCCACCTGACTTCTTGGTCCATCGAGATGGTTCCTGGAACGTGATCATCGAACAAGGGACTGACGCATGATCATATCGTCGGGATCAGCTGCGATTGAGCGGGAGCTGATTAGAGAGGGTCTAGCTGCTATCTGCGAGGAGATGGCGGTGAGCGTGATTCGAACATCCCACTCGGAGACCGTGAAGAGCGCAATGGACTTCTCTACTGCTCTTTGCAATCGAGACGGGGAGATCATCGCCCAGGGAGTGACGTTGCCTAACCAGCTCGGAGCGCTTCCCGACGCCGTCGAGGCAATCCTTAAGGAGTTCCATGGAGAGCTCGAGCCGGGTGACGTAGCCATGGTGAACGATCCGTTTGCTGGCGGCATGCACTTGCCTGATGTCTTCGTGGTTAGGCCGGTGTTCCTCGAGGACCAGGTAGTGGGGCTCGTAGCCACAGTGGCTCATCATGCTGATCTGGGCGGATTGGTGGCAGGAAGCATGTCGCCATATGCTGAGGAGTGCTATCAGGAGGGCCTCCGCATCCCTCCAGTTAAGCTCTACCACCGCGGTGAGCCCGACCACGGGATGTTTGCCCTCTTGTCGGCCAACTCTCGGGTACCCCAAATCCTGCTGGGCGATTTTGCAGCCCAGATCGTCGCATGCGAAACGGGGGCAAGGGGCTTGAGCCGCATGATCGACAAGTACGGATTCGAGTCGTTTCAAGCTCAGGTGATTGCCCTTCTGGACTATACCGAAGAGCTCACGAGAAAAGAGATCCGTTCTTTCCCGGACGGCAGGTACTCGTTCACCGACTATCTCGACGATGACGGAGTGAGATCCGAGCCAGTTCCAATCAGCGTGGAGGTAACCATCGAGGACGGAAGCGTGACCATGGACTTCGATGGATCTTCGCCACAGGTAAGGGCTTCGCTGAACAGCACACTGTCCTTCACCAAGTCAAACGCTTACGCCGCGGTGAGGACTCTGCTCCGCTCGGAGATCCCCAATAACGCGGGTTTCTTCCGCCCCATCACGGTAAAAGCCCCTTTGGGCAGCATTGTCAACTGCGTGCTCCCGGCTGCGACCGGGACTCGCGGGCTTACAGGGTTCAGAGTTCTCGATGCCGTATTCGGGGCTCTTGCTCCAGCCCTTCCAAATCGTGTGATGGGGGCGTCCGACGGTGGCCTGTCACTTGTAACAATTGGGGGAATTCGCCAGAATGGTGAACGCTTCTCGGTTGTGGAGCTCCTGTCGGGGGCGTGGGGTGGTCAATCGCACCATGATGGCCAAGACGGCGTACCCAATCTCGGTGCCAACGTGAGCAACATTCCCATCGAAATGCTGGAGTCGTCAGTTCCCGTGCGTATTGATCGCTACGGATACGTCCGCGATACTGGTGGGGCCGGACGCCACCGCGGCGGTTTGTCTATCGAGCGACAATACACCTTCTTGGAGGAGAGCCACCTGAGTGTCAGATCTGATAGATCTTCGATCAGGCCGTATGGCATTGATGCTGGACGTCCTGGCACACCCTCGACGAATATGCTGGAGGCGGACGGCATTACGCAGCATATGCCGTCGAAATTCTCACAGAGAGTGGCTGCAGGGGACCGGTTTTACCACCGAACCGCCGGAGCCGGAGCCTGGGGAGCTGCCCTTGAGCGAGAGCCAGAAGCGGTAGCCGACGATGTGCGGAACGGCATTCTCTCACCCGAGCGCGCCCTAGAGGAGTATGGAGTGGTTATCCACCATGACACGCTTCAGGTCGATGAGACCTCGACGGAAACCGAGAGAGGCGGGCGACGTTTGTCATCAGACAAGGTCGACATCGGACCAACGCCAATAGACGACAGATGGGTCGGCGCCGAGGACGACGGGATCGGACAAGGGTTCGTCGCTCCCCTTTCTTGGTAGGTGTGATCCTTGTTTAGGACGAGGAGTGGATGGTCAGCACTTCGGAGGGATTATCAACCAAGATTTGGTTGATAACGGTCTCAGTGAATCCCTTTTTGCGCATGAATGGGACTACGTTCTCGAGGATGTGCGAGTACCCATGTCCCCCATAACGTCTCAGTCGGTACTTCATCACAATGTCATGGGATATCAGCACGCGAGGAGCAGCCCCGCGTTCGATCAAGGCGATGATGCGGTCAAGCCGTTGCGCGTCGCTGGGCATATCGAATTGAGTCGAGGCAAAGAATGAAGACTCGGTGCCAAACAGATCGAACTGCAAGAAACAGCCTCGCTCGGCCAAATCCCAAAGGATCGCCTGATCCTGTACGCGTAGGTCCAGGTGACCGAGGATCGTTCGACTCATGTCGGCGCCAGCCTCCTCCAGTTCGTCGGCGATCTCGTGAGGAGATCGTTCGTCACGACCGGTGTGGATGGTTATTGGCACACCGCAGCGCCGTTGGGCCTCTGCAGCTGCGTGGAGAACTCGGCGCTCGGCCGGATCGAGGGGCCAGCTACACCCCACCTTGATTATCCCGGCTTTGAGACCTGTATCCTCTCGCCTCTCCATCCAATCATCATGGGACGGGGTCAATAGCGAGACGCCAGTGTCGATCTCGCGAATCATCAGCTCGGCGAGGTCATCGGATGACAGGCCTTCTATGTGGAACGGGTGAGTGGCAGCCACGTAGAAGCCCGTGGCCATGACAATATTTACGCCGGAGCGACGTGAGACTCGGGCAAGGCCGATCGGGTCGCGGCCGATGCCCGGAGTCGTCACATCAACAACCGTGAGACCCCCCCACTCCCTGAACAGGTAGAGCTCCTCGGCCGCAGTCTCCACGTCACCCAACACGAGATTGTCGTAGTGATGGAAGTAGTTGCGCCGTATCCATGCCAAGTTCGCGAGCCCTATCGGTTCGTGGGCTACCTCGCGCATGGTTGCAGTGGTTGGACTCTCGAAGAGGCTCGTCAAATCCGAGAGGACATGCTCATGCATGAGTGTTGGGCCCAGTTGCCCAGCCTCGATCATCCCGGTCACGGTTTGTACTCTGTCAGTCCTTGGTTCGCTCATAGCGGTATGGTCACCATACTTGAGCATGTGATCACATACAACGGGAGAGTTCGGGACCGGTTCAGTCTATGCGGGTTCCAAGGGAGGCATCGAGGCCCTGAGCGATATCATCGAAACTACGCTCGAGGGCGACGCGTACAGCTTCGCTAGCTGCACCGCCATCACGCTTCATACAGGCATCAAAGAAGACCTGGGAGGCCTTCGCTGTCTCGTCAAACCGGGCCGGCGAAGCCAAGGTGGTACGATTATATCTGCGAGCACGATTGTATAGTGCCCGCGCACTGAGGAGAACGCGGGCACGCCCTGCCGCTTCGTAACAAACTTCGCGCAGCCGCCACCCGGCATCCAGGGTGCCATGTGCATCTCCCTCATCCGTGGCGATCTTCAGAGCAGCTAGACGGCCCGGCATTGTCTCTAACTGGCTATCAGTCAGTCTTGGGGCGCCCTGGCGCGCAAGCCAGGGTTCCAGCCCAATCCGCGTCAAGTACACCTCTTCCAGCTCTTCAACGGACAGTTCCGTGACACGAACACCGACATTGGGACGTACCTCAACCAGCCCTTCATTGCCCAGGTCTCTGAGAGCCGCCCTGATCGGGGTGATGCTTACACCGAACCTTGCTGCGAGCGTTCTGTACTGGAGCCTGGCGCCGGGTTCGAACTCACCATTTATCACCAGTTCCCGCAGTTCGTTTGTGAGGCGTTGCTCAATCGTCAAGTTATATAGTTCATTATGCGAGTTGGTCATGTTTTTCAGTACCCGAAGCCTACTTCCTTGTCGAAGAGAGTCCTGAACATCTCGGCTCAATGGTACCCGGGTGCCCACCGCAGGCCCGACTGCCAGGGCTGGTTCATCGCAAGCCGAGCGGAGCCGCGATTTCGGCAAAACCGTCTAAGCATCTGTCAACTTGACTAGACGAAAGTGCTGACGACATGATCAACCGCAGCCGGGCTGTCGATGGTGGCACGTAGGGAGGAGTAACGGCGTGAACCAGGATCCCATTCTCGCGCAGCCCCCGAGCCGCCGTTTCAGCTCTCTCGGCGGTTCCCAACTGAACAGCCATTATCGGGGAGGGTTTGGCTGGCACCGCAAATCCCAATTCTGCCAGCCCAGTATGGAGCCTTGCCGAATTCTTCCACAGTGTTTCGATCCTCTCCGGCTCCGATTTCATTATCCGTAGCGCTTCAAGGGCGGCGGCCGCAGCCGATGGTGGCAGGGCGGTTGTGAAGAGAAAGGAGCGGGCCGTTTCGCTGAGTTCTCCAATCAACGAACACGACCCCGCCACGTACGCTCCAATACTCCCTAACGCCTTACCGAGGGTTCCGACGATGGCGTCGGCGCTCTTGGCGCTCTCGAAGACACCAGTTGAACCCTGCCCGTATTTGCCCAGGACACCGGTGGCGTGAGCGTCATCTAGGAGGACCATTGTCTCGTGACTCTTGGCTACGGACACGATTTTTTCGACCGGAGCCAGATCTCCGTCCATACTGAAGATCGTGTCGGTGACAATGAGTGTTCTTCTCTTCGGATCAACCTGGGCCAGTTTTCCTTCGAGATCATCAACGTTGACGTGGGAGTAGATCTGAATGGCTGCGCCACTCAGCCGTGCGCCATCGACGATGCTTGCATGGTTCAAGCGATCGCTCAGGATCGCGTCCCCGGGTCCCGCGAGAGTGGAAATCACTCCAACATTGCATGAATAACCCGAGCTGAAGAGAAGTGCAGCTTCTGCCGACTTGAACGCTGCCAGCTCATCCTCAAGCTGTCTATGGACTATGGTGTCGCCGCCGAGTGTTCTTGCTGCTCGAGAACCAACGCCGTACTGTTCGATGGCGGACGATGCTGCTGCACGGACTCGAGGGTCCGCGGCTAACCCGAGGTAGTCGTTTGAAGAAAGCACGACGTATTCACGACCTGCGATTGTCGCCGTGCCGGGCGAGAACGCCTGCGCAGCGGGATCGGAGGGTGGCCATAGCGGTGATCCCTTGTCACGCGTCATGTTCACATACTCGGCTGTCAATCGAAACCGAAGAGGTCGCCACCCGCACAGGTGATATCGTCATCTCCGAAGCACCCTGCCCGGTCTCGCTCCTGAGAGCTTGCCATCGCGGAGCACAGGAACTCCGTTTACGAGTACATGAACCATGCCATCCGCTAGGCGATTGGGTTCGAACCGCGTTCCACGTTCGGAGAAGGCCGCATGGTCGAAGATTGCGATATCGGCGATAGAACCTCTCCTCAGCACGCCTCGGTCGTCCAAACCGAGCCTCCTTGCGGGGGCTCCACTTAGACGGTGGACCGCTTGACTGGGAGTCAGGAAGCCGGAGCGCTTGACGGCGAAGTTGTAGAAATATGCTGCCCATGTATATGCGCCGTGGAAGGTCGTGCTGGCCAGGGGGCCGTCGGGCGCCATCGTGGTGGCATCCGAAGCTGGCATGGACCGGTTGTGGCTGAACGCCAATACCTGTTGGCCTTGGGTGTGACAGTCGATCAGCACCATCAATGACGACATGGCATCCAGCGATTCGAGCAGAATGTCGAAAACGCTATCAAGGGGTTCTTGGCCTCGCTCGTCGGCAATCGATTGAACATTTCTTCGGGCGTAGCTCGGGTACAGGTCGTTGTCCAGCAGGACTATGCGCTCCCAGTCGTCACCCGCGCTAAGAATGCTTCGAAAGCCCTTCATTCTCTGTCTGGACTTCTCATTCCGGAGATGTGCCTCCAGCTCCCCGAGGCCGCCAGCTTGGGCCCAGGGGGGCAGCACGGAGTACAGATATGTGAAGCCGAAGAGGCGTGTGTGCATGTCAAAGGCGATGTCTACTCCCGCATCCCAGGCCGTATCGATTAGTGCAATGCACTGCTCTGTCTCAGCATCTCCACTGCGCGGAACGAGGTGAGATACCTGCAACCTGACGCCGGCGTTCTGTGCGGTCCTGATGGCCTCCTCCACGCCCCCGGGTGCGCCAGTATCGCGAAAACGCGTGTGGCAAACGTAGAGGTCGTCGCGTCTGGCCAGTGATTGGCACAACCACGTGATCTCGTCTTCCCCGGCACCCATCTCGGTTGCGTATTCGAGGCCAGTGGACAACCCCCAAGCTCCCTCCTCGAGCGCTTGGTCGAGAAGGCTTCTCATTGCAATTAGCTCGGCAGTGGTGGTCTGCCGATCGGAGAGGCCCACTGTCGACAGCCGAAGTTGACCGTGTGGGACCATGCTCACGACATTGAGAGCAGGCATTGCCGCTTCGAGCCTCGCAAAGTATCCAGATGCCGTGTTCCAACTGATTGGTACGGCGTCTGAGTATCCATAGATAGCCTTCTTCGCCAAATTGGGGTCCGCTACCGGAAAGCAGCCGTGTCCGCAATTGCCTACGACTTCGAGCGTGACCCCTTGGTGAATAGCAGAAACGGCTCTCGGATCGACGAGGAGGGTGTAGTCGGAATGGCTGTGGATGTCTATGAAACCGGGAGAGACATATAGGCCTTCGGCGTCGATCTCCTCTTGCGCTGCCGGGCAAGATGCTCCGATGTACTCCACTCGATCCCCGGAAAGTCCGACATCGGCTCGTATCGGATCGCTCCCGGTCCCGTCAATCAGGGTGCCACCGCGGACTACGAGATCGAGCATGACTCTCGTCCGAGTACGGAAGACTCCTGCATCCTAGAATGCTACAGTTGTGATCACATACATCACAATCCCTCTCTCTCTACCTCTCTACCTCTCTCTCCCACTCACTTCTAAAGAACTTGAGTTCTATCTGGACCCAGGCAGTGGCGTGATCGAGGTTGACTCCCGCGAGCGAATGATTCCCGCCAGGTCAGTCGACATGTCAGGCAGGTGGTGTCGGTGGCCGTCGGGACCGATAGGCGAACATTGAGAAGTCCCTCTTGAGCGATCTGCCCCGCGTCCGGACCCAGAACTCAGGACGCGCTCAGGACGCGAAACGTTCACAAACGGCCACAAGTAGCAACAAAGGCTGATGAACGTTCCCCCAGGTCAGAGGGCTATTTTGCTCATCAGCCCAGGTCAGCGAATCGGCCTGTTGTTCCCTCGCACGGAAGAAGTCGTCGGTTCAAATCCGATCACCTCCACACCGAGAAACCCCGTAGCCGGGGATTTTTCGCGTCCCAGGGTGGGTCGTGAATCGGTCCCGGTTGCCTATGCGGTTGCCTATCACGCCCCCGGCGTAGGTGTCGACTAGAACTCCCACGGGGCTAGTCGGCCGTTCCAGGGTCTGGTTCTCGCCTCATCGTTTCCGAACTACCCGGCGACCTCCGTCCAGCCTCATGTCTAACGACTTGTCAGTGTGAGTGGCGCCGTCTCCGTTCCCCGCTACAAGCAAGTCGCGGTCCAAATAGGTCGAGTAATCTATGAACGTAAGTGCCTCGTGCATCCGGCCCGCACTTCGCAGTCCCGACGGCCCAGGAGCAAGAGATGAGTGACAACAGGAGAGACGATTCAGCCCCCTCAAACCGAAATCGATGCCCCGACTCGAGGCGGGACGACTCCTCATGAAGAGGCCTCTGCGGAACGAGTATTCGTGGGAACCGGCATGTTCTGGGGGCTCATCATCGGACTCGTATTGGCGGTGGCGGTCGTGATCCTGGCGGCCCAGAACACGGACACCACCACCATCACTTTTCTCGTTTGGGACTTCTCCACTCCATTGATCGTGCTGATTCTCGGCTCACTCCTCATGCATCGTCCTCGACGAGTTGTTCGGCTTGGTCTACCGAAAGGGCCGCCGGCGGACGCTGCGTGACCGGGAGGAGTTGGATCACTTACGGTGAGGCGAAACGGCATCGCCTTCTGGGGCAGCCCGACGGCGATGGATGCGAACACGGCTGCCAGCAACCCGCCCGGAAGCGGCGGACCGCGGCGGTGACCGCCAGCCCGATGCTGTCCGCCACCAGCACTGCCCCTGCCGGCATGGCGCGTTGCGGACCGTGTTGTAAGGTGGGGTCCAGTTCTCGTTCGTATGAAAGGAGGAGTCGTGAGCACTACCGGATGGATCATTCTGATCGTCGTCTTGCTGATCGTTTTCGGCGGCGGTTTCGGCTGGAGCAGGCGTCGGCGTTGAGCGGCCAGTCGGGCACGTTGCCCTTTCTATCGCATCACCGTCATAGATCCTTGTTTCTCGAGCTTTAACTTCATACGACCTCCCAGGTCGGTGTCTAGTCGATACGCCGAAGATGCTGAGTCCTCCCAGGAGGATCCCGATGATTAAGTTCACGCCCAGCAATCCCCCTGAGCCGAGCAGTCCGGCAAGGACTAGAACGATGGCACCGATCATGTAGATGGTCTGGGGCAATTCACCCCAGGGTCGTCTGCCATCGTGGCAGGCGGGCACGGCCGCGAAGTTCAGCCGCGGTTTTCGCGATCTTGGGTCGAGTCGGGCAGGTCGGCACAACAGCAGGTCTCGTCGTCGCACCGTTCGACGACTTCGCCTCGGTCAACCCTGCAGCCACAGCCAGCGCACATGATTTGCGTGGATCTTTGACGTTAACGCCAGGTGGCCAGGTGGACCGCGCCATTCGGCTACCTCATATTTGATGTCCATCCCCTCGCGTCGGCGACGCGCCTCCCTCTCATGGTGCGCCTTCCATTCGGCCCTCTCGCCAAAGAATCGCCGCGCGGTGGCCGGGGCGCGTAGTCCGATGTCAGCTCGATCGATCTGTAGCGTTGGGTTTCGGCTGCATCCGGACATAGGGCGGTTGGAAGGAGGCCACGACTCCATGGCCGGAGCGTACGAAGCCGAGCGTGAGATGGCTCGCCTGTTCGAGGCACACCATGTCGCCTTGACCGCCTATTGCCGGCGGCGAATCGCCTCGCACATGGTGCCGGACGCTCTCTCTGAGGTGTATCTGGCGGCGTGGCGACGCATCTCCGACCTGCCCACCGGCAAGGAGTTGCCGTGGCTGTACGGAATCGCCCGTCTCGTGGTTCAGAACCACCGGCGAGGTGTGCGCCGTCAGTTCCGGCTTCGCAGCCGACTGGAGAGGCTTCTGCCTCCCCAGATGGCCGACACGGAGACCCAGGTCGTACGGCGGGCCGAGGAGCGTATCGTGCTCGAAGCGCTGTCGACGCTGCGCCAGACCGACCAGGAGATTCTCCGGCTGCGAGCGTGGGAGGAGCTGACGACGGCCGAAATCGCCTCGGTGCTGGGTATCACCGAGTCGGCGGCCGAGATGCGTCTGACCCGGGCCAAGCGTCGCCTCGAGCGGGCCCTCAAGTCCGCCGGGTATGTGGACTCCTCCCTCATCCCCGCCCGCCACCGCCAAGAGAGAGGGCAGTCGTGACTCCCCACGATCACGTCATCGAAGTCCTGCGCCGGGTCAATCCCGTGCCGCTGTCGTCGGTGGCAAACGAAGGGGTGTCCGGGAACTTGCCTGATCTCGGGGTGTACCGAGAAAGGACCGCAGCCATGAGCAACGACCTGCTCACCGAACCCCGTAACGCTTCCACCTCAGTTTCCGGATGGCCCAAGCTGGTGGGGGCGCTCGCCGTGATGGTGGTGGTTGTCGCCGTCGCCTTCATCTTGGACAGGAACGAACCCGTCGAGGTGGCCGACTCGGTTTCGGCGCCGCACTCGTCGGTGATCGCTGCCGTCCTCGATGCCGTCGACAGTTCCGATGCCGCCGCCTTCGGGGAAGTGTTTGCCCCCGGAGGGAGGTTCACGTCCTATCTCGACTTCGAAGCGCGCGCTTCCTGCTGTGGTTCCTATGCAGCAGACGAATCGCAACTGGTCGGAGCCTGGATGGCCGTCAACGAAACATGGGGTCTAGACCTCGACTTGGTGACCTGTGAGACGGTGACCGACACCACCGTCCGTTGCGACATGACTTCGGCCTGGGAGACCCTGCGCATGGAGATAGGCGAGAACTGGGCTTTCGTGTTCGACGAGAACGATGCCCTCGTGTCGTTGGTGATGGTCGTGATCGACTGGGACCCCGACGGCCGGAGCCAGCCGCTCGGGTACGCGGGAATCGTCGAGGGTTGGCGAGAGTGGCTCTCGGACGAGCGCCCCACCGACGCCGGCCGGCTGCTTCCGATCCCGCCTCCAGAGACCGTCATCAACGGAGTGTCGTACCAGAGCAACCTGTTCCCCTACGACCCGAGCCTCGCTTCAGAGATCACTGACTCCATCGACGAATACCTCGCCACCCAATGATCCGGTATCCGGGCGCGGTCCGCTCGCCGGTCGACCCACGCTTCTGGGTGGAGGTACCCGTCCTCGATGGTGGCGGGCAGACCCGCTCGGATGCCCGAGTCTCGAGGGGGTGCCTCGTTGTCGGCCATCCCGTCGGGGCCGCAGGCCCTCCGATCAGGGTGCCAGGAGGTGTACCAACATCAGCAACGCACCAAAGGTGCTGAGCGAAATCGCCGAACCTATCAGGGCGCCTCTCTTGAATCCCGGCACTTTCGCGCCGGCCCAGATCATCGCCGTCACCATCGTGACGAACGCCCCCAACAGCACCCACGGGAAGGATGCTTCGGGGTGGGGCAGGATCGTGCTGATGACACCTGAGACCAACCAAGGAACGAGAACGACTCCGAGGCCGGCGATCCAGCCGAGGGGCCGACCATTCTGAATTCTGGGAGTCCGATCTTTCGCCGTGGTCACACCGTCATAGTCGGTCGGAGCCTTGCAAGGATCAAGGGCCGAACGGCACATGAGGGCCGATTTCCCGGTCGGCTCGATGGATCTGCGCAGGAACGAGTGAACCCATCTGACTGAAGCGTGATGGAGGTGGAGCCGGCTGCGTCACGAGCCCGTCCGTGGCCTCCCCACCCGTCTTGGTCGAGAGGTGCGGACATGCCTCGAATCCGTCCCGAGACCACTCAGGAGTGGGCGACCAGGTAGTTGGCGGCGCCGTCGATCGTCAAGAAACGCGACACGTCTCGTTGCGGGATCTCGATGCCGGTGGCCTTGTTGATGGCCAGCATCCAGCTCAGATAGTCCATGGAGTCGAGATCGAGTTGTTCTGTCAAGTCGAGGGCATGGTCGACCTCCGATGGGCTCACCTCGGGAGCGATGTCGCCCAGCACCTCGAATATGATGGTCTTGGCCTCGTCGGTGGTCATAGCTTCTGTGGCTCCTGCAATAGTCGATCGATGGAAGACAGCAGAGTCCCACCCCGGTGTCCGTCGGTGACACGGTGGTCGCCGGCCAGTGTGGCCTGGACGACGGGGCGTATGCCGAGCATGCCCTCGACGGCCACGGGCTCTTCAACGATCTTCCCGAACCCGACCATGGCGACCTGGGGCGGAATGATCACGGGGAAGACGGTTTCGACCCCGCGGTCGCCCAGGTTGGTGACCGTCATGGTGGGGGCGGACATCTCCGAACTGCGGATTCGCCAGGTGCGGGCCCGGGTCACCAGGTCTCGGAGGGCGACCATGGTCTCGTCGAGGCCCAGTTTCTCGGCGTCGAGGATGCCAGGGGCGACGAGGCCCCCCTCTCGTAGGGAGATCGCCACCCCGAGGTGCACTGCCTCGCCCGGCCGGAATTCGTCGTCGATCCAGTGGCCGTTGAGCTCGGGGACCTCCCGCAGCGCCAGGGCGGTAGCGCGCAACAAGAGTGCGGCCGGCAGCAGCCTCTGGGCGAGCGGTCGCTGTTCGTTTTCTCTGTCCAGCCAGCGTAGGGCGGCGTCGAGATCGATTCGGGTGCTCAGGTAGTAGTGGGGGATCTCCCGCTTGGAGCGGCTCATGGAACGGGAGATCGCATGCCGCATGGCCGCCATGCGGTTGTCCGCCCCAGCATCGGAGTCCGCCTCCGCCTGGGTCGAGGTGGTCGGATCGGGCTGGGTGGGGGTGGTTCCGGCCGCGGCCCTGACGTCGTCGGCGGTGATGAGCCCGTCGGGACGGCTACTCTCGACTTGGGCGAGGTCGACCCCGAGGTCGGTGGCCGTCCGTCGGGCAAGGGGGGACACCTTGCTCCCGCTGCCGAGTCGCTCCGCTTGGCGAGCCACGTCCTCGCGGGTGATGGTTCCGTCGCTTCGGGGCGTGATCGAGGAGGGATCGACTCCCAGCTGGTGGGCCAGGTGCCGGACGGGTGGTGTCATCGGGGCCGGCGGAGGCGGCGGAGGCACGTGCATCCGGGACGGTGGCGGCAACGACGGCTGAGGTGATGTGCCGCCGTCGGGTGTGGGGACGGGCGGAGCCGCCTCGGCTGTGTCGTCTTCGAGGGCCTCGAAGATGGCCAAGGGCGTGCCGACGGGTATCTGATCATCGCTCGGCTCGACCAATAGTTGCGTCACCCGGCCATCAGCCCAGGTCTCGATCTCAACCAGACCCTTGTCGGTTTCGACCTCGGCGACGATGTCGCCACGGTGGACGACGTCGCCCGGAGCGATCAGCCAGCCGACCAGTCGGCCGCTGTCCATGTCGGCGCCCAGTGATGGAAATCGAAACTCGATCATCGACCCAGCACCGACTTGACGGCCCGGACGATTCCGGCGGGCTGGGGGAGCGCCGCCTCTTCCATGTGCTGGGCATAGGGGATGGGTGCCTCCACGGTGCACACTCGCGCCGGGGGCGCGTCGAGCTCCCACAAGGCGTGTTCGGCGACAGACGCGATCACCTCGGCGGCCACGCTCACTGATTTCCAGGCTTCGTCGACCACGACCAGGCGGTGGGTGCGCGACACGCTGTAGAGGATCGATCCGGTGTCGAGCGGTCGCAGCATGCGTAGGTCGAGGACCTCCGCCGAGATGCCGTCGTCGGCGAGACTGTCGGCTGCCGACAGTGCCTTGGGAACGTTGCCGCCGTAGGTGACGATCGTGACGTCGGATCCGGAGCGCCGTACCGCCGCGCCGTCGAGTGGGGTCGGTCCGGCATCGTTGCCCAACTCTCCGGACATGGCGTAGAGGCCGACGTGTTCGAATATGACGACCGGGTCCGGGTCTTCGAGGGCGGTCCACAGCATCCAGCGTGCGTCCTCGATGGTGGCCGGGGATGCCACCTTCAGGCCGGGAACATTGGCGTACCACGACTCGAACGAGTGTGAATGCTGAGCTGCCACCTGACGCCCGGCGCCGGTGGGCATGCGAATTACGACGGGAACGTTGAACTGGCCGCCTGACATGTGCAGGTAGAGAGCGGCCGTGTTCACGATCTGATCCAACGCCAGTAGCGAGAAGTTGATCGTCATGAGCTCGACGATTGGTCGCATTCCTCCGAGGGCGGCTCCAATCCCCGCTCCAACGAACCCCGCCTCCGAGAGGGGGGTATCGCGTATGCGTTCGGGTCCGAACTCGTCGAGAAGGCCCTTCGACACGGCGTAGCAACCGCCGTACATGCCGATGTCTTCGCCCATGAGGAAGACCCGCTCGTCGGTCTGCATCGCATGGCGGATTGCCTCTCGCACCGCTTCTCGGTAGGTGAGGGTGCGAACATCGGTCGTGGTGGTCATACGGATACCTCCTCGCTGTGCACGAAGCGGGTGAGATCGTCGACCGACTCCCACGTTCCCGCTTCGGCGAACGCCACCGCGGCATCGACTTCCGCCGCCACCGCAGCCTCCATCTCGGCCATGTCGGCATCGGTGATGAGGTCCAACGCGCGGAGGTGCTGTTCGAGGGCCGGGATGGGGTCTCGTTCCTTCCAGGCGGCCACTTCCGCCTTGTCGCGATAGAGCTCTGGGTCGAACATCGAATGTGGGCGGAAGCGATATGTCTGGAACTCGAGGAAGTGAGGGCCTCCGCCCGCCCGGACCCCTTCCACGGCTCGCACCGCCGCCTCCTCGACCGCCATGACGTCCATGCCGTCCACCGCCCAAGCGGAGACGCCGTAGGCCGAGGCCCTGAGGGCGAGCTGGGTCTGGGCCTGGGACCGTTCCAGCGCGGTTCCCATGGCGTAGAGGTTGTTCTCGCAGCAGAAGAGTACCGGCAGGTTCCACAGCGAGGCGAGGTTGAGAGCCTCGTGAAACTCGCCTTCGGCCATCGCTCCTTCACCGAAGAACACAACCGAAACCCGGTCGCGATCCATCATGTGATCGGCGAGGGCGAGCCCAACGGCGAGGGGGAGCCCTCCGGCCACTATGGCGTTGCCTCCGTAGAAGCGATGCTCGGCATCGAACAGGTGCATCGACCCGCCTCGCCCCCGACTGGTCCCCTCCAGTTTGCCGTACATCTCGGCCATGATCGGGCCGGCCTCGACCCCCTTGGCTAGGGCGTGACCGTGCTCACGGTAGGTGGCGACGACCGCGTCGTCGGGTCTGAGCGCTGACATCACGCCGACCGCCACGGCCTCTTCCCCGATGTAGAGGTGGAGAAACCCGCGAATCTTCTCGGCCTGGTACAGCTCGGCACACCGTTCCTCGAAGCGGCGGATGCGCACCATCGCCCGCAAGAGGTCGATGAGATGCTCCCGGTCGGTGTTCATGCTTCCTCCTCGCCTTCGAGCGTGGAAAGGTCGCCGGTGGGAAGACCCAGCTCCCGCGCTCGCAACAGCCGACGCATGATCTTGCCGGATCGGGTACGGGGTAGCGCCGGTTGATGGGAGATCTCCCGGGGAGCGACCGCTGCCCCCAACCGGGTCCGAGCCCATGCCAGCAGCTCTCGTTGTAGCTCTTCGGTCCACTCATGGCCGGGATTGAGGGCGACGAATGCTTTCACCACCTCACCGGCAACCTCGTCGGGTATCCCGATGGCGCCGGCCTCGGCGACGGCCGGATGCTCGATGAGCGCCGACTCGACCTCGAACGGTCCGATGAGATGGCCCGCCGTCTTGATGACGTCGTCGGCGCGTCCCACAAACCAGTAGTAGCCGTCTTCGTCGCGTTGGGCCAGGTCACCACTGCGGTACCAGCCGTCGGCGAAACTGGCCTCATACTTTTCTCCCATGCCCAGGTAACTCTGGAACATGGAGGGCCATCCCACGCGCAGGGCCAGCTCACCTTCGGTGAGTGGCACGTCTTCCTCGACTGGAGTGCCCGATGCGGTGAGCACCAGCTGGCCGGCCGGGGCGCGGCGCAAGATCGTGGCCTCGACTCCGGGGAGTGGACGTCCCATGGATCCGGGTCTTACCTCCTCGCTGATGAGATTGGCGATCATGATCCCGCCGGTCTCGGTCTGCCACCAGTTGTCGTGGATGGGGAGCCCGAATGCCTCCCGACCCCAGACCACGGCTTCGGGGTTGAGGGGTTCGCCGACGCTGGCCACGAACCGGAGCGAAGACAAGTCATACTCTTTCGCCACAGCCGCTCCCACTCTCATGAGCATGCGGATAGCGGTTGGTGCCGTGTACCACACCTCCACCTTTTCGGTTTCGATGATTCGGTACCACCGGTCGGCGTCGAAGTCGCCCTCGTCGATGATGTTGGTCACCCCGTGGGCCAAGGGGGCGACGATGCCATAGGACATTCCGGTGACCCAGCCCGGGTCGGCAGTGCACCAATACACGTCGTCGGGATGCAGGTCCAGGGCGAAAGAGGCAGAAACATGGTGGTGTAGCACCGCCCGGTGAGTGTGTGTCGCTCCCTTGGGTGTCCCGGTGGTGCCGGACGTGAAGTGAAGGAGGGCCGCGTCGTCTGGGTCCATCGGTCTTGGCGGGAAGGTGGGATCGCCGGTAGCGAGGAAAGAAGCGAAGTCGATCGTGCCCTCAGGAGCGCCACCGCGCCCGGTGTCCACGACGATGACATGGGCAAGGTCGGGCAAATCGTCGCGAATGGCTTCGACTTTCCGGCGGTACAGAAGGTCGGTGGTCACCAACACGACCCCTTCGCCCAGGGTCAGGCGGGTTTGGATCGGCTCAGGCCCGAACGCCGAAAAGAGGGGAGCGACGACCGAGCCGTGCTTGAGGCTTCCCAAGACGGCGATGTGCAGTGCGGGAATCCTATTGGACAAGACGAACACTCGTGTTCCGGGGTCGAGACCCAGGCCCGCCAGGGCCGAGGCGAACCGAGATGTGTCCGCTGCCAGTTCCGAATAGGTGACATCACGCCGTTCCCCTGTCCGTCCCAGCCACCGCAGTGCGACCTTGTCTGGATGGTGGGCGAGGTGGCGGTCGACTGCCTCGTGGGCGATGTTCCATTTTCCGTCGGGCAGCAGATCCAGAGACGACAGGGCTTCCGACCAGTCGAAGCTGGCGCAAGCGTCGGCGTAATTGGCGATGTTCGGTGGCCGCGCGAACGGACCCTTCTCCAGGATGGCCGGGTACGGCGCGCCGTCAGCAACAGCTCGAGTCGACATCTCATGATCATCGAGCACGAGTATCCACGCAGCCAGAGTCGAAAGTCCTGGGAGGCGAAGAAGAAGGCCCATGAGGTAGTGGCAATGAACCGTGGTCCGGCTTGAGGAGGGCACTTCGACCCTGGCCTGGGAAAGAACATCGGGCGAAACTGATGATGTCCTTGCCCTGGACCACAGGAAGTATTCGACATGAGCATCATCCTTTCCCCCGATGCGACGAAGGTCTCACGCCCCTCTCTGCCTCGGGCGGTCGAGTAGGTGCCCCATGGCTCGCAGGCTTTCTCCGCTGCCTCCTCAGCATCGGTCCGGGTTCGTCGACCGACGTGATGGCGGTAGGCGTCTCGCCCCCCTTCTCGAATACTTGCGGGACGAAGATATGGTTGTCGTGGGGCTCCCGAGGGGAGGGGTTCCCGTGGCGGAAGAGGTCGCCGAAGCGCTCGCCGCGCCGCTCGATGTCATCATCGTCCGCAAGCTCGGTGTTCCATGGCAGCCCGAGCTGGCCATGGGGGCGATCGGCGAAGACGGCGTACGCGTACTCAACAGCGAGATCGTCGACCGTCTCCACATGAGTGCCGAGGAAGTACAACACGTCGAACAGAGAGAGCGCCAGGAGCTGGAGCGGCGGGTTCGTGTCTACCGGGGAAGGCGACCCAGGGCGGAGCTCACCGACAAGACCGCTCTCATCGTCGACGACGGCATAGCTACGGGCTCGACGGCGGCGGCAGCGTGTGCCGTGGCCCGGGCCCACGGAGCGGCTCGTGTGGTCGTGGCCGCTCCGGTGGCATCGACTTCGGCTGTGCGAATGCTGCGGTCGGTGGCCGACGCCGTCGTGTGCGTGGACGTCCCTGTCGCCCTTGGCTCCATCGGCGCGCATTACCGGGACTTCTCACCCACCGGCGACGCCGAAGTGAGCAAGATCCTAGAGCGTGCGCGTTCAGAGTCAGCCGACACCACTGATCCAAGCCCCTTGGACGTTCGCATCCCTGTAGGCGATGGTGTTGCTCTGTCGGGCCGTCTCACCGTGCCGGCGCAGACGCAGTCGCTGGTTGTATTTGCCCACGGCTCGGGAAGCAGCATGGACAGCCCCCGCAATCGTGTCGTGTCCGCATATCTGAACGAAGCCGGGCACGGAACCCTCCAGTTCGATCTGCTCACCTACGAGGAGGCGCGTCAACGCCGCCACGTGTTCGACATCGATCTGCTCGGAGGCCGACTGGCGGCCACCACCCGCTGGCTCCAGCGACGACCGGACGTCTCCGGTTATCGCATCGGCTATTTCGGGGCGAGTACGGGCGCAGCGGCCGCCCTGCGTGCGGCTGCGGATCTCGGCGAGGACATCGGTGCCATCGTTTCTCGGGGAGGGCGCCCCGACCTAGCTGGAGCCAGCCTCCTGGAAGTCACCTCGCCGACCCTTCTCGTGGTCGGTGGACGCGACACGGACGTGTTGGGGCTCAACCGGCAAGCGGCGGCGAGACTGCGATGCCCACACGAGATCGTCGTGGTCGCGGGCGCCGGACATCTCTTTGAGGAGCCGGGTACCCTCGAGACGGTCGCCGAGCTGGCAACGACCTGGTTCGATCGTCACCTCCTCTGAACCGCCCGCCTTCTGAGCCCAGTCCGAAGGTCGCTCATGGCCTCGGCCTGGTGCGCCCGCCGACTCGGAGCGTGATCAACCGTCCTGCTCATCGCTGCCGACCGTCTCTCGGCGGTATGAATTCGCCGCCTCCTCCAGGCCACCGGCGAAAAACATGGATCGGCCGCCTTCCCAGTGCCGGCGTGACGCCCGAGCACCAGAAACAGACGGGGACGGCGGCGCGGGCATTGACTTGGGGCGATGGGATGAGCCGCTGGTGAGATGTCCCCGTGTCTACGATCCATCCGGGGAAAATTGAGACGACGGCGTGGAGAACAGATCGGTTAGCTAGCTATGACTCCCCCGATGAGGTCGGCGAAGTCGAGAACCATCCGCCGGATCGAGCGTTTCGATCCGATGACCGCCATTTTCGTGGTCCACGGGGCGGCCCTCTTGTTGAGCGGTTCTGTCGAACACCCGGTGCTGGTTGCTTCGCTCGTCCTGGCGTTGGCGTCCGTGCGGCTGGGGCTGGGATGGATGGACCGTCGCGGTCTGTCCGCCACCCAGCAGCTGATTCGAACCGTTCTCTCGGTCGTCCTTGTGGCCGCCGTGGTGGTGGCCGACGGCGGCACCGAGTCGCCGTTCTTCTTCTGGATGATCCTTCTCCTGAGCTGGCAGGCTCTCATCTTCGGTCGCCGACGGTTCGTCGGCCTGGGAGTCCTCATGGGGGTGGCGTATATGGGTGTCGTCGTCTTGACCGATTTCACTGCCGCCTCGGCCGCTCGGTTCGGACTGTTCCTGGCGCTCTTTGCCGTTCTCCTGGCCGGCCGGGTAGTGCTCGAGAGCCATGAAGTGGAGATCCGCCGTCTGGACGGAATAGTCGGCGTCCTCGTGGAGGATGCACCCATCGGGTTGGTCGTGTTCGACTCCGACCGTGACACGGTCCTGTATGCCAACGATGCTGCCCGGGCGATCGGATTCGACTCTCATGAGGGGATGGCGAGGCTCCTTCCGGTACGCTCCCACCCTGGTGAAGGAATCAAGACCCTTGCCGGCATGGTGATGGACTCGGGGTTCTCCCGTTCGGTCCCCCAGGCCTTCCATCGCATTGGCGAACCGGAGAGACCGTTCTGGATCGGCTTTCATCCCCATCGCATGCCCGATGCGGGCTCAGTGGTGTTCGTATACGGCAACGAGTTGGAAGCCGGCGGGGAGCGGTGAGGTTCCAAACCAGGCTTCGTAGATGGCAATGAGTCTCCTCGTGCTCATCGTCGCTGCGGTCATCGTCTTGGCGGCAGTGGTCCTAGCAGTCGTGGTGTTCGTCGACCGCCTTCGCCGCGACGACCCGTGAGTCTTTCCTTCCGCCGGAGCTAGCCTGTTGGAGATGGACGGTGTGACGACGGGACGAATCGAATCGGTCGCCGAGCGCCGGATCCGAGAGGCCATGGAGGCCGGCGAGTTCGACCGGCTGGCGGGCGAGGGAGAGCCCCTGCCGGGTGCCGGCACCCACGACGACGACCTCTGGTGGGTGCGCGGGTGGATGGACCGCAACCACGTGGACGCCGCCGACATCATCCGCCTGACGGGTCGGCCACCAAGACCTTGACTGTGCGGTTGCTATGAATCCTGCTGTCAACGACTAGTCGTGCGCCGCCGGTAGGCTCACCCCTCATGCCTTTCCGCCTCCTCTTGGTCCTGCTGCTGTTCGTCGCGGTCGCGTGTGACAACCAGATGACCGAGGTGACCACGACGGTGGTCGCGCCCGAAAGCACCGTCACCACTGCGGTCGAGACGACGCTGGCGCCGTCCACCACCACCCTGCCTCCCGGCACCGAGATCCTCCCCGAGGAGATGCGGGCAGAGCTGGGGGAGTTGATACGCCTCACCGAGGAGATTCGCGGTCTCGAGTTCCTCCACCAGCCCGCCATCGTCGTGGTATCCGACTCCGAGCTGGCGCAACGCGTCCGGGATCAGCTGGCAGAGGACCTCGAAGATCTTCCCGCTGACGAAACCCTCTATAGGCTCTTGGGCCTCATCGGCGCCGACACCGACCTCGCTCAGCTCTACACCGACCTCTACGCAGAGCAGGTGGCGGGCTTTTACGACGGCGAAGCGGGCGAACTGGTTGTGCCGGCAGCCGAGGATGGCTTCACCACCGTCCAGCGCTCCACCGTTCTGCATGAGCTCGTCCATGCTCTGGCCGACCAGCACTACGACTTCTTCAGCCGGTGGATGGAGATGATCGACGCGGACCGCTACGACGAAGCCTCCGCTTACCGCGCCTTCTTCGAGGGCGACGCCGTGCTGGCCGAGATTCGCTACGTGCAACAGCTCCCGCCCGAGGAACAGGCCCAGTACCTTGCCGAGTCGTTCGAGGTCGAGACGCCGCTCCTGGATACCGCCCCCCGGTTCATCCGGGACGCCCTCATCTTCCCCTACCTTTCGGGCTTCTCGTTCGTCGACCATCTCTACCGACAGGGCGGGCATGAGGCCATCGGCGCTGCCTACCTGGATCCGCCCGTTTCCACCGAGCAGATTTTCGACCCCTCGGGCTTCCCGGCTGAGGCACCTGTCGACGTGGAAGCAATGGACGTCACGATCGATGGCTTCGACCTCGCCTACCGGTCGACGTGGGGCGAGCTCGGCTTTCGTCTCATGTTCGATCAGGTCCTGGGAGAAGACATCTCGGCGACGGCGGCCGGCGGATGGGGCGGTGACACCTACCACCTCCTCTACGACGGCAGCGAGGCGGTGTTCGTGCTCCACTACCGGGGCGACTCTGTCGGAGACGCCACCCAGATGGGATCGGCCTTGGACCAGTACGTGCTGGCGGCCATGGACGTGGACGAAACCTCCGAGTACGGCGAAGGCGTGGCCTACCGGGGCAACGACCACGCCTGGGTGCGGGTCGACGGCCAGGACGTGTATTTCGTAGCCACCACCACCACCGGAGCCTTCGAGCCGGCCGTTGCCGCGGTCGTCCCCCCACTCGAGGACCGGGATTCAGACGGCTGACAGGTCCCTTCCCGACCGCTACGACCTCCGGTACCTTCCCAGGTGTGGACGTAGTGGCCAACACGGGGTGGCGACTGGCGGGGGTGCGGTTGGTGAGCACCTGGCCTGGCCGGTGGCGAGGTCAGATGCGTCTTCCCGCCCACGCTCTCCTTGCAAGGACGCGTTCGGTTCACGGGTTCTGGCTGCAACACCCGATCTGGGCGGTGAGTCTGGATTCAGACGGTGTCGTCCTCGCCGCCCGGGTCCTGGCACAGAGAAGGGTGATTTGGGTTCCTTCTACCCGGTGGGTGCTCGAGTTGCCGCTCGACGTCGAGCCGCCCCCTCCAGGTTCGGTCTTGACCTGGGGGCATTCCCATGGCGAACCTGATGTCGATGACCGGTCGCCTCGTCCTCTGCTCCACCCCGATTGGGAACCTGGGTGACGCCTCCCCCCGCCTGGCCGCCAGCCTGGCCGAAGCCGACCACGTCTTTGCCGAGGACACCCGGCGGGCGCGCAAGCTGTTGTCGGCCCTCGGGGTCGAAGCGACCGTCGAGTCCTTTTTCGTGGGGAACGAACGGGGGCGTTCCGACCGATTGGGAACGATTCTCGCCCAGGGAGCGACGGTCGCCCTGATCACCGATGCGGGCACCCCGGCCGTGTCGGATCCCGGTGCCATGGCGGTCGCCGCTGCGCGCCGGGTGGG
>JBGTLA010000046.1:0-1718 GCA_041744375.1 Acidimicrobiia bacterium | reverse complement strand
GATGTCGAGGGCCGACAGCAACTGCAGGAACTGGAGCGACGGTTCCAGCCGCAGGGCCGCCGAGGAGGCGATGGTGACGAGCGCCACCGCCCCGGTGGTCAACGCCACCAGGGATGCCCCAGAAGCGAACCACCGGGCCATCGGGCCGAGGTCGGTGAACCAGGGCTCATCCAACAGGTAGCCGAGCGACATCGCCAGCACGAGACCGTAGAGGACCACCACCCCGAGCTGGGTCATCGCAGCGGACATGGGGCTCGCCGGCACCGATGCCATCAAGAGCAGCGGGGTGATCACGAGCGGCGGAACGAGCCAGCGGACCGCCCGCCGTAGGGCTGTTTCCAACCTCGGCTCGGTCACAGGAACTCGTGTTGGTACTCGTCGCGGTATGCCTCGAGCAGCCGGAGCCACACCTCGCTGAGGATGGGGAACGCGGGTACGGCATGCCACAAGGTGTCGAGCGGCACCTCGCCGACTATGGCAATGGTGGCGGCATGGAGCAATTCTCCAGTCATCGGCCCGATGAAGGTCGCCCCCACGATCACCCCCCGGTCGGCATCGACGACGAGTTTGCATGTGCCTTCGTAGCCCCGGCCGAAGGTGGCGGCCCCGGCAACGTTGCCGATGTCGTAGGAGACAACGTGTACCGCGAGACCGGACTCACGCGCCTCGGCTTCGGTCATCCCCACTGCTGCCACCTTGGGGTTCGTGAACACCACCCGCGGAGTGGCCTTGGTATCTCCCCACGCCCGGGTGGCAACCCCGGCGAGGTGGGCGCCGGCGATACGCGCCTGGTATTTGCCGGTGTGGGTGAGAAGTGACCGGCCGTTCACGTCCCCAACCGCGTAGAGCCCGTCCCCATCGACGCCGGTGGCACGAAGGTGGTCGTCGACGTCGATGTAGCGGCCTGGCTCGAGGCCGACCGTCTCAAGGCCTATGTCGTCGGTCAGCGGCCGGCGGCCGGTGGCGACGAGTACCTCGTCGGCTTCGATGGAGACCTGCGACCCGTCGTCGAGGGTGATATCGGCCACGACCGGACCGTCCGGAGCCAGACGAGTGATCTTGTCGGTGCGGGCGTCGGTGAACACGCCGATCCCGTTCTTCTCGAAGGCCTTGCGTAGCTCAGAGCCGGCCACGGGCTCCTCCCGGGCGAGAAGTCTATCGAACAGCTCGATCACGGTGACCTCGTCGCTACCCAGCGACCTCCATGCCTGGGCCATCTCCACACCCACCACACCGCCGCCGATCACGAGGAGCCGCCCCGGCACCTCTTTGGCCGACGTCACGTCCCGGCTGTCCCACACCCCCGCCTCCGTCAACCCCTCGATGGGCGGCATCGAAGCAGCCGTCCCAGTCGCCACGATCACTGCCCGCGACGCCTCGTACCTCGCCACGGTGCCGTCGTTGGCCTCCACCTCCACCATCCGCTCACCGGCGAGGCGGCCCTGACCTCTGATGAGGTGGATGCCGGCACTTTCCAACCAGGCCACCTGGCCGGCATCGTCCCAGTTCGCCGCCAGCGAGTTCCTCCTTGCCAGCGTCTCCTCAACATCGATGTGACCGCCGACGAACCCGGGGGTGTGGGCTTCCCCTCGAATCGTGGAGGGTTTCTTATTGGTGGTGTCGGGTGGTCTCGAGGTCATGCTGCCTTCGTGTCGGTGTCCCGTCCGATTGCTCGGTCAGCGAGTACCTGCTCGTAGGCGACCGGGCTCATCATCTCA
>JBGTLA010000045.1:0-15956 GCA_041744375.1 Acidimicrobiia bacterium | reverse complement strand
CCGGACTCGAGCAGGTTGCCGCCTCGTCGGACCCGGCCGCCGTGATGGTGCTCGACCGAATTGTCGACCCCCACAACCTGGGCGCCATCGTGCGCTCGGCAGTGGCGGCCGGAATCACCGGTTTCGTGCTCTCAGACCGCCGGGCCGCCCCGCTGGGGGCCACCGCCTTCAAGGCGGCGGCCGGAGCGCTGGAGTCCGCCACGGTGGCGGTCGTCGGCTCCGTGGCAGAGGCCGTGACCCGGTTGTCCCGACTCGGCCTGTGGACGGTGGGTCTCGACTCCGCCGCCGACCGGTCCTTGTTCGGCTTCGAGTTGTTGGCCGAACCGGTCGCCCTCGTCCTCGGAGGAGAAGGAATCGGCCTCAGCCGCCTGGTAGCCGAGCGAGTGGACCTCGTCGTGTCCATCCCCATGCCCGGTCCCACCGAATCACTCAACGCCTCGGTGGCCGCCGCCCTCGCCGCCTTCGAACTGGCCCGCCTCCGGGGCTTTTTATGACCGAACCGGGGCGGAAACAGCACCGCTGTGCACAGGAGAAAGGGTGGTGGAGCCGGGTGTCGGGATTGAACCGACGACCTACCGCTTACAAGGCGGTTGCTCTACCACTGAGCTAACCCGGCGTCTGAAGAGGCCCTGTTGCTCGGGATCCGGAGATTTCAGCACCTTGGCTGTACGTACCCAACGAAAGCAGAGCGGATGCCTGGAGCGACATGGCCGATTCCTCCCCAGATTAGATGACATTCATCCACCGGCCACAGCAACCAACATGACCACGCCGCCAACCCGAGTCGCCTCGCGAGGGGTCCAGCCTGTTTGCTAGGTTTGACAGTGGCAACGTGCCACGAACAAGAAAGGTGCAACCATGCCGACATACATGGACGTGCACACGATGGACGGAGGCGTCTCCGCCGATGATGTGGCGGGAGCGCATCAGGCTGACCTTGAGACGCAGACGAAATACGGCGTGAGTTACAAGCGCTATTGGGTGGATGAAGGAGCCGGGAAGATCTTCTGTCTCGTTGACGCTCCCGACGCCGAGACAGCGGCAACGGTCCATCGTGAAGCTCACGGTCTGGTAGCCCAAGAGATCTACGAAGTCTCAGAAGGCTCTTAGGACTTGACGCGGAGAGTACGAAACTCTTGGCGCCGCCTCTTCTCACGGAACAGTCACCAGCACCATCTCCTGGTGTCTCTTCCCGCCCGCCTCGCCCACCCTGAGTCTGCCATCGCGGTAGCAGGTCGCTCTCGTGGGGGGGTTGGTGCTGCGGAGACCGGCCCGGCGGCTGCCATGAGAGGCGTGGGCTTCGCCGCCTGATCTCTGTTGCAAACCGGGGCGGAATCCGCCCCGGTTTGGTCATAAAAACCCGGCGGGGCTCGGAAATGCTCGGGGTTGGTTGAGAGCGTCGATACGCTCATCCTGATCATGTTGTCCCACGTCGACCGCGCCATCATCGACCTCGAGCGGACCTGGTGGAAAGAGCCGGGTCCTAAAGAGGCCGTGATCGTCGAACGGGTCGGGATCAGCCCTGCGGACTACTACGGCCGCTTGGTCGAGCTCCTGGTTGTGCCGGAAGCCATCCACTACGACCCGTTGACCGTTCGACGCCTACGCCGTTTCGCCCGGTCATGACCGATCGCGGCCGCCACTCCCGCGGGTCCGGGAGCCAGTTCTACAAAGACGCTCTGCTGCTCGTCGCCGGCATCCTGCTGGTGGGGGCTTTGGTGTTCGGAGGCCTGTCATTCTTTGCCGGCCGTAACGCCGGGGTGAACGAGCCCGTCCTCACCGTGCCCGACGCCGGTGTCACGACCACCATCCTTCCGCCGGCGACCGACACCCGGCCCCCGGCGACCGCTACCCCGACCACCGCGCCCACGACCACTACCGACACCGTCGCCACCACCACCCCTCCCACCACCATCCGCGAGGCGCGCCCACCCGGCGAGGTGAGGGTGGTAGTCCTCAACTCGACCACGGTGGTGGGGGTCGCTGCCAACGTAACCGCCCAACTGGGCGCCCTCGGTTATCAAACCCAAGAGCCGGCCAACTTCTCCCCGGAACTGTCGGACACGATGATCTTCCACGCCGACGGTTTCGCCATCGAGGCCCTCGAATTGGCCGAGTCGGTGCCCGATGGAACGGTGGCTCCCAACCCCGACCTGACGGCGGAGTGGGGAGTCGACGTGGTGGTCGTTCTCGGCCTGTCCCATCAGGAATGAGCCATCCTGCCAGGCGCCATCCGTTCGCGGTGGCCGCCTGGATACTGGTGGGAGCGCTGGTGGTCGCGGGTGTGGCCGGCGTCGCCGGCGACATCGTCTCGCCCTCCATCGTGGTGGACCTCGTTGCCCTCTGGCCCCTTTTGGCCGTCGTCTTCCTGGCGGGGGTGATGGGGTGGATCCGGGGGCGTCGACACCGGGCCCGAGCGGGCGCCATCCTTCCCTTGGCCATCATCAGTGCCGTCGTGTTCGCCGTTGCCCTCCACCTGGGGGGATGGGATCAGCTGCCCTCCGCCCAGGTCCGGCTCACAGGGCCGTCCATCGACGACGTCAGTGAGACGGTCGAGTTGACCGTCCAACTCGCCGGCGACCTTTCCGTCGGCCCGGCCACCGACGGCTCTGCCTACCGGGTGGACCCGATCCTGCGCGGTGGAGCGGTGGGGGTCCCGGTGGCGCTCGAAACGGCAGTCGACGGCCAACTCAGTGTCCTCCTCGAAGCCGAGGCCAGTTCGCCGTGGTACGTGTTCTCGGGCTGGGAGCTGGGGTTGTCCCCGCAGGTCGAGTGGCGTCTCATCCTCAACGGCCGCCTCGATGCCGACCTGGCCGATCTGGCGGTGGCCTCGATAGCGGTGGCCGGGTCGGGGGTGGTGACGTTGGGGCCGCCCCCGCCCGTCGGGGGGACCGTGATAGCGGCCGGCGACATGACGATTTCGGTCCCCACCGGCGTGGCGGTGACAGTGGTGGGAGACGTTGTCGTTCCGGTTGGGTGGGAACGGACCGACGACGGCCACCGGTCACCCACCATCGAGGGCCCCGCCTGGGTGATCCGCGTGTACAACGATTCGGCCGTGACGGTTCGCGTGCGTTGACCCGGCGCCGGATACACTCTGGGACGATGACAACCGACGCCCGGACGGACCAGCTGCGCAGGTTCGCGATAGTCGTCTGGTCGGTGATAGGCGTCTTGGTGTTGGGCTGGGCGGCACTCATGGTGGCCGACTCGGTTCGCATCATCTGGCTGCCGCTGGCGTTCGCGGCTGGTCTGGCCTTCATGCTCAATCCCCTCGTGGATCGCCTGGAGCGGGCGCGGGTCCCGCGTCTCGTCGGCACGATTTTGGCTTTCCTCCTCGCCGCCGGGGTGATGACGGCGGTTGCGGTCCTGTTGGTCCCGCCAATTCGCCAGCAGGCCTCCGAATTCTCGGCCCAGGTGCCGTCCCTGTACGACTCGGTGGTGGATCAGCTGCGGGTGATCTCCAACTCCCTGGGCGTCGATCTGGGGCCGGTGTGGACGTCGGAGACGATCCGGGCGTGGATAGCAGACCCTGCCAACCAGGTAACACTGCAAGAGCTGTTGGGTGGGTTCGGGTCGGGGGCGGGGAGGATCCTGCGCGGGGTCACCGAGACGCTGGCGGTGGTGGTCCTGGCTCCCGTGCTCAGCTTCTACCTGGTCATGGATGCCTCCCGCTTCAAGCGCCAGGCCCGGGACCTCACACCGCCCCGCCACCGCGAAGAGGTGACCTACGTCGGGCGCCAGCTGGGTACGGCCATGGGCTCGTTCGTCCGTGGTCAGTTGCTGGTGGCGGCCTTCGTCGGGGTGTTCTCCAGCCTGGGGATGTATCTCATCGATCTGCCCTTCTGGCTCATCGTCGGGGGCATCGCCGGCGTGCTCAATCTCATCCCTTTCGTGGGACCCTTCGTGGGGGGAGCGCTGGCCGCAGTAGTGGCCCTCTTCAACGGTTCGCTGAGCCAGGCAGTGTGGGCGGTGCTCATCTTCACCGCCGTCCAACAGACCGACAACCACGTCATCACTCCGCTCATCCACCGCACGCGTGTCCATCTTTCGCCGCTGGTGATCGTCCTCGCTCTCATCGTCGGTGGCGCCGTGGCCGGCCTGTTGGGGGTGCTCATCGCCGTTCCGACGACCGCCGCCGTCCGCATCGTGGCCGGGCACCTGTGGCGGACCCGCATGTTGGGAGAGTCGTGGCAGGAGGCCTCGGACGCCATGATCGAGGTCACCGAACCGCCCGAACGCCTCACGGCCGTGCGACGCCGTCGCGACAACCAGGATCAGGAGAGGCTGTTCGACACCGCCGAGACCCGAGTCGTCGTCGAGGAAAGTGACCCGCCGACCTGACGTCAGGTCTCGCCCAGGTAGGCCTGGCGCATCTGGGGGTTGTCGAGGAGCGCTTCGGCGTCGTCGTGGAGCACGATGGCCCCGGTCTGGAGGACGTATCCCCGGTTGGCGATCGACAGGGCCATGTTGGCGTTCTGTTCCACCACGAACACGGTCGTCCCCGCTTCGTTGATCTGCTGGATGATGTCGAAGTTCTGTCCGACGAGGATCGGCGACAAACCCATCGACGGTTCGTCCATCAGCAGCACCTTGGGTCGAGCCATGAGGGCGCGCCCGACCGCCACCATCTGCTGTTCCCCTCCGGAAAGGGTGCCGGCCTTCTGGCTCAGCCTCTCCTTGCAGCGGGGGAACAGTTCGAACACCCGGTCCATGTCACTCTCGATGGCGTCCTTGTCGTTGCGGAGGTACGAGCCGATCTGGAGGTTCTCCAGCACCGTCATGCGCTTGAACAGACGCCGGTTCTCGGGGACCATGGAGATGCCCTTGGCCACGACTTCTTTGGTCGATAGACCGTCGATTCTCTCCCCGTCGAGGACGACCTGTCCGTTGGTGGGCGTCACGTAGCCGAGGATCGTCTTGAGGGTGGTGGTCTTGCCGGAGGCGTTGCCTCCCAGCAAACACACCATCTCCCCTTCGTACATCTCGATGTTCACGTCCTTGAGGACCTGGATGGGGCCGTAGTGGGTGTCGACGTTGCGCAGCTCGAGGACCGGGGTGCGTTGGTCCGTCATCCGATTCTCCGCCGCTCGGTGTCGGTGCCGAGATACGCCTCGATGACCTGTTGATTGGTCGCCACCTCCTCGTAGGAGCCTTCGGCGAGCTTGCTTCCGTGGTCGACCACCACCACCCGGTCCGACACCCCTTTGACGACGCGCATGTCATGTTCGATGAGCAAGACGGTGAAGTTGCGTTCCTCACGCATGCGGCCGATCAGTTCGGTGATCTCGACGGTCTCGCGCGGGTTCATGCCGGCGGTCGGCTCGTCCAGGAGCAGCAGCGTGGGCTCTGACGCCATGGCCCGGGCTATCTCGAGACGGCGACGGTTGGCGTAGGAGAGAGCCATGGCCGGCTGGTCGAGACGGTACCCGGCCAGGCGCGTCCCGAAGAAGGACAACGTGTCCTCGGCGAGACGTTCCGTCTCCACTTCCTCTCTGCGGAACGCCCGGGTGCGGAAGATGGCCGACAGCATCCCCGAGCGGGTCCGGGTGTGGCGTCCCACCATCACGTTCTCGAGCACCGTCATGTTGGGGAACAACCTCACGTTCTGGAAGGTTCGGGCCACCCCGAGTTCGAGGATCTGGTTGGGTCGGAGACCGACGATGGGCTGGTCGGCGAACATGATGTCGCCGCTGTCGGGGGTCTCCATCCCGGTGATGAGGTTGAAGAAGGTGGTCTTGCCGGCTCCGTTGGGGCCGATGACGCTGACGATCTCGCCCTGGTCCACATGCATCGTCAGCCCGTTGATGGCCGTTAGGCCGCCGAACGACTTGGTGAGGTCTCTGATCTCGAGTAGTGGGGCCATCAGGCGTTCCCCTCGGGGGCCGTTTCGGGGGAGGCGGCGGCTTCGTCGCCGTAGATCTCGAGCCATGCATCCTGGCCGGCTTCGTCCTGGTGAAGCTCTCGTGCTCGTTGGCGGCTGGGAAGGAATCCCTCGGGCCGGTTGAGCATCATGATGATGAGGAGCACGCCGTAGAAGAGGAACTGGAACTCGGAGAACTCACGCAACAGGTTGGGCAGCCCGATGAGGATCAACGCCCCCAGTGCGACGCCGGGGACGTTGCCCATGCCGCCCACGATGATGATGACGAGGACCGTGATCGACACGATGATGTCGAAGGAGTGGGGGAACACGGAGCCGATCTGGGCTCCGAAGAGGGCCCCGCCGAAGCTGGCCAGGATCGCCCCCACAACGAAGGCCGACAGTTTGGCCGTGACGATGTTGACACCCATGGCCTCGGCCACCGACTCGTCCTCGCGCATCGCCATCCACGCCCGCCCCCACCGGGACCGCTCCAGCGAGTAGGTGATGTAGGCGGCCAGGAGCACGAAGGCGAAGATCGGGTAGAAGTAGTCCTGGGGAGAGCTGAAGCTGAGAGGCCCGATCGTCAGGTTGGGGATGTTGGTGATCCCCTGCGCGCCCCCGAAGTAGGGGGCGAGCCACTCGGAGTTGAGGAGGATACGGGCGATCTCCCCGAACCCGAGGGTGACGATGGCGAGGTAGTCGCCTCTCATCCGGATGACCGGGGTGGCGACCATCGCACCGGCGACCACTGCGGCGATCATGACGAATGGCAGGGCGCCGAGGAAGGAGAGCTGGGGAGCCCAGGTGGGCGACAGTGGCGACGTGAGGATGGCGGAGGTGTAGGCGCCGACGGCGAAGAAGGCGACGTAGCCGAGGTCCAACAGTCCGGCATAGCCCAAGACGATGTTGAGGCCGAGGGCCATCAGCAAGAAGATCCCGGCGTTGTCGAGCACCTGGCTGAGGAAGGGGCCGAACACCGCCGGGGCCACCGCCAGGATGGCCAGTATCGCCACCATGGCTGCCACCGACCATCCGATCTGACGTGGGCGGGGCAGGGCGTCGAATCGCGACCGGATCGTCACCTGGCGACCCCCGATCCACCAGTAGAGGGCGAAGAACACCACGAACACGCCCACGGCCCCGGCCACGGTGAGAGGTCCGCCACGGCGTGTGAAGATGAGCGTGGTGAGCCACGGGATCCTGAGCCCGCTGAACACTTGGGCGGCGACGTCGCGCAGCAGACTCATGAGAAGAACCCACATCAACGCCGGGAGGAGCGAGCGGCGCAGGCGGCGGGGGAGGAGGTGGATACCGCCGCCCAGGGCACCGGCCAGCCCGCCGAGGGCGGCGGTCGCCAGTACCGCGCTCCCGAGCGGCAACCCGAACGAGAGGGTCTCGAGAAGCTGAGGGGAGAGCTGGATGAAGATACCGCGCAGGTCGAAGGCGGTGATCAGCGCCATGAGGACGCCGACCCCCAGCCCGGCCAGGACACCGGCGATGGCCCCCGCCGCCATGTTGCGGGCCCCCGGCACCGAGGCGGCGTAACCCTCGCGCTTGATGGGGGGACGAGCCGCCATCCATCCGAAGGCGAACGGCATCAAGTACATGAAGAGCAATCCGAGTGGCAGGAAGGGTTCGATGATGATCCGGCTCTGGAAGGTCTCCACCATGCCGATGGACGGGACCAGGGCGGTGACGAGAGCGCCCGCCAACCCGAGCCGGGCGGCGGCGCGCATGTCCAGGGGGGGTGCCGGGTGGAGGGCCGTGTCGGCGGTGGCGGTGCGAGAGTTGGTCGCTTGGGTCATGTCGTCAGGTCCTCTCGACTGCCAGACGTTCGCCGAGTATGCCGCTCGGTCGGAAGATGAGGACGAGGACCAAAGCCGTGAACGCCACCACGTCCTTCAGCTGGCTGAAGGCGGGGATGTTGTAACCGGCCAGCACCAGGCTGGGCCCGACCGATTCGAAGATCCCGAGGCTGATGCCTCCCAGCATCGCCCCCACGATGTTGCCGATGCCGCCCAGGACGGCGGCGGTGAAAGCCTTGATGCCGGGTAGGAAACCGGAGAAGAAGTTGACGCTGGGGAAAAGCAGCCCCCACAGTCCTCCCGCCACGCCGGCCATGGCGCCGCCGACGCCGAACACCTTGACGATGGTTCGGTCGACGTCGATGCCCATGAGAGCAGCGGTGTCGGGGTCCTCGGACACGGCCCGCATCGCCTTGCCGGTCTTAGTTTTCTCGACGAACAGATATAGGCCGATCATGGCCACCACCGCCACAAAGATGACGACGGCCTGGGCGCGCAGTATGACGAAGCCGGCCAAGTCGATGGTGCCCCGCAGCGGCTCGACTCGGGGAAACGACTTGGTGCTGGGACCGACGAGCCCGCGCACCAGGTACTGGAGGGTGAAGGAGGCCCCGATGGAAGTGATGAGGGGAATGAGGCGGGGCTTGCCTCGTAGTGGCCGGTAGGCGATACGTTCCACCGTCACCGCGATGATGGTCGACGCCAGCATCGAGCAGAGGACGACGATGATGATGGAGAGGGTTGGGTTGGTGGCCCACAGGTTGGTGTCGGCCAGAGCGTTGGCGACCAGAAATGCGGTCATCGCTCCGCACATGAACACTTCGCCATGGGCGAAGTTGATGAACTTCAGCACGCCGTACACCATCGTGTACCCGAGCGCCACCAGCGAGAACATGGCGCCGGTGGAGACTCCGAACACGATCAGGTCCCGCCACTGGGCGGCGGTGAGACGACCCGAGGTGATGCTCACGAACGAGCCGTAACCGATCACCACCACCACCATGATGCGGAACGCCCAGATGAATATGTTGACGGGGGTGATCCGAGATACCCGGCGGGGGGGCACCGCGGTTGCTGGTTGTGCCATTGAGTCGCCTCAGCCCTCGAACGGACTGGTGCCCGGTGCCGTGCTCATGGGCACGGCACCGGGCACAGCTCCTTTCGTCTCTTTCCGGACTCTAGAAGCCCAGTTCCGCGGCTGTATAGCTGACCTGCACGTTCGCCCTCACGTCGGCGATCGTGGGAGTGTCGTCGGTGTTCTGGACGATGAAGATCGTCGGGTCGGCGCAGTCGCCGAAGTCGTCACACACCAAAGATCCCGTCAGGCCGCTCCAGTTGATGGCGTTGAGCGCGTCCCGCACACCCTGCAGGTCGATGACGAGGTTGTCCCCGTCCATCACTGCCACCTCTTCGATGGCCGCCAACAGCATGTTGGTGGCGTCGTAGGCGTGGGCATGGAACGACTGGATCGGCTCCTCACCGTACGCATCGACGTACTTGGCCACGAAGTCGGCGTACTCAGGGGTTTCAGGGGTGCTGGGACCCGAGAAGTACATGCCCTTGGTCTGGGGCAGCACGACGTAGGTGTCCGACAACAGACCGTCTGCGCCCATCAACACCACGTCCTCGAGGCCGCTGATGTCGGGGGCCTGCTCGGGGATGAAGTCACCCGCCGGCTGGAAGATCGGGAAGAAGATCAACTCGGCTCCGGCGGCGGCAACCTCGGTCAGGACCGGTCGCATGTCGGTCTGTTCGGGGGTTACTGCCGTGGCGAGCACGACTGATCCACCCAGCTCCTCGAAGGAGGCGCCGAAGGCGGTGGTGAGCCCCTGGGTGTAGGGGTCGCCGTCGTTGATGGTCGCCACCGAACTGAGTCCCAGCTCTTCGAACACGAAACGGGCCGCCGCGGCGCCCTGGATGGCGTCGTTGTGAGCGGTCCGGTAGTAGCCCTCGTGGTACTCAGGGCCCGGGTTGCCGTCGAAGAACGACGTCAGCACGGGGGAAGTGTTCGATCCTGAGATGAGAACACGTCCGGCTCCGGTGACCACGCGCGAGGCGGGAACGCCCGCTCCCGAGCAGCTCGTGCCGATGACGCCGATGACGTCGGGGTCGGCCACGATGCGGGTGGAACCGGTCTGGCCACCTTCGGAGTTGCACAAGTCGTCCTCCCGGTACGACAGCTCGATCTCGAACCCCTGGATGTCGCCCTTGTCGGCAATGGCGATCTCGGTCGCCCGGTTCTGATCCTCACCGAGGCTGGCGACGTCACCGCTGATGGCCTGCAACGTGGCGATCTTGATGGGTTCGCCGGGTCCGACGACGACAGCCCCGAGGGGGCCTTCTGTCATCGGCTCGTCGGGTGCCGTGGTGTCGTCGGGCGCCTCGTCTGGTGTGTCGTCTGGTGTGTCGTCGGGGGCGGTCGTCTCGGCCGGAGCGGCCGCGGTCGTGGTGGTCGGGTCTGCCCCGTTGCCGCACGCTGCCAAAATCAGCGATAGGACGGCGAAGAGCGCAAAGACCCGCATGAATCGTCTGCTCATTTGTTTCCTTCCTCGTTTGCTTAGGAACACCGCTCGTGACCGAGCAGCGTCAGGCTGCAATATACCGCCGGAAAGCCGGTTCGTCTTGTTCGGTAGGGTGTTCGCCAGGAGGTAGAGGTGCAGACTGAAGAATTGGCGGGCCGAGATTCGTACCGGGATCGAGCAGAGGGAGCCGTGTTGGAAACCGTCGAGGGGGCTGTGCTCCTCGACCGCACGGTGTTCTATGCCCGCGGCGGTGGGCAACCCGGTGACACCGGGGTGATTCGCTGGGACGGAGGTGAAGTGAGGGTGCTCGACACGGTGCGACGGGACGGCAAGCACCTCCACATCGTCGATTCCGCCGAGCTCCCTGCGCCGGGGACGCCCGTGGAAGGAGCCATCGACTGGGAGCGGCGCTACACCATCATGCGCACCCACACCGCCCTCCACGCCCTCTCAGGAGTGGTGTGGAGGGATTTTGGGGCGAAGGTGACGGGGGGAAACATGGAAGAGGGAACCGCCCGCATGGATTTCGAGCTCGATTCGATCAGCACCGAGTTCGGCCGGGAGGTCGAGCGACGACTCAACGACGAGCTCACCCGTGGCTACCCCACCGAGATCGTGTACCTGGCCCGCCAGGTTGCCCTCGGCGACCCCGACCTCATCCGCACCAAGGTCAACCTCATCCCCGAATGGATCGAGGAGATACGGGTGGTGGACATCGTGGGGCTCGATCGCCAGGCCGACGGCGGCACCCACGTCCGTACCACCCTGGAAGTGGGACAGATCGAAGTCGTCAAGACCGAGTCAAAGGGAAAAGCCAACAAACGAATGAAGATCCAACTCGTCTGAGCTCCTTCCCCCCACCGTGTGTGCAGGGGGATTTCTGGGGAAACGCCGGGCCGGGCGCCCGTGCGTGTTACAACGGGGTCGTGGTCGACTTCATTCTCGGAATCTATCTCGCGGCTCTGGCGGTTCGGGGTTGGCTGCGAGGGGCCGTCCGTGAGCTGATGGACCTCGTCGGTCTGGTGGTCGGCGCCGCCATCGCCTTCCGGCTCTCCGCCCCGGTAGGGGGCTGGCTCTCCGACCGTTTCGGGGCGTCGCCGGAGATGGCACGGACCGGAGCGGGAGTCGTCTTGTTCATTCTCTTCGGCCTGAGCTTGTCGATCCTCGCCCGTTACCTCTCCAAAGTGATGAGCCTTCCCGGCCTGACAATGGTCAACCGGGTGCTGGGGTCGGGGGTGGCGGCGGTGTGGGGCGCGGTGGTGGTCGTGGTGGCGTTGGCGATCGGCTCCGTTCTGCCGCTGCCGGAGGCTTACGACGAGGCGGTGGGGGACTCGACAGTGGCCCAGGCGGTGGCCGGCCCCGATGCGCTCATTCCGGGGATGTTGTGGCCGCTGGTGGGTGATCAAGCAGTGGCGGCGTTGGCGGCGCTGGAGGAGGTGACGGGTGGACGGCGGGTTGTTCCCGAGGAAGGGGAGCGCGTCGAGACAAGTCCGGTCGACGCCGACGAGTTGGCATCGTCCCCGACATCGGTTGCCTTCTTGGCCGACCGCGTGAATGCCGATCGTCTCGACGCGGGAGCCGACCCGCTGGCCTGGTCCGACGGGTTGGCGGAGGTGGCCCGTCGGCGCGCCGTCGAGATGTACCGGAATGGTTTCGTGGAGAGGCGCCGGCCGTCTTCGGTCCTGGCGGACACCACCACCGAAGGGCTCCGTCTGGAGCGCGCCGAGGAGATGGTGGCCCTGGCCGCCACCGATCGGGCTGCACAGGAAGGCATCGCCGCGGCGTCCGACTCGGCGCTCGTCGATCCCGGCTTCGATCGGGTGGGCATCGCTGCCGTCCAGGGGCCGCTGGGGGTGCTGGTGGTGAAGGTGTTCGGACGATGAGCGGCCCGATGCCGGATCATTCGGCAAACCTGGCCGAAGCCCTGGTGGCCGTCTACCCGCACCACGTGCGCCGGCGCGCTCCGCACGTCATGGGCCTGGAGGCAGCCGTCGAGGAGGGTGCCGCCTGGTTGCAGTCGGAACTCGAGCTACTGCTCTCTCAGCCCTTCTCGCAGCAACGACGCGGTCCGCTGGAGGTGTTCCAGGAGGCCATGCGTTTCCCGACGGCCCGCCTGGCTGATTTGGGGGTGGAGCCGATACCCCGGGACCCGATGGCCGAGAGGGCGTTGCCGGGCGATCTCTACGACCTTGCCCCGGCTTCGACGCGCGACCTGGGGGAAGAGGTGTGGGCCATTCATCTCGCCTGGGGGGCGACCAAGGCCGCCGCCATCACACTGTCGGGGCCGGAATCCCCAGGCGACGGCGACGGGTGAGCGTCGCCACGGACCCGACACCTGCCAGGACGAGCACCACCCCGAATAGCTGCAGGGCCGAGGGGCGTTCGGTGAGGATGAGGGCACCCCACACCATGGTCAGCACCGGTTGGAGGAGAATGAGCGTCGAGGTCTCGGCCGCCGGGAGCCGAGGAAGGGCGTACCCGATGGCCAAAAGGCCGACCACCTGGCAGCTGATCGCCAGCGCCACCAGCCATCCGTGGGCCGGCCAGGTGGGGCCGAGGTCTATTCCCCCGAAGACGGGAGCGATGATTGCCGTCACCAGCGCTGTGCCGAGGGTGGCGTCGAGGAGCGAGCCGACGGCGGGGGACTGGCTGCGGTTGGACCGCCGGTAGGCCAAGAGGAACCCGGCGTAACAAACCGCCGACAAGACGGAAAATATGGTTCCTTGGAGAGGATCGACTCCGAACGAATTGGCTCCGACCATCCCGCTCACGAGGGTGAGCCCGACCATCACCAACGGGATGGCCCAACCCAGCACCCGGCTCGGCCGTTCCCCGAAGATGACCCAGGCAAAGAGAGCGACGATCACCACCTGGGAGTTGGCCACCAGGGTCGCCAACCCCGCTCCCATGTAGCCGATGGCCACGTGCCAGAAGGTGAAGTCGAGACCGAGCATCAACCCGGCTCCGACTCCCAGCACTCGGGCCTTGCGGCTTCGTTTGTCGTGGTGGCGGATCTTCCACCACAGCAGCGTCAGGACCGGCAAGGCATAGACGGCCCGAAAGAAGGTCCCCGTGACCGGCGACACCTCCGAGAGCGCAAAGAAGATGGCCGAAAACGACAGGGCAACGGCCCCGAACAGAGCAGCACCGAGCGGCATCCCCGAAGCTTGCCACCTGCCCCCAAATCGACCGAAGCAAGATCTCTGCCCGGACGAGGCTGCCGGCGGTTCTCAGCGCACAGCCGAGAGGATTCTTGGCCGGTCCTTACCGGCTCAGGACTTCACCTGAGCCGCGTTGAGGAGTTGTTTGGCGGAGGTGTGGATCGACTCGATGAAGACCTCGGCGTCGGGCAGGGCGTCGAAGTCGGCGTGGACCCCCCACAGCAGTCGTCCGTCGTAGCTGAAGAGGGCAATTCCCAGGCCGTGCTGGGCCCACAGGGGAACGATGGGGTAGTTGGCCACCATCTTGGCCTCGAGCAAGTACATGGGGAACTGTGGTCCGGGCACGTTGGTCACGGTCATGTTGAAGGGCCGCATGCGGGGAGCAGCCACCCGACTGGCTAGCGACAGGAGGGTCACGGGGGTGCCTCGGGAAAGATCGACGAGGGTTGCTGCCCCTAGCGCCTGATTGGTGCGCCTGTGGTTGGCGGTGTCTGCCTTGACCTTCTGGTGTCGGGCGGCGGGGTCCGGCTCGTCGATGGGAAGGTCGACGAGCCACATGGCTACCTGGTTTCCCAGCGCTCCGGACTGGTCGGAGCGCCGGGTGCTCACCGGGTTCATGACCCGGAACTCGAGGCCTTCCACGTCGAACTCCCGATGGGCCAAGAAGAAGTGCCGGACAGCACCGGCGACGATGGCCAGGACGGCATCGTTCACCGTGCCGCCCAGTTGGTTCTTGATCGTCTTGACCTCGTCGAGAGGCGTCTCGGTCCAATCGAAGCGGCGGTTGGGTCCGATGTCGGGATTGAGCGGTGTTCGGTCGGCGGTGGAGAGCCACCCGGACCGCAAGGAGTTGACGGCCGCCAGGGCCTTGCCCGAGACCTGTTGGATCGCCTGCTGGCCCCCTGCGATGAAACGGCCCAAGGACGTCACTCGATCGATGGTGTGGCGTGCTGTCTGGGCGGCGGACGCCACCGCCAGCTCGGTGTGGGTGGGGGCGGGTCGGGGTACCCACTCGGGTGTCTCTTCGATCTCGGTGGTGGGGACGACGTTGAGGAGGATCGTGGTGAGGTCGACGCCCGACAGCCCGTCGATCATGCAGTGGTGGATCTTGGCGATGATGGCGAAACGGCCGTCTGACATGCCCTCCACCACCCACAGTTCCCAGAGGGGCTTGGCCTTGTCGAGTTGCTGGGACACGATCCGCCCGGCGAGCCGCTTGAGCTGGTCGTCGGTCCCGGGTCTGGGCAGGCTGGTGTGGCGCACGTGATAGTCGAGGTTGAAGTGGGTGTCGTCGATCCACACGGGGGAGCGGACGTAGGGGACGAAGTCAAGCCGCTGGCGGTAGCGGGGGATGTACTCGAGCTTGGAGTGGACGTGGGCGCGGATCCGCTCGATGTCGATGGCGCCGCCTTTCAGCGCCAACGGCCCTCCTTCGAAGATCGCCACCCCGGCCACATGCATGTGGGTGGTAGGCGACTCGAGCGCCAGAAACGAGGCGTCGAGGTGAGAGAGAGGTTCGAAGTAGAAGTTGGGCACGCCCAGAGGATACGCAACTCCGACTCCCTGGGCTCGGGGAGGTGTCTCCTGCCTCGGCCGAAATGATGGGGAGATTCACTTTGGCGCCCGCGGCAGTGTCTGGTTTCAGGACATAGGAAACCCATGTCGCGGGTCATAGGAAACTTCGGGGTGGTCGGATTGGGCCATGTCGAAGGCTTGTCTGATCATCACTGCTGTCATCGTGGAGGGACGTTCCCAGGCCGAGGTTGCCCGGGACTATGGGGTGTCGAAGGGTTGGGTGTCCAAGCTGGTGGCCCGCTACCGAGCCGAGGGCGAAGCTGCGTTCGAACCTCGTTCGAAACGTCCTCTCACCTCACCTAACCGACTCTCTTCTGAGGTGGTGGCTCTGATCGTTGACCTGCGTGGACAGTTGACTGCCAGAGGGATGGACGCTGGGCCGGAGACGATCGTCTGGCATCTCGAAGAAGACCATGGCATCGAAGTGTCCGCGGCGACGGTGTGGAGATATCTCAAAGCACATGGACTGGTCCAAGCTCAACCCCAGAAACGACCGAAGAGCTCCTATGTCAGGTTCGAAGCTGGGATGCCCAACGAGATGTGGCAGTCGGATTTCACCCACTGGACTCTCGTCGATGGCAGCGACACAGAGATCCTGTCGTTTCTCGATGACCGCTCCCGCTACGCATTGTCAGTGACCGCCCACAATCCGGTCACCGGACGAGTCGTCCGAGACATGTTCCGTACCGCAGTCAGTGTTTATGGGCCTCCAGCCTCGACCCTCACCGACAACGGAATGGTCTACGCCACCGGGAAAGGCGGCCGTAACGCCTTCGAAACCGAACTCGCCGCCCAGGGAATCGTCCAGAAGAACAGCCGACCCAACCATCCCACCACCGTCGGCAAAGTCGAACGATTCCAACAGACCCTCAAACAGTGGCTCCGAGTGGGCTTCCCCTCGAATCGTGGAGGGTTTCTTATTGGTGGTGTCGGGTGGTCTCGAGGTCATGCTGCCTTCGTGTCGGTGTCCCGTCCGATTGCTCGGTCAGCGAGTACCTGCTCGTAGGCGACCGGGCTCATCATCTCA
>JBGTLA010000044.1:0-16131 GCA_041744375.1 Acidimicrobiia bacterium | reverse complement strand
TGAGATGATGAGCCCGGTCGCCTACGAGCAGGTACTCGCTGACCGAGCAATCGGACGGGACACCGACACGAAGGCAGCATGACCTCGAGACCACCCGACACCACCAATAAGAAACCCTCCACGATTCGAGGGGAAGCCCAGGGCGACAGTGCAGGTGGGACGATGTGGCCGATCGGTCACGGAGGTGGCCAAGGATCTGGGCTGTGGCTGGCATCCGGTGATGGACGCCGTGGTCGCCTATGGCCAAGCACTCATTGACGACCCAGCACGGTTCGGAGACGTCGCCGCCATCGGCTTGGACGAGACGCTGCGATGCCGTGTCGGGAAGTGGCGCCGCCAACGGTGGACGACTCAGATCGTCGATGTCGAGGCCGGTCAGCTCCTCGATGTCGTGGCCGGCCGCACCGCCACTGGCCCCATGAAATGGTTGCAAGATCGAACACCCGAGTGGCGGAAACAGGTCAAGTGGGCGACGTTGGATCTGTCGGGTCCGTGTCGGAAGACCTTCAACACGATGCTTCCCGACGCCGTTCAAGTGGCGGACCCGTTTCATCGTGCGCCACGAGGCGCACGCACACCGCGCGGGCCGGATGCCTGCCCTCGGTCATCACAGTGGCCGGGAGAAGCTGGGGGCCGTCTTGGAGGCGGACATGCGCCGTCTGGGATGAAGCGCCCCGACAACGTACCGCACGGTCAGCACCATCAGATGGTCGTGGCGGGCTAGCGAGAGGAGAAGGTATAGGAATACGCATCGGCTGTGAGGTCCCGTAATGGGTCGACCGCTCCAACCTGATGGATATGGGCGGTGTGGAGGTGACGGTTCTCTCCCGTGGATGGGGAGCCGCCCGGTCTTTCCCTGGGCCGGGGCCGTCGGGACGCTGTGTGTGCCCGCCGGACATGCCTTCCGGGATAAAGCCGAGTGCCTAACTCTTCTAGCGGTTGCGTGTGAACGTGGGAAGCGTCTCATCCCGCCCCTTCGGGGGCTAACCACATGGTCTGATGATGGGGTGGGGACGTGGCGGAGGACCCGTAGTAGTCGCAGGAGTTACGACCTGTCTTGGGGGCCGGGAGAGCCGGCCGCAGGGCGAAGGGGTCTGGCGGATATGGGCTGGGACGACAAGCGGTGTGGCCTCGCGCACGAGGTCCACAACTCCGAAGCCGGTCATTGATGCCGGTGGGGAGGCCATGGTGAAGGCCTGCGGCGTAGCCATGGACAGGCTGTCAGGGGAAAAGCTGGGCATCGACCCTGTCAACGGATACATAGTGAACGTGGGAACCGTTCCGGGATCCCCCTCCCCTCCGGCCGGCCAGGTCGGCGGCGGGAAGGCTCATCGTCGGCTGATGATCCCGGGGCGGGGCGGAGGGTCCGTAGTAGTCCGAGATCGGGAAAACCGGTCACATGGCGAAGGGACCCAGCGAGTCAGCAGCAGAAGTGCTGGAACGCCGGGAGGTCGCCTGTGAACACGGGCGCACCGTGGCCGAGCCTCGATGAGGCAAAGGCGCGGGTACTGGAAATCCAGACCAAGCTGCATCAGTGGTCGATCGCCGACGCAGGGCGTCGGTTCGACGACCTTTACAACCTCGTCTGTGACCCGGCTTTCCTCTTGGTTGGGTGGAACCGGGTCAGGGCCAATCGGGGCGCCCGGACTGGCGGCGTGGACGGCGAAACCGCCCGATACATCGAACAGTCCCGCAGCACCGAAGCGTTCTTGGACGATCTGCGAGCCGACTTGAAGGCCCGTAGTTTCGAGCCTTTGCCGGTGCGGGAACGGATGATCCCCAAGACCGGCGGCAAGCTCCGCCGTCTGGGTATCCCCGCCACCCGTGACCGGGTGGTGCAGGCGTCTCTCAAATTGGTGTTGGAACCGATCTTCGAGGCGGATTTCAAGCCGTGTTCGTACGGCTCCCGTCCCCGTCGGCGGCCCCATGACGCCAGCGCCGAGATCCACATGTTCGCCTCGAACTCGTATGAGTGGGTGGCGGAAGCGGACATCGAGGCGTGTTTCGACAACATCGACCACTCCGCCCTCATGGAGCGGATACGTCGACGGGTCGGAGACAAACGGGTCCTGAGGTTGATTAAGGCGTTCTCGAAAGCCGGGATCCTCTCTGAGGATTACGTCATTAGGGACACCAACACTGGGACACCACAGGGCGGCATCTTGTCGCCGCTGTTGGCCATCGTGGCCCTCTCGGTCCTCGACGACCACTTCGCCGAGGCCTGGGCCACAACCATGGCCACCCGCTGGGATCGGGAACGACGCCGCCAGCACGGCGAGGCGACGTATCGGCTTGTCCGCTACGCCGACGACTTCGTGCTGTTGGTGTCGGGCACCCGCACCCACGCCGAGAACCTCCTTTCGGAGGCAGCAGCGAGGCTGGCGCCGATGGGCCTTGCCCTATCAGAAGCCAAGACAGGTGTTGTCCACATCGACGAGGGGTTCACGTTCTTGGGGTTCCGCATCCGGCGGGACATCAAGCAAGGGACCAACAAGCGATACATCTACACCTATCCCTCGAAAGAGGCGCTCGCCTCGATCAAACGGAAGGTGAGGACGATCACCAACCAGGGAACGAACCAGCCGCTCGGAGACCTGCTGCGTCAGCTCAACGCTGTCCTACGCGGGTGGACCAACTACTTTCAACACTGCTCGGCACCGGCCGAGTGTGGCCCCACGACGGGGAAATGGAACTGTTCGACCCCGCAGAGGTGACGGTCACCCGCTACCGGCCTTGGACGCTGGTGATAGGTGAGGACGTCCCACAAAGGCGACCAGATCCTTTTCGGTGAATTCTGCCACCAGTTTGTCCGGGTGGTCTCCCTGCAGGGCTCGCAAAACCTGCCGGTAGCCGTCCTTGGTCGCAGGCGTGTTCAACCCCGAAGCCGGGTCCCCCAGGAACGCTGCGACGGCATCGGGATAGAGCTTCATACCGACCGCTCCCTCACCGCTTGGTACCACGCCCTGCCCGTCTCGGGTAATGGGTGAGGCCCCAATTCCCGCCCCGCACCCCGCTCAGTTGGCGATATCCGCAAGCCAGTTACTTGGTCCACTGGGCATACGAAGACTCCTCGATTTCCCGGCTGGGCGTCGGGGCGGTGGGGCCGGCCACACAGGCTACGGGGCCACCGCCAACTGGGTGACTGCCCATGCTGGCTCTTGCCCCTACCCTTGTTTGAGTGCGGGTCTCGTTGCATCTAGGTCTCCTTCCAGCCTCGTCTGACAATTCCCAAAGGTGGGTCGGCAGGCTCCCCGGAAAAACCCCGCTTACGCTGGACGTTCCACATATGAGAGAGTAAGGCTGTGCGCCTGCTCCATGTCACGCATCCGAGCGGATTCCACCACGACACCGGCCCTCTTCATCCGGAACGCCCGGCTCGGCTGCGCGCCGCCCACATGGGGATCGTCCAGTCCGAGACGGACACGGAAGAGATCGAGGCGGTGCCCGTCGACCCCACCGACCTATCCATCGTGCACGATCCCGCCTACGTGGAGGCGCTGCAGAGGTTCTGTGAGCAGGGAGGCGGCAGTCTCGACGCCGACACCATCGCCTCGGAGGGATCCTGGGAGGCGGCCCTCGCTGCGGCGGGAGCAGGACTGACCGCCGTAGCCAGATTGAAGGAGGGTTTCGGTGGACCGGCCGTGGTCAGCGTGCGTCCGCCCGGGCACCACGCCCTCGCCAACCGTGCCATGGGCTTTTGTCTGTTCAATAACGTCGCCATCGCCGCCGAGAGGCTCCGTATGCAGGGCGAGCGAGTGTGTGTGATCGACTGGGATGTGCACCATGGGAACGGAACCCAGAGCATGTTCTACCGCGATCCCGGCGTGATGTACATCTCGCTTCACCAGTTCCCTTTTTACCCCTTCGAGGGGGGCGTTGCGGACGTGGGAGAAGACGCCGGGGAAGGATCCACCATCAACGTCCCCCTCCCGGCCTTCACTGCCGGTGACGTCTACCGGGAGGCCTTCGACGCCATCGCCATGGCGGGCCTCCGCAGTTTCAAGCCGGACTGGGTATTCATCTCGTCAGGGTTTGACGCCCATGCCAATGATCCTCTGGCGGAACTCCGTCTCACCGAGTACGACTACTCCGCCATGACGGCCTCGGTGGTGGAGGCAGTGCCGGCGGATCGCATCGTTGTTTTCTTGGAGGGTGGATACCACCTGCCGGCCATCCGGGATTCCCTGGCGGTGGTGGCCAGGACACTCGTGGGTCTCGAAGTGGAGGCGTTGCCGTCGACCCACCGTTCCCCCGATGAGTCCCATCGGGCCCTGGAGCGAGCACGCCTCATGCTTGCCCCGTACTTGAACGCCTGACGACGAACGCAGGAGACGCCGCCAGACTTCAGGTGATGGATCGATGAGCCGATATCGCTCGAGACAGCAATACTCGAAAGGGAACATCGATGACCGTCCAAATCGACGATCTGCTCCGCCGGGTCGTGGAGGCTGGTGCCTCCGATCTCCATCTGAAGGTCGGTTCGCCTCCCGTCATCCGCAGCGACGGGGAGCTACGCCGGATGGACGGCGTCGACCCTCTCAAGCCCGCCGACACTGAGGGGTACGCGGCGGACCTCTTCACCCAGCGCGCTGCTCGTGATTTCAAAGCCAACGGCGAGGCTGACTTCGCTTATGGCCGCCCCGACGTCGGACGTTTCCGGGTCGCCGCCTTCCGTCAGCGTGGTTCTGTGTCGATGGTCCTGCGCCGGGTCGTTCCCGGAGCCCCCGGCTTCGAGGAACTCGGTCTTCCAGGCGTGATACGCAAACTGGTAGAAGACACCGGCGGAGGGATCGTCCTCGTCACGGGCCCGAGCGGGTCCGGCAAGACGACAACCATGGCATCAATGGTCGACTGGATCAACGAGAACCGCAGCGTCTCGATCGTCACGATCGAGGATCCCATCGAGGTTCTCCATCCAGACAAGATGGCGGTTGTGGCCCAACGAGAGGTCGGCGTCGACACCGTCGACTTCTCTCACGCGGTGCGGGCCGCCATGCGCCAAGACGCCGACGTCATCGTCATATCCGAGATCGACGATTCCGAGACTGCTCGGGCGGCCATCAGCGCGTCCGAGACAGGGCACCTCGTCATCTCGTCGATGCGCACGACTGACCCTGCCGACACGCTCAACCGTCTCGTCGATTACTTCCCGGCTCTGCAACAGCCGATGGTTCGCAGTCAGCTCGCCGCCCTGATGCGAGGGATCGTCAGTCAGCGGCTCTTGGAGACGGTGGGTGGTTCGGGTCAGGTGTTGGCGGTCGAGGTGCTGACCAACAACGAGCGCGTTCAGGAGTGGATCCTGGGCGGGACCGTGGCAACCGCGCTGCAGGAAGTGATCAAGGAGTCGGAGTTCTTCGGAATGCAGACGTTCGACCAGTCGATCCTCAAGCTTGTCTTGAACCGTCACGTCGACGTCGTTGTGGCCCTGCCGCACGTTCGCAACGGGCATCAGCTTCGCGCCAAGGCTATGGAGGCCGGCCTCCTCACCTGAGTTCGAGGTTTGGCGACTGGGGCCGACGGCCAACAGCCAACAGCAGAGATCTGACGTCGACTGGATATCCTGGCGTGGGTGATCCCCGAACGACTGCGTTGGCTGGTCGATCCTGAGCTGCCCCCGATGCAACTCGGAGAGATTTTCGCGCGGGCCGGACACCAACTCTTCTTGGTGGGGGGGTCGGTGCGGGATGCCTTCCTCGAAAGGGAATTCGATCGAGATTTCGACTTCGCCACCGACGCTCGCCCGGACGACATCGAATCCATCCTCCGCCGCTGGTCGCCGGTGGTCTACACCGTGGGAAAGGACTTCGGCACGGTGGGGGCGATCCACCAGGGCCACACGGTCGAGGTGACGACGTTCCGCCATGAGGTGTATCGCAACGACTCTCGAAAACCTCAGGTGACGTTCTCAGACGACATCGAAGTGGACCTGTCGCGGCGCGACTTCACCGTGAACGCCATGGCGGTAGCTCTCCCCGACGTGGAGCCCATCGATCCTTTTGGTGGGGCAGCCGACCTGGCGGCGCGGGTGCTGCGCACCCCCCTCGAGCCAGAGCTGTCATTCTCCGACGATCCCTTGCGCATGCTGCGCTTGTTTCGTTTCCAGGCGACCTTGGGTTTTGAACCTCACCGCAAGGCAGTGGAGGCTGCCACCGAGATGTCGAACAGGCTCGCCATCATCTCCGCGGAGAGGGTGCGAGACGAGCTTTCCCGCCTGTTGACCGCCCCCAGCCCCGCCGACGCCTTGTGGGGGCTCGTGGATTCGAATCTATCTGATGAGTTCTTGCCGGAGTTGTCGCGTCTGCGGATGGAACAGGATCCCGTTCATCATCACAAGGACGTGCTGGCGCATACGATCGCCGTGACCGAGAAGGCCTCTCCCGATCTGGTCCTGCGTCTGGCGGCCCTGCTCCACGACATAGGCAAACCCGATACGCGCGAGTTCGGTCCTGCCGGGGTCACGTTTCACCACCACGAAGTCGTCGGCGCCCGCATGGCTCGACATCGGCTGCGCACACTCCGGTATCCCAAGGACGTGGTGTCAGACGTATCACGGCTCGTGTTCATGCACTTGCGGCCACACACCCTCGAGATGGGGTGGACGGATTCGGCGGTGCGTCGATATGTGCGGGATGCCGGCCACTTGCTCGATCGTCTCACCGAACTCGTTCGGTGTGACGTCACCACCGCCAACGAGCGCCGGGCCCGCACGATTCAGCACCGAATCGACGAGCTCGAAGAGAGGATCGGCCATCTGGAGGAAAAGGAGGAGCTGGCTCGGCTGCGCCCACCGATCGACGGCAACCAAGTCATGTCTTACCTGGGAATCCCCCCCGGCCCGTTGGTGGGGGAGCTGATGGACGCATTGCTGGAGAAGCGCATCGACGAGGGGCCGTACTCGGAAGAGGAGGCCTACTCGTTGATCGAGCAGCTGGCCGTCGAGCGGGGTGCTTTGGGTTCGGGTGGGCGATGAGGGCACCACCGGCGCGTTGTCGCGCCCGCCCGCGGGCGGGGGCGGTCGAGCCTATTCGCATATGCGTATAATGAGGCAGATGTCACTCAGAACTGCCGTCCTCGGCGCCTCCGGGTACGCCGGCGGCGAGCTGATACGACTCCTCGACGCCCACCCTCGCTTCGAACTCGTGCATCTGGGCGCCCACACCAGCGCCGGGAGCCGGCTCGACGCCGTCCATCCACACCTGGCCAAGGGTGAACGGCTACTCGGCGCCAATGACGTCACCGACATCGACAACCTCGATGTGGTCTTCCTGGCGCTGCCCCACGGAGCATCTGCCGAGATCGGCCATGAGCTCCGCCAGGGCGAGGCGGTGGTGATCGATCTGGGGAGCGATTTCAGGCTCGACTCCTCGCGACGGTATCGCCAGGCTTATGGGGGTGAGCACCCGCATCCCTCCGAGTTGGGGGAGTGGTCGTACGGTCTGCCCGAGCTGTTCGACGTGAAGGGGGCGAAAGCGATCGCGTCTCCCGGGTGTTATCCGACCGCGGTCCTCTTGGCGCTGGTGCCGCTGCTCGCAGCGGGGATCGTCGAAGCGGACGGAATCGTGGCCGATTGCCTCTCGGGGACCTCAGGAGCCGGAAGGGGTCTCCGGGAGGACCTGATGTTTGGGGCGGTCGACTCTGGAGTACGCAGCTACGGGCTCACTACCCATCGTCATAGGCCGGAGATCGAGATGGGACTGGACAAGAGGTTGGGAGGTGAGCACCGACTCGTCTTCACCCCTCACCTGGTGCCGATGCAACGGGGCATCCTCGCCACGGTCACGGCTCGGGGGAAGGCGACGACCGAGGAGGCACGGTCGGTGCTGCGCGACAGCTACGCCACGGCCCCCTTTGTCGACGTCGTCGATCAACCTCCGCAGTCACGGTGGGTCGTTTCTTCCAATCGTGCTCTGGTGACGGCCTTCTCCGACGAGCGGACTGGATCGATCATCGCCCAATGCGTCATTGACAACCTCGTCAAAGGCGCCGCCGGCCAAGCCATCCAGGCAGCCAACATCGCGGTTGGTATCAGCGAGACCGACGGTCTCCCCTTGGCCGGGTGGATGCCATGAGCGTGAGCGCAGCCGACGGCTTCGCGGCGGGCGGTGTCGCCTCCGGTATCAAGCTCGACGGCTCCCTCGACCTGGCCCTCGTCGATGCGGGCTTCCCGGTTCCCGCCGCTGGCGTCTTCACCCGCAACACGGCGGCAGCCCCTGCGGTGCATCTCTCGCGAGAGCATCTCGCTGACGGAACCGCCCGCGCCGTCGTCCTCTCGTCCGGGTGCGCCAACGCCGCCACGGGACGGCCCGGGATGGAGGCGGCTCGTCGAACCGCCGAACTGGTGGCCGACCGTCTCGGCTGCGCACCCGGTGATGTTGTGGTCTGCTCGACGGGCCCCATCGGCGGAATCGTTCCGGTCGATCGAATAGCTGACGGCCTCGACCGGTTGACTCTTCGCCCCGACGGCGGTTCCGTCGCCGCCGAGGCGATACTCACCACCGACAGCCGCTCCAAGGAAGCGGCCGTCACGGCGGGCGGCTACACCGTGGGTGGCATGGCCAAAGGTGCCGGCATGATTCGTCCCGACATGGCCACCATGCTGGCCGTGCTCACAACCGACGCTGTTATCAGCTGCGAGGTCTTGGCGAGAGTTCTCCGGCGGGCGGTGGCGGTGTCGTTCAACGCCCTCGACATCGACGGGTGCGAGTCGACCAACGACACGGTGGTCATGTTGGCATCGGGTGCGAGCGGGATCACACCGAGCGAGGACGCTTTGGTGGCGACCGTCGAGGAGGTGTGCCGGAGCCTCACCCGCCAGATGGCGTCCGATGCCGAAGGCGCCTCCCGGGTGGTCACCATCGACCTGACGGGCACCGTCGACGACGAAGCGGCCCTGGGGTTGGCGCGGGCCATGGCCGACTCCGCACTGGTGAGGTCGGCCTTTTACGGCGCCGATCCCAACTGGGGCCGGCTCCTGGCAGCGATGGGGGCATCTCGGATCCCCTTCGACCCGAACGGCACCTCGATCGCTTTCGCGGGCGTGGCGGTGGCCGACGGCGGCACGGCGGTCGATGCCGACCATGAGGCGATCTCGGAGAAGCTGACCGGGGACTTCACTGTGACTGTGTCGGTTGGCGACGGTCCGGGAAGGTGCTCACTCATCACGACCGACCTGACCCCCGACTACGTTCGGTTCAACGGTGAGCGCTCGTGAGTCAGGGTCATGGCGCTCCGAACGAACAGAAGACTCGGATCGCCAACTCGATGGGCCGCGCCCGCATCCTCATGGAGGCGCTGCCGTACATCAAGGCCTTCCGCGGTACGACCGTGGTCATCAAGTACGGCGGATCTGCCATGGACGACCCGCGTCTCAGGGACAGTTTCGCCGGTGACGTCACGCTGCTGTCGATGGTGGGGATCCGGCCGATAGTGATCCACGGTGGTGGGCCCCAGATCTCGGCGGCGATGACCGCCGAGGGGATCTCCCCCACCTGGCTCGACGGTTTACGGGTCACCGATGCGGCCACAGTGGCAGTCGTGCAACGCACGCTCGTAGGTGTGATCAATCCTGAGATCGTGAGATTCCTGAACGGGCACGGAGCCGCCGCCATTGGGATGAACGGTCTTGACGCCGACCTGTTCCGAGCCGTGCCCCGGCGACCTGAGCTCGGATTCGTGGGCGAGGTGACAACGGTCAACACCGCCCTGATCGAGGGAATGGTCGAACGGGGCCTGGTCCCGGTCATAGCCCCGATAGCGCGTGGGGAGGACGGCGAGGTCTACAACGTCAACGCCGACTCGGCGGCGGCCATCCTCGCTCGTTCGATACAGGCGCAGAAACTCGTCTACCTCACCGATGTGGAGGGGGTGTACAGGGATCCGGACGACCCGGGAACGATCATCTCGCGCATGGACTTGGAGGAGCTCCAGACTCTGCTGCCCGTCACCTCCGGTGGGATGCTTCCCAAGCTGGCCTCCGTGCGGGAGGCGCTGGAGGGCGGAGTTGCCCAGGCTCACGTCCTCGACGGACGCATCGAGCATGCGCTGCTGCTGGAGGTGTTCACATCGGCGGGCATCGGCACGATGATCACACCATGAGCACCGTGATCGCCCGGGAAGCAACGGTGCTCATGCAAACCTATCGCCGGTCGCCGGTCACGTTCGTCTCGGGAGACGGATCCTGGCTGGCCTCCCACAACGGTGACCGCTACTTGGACTTCCTCTCGGGTCTAGCCGTGACTTCGGTGGGCCATGCCAACCCGGCGGTGGCCCGGGCGGTGGCCGATCAGATGGATCGGCTGACCCATGTCTCCAACCTCTTCTATTCCGAACCGATGGTCGAACTGGCCGAGGCACTGACGGCCCGCTCGGGGCTCGATCGGGTCTTCTTCGCCAATTGCGGCGCCACGGCCAATGAGGCCGCCATCAAACTGGCGCGACGACACGGTCAGCTCGTCGGGGGAGAGGAGCGATACAGGGTCGTCTCGCTCGACGACTCGTTCCACGGACGGACGCTCGCCACGCTCGCCGCCACCGGCCAGCCCGCCAAGCAGGCCACGTTCCATCCGTTGCCGCCGGGATTCACCCAAGTCAGCTCGGGTGATCTCGACGCACTCGCGGCGGTCGTCGACAGCACCGTGGCCGCAGTCATGGTCGAGACCACCCAGGGCGAAGGCGGGGTGGTACCCCTCGAGGCCGGATACCTCCAGGCCGTGAGGGACCTCTGCCACGAGCGTGGAGCCGTGCTCGTCGTCGACGACATCCAGGCGGGGATGGGACGAACCGGCTCGTGGTTCTCCTGGCAGCAACTCGGCTTCACCCCCGACATCGCCACCACCGCCAAAGCCCTGGCCAACGGGTTGCCGATCGGTGCGTGCCTGGCCACCGAGGAGGTTGCCTCGGCGTTTGAGCCGGGCGACCACGCCACCACATTCGGAGGCGGGCCAGTGGTGTCGGCGGCAGCACTGGCGGTCATCGACGAGATCGAGAGCCGTCACCTCCTCGCCAACGTCGTCGACCGTTCCCGCCAGCTGGTTGCCGGTCTCGAGGACCTGGCCGGCGTGGTCGATGTGCGCGGCAGGGGGCTCCTGTTGGCGGCCCGTCTCGGTACGGACCGAGCAGGTGACGTGGCGATGTCGGCTCTCGTGGACCACAAGTTGGTCGTGAATGCGGTCCGCCCCGACGCCGTTCGCTTTGCTCCGCCCCTTACGGTGACCTCTGAGGAGGTCAACGAGGCGCTCAGGCGTTTCGCCGCTGCCTTGGCTGGCGGCGGCTGACGGGTCCGTTGAGGCGACCATCGACGCCTTCCCCAAGTGGCCTAACGACAAGTCCATCAACTCGGCCACGGCCTGAATCGGCCTCACCAGAGTGGCAGCCCCTCCGCCGCCGATTTCATGACGGGCCCGTCCCGCCGGGCGGGATCAGACCGATGGGCTGGTACTCAGAGCCGAGGGGCGGCCTCGGGTCCGGTTCGTTCTTGCTCGGCCACATCGCCATTGCTCTTTCGGCCAGGGCCGTGATGGTGAGTGCCGGGTTGACACCCAGGTTGGAGCCTACGGCAGCGCCGTCGACGACGTGGAGGTCGCGGTAGCCGAACAGTCGGTGGTAGGGGTCTATGACTCCTTGCGCAGACGTGTCGGCGATGGTCGCCCCACCGAGGATGTGCGCCGTCGTCGGAACATCCAAGAGCACCTCGTTGACGGCGCTGGCCGCCACCCCATCCATGACCGAGGCTGCCGCCCGCGCCGCCTCGTTGGCCTCGGGTATGTAGGTGGGGTTGGGCTCCCCGTGGCCCTGGTGGGAGGTGAGTCGACTCCCGAACCACGTCCTCTTGCGAAAGACACGCAAGCTGTTGTCGAGGTCCTGCATGACGAGGAGGATGACGGACCTTTCGGCCCATCGCCGCACCGAGAGGGATCGAACGAAGGCCAACGGGTGACGCACTGCGTTGGCCAGGAACCGCAGCTGTCGGGGAGCTCCCGGCCCGCCGTCGGTGAGGAGCACGGCGAGCAACCCCATCACGTTGCTCCCCTTGGGATACCGCACCGGTTGGATGCGGGTGTGAGCGTTCGGCTGTATCGACGATGTGATCGCCACTCCCTCCGAGTAGTCGATCGACGTCCCCTGGGCGGTGGCCCCGACGAGTGCCTCCGAATTGGTACGCACGCCGTGGCCGATCCGATCCGAGATCCGATCGAGCCGTCCCCTCTCGCGAAGCTCGAGAAGCAGGCGGGTTGTTCCGAGGGCACCGGCCGCAAAGACGATCTCGTCGGCTTCGAAGGTCACCTGCTTCTTCTCAGCACGCGTACCCGGAGGTCTGGCGGTGACGAGGTATCCATCCTGGGGGAGCGGCTCCACATCGATGACTTCGTGTTCGGGGTGGACGACGGCGCCTTGCTGCTCGGCGAGGTAGAGATAATTGCGGTCGAGAGAGTTCTTGGCCCCGAAACGACAGCCGATCATGCAGCCTCCACAGCCGATGCAGCCAGTCCGGGCCGGACCCACCCCACCGAAGTAGGGATCCTCGACCTCCACTCCCGGTTCTCCGAAGAACACCCCGACCGGCACCGGCCCATAACTTTCGGCGACACCGAAATGGCCGGCCACTTCCTGCATGACGCGGTCGGCGGGAGTCTCGCAGGGCGCCGTAGCCACGCCGAGCATCACCTTCGCTCGCTCGAAATGGGGGGCCAGCTCGCGACGCCAATCGCTGATCTTCGACCAATGAGGGTCCGAATAGAAGCCCTCCCCCGGCTCGTGGAGAACATTGGCGTACACCAGCGAGCCACCCCCGACCCCGGCGCCAGAGAGCACGAGGACGTTGCGCAACAGGGTCATTCGCTGGATACCCTTCATCCCCAGCCGGGGGAACCAGAAGAACCGACGAACGTCCCAGTTGGACTGGGGGAAGTCACGAGGCGAGAACCGCCGGCCCGCCTCGAGGACACCCACCCGGTAGCCCTTTTCCGTGAGGCGGAGGGCGGCGACGCTGCCGCCGAAGCCGCTGCCGATCACGATCACGTCGTAGCGCACCGCGCCATTGTGGTCGGAGGCAGAGGGCGCGGCACCGCCACCGGTCAAGGGGTCGGTGACTTGGCGATCGGTATGCGCATATGCGTATGATGCATAATCATGTCGACAACAGCCGCCCGCCGCCGGATCATTCGTTCGCTGCTCGCCGACACCGATGTCGGGTCCCAATCCCGGCTGGTAGAGCTGTTGGCCGAGCGGGGGTTCGAGGTCACCCAGGCCACGGTGTCCCGGGACCTCAACAGCATCGGGGCCCACAAGGATGGTGCCCATTACGCCCTCGGTGCCGCTGCCGCCCACGACGGGGCGGGGGAGGCGCTGGCGGGGATCATCGATGCCTTCGTCGTCTCGATCGAGGCGTCGGGGAACATCGTCGTCCTCAAAACGCCACCGGGAGCGGCCCAGGTGGTGGCAGCCGCCCTCGATCGCGTTTCTCCCAAGGAGATGGCCGGGTGTGTCGCCGGTGACGACACCGTGATGGTCGTCGTGGGTGAACGAGCCAGCGGCGCCGGTTTCGCCCGCACCTTGCACGACCTGGGAGCTTCGGTATGAAGGTCGTATTGGCCTATTCGGGGGGTCTCGACACCTCGGTGATTCTGGCGTGGCTGAAGGAGACCTATGACGCCGACGTGATCGCATACACGGCCGACGTCGGTCAGGGCGCCGAGGTGGCGGAGGCCGAGCAGAAGGCCCTCGCTACCGGAGCCGTCCAGGCCGTGACCGAGAATCTGACAGATGAGTTCGTAACAGATGCCGTGTTCCCCGCCTTGCGCGCCTCGGCGATCTACGAGGGGTATTACCTCCTCGGGACCTCCCTCGCCCGCCCGATCATCACTCGGGGTCTGATGCGCACCGCCAAGACGGTCGGGGCTGACGCCATCGCTCACGGTGCCACCGGGAAAGGAAACGACCAGGTTCGCTTCGAACTGTCGGCATACGCCATCGATCCGACAATCAAGATCATCGCGCCCTGGCGGGAGTGGGACCTGAAGGGCAGGGCCGACTGCGTCGCCTACGCCGAGGCCCGTGACATCCCGGTCCCGGTCACACCGGAGCGACCCTACTCGATGGACGCCAACCTGCTCCACATCTCGTACGAAGGGGGGGTCCTCGAAGATCCATGGCAGGCGCCTCCCGCCGGAATGTTCTCGATGACCACCGATCCCGAGGATGCCCCGGGCCAGCCCGAGTTCGTGACCGTCACTTTCGAAGCAGGGACTCCTGTCGCCATCAATGACGACAAGCTCGATCCCGTCGAATTGCTCACCAGAGCCAATGAGATAGCCGGTCGCCACGGTGTGGGAAGGATCGACATCGTAGAGAATCGCTTCGTGGGCATGAAGAGTCGGGGGGTGTATGAGACACCGGGGGGGACACTCCTCTTTCATGCTCACCGTGCCGTCGAGTCGATCACATTGGACCGTGAAGTGGCTCATCTCCGGGACGAGATGGTTCCCCGCTACGCCGAGATGGTGTACAACGGGTTCTGGTTCTCGCCAGAACGGCGGGCTCTGCAGGCCTTCATGGACGACATCCAGCGACGCGTCAACGGCCAAGCTCGCCTCAAGTTGTACAAAGGGGGTGTGTGGACCGAGGGTCGCCGCTCCGAGCATTACGACCTCTACGACCAGGCGACGGCGACCTTCGAAGAAGACGACGTCTACGACCAGGCCGACGCCGCCGGTTTCATCCGTCTCAACGCTCTCCGTCTCCGCAAACTAGGCGAAGAGCTGCTGGGCGAGGGCGAATGACCAGGCCTCGAGCGGCGGACGTTGGCGACGGACGCCCGTTCACAGCGGTCGCGTCCTGAGAGGGCGAGCGAGTAGGTGAGCATCGTGCTGCGATTTCGGCTCAAAGCCAGTGGCTGTGTCTGGAAGGGGCTAGAACGCACGAGCTCTACTTACGCGCCCTCTGGGACAGGGGGGGCACCGTCTTGACGATGTGGGGTGGGAGATTCGAAGAGGCGCCCGACGACGTGATGTGGGCCTACACCGTCTCCCACACCGATCGGCGACTGCTGGCCGACGACATCACCGGGTCCCAGGCCCATGTGACGATGCTGGTCGATGTCGGGCTCATCGGCCGTGACGAAGGGGAAATGCTGCTCGAGGGCTTGAGCCAGATCCGCGCCGAGGCCGAGGAGGGGCACTTTGTCTTCTCGGACTCCGACGAGGACGTGCACTCGGCCGTGGAGCGCCGCCTCGGGGAGCTGGTCGGGGCGGTGGGCGGAAAGCTCCACACCGGGCGCTCGCGCAATGACCAGATCGCCCTCGATATGAGACTCTATCTTCGTCGCCGGTGTGAGGACCACTCCGAGGCTCTCGCCCGGTTCATCGGTGTGTTGGCCGACCTGGCCGCAGAGCACGCCGAAACCGTGGTTGCCTCCTATACCCACCTCCAGCAAGCGCAAGCCGTGCCGCTCGGTCACCATTTTCTTGCTTATGCCTGGATGCTGATGCGAGACCGCGCCCGGCTGGCCGACCTGCGTGTCCGCCTCGATGTGTCTCCGCTCGGTGCCAACGCTTCGGGGGGCTCATCGCTACCGCTCGACCCGCGCCGTGTCGCCGACGGGTTGGGGATGGCGGGGGTCTTCGAGAACTCTCTCGACGCGGTGTCGGCGCGCGACCTTCTGAGCGAGTTCACTTTCTGTGGAACCCAGGCCATGGTGACCCTGTCGCGTCTCGCCGAGGAGTTGGTGCTGTGGTCCAGCGCCGAGTTCGGCTGGGTGACATTTGCCGACCGTCACACGACCGGATCGTCGGCCCTTCCCCACAAGAAGAACCCTGACATCGCCGAGCATGCCCGCGGTCGCTCGGCCGACGCCATCGGTGCCCTCACGTCGCTCTTGGTGATCCAAAAGGGGTTGCCGCTCGCCTACAACAGCGACCTCCAGGGAGACAAGGCTCACGTGTTCCGCGTCGACGACATCCTGGCCAGCACCCTCCCGACGTTGGCGGCGATGTTGCAGGCGGCGGATTTCCATCCCCCCGCCCCGTCGAGTTGGACTTCGGCGCTCGACCTGGCAGAGGTGCTCGTGCAGAGGGGCGTTCCTTTCCGGGCCGCTCACGAGGCTGTTGGCCGGTTGGTGTCCGGACTGCTCGCCGC
>JBGTLA010000043.1:0-20774 GCA_041744375.1 Acidimicrobiia bacterium | reverse complement strand
AGCCCGAGCGACACCACCAGGGCCTCGCTGTCGGCGGCGAAGGCGACGAGGCCGGCGACCGCTTCCAGCCATTGCTCGTCGCCGGTACCGGGTGGCAGGGGCTGGTTGTGGGTGCTTCCCTCTGCGCCACCGGTTTCGTCGGCGTGGCCGACATAGTGCGGGTACCAGCCGGCGGCCGGGTCGACATGGACGGACCCGTAAGCCACGTCGGCCCGGTTCCAGAAGATCTGCTGTGTGCCGTTGCCGTGGTGGGCGTCCACGTCGATCACGGCCACGGTCTCGAAGCGGCGCCGGAGTCGCTGGGCGGCCAGGGCGGCGTTGTTGAGATAACACGACCCGCCGAAGAACGAGGTGCCGGCGTGATGCCCGGGTGGGCGGGCGAGGGCGTACGCCGCTGCGGCTCCCTGCATGACGAGTTCGGCCGCTCCCAAGGAGGTGGAGGCCGCCGCCAAGATCGCTTCCCACGACCCCGGTCCCAGCAGGGTCATGGTGTCGGTGGCGAACAGGCCCGCCCGGGCCGACGGTGAGCGCGGGGTACGGGGCGCAGGAGCCATGTCGGGGTGGCCCCAAGCGTAGGCAACGACCCGGTTCATGCCGGGATCGCGCAGATAGCCGGACTCCTCCCACATGGTCCACGAGTGCCGGAGGAAGTCGACCAGCGGGGGCGTGTGGATCGTCATGAGGTCCCCGATCACGGCCGGCTCCGGCTCCAGCGGTTCGGCTCCTGTGGCCATGACGGCCGTCAGTATCCGGTCGACGCGTTCGGCCACCTCGTCGTCGCTTATGCGCACACCGACCCATACCCCGCCGTCGGGGTGGTGGAGCCTGGTGGCGGGACTCCAGACGATGGGCATGGATAGATTCGGCACCGCGCCGGGGACGCTATCACGGGTGAGCCGGGACGCTACGCTCCGGCCGTGAGCGCAACCGGTGGCTATCCCGTCCGCATCGACCGTCGGGTCTTCGTGCCGATGGACGACGGCACCAGGATCGCCCTCACGACCTACCTGCCTGACGCCGATGGCGACGGCCCTTTCCCGGCCGTGGTGGAGTCGCTGCCGTACCGCAAGGACGACGACTGCACGGCCCGAGACTGGGAGACTTTCGGTCACCTCGCCTCCCAGGGAATAGCGGGGGTGCGCATCGACATACGCGGCACCGGAGCATCGGGCGGGATCATCGAAGACGAGTACACCGCCCGAGAACAGGCCGATACCCTCGAGATCCTCCGCTGGACGGCGGCCCAGGACTGGTGTACCGGCAACCTGGGAATGTGGGGGATCTCGTGGGGCGGCTTCTCCTCTCTCCAGACAGCCATGCTGAGACCCCCCGAGCTCAAGGCCATCGCCCCGATGCATGCCACCCACGACCGCTTCGCCTGCGATGTCCATTACACGGGTGGGTCGCTGCACGCCCAGGAGCAGGTCGACTGGCCGGCGTCGATGGTGGTGTGCAACGCCCTGCCTCCCGATCCAGACATCGTCGGTGACGGTTGGTTCGAGGAGTGGATGTCTCGACTGGACAACACCCCCCAGTGGCCGGCCATCTGGCTGCGCCACCAGCACCGCGACGACTACTGGCTACACGGCTCCCCTTGCGCCGACTACTCCGCCATCACCTGTCCCACTCTTCTCATCGGGGGCTGGCTCGACGGCTACGTCGATGGGATGCTCGCCCTCGCCGAGCACCTCACCTGTCCCACTCGGCTCGTGGTCGGCCCGTGGGGTCATCACCGGCCCGCCACCGGTGTCCCCGCTCCCACTCTCGATCATTTCGACCTCCTGGCCCGCTGGTTCGGGCACCATCTCCGGGGCGATGACAACGGGGTGATGGACATGCCCGCCGCGACTGTCTTCATCCAATCCGAGCCCAGCCGGGCGACCGATCGGGTGGTGGGACATTGGCGGGCCGAACCCGTGTGGCCACCACCGGACACCGAGCGGGTGACGCTGCGGCTGGCAGATCTGGACCACGAGGCGGTGGTGTGGAATGGCCCGCAGTGGGTGGGAGCGCACGCCCCCGCCTGGGACCGTGCCGGGGTGCAGACCGAAACGTCGGTTCTCGACGACGAAGAGTCGCTCGTGTTCGAGACCAAGCCATGGGAGGCGCCGCTCGAGATCCTGGGATGGCCCGAGGTCGAGGCAACGGTCACGAGCGATCGTTCGGTGGGAATGATCGCGGCACGACTGCTGGCGGTTTCTCCTGAGGGTGATACCGCCATCATCAGCCGGGGGAACCGCAACCTTGTATTCGACGCCGACCTCTCCCAGCCGACACCCCTGCGCCCTGGTGTCCCGGTCACCGTTCGATTCGTCTTGTTGGCGTGCTCGGCGGTGGTGCCGAAGGGCTGGTCGTTGCGGTTGGCGTTGTCGGGGGCCGACTTTCCGGTGGTGTGGCCCCCGGGGGAGAGGTTCAGCCTCGAGATCGACCCACAGAAGTCGTCTCTGAGGCTTCCCACCGTTCCTCCCCGCCCCGGCGAGCGCACACTCGACATTCCTGAGGCTGGGCCGCTCCCAGAACCCCCCGTGGAGGGTGGGGGATCGGTGTCGGAGCGGGAGGTGGAGCGGCGTCCGGGGCTCACGGTCTACCGGCGCACCGTAGGCCACTCCGAGCGTCAACCCACCCGCGGGGACCTCCTGTATGGCAACGACCAGGAGTGGACCGTGACGGTCGACGACCACGACCCGGCTACCACCAGGGTGAGGTCGGCGGCGGAGATGAAACTCGAGCGGCCTGGTTGGTCGGTCGTTACCCAGGGCAGCCTCGAGTTGACCGCCGACGCCGACGATTTCCATCTCTTCATCGAGCTGGCGGCCTTTCTCGACGGCACCGAGGTCTTCCGTCGCCGGTGGAGCGATGACGCCCCGCGTCGATGGGCCTGACGCTCGTCCGCCCGTCAGCTCCCCAAGAACTCGATGAGGGCGGCGGTGGTCGCCTCGGCGATGCGTTGTTGGAACTCGGGGTCGCCCAACAGGGCTGCATCGGCGCCATTGCGCATGTTGCCCGCCTCCAAGAAGACGACGGGGGCGTCTGAGAGCATCAGGCCGCCGAGGTCGTCGCGCCGAGAGAAGCCACCATCACCGATGTAGTCCGCCACCGGCATGCCCGTCTCCAGATAGGCGGCATGGAGCGCCCGAGCGAGTGAAGCAGAGCCCTCGGCGATGTCGTCGGTGAGCCGGGCACGGAGAGGGGCGCGATGACATGAAACCCTCGCCCGTGGGGCGGCCCGCCGTCGGCGTGAATCGAGATGACGGCGTCGGCCTGTGCTTCGTTTCCCACCGCCGCCCGTTGTGTGATGCACGGTCCCCAGCCCTCGTTGTCCGAGCGTGTCAGGATGACCTCGGCCCCCCTGGCTTGCAGTTGCCGGCGAGTGGCGATGGCCACCTCCCAGTTGAAGGCCGCTTCGCCCGAGCAACACGTTCAGGGTTGGGGGCCGCCGGGGAGATTTCCTGTCGGGTCGGATGGGCGTCAAGGAGTGTCTGTGCATACCGTGTGGACGCCCGCAACCTTGCTTGGGTCCCGGGATCATGGCAGGCCGAGCTTGTCGGAAGTCTGCCGGGGGAGGATGAAGTACTCTCGCCGTGCTCTTGTTCGACCAGAAACACCATGAAGATCACAACAGAGGACTATCACACCGGCGGAGAGCCCTTCCGGATCGTCACCGGGGGTGGCCCCACCCTCGTGGGCGAGTCTGTGCTCGAATGCCGCGACTGGGCGTCGGCCCATGCCGACGACGTTCGCAAGCTGCTGGTCAACGAGCCGCGCGGCCACGCCGACATGTATGGGTGCCACGTCGTCGGCCCCAACGACCCGGGCGCTCTGTTCGGGGCCGTCTTCTTCCACAAAGACGGGTATTCGCTGGCGTGCGGGCATGGGACGATCGCCCTGGGCACGTGGGCGGTCGAGACGGGGAGGGTAAATACGGCGGAGACCGGCGAGACGACCGTGATCATCGATGTCCCCTCGGGACGGGTGGCGACGCGGGTGCGCACTGAAGGAGGGAAGGTGCGGTCGGCGGTGTTCCGCAACGTCCCCGCCTACGTCACGGCCCGCGCTGTCGAGGTCCCCACGGCGGCGGGGACAGTTCAGGTGGATGTGGCCTGGGGGGGAGCGGCCTATGTTTCTGTGCGGGCCGCCGACCTGGGACTGAGGGTGGAGCCCGCTGCCCTGCTCTCATTGATCGGTCTCGGGCGGGAAATCAAGCGCGAGCTCGACTCTCATCCCGCCGCTCTCCACGCCGAAGACCCGCGCCTCTCGGGCGTCTACGGCATCATCTTCTGGGAGCACGTCGACGAGATCGGCGACGCGATCCACCAGCGCAATGTGACCGTCTTCGCCGACGGGCAGGTGGACCGTTCGCCCTGTGGGAGCGGGACGTCGGCCCGCCTGGCGTTGCTCGACGAGGAGGGATCCCTCTCCGAAGGGGGGTTATTGATCCATGACAGCATCGTCGGCAGCCGATTTCGGGCCTCGGTGGTGGAACGGGCCCGGCGCGGGCAGACGGCGGCGGTGGTGACCGAGGTGGAGGGGAGCGCCCACCGCACCGGCTTTCACCAGTTCGTGCTCGAGGAAGACGACGAGCTCGGCACCGGCTTTCAGCTCCGCTGAGAAGTCTGAATGACCGTTCAGCCGTGGGTAGGGTGAGGGGATGGAACCGACACTTCCCCGCCAGGCGTATGTCGACGGCGCCGCCTTCGCCCGCGAACGCGACCGGGTGATGTGGCGGGAGTGGTTCTGCGTCGGGCGAGAAAGCGAGATCCCAGCCCCGGGTGACCACATGGTGTGCGATGTCGTGGGTGAGTCGATCATCGTCACCCGCCTGCGTGACGGTGGGCTGGCCGGCTACGTCAACCTGTGCCGACATCGGGGTTCGGTCCTCACCGACGTCGAGGGCAAGCCGGCACAAGAGGTGGTCGGTCCATCGGGAACTTTCACGGGGTCGATCCAGTGCCCCTACCACTCTTGGACCTACGCCTTCGATGGCCGATTGCGGGCGGCTCCCTTCTTGGACGAGTCCGACGGACTGAAGAAGGAGGACCTGCCGCTGCATCACGTCGCAGTGGAGACATGGGGCGGATTTGTCTGGGTCCACCTGACTCCCGAAGAAGCCCGGCCGCTGTCGGCCCAGTTCCAGGAATCCGAGGATTACCTGGCCAACTATCCGCTCACCGATCTGGTGACATCAGACAGAATCGTCTACCGGGTGGCCGCCAACTGGAAGGCCATCGTCGAGAATTACAACGAGTGCTACCACTGCGGCCCGGTCCATCCCGAGCTGTGCGAAATCGTGCCATCCTTCCGCCAACGGGGAGGGTCCGAACTGGAATGGGAAGAGGGAATACCCCACCGGGAAGGGGCGTGGACCTTCACTGCCAGCGGGACCAGCAATCGCCGTCCCTTCCCCGGCCTGTCACCCGAGGAACAGAAGCGGCACAAGGGTCAGCTCATTTACCCGAATCTCATGCTCAGCCTCTCGGCCGATCATGTCGCCGCCTTCACGCTATGGCCGCACGGGCCGGCCGAGACGACCGTGGTGTGTGATTTCCTCTTCCATCCGGACGAGGCGGTGCGTCCCGATTTCGATCCTGGCGATGCCGTCGAATTCTGGGACCTCGTGAACCGTCAGGACTGGAGGGTGTGCGAGTTGGTGCAAAAGGGGATGACCTCGCGCCGTTTCACCACCGGGTTCTACGCCCCGATGGAGGACTACTCGATGGACATCCGCCGCTACCTCGACGAGCTAATGGAATGACCGGGGCCACGGGGCCATGGCGGGCCAGCAGGCGGCGGCTTCCCGGGCAGCGAGGGCGATGGCCCCCGGGTCCTCGTCGATGCATCGCTGTTCGGTAGCAGGATCGAGAGTCCCCGATTGCAGTAGGGGGCAGCGGGGGTGGAAGCGGCACCCGTTCGGAACCCGGCTGGGGTCGGGAATCTCTCCGATGAGGATTTGTTGTTCCATCTGCCTCGTCTCGGGGATGACTGAGAGGAGGGCTCGGGTATAGGGGTGCTGGGGGTTGGCGAGCAGCGCCTCGGTGGCACCCGTCTCCACGATCCGACCCAGATACATCACCGCCACGCGGTCGGCTATGTTCCACGCCAACCCGAGGTCGTGGGTGACGACCAGCACGGCCAGTCCGGTCTCGTCGACGAGTTGGCGCAGCAAGACGAGGATCTCGCCGCGGATGGAGGCATCGAGGGAAGCGACCGGCTCGTCGGCCAGCAGCAGCCGCGGTTGCATCACCATCGCCCCAGCGATGACCACGCGCTGGCGCTGGCCACCCGAGATCTCGTGAGGGTAGAGGGAGAGGAACCTTTCGGGGGGGCGCATGCCGGCGCCCGCCAGAGCCTGGAGGACCCGCTGGCGCTCGTCGGTTGCGTCGCGGCGAATACGGAGGCCCTCGGCCACCACCTCGTAGATCGTTTGTCGAGGGTTGAGGGCCCCGGTCGGATCCTGGAACACCATCTGGATCTGGCGCCGTCGGACACGGTCGATCGCATCGCCCTCCAGCCGGATGGCTCCCGCCGAGGGGGACTGCAGGCCCTGGATGGCCCTCACCAGGGTCGTCTTGCCCGACCCGGATTCCCCGACCAGGGCGAGCACCTCCCCGGCGGCCATGCGCAAAGATACCCCATCCACCGCTCGCACCGGCCCGAAGCGGACCGATACCTCCTCGACCTCCAGTAACGGGGTCATCTACAGTCGCCTCGCGGGATAGTTTCACTCCATTCGGCCTCGTCCAGTGCCGGCTGAGCCATCAGGTGGCAGGCGGCGCTCGACTTGCGCCCGATCGTCACCAGCGGGGGGTCTTCGCCTGCGCAAGGCTCGAAGACCCGGGGACAGCGGGGGTGGAAGGGGCACCCCGACGGCAGGTTGGCCGGGTCGGGAGGGTCTCCGCCCAACCCGCTGGGAGCCATACGCGCCCGGTGGTCGCCGATGGTGGGGAAGGCGGCGGCCAACGCCTCGGTATAAGGATGGTTTGGGCTTTCGAAGACATTCGTGGCGGGACCTTGCTCCACGATCTTACCGGCGTACATGATGGCGATCCGCCCGCACACGTAGGTGAGAACGGACAGGTCGTGGGTGATGAACAGCAGCGACAAACCTCGCTCCCTCCTCAGGTCGCCCAGGAGATCGAGGACCTGGGCCTGAACCATGAGGTCGAGGGCGGTGGTGGGCTCGTCGGCGATGAGCAGGGCCGGGTCGCAGGCCAGCGCCATGGCGATGAGGACCCGCTGGCGCTGTCCCCCCGACAGCTGATGGGGGTAGGCGCGGGCCCGTTGTGGGGGCAGGCCCACCTGTTCCAAGAGTTCGCCCGTCCTCTTCCTGGCCGCGTCGTGGTCGGGGACGGTCCCATGCACGAGCATCGGCTCTGCCACCTGGCGGCCGATCCGTTGCACCGGATTGAGGGCGTGGAGGGCGCCCTGGAAGATGATCGCTCCCGATGTCCATCGAACGGCGCGCAGGCCGCCCGGGTTGAGGGCGAGCACATCTTGGCCCTCCAAGAGGATCCGCCCACTCACGTCCGTCCCCGGCGGCAGGAGTCGAAGGAGGGCGTTGGCCAGGGTCGACTTGCCGCAACCCGACTCACCCGCCAGTCCGAGCGACGCACCCCGGTCGACACCGAACGAGACGCCGCGCACGGCAGGAACGGGACCGCCGGTCGTGTGATACGTGACGCTGAGGTCTTCGACCGAGAGTATGTGGTCGGTCACGGGCGGCGTCCCAGCCGGGGATCGGCGATCTCCTCCAGAGTGCGACCGATCATCGTGAAGGCGAGCACCACCGCCAGGATGCCCAGGCCGGCCGGCAAGAAATACCACCAGGCATTGCGCGTGATGGCACCGTTCACGAAGGCTTCCTCGAGTGTCTTTCCCCAGGAGGCGGAAGAGGGATCCCCAAGGCCGAGGAAGGCAAGGGTCGTCTCGGTCAAGATCGAGATGGGCACCGCCAGGGTGGCGTTGGCCAGGATGAGACCGCTCACGTTGGGAAGCACGTGCCGAGAGATCAGATGCCACGACCCTGCACCCAGCGAACGGGCGCGGTCGACGAACAGCCGTTGCTTGACCGTCAGAACCTGAGCTCGAACGAGTCGAGCGGTTGCCGGCCACGACGTCACCCCGATGACGAATATGACGTTCCAGATGGAACGACCGAGTATCGAGGCCAAGACGATGGCCAGCGGGAGGAAAGGGATCACCAAGAACCATTCCGTGACACGCATGAGGGCACGGTCGGTGGTTCCCCCCACGAATCCCGACACGATGCCCATCGTCGACCCGATGGCCATCGTGAGGATGGTCGCCGCCAAACCGACGAACAGGCTCACACGCGATCCCCACACGAACTGGGCCCACACCGAACGGCGCAAGTGATCGGTCCCGAGGGGGAGGAACTCACCCGGGCGCCCCCACTGGGGGTTGCCGGAGGCGCGTGACAGGACCGGGTTGAGCTGTTCGATCGGCGCTATCAGGGGAGCAGCCAACGCCACCACAGCGAATATCCCCAGCACCGTGAGCCCGATCACGCCTGGCCGCGAGTGAGCGAACTGGCGAACGACCCGTGTGGCCGTGCGCCGGCGTCGGAGTCGTCCGGCGGTTGTCATGTCCGGTCCACGCGGGGGTCCAAGAAGGTGTAGGCGATGTCGGCTGCCAGGTTGAAGATGATGACGGCGGTGCTGAACACCAAGAACAGGCCCTGCAACATGGGCAGGTCTGGTCCCCTGATGGCGTCTGCCGTCGCCTTGCCCAGGCCTGGCCAGGAGAAGAGCGCCTCGACGGCGATGGCCCCCGACAGCACGAATCCGAAATTGATGGCGGCCAGCGTCACCACCGGGAGCAAGGCGTTGGGAACGGCGTGACGGTTGCGCACGACGGTGTCGCGCAGCCCCTTGGCCCTGGCCACGGTGAGATAGTCCTCGCCCATGACATCGAGCAGCGAACTGCGCGTGACGAGAGCGTACTCGCCTAGGTAGGCGAGGGTCAGTGTGGCCGCCGGGAGGACCAGATGGTGGATCTGGCTGAGCATGCGCTCGAGTCCGGTGGCGCTGGAGCCGGCTTCGACCAGCCCTCCGACCGGGAACCATCCCAGGCTGACGGCGAACACCATCAACAACAGCATCCCCAGCCAGAAGTCGGGCATCGAGTAGAAGACCATCGTGCTGCTCGTGATCGAGTAGTCGGTCTTCGAGTTGCGCCGCCACGCCGCCGCCACTCCCGCCGCCGTGCCGATGAGGGCAGACAATATGGCGGAGGTTCCTACCAGCAGCACGGTGGCGGGCATGCGAGTCTGGATCTCCTGCCACACAGGGCGTCTGCTCTGATACGAGATCCCCAAGTTGAGCCGAGATGTCTCGCGCAGATACAGGACGAACTGGGTGGGAAGGGGTTGGTCGATGCCGAACTCTGTTCTCAGCTGCTCGAGGCGTTCGGCGGGGATGTTGCGTCCCCGGAACATGTTCGCCACCGGATCCGATTGCACCACCCGGAAGAGGAAGAAGTTGAAGACGAGCACGAAGCCCAGGGTGATGAGGGCTCCCACTGCCCTCTTGCCAACGAAACGGGCCCGACCCCCACCTGTGGGGGGGTCGGGCACCGCATCGACCGTCGCCTGCCGGGAGGCGAGATTCACCTGGTCATTCCCGCTCGTCGGCAGTCTTCTTCCTCCTCGACACCATGACCGCCAACCCCGCAACGATAACGAGCGCACCGCCGCCGACGATCAGCAACAGGTTCGAGGTGTCACCGGCGAGGCCGCCGCCCACCGGGGTGAGGGCGTGGTAACTGGGCGACGACATCGAGAACATCACTGGTCCGATGTCGGCCGGCTGGCGGATCCACCCATCGAAGCGGTCGACCCGGTAGGCCTGGATGTCGGGTGTGTAGGCGATGGGGATGTAGACGGCCGAGTCGTAGAAGATGCGCAGCATCTCGTGGATGATCTCGATGCGGCGGTCTTCGTCGAGCTCCTGGTTTTGCTCGAGGTACAACTCGTCGTAGCGAGAGTCGAACCAGTTGGCGTCGTTCCAGTTACCGAGCTCTGCCTCCGTGAAGTACGACAGCATCGGGTCGGGGTCGACGAACGGCACCCATCCCCAGGCGAATGAGTCGTAATCGCCGTTGACGATGAGGTCGAAGAGCTGACCCTCGTCGTACGCCGACAGTTCCACCCTCATCCCGATGGCTGCCAGGTAGCCCACGTAGAGATCGGCAATCGACTGGGCAGTTGTCGAATCGCTGTTGACTGCGTGGCGCAACACGAGCGGCTCGCCGCCGCCGGGCATCTCGCGTATTCCGTCCCCGTCGGTGTCGACATAACCGGCATCGTCGAGGATCTGGTTGGCCCGGTCGGGGTCGAAGGTGAATTGCTCACTCTCTGGGATATCGGGTATCCACTTAGGGTCGGCCGACACGCTGATGGTGGTGGCGGGCTCGCCCTGACCGGCCCACACGTCTTCAATGATGGCTTCCTTGTCGATGGCGTGATTGATGGCCTTGCGAACTTCGATGTCCAGCAATGCCGGATGAGGTTGGCCTTCGGCTTCGCCGCCGTTGAGGGCGATCTCGTCGAATCCGCCCTGGAGCCCGGCCACGACTTCGATGTTCTCGTCGCCTTCCAATGTCGTTACCGACGATGACGGGACGTTGTGGGCGGCGTCGATCTGGCCCTGTTGGAGAGCAGCCACCATGGCGTCTGCGTTCGTGAAGATGCGGAACACGATCTCGTCGAGGGTGGCGCGCCCGTCCCAGTAGTTGTCGTTGGCCGCCATCCGGAGGAACTGGCCCTGGGCGTACTCGGCGATCACGAACGGCCCACTCCCCACACCGTCGAGCGCTTCGTACCCCACGATCGCCTCACCGTCGGTGGCATGCTCTTCCCAGATGTGGCGGGGAAGGATATAGGCGCCCACTTCGGGAAGCTTGGGATCTGGCACCGAAGAGGTGACCTGCAGGGTGCGGTCGTCGACCACCACGGCATCGAGGTTCTGCGTGGCCGAGATGTGGTTCGTCCAACCCTGGTCGCGGGAGGTGTTGATGGTCCAGGCGATGTCGTCGGCGGTCAGCGGCTCGCCATCCGACCACCGGAGTCCCTCGCGCAGGGTGTAGGTGTACGTCAACCCGTCGTCGGAGGCCTCCCACGACTCGGCCAGGCCAGGGATGATCTCGAAGTCGTCGGCAGCCCGGCTGGTGAGGCCCTCGTACTGGAGTGTCCATATCTCGAACTCGCTGACCGTGAATCCGGCCGTGACATTGAGCGTCGTCCATGGCTGGGTGAGCCCTACTCGCAGACTGAGGGTGTCTCCCTCGTCGTCGTCGTGCGCGCCGGCCACCGGGCCGATCACCATCATCAGAACCAACATGGCCATCGATATCGACCGTCTCACAACCGACCTCCCGTTTCGAGTGCCACGAATCTAATCCTGAATCGTGTTCAAGGCGTCCCTAACCGTGCGGAGGGTCACATCGCCTACATAACTCACCCAACATCGCTGACCGCGAACCAGCGAAGTCCCAACCCGTGGTCGGATCCTATGGTGGGTAGGAGCACGGCGTGTGGGGCACCCTGATGGTAGCTTCCGCAGGCGAGCCGGCGTCGAAACCGACGCCGGCGCCGGTCAGCGCTCGACTGCTTCCACGGCCTGATCGAGGACTCGGGTGAGCACGTCCTTCTTGACGAGGCCGGTGGATCGGTAGCGCTGGTGGACTCCCGACGATGTCGGGTCGTCGGGGGCGGTGAGCACGATGAAGGTGGGGGTGGAGCGTACGTTGAACTTCTCGAAAGCGGCGGGAGCCTCAGACACATTGGCCTTGACCACGACGGCTCGCTCGTCGTACTCCTCTGCCAGTTCGTTGATGATCCCGTCCATGGTTCGACACGGCTGACAGTTGTGGCGCCAGAAGTCGATGAACACCGGGCGGCCCGAGCGCACCAACTCGATGAGTTGGTCGAGCGACTCGAGCCGGATCGGCTTCGGTCGTTTCTTGAACATCGCCATGGTGTAGTGAACGTATCGGCGGGTCGGGGTATGCCCAATTCCCATCAGCCTGTACCTTGGGGGTCATGACGACGACCCCTATCGTCGATGCCTTCGAGCGACCGGTTCGTGACCTGCGTGTCTCGGTCACAGATAGGTGCAACTTCCGCTGCACCTACTGCATGCCCAAGGAGATATTCGGGAGAGATTACGAGTTCTTGGCCCGAGACCTTCTGTTGTCGTTTGAGGAGATCGCCCGTCTGGTGGCCTTGTTCGCCGCCCGCGGTGTCACCAAGCTCCGTCTCACCGGCGGGGAGCCGCTCCTGCGCAAGGATCTCGAGGGGTTGGTGTCGATGCTTGCCGCCGTCGCAGGGATCGACGACCTGACTCTCACCACCAACGGTGCCCTGTTGGCGCGCAAGGCCGAAGGCCTGGCGAGATCCGGCCTCGACCGGGTCACTGTCAGCCTCGACTCCCTCGATGACGAGGTGTTCATGGCAATGAACGATGTCGGCTTCCCCGTGGCCAAGGTCCTCGAGGGGATCGAAGCCGCCGCCGCCGCCGGCCTCAGCCCGGTGAAGATCAACATGGTCGTCAAGAAGGGCGTCAACGACGACTCCATCGTCGACATGGCCAAACACTTTCGGGGAAGCGGCCACATCCTGCGGTTCATCGAATTCATGGACGTGGGTACCACCAACGGCTGGTGCCTGGATGACGTGGTTCCCTCCCGTGATGTGATCGATCGGATCAACTCTGCGTTTCCACTCGAACCGGCCGACCCCAACTACCACGGCGAGGTGGCAGGTCGGTGGCGATACAAGGACGGATCGGGTGAGATCGGGGTGATCTCCTCTGTCACGCAACCGTTCTGTGCCACCTGCACGCGGGCGAGGCTGTCGGCGGAGGGGTCGCTCTACACGTGCCTGTTCGCCACCGCCGGTACCGACCTGCGGGCCATGTTGCGCGACGGGGCCACCGACCAAGAGATCGGCGCCGTCATCGACGGGGTGTGGGTCGCCCGCACCGACCGCTACTCCGATATCCGGACCCGCTCCACCGTCGCCCTCCCCAAAGTGGAGATGTCCTACATCGGGGGTTAGAGGCGTTACCAGGGCAGACGCGGTCAAGGTGGTCGGCGTTCCGCGAGAGTGCCGCGCGAGGCGTCGGTCGCAGCCCGTGCCCGGTGCTCCGACTCGGGCATCAGTTGGGCGTAGTCGACCTTCGAGTCATTCCCGCCGTCGACATGAACGTCGCCGGCTAGGAGCTGGTGTCGGGTTGGTACTTCAGCAAACGGAAGAGCCCTTTGGACGGCTTGTGGACCCTGTCGGGATACCTCTCGACGAGCTTCCAGACACATCCGTTGACCGTCTTCGGGTGGAAGCCGGGATCTGATTCCTCGATCCCTCTGCGCAGGTCTGTCCAGCGCAGACCCTCGGGATGCTGGTCGAGCATCTTGAGAGCTGTAGCTTCGATTCGTTCCGTGACCTTGGATGAGTTGATATCGGGTAGGTTTGATTCCCGGTTCACAGTGGTCGACCCATCCTCTCCGACGGATCCATCCTGGATCGCTCAGATCACAACAATTCTGCAACGATATAGCCCATTTCTGAAACCGCGCTAGCGGCACCAATGAACGGCTCGACCAGCTTCGGTCTGGACGAGTGGGTTGCTTGTGCTCGGTTGATTGGCGGCTGTGAGTCGTGTATTCAGCAGATCAGGGCACTACCGGTGCATGCTCCAGAACAGCTCCCGCGGCTGGCCCTTGTCGTCGGTGAATGCTCGGCGAGAGGTGTGGATTCGGGAAGCCACGCGTGTCGACGCTGTGTTCTCTGGATTGACGATCGAGCAGACGAGTGGGGCGGCCAGTTCGTCGAATGCGTAGGTGACACAAGCGCGTCCAGCTTCGGTGGCATAGCCGAATCCTCGGTGGGGCTGTTGAAAGTGGTATCCCACCTCAAGCAACAGACTTCCTTCCACCATCTGATAGGTCAGACCGCAGTCGCCGAGAAACAAGCTCTCGTCCCTGTGTTCGATCACCCACAGCCCGAAACCATGCTCGGCGTAGTTGTCGAGGTTCCATCGGATCCAACCCACGCTCTTGTCGGGTTGGCCCATGTCGGGGTAGAAGCGTCGGGCTTGTGGATCGGCGAACATCTCCGAGACGGCCGTCGCGTCCTCAGTCCGATATCTTCGAAATCGGATCCTCTCTGTCGGCTCGGGCGCTCTCGTCGGCATCGCGGCTCTACTTTCACTGACGAGTCTCAACCGGGGGGCGGGCCGAAGTGAGCGAGGGCATGGTCGATGGACTCGGGCGTGTCGGCGGAATACCAGGAGCGCCCGTCCTCGCCCCATGCGTGCCACTCGGTCACCGGGTGGAAGGCGACGATGTCGAGCAGGCTCTGCAAAGAGCCACCGCCAGCGAGCTCCGATTCGGCGGCTGGGGCGAGCGAGGCCGGGTACACCGCACACGTGGTCTGGCGAACACCACCTTCGACCGGTACCATGGCCAGATCGGCGGCAGTCGCTCCCAACCGTCGGACCGTGTCCGACCGTACCCAGGGTTGGTCGACGGCCACGAGGACGACCCCAGACCCTGGATACGCCCGCATCACGCCCACCAACCCGGCCAGGGGGCCCCGGTAGCCGATGTCTGGGTCCGGTACCGTGACCAGACTCGTCGCCGAGCTCACGCGTCCTGCCACCACGACCTGGCCACAGCTCTCGGTGAGGGCGTCGGCCACCCAGTCGAGCATGGTCCTGTCCGCCACCTCGACGAAGGCCTTGTCGTGGCCCATCCGACTGCTTCTGCCTCCGGCGAGGATCGCTCCGATCATCGGATCATGCTGGCACACTCGGCTCCTCTACCATCGGCTGGTGGTATCACGCACTGTCCTCGCCATCGCCATCGCTGGGTGGACGCTCACCACGTGGGGTGGTCGGATCAGGCTCCTCACCGATGCGGAACAGGCCGATGTGGGGAATTGGATGCGCATCGGTGGTTCGCTCCTGATCGGAACCCTGGCGGTGATCGCCCTGCTCTTCGCCGCCCAGTCATCGATCGAACGGGCCCTCCTCACCCTCTTTGCCGTGTGGTCCCTCGGGCTGTGGTTGCGCTCGCTGGTCTCGGTGTGGACGGGTGAGGCGTCGATGGGTTTCAAGTCCGTCCACACGCTCTTGGCGGCTGGATTCTTCCTGCTCTCATACCTGGCCGTACGGGTCGGATGGTGGGAGAGTGCCGCCTGAGAAGTGCCGGTGAACACTGACTGCGTACCCGCCCCCGTCGTACGGTCGTCCATCCCAGGTGGCCAGGCGGTCGACGAGGCTGAGGCCGGCGGATGCGCACCAGTTGTCGTAATCATCGAGTCCCACCACCGCCTCCGGGATGGGAAGGTGAGCGGTGTCGAGCCCGAACCCGGCGACGATGAAACCGTCGGGAGCGAGGTGGGCGGCCATCCGGGCTACGACGGCGGGCTCGGAGCCCGGTTCCAGGAGAGGAATGACGTTTCCGGCAGCCACGATCAAGTCGAAAGAGGGCTCGCGGAGGGCGAGGGAGGACAGGTCGGCCTCGATCCACGTGAGCTGGGGCTGTCGTTCCCGGGCGACTCCCAGCATCGAAGGGTCGAGATCCACGCCGACACACACGAACCCTCGGCGGGCCAGCTCGATGGCCACCCTTCCCGTCCCGCATCCGGCGTCGAGGACGCGGGCGGGAGGGGAGACGAGGGCGGCGCAACGGTCGGCTTCGCCATGCACGTCGGCTCCCTGGGCAGTCATCCGATCGAACCGCTCGGCGTAGTCGTGGCCGGTGGAGTGGCCGCTGAGATGGTGCCAACGGGTCACGGATCAGGTGAGGGGGAAGGCCGTGGCCTTCTCGACAGACACGGTCACGGGATCGCCGGGTTCTAGGTACGGGGTGGGACCGAGGCGAGCGCGCAACAACAACCCCTCGGCGAGCGACACCGTTACCAGCTGGTCGTGACCGAAGAATTGGCGTCGGCGGACCACGGCCGAGCCTCCGGCGTCGGGGGTGAGGCTGACCGACTCGGGTCTGATCATCACCCTCACGGCTCCCTCCAGATCGGTGGGGAAGACCCCGACGGAAGTAGCGACCGTCCCGGAGCGGGCGGTGCCGGTCACGAAGTCGGCGTCGCCGAGGAACCCCCCAACCCACTCATCGATGGGGTCGTGGTAGAGGTCCGAGGGACGGGCCGCCTGCACGACCTTGCCTTCGTGCATGACGGCCACGAAGTCGCTCATCGACAGGGCCTCTTCCTGGTCGTGGGTGACGAAGACGGCAGTGGTGCCGGCCGTGCGCAAGATGTCGGCCACTTCGGCTCGAACCCTCGACCGCAGGGCGGCGTCGAGGTTCGAGAACGGCTCGTCCAGGAGGATCACGCCCGGCTCTGGGGCCAGGGCGCGAGCCAGGGCCACCCGCTGCTGCTCACCTCCGGACAACTCGTGAGGGAGGCGGTGCTCCTTGCCCGCCAAGCCGACGAGCTCCAGGGTCTCGGCCACTCGACGGGGTCGGGCTTTCTTCCCGACTCCGTAGGCGACGTTGCGGGCCACGCTCAGGTGAGGAAAGAGGGCGTAGTCCTGGAACACCATGCCCACTCGCCGCTTCTCGGGGGGGACGAAAGTGGTGTCGTTGGCCACGGTGACACCGCCGACCTCGATCGAGCCGCTGTCGGGACGGTCGAAGCCGGCGACCAGTCGCAGGGCGGTCGTCTTGCCGGAGCCCGACGGCCCCAACAGGGTCATGACATGTCCCTCATGGACGTCGAGGTGGAACCCGTCGAGGGCGGCCACGTCGTCGAATCGCTTGTCGACGTCGCGGGCCCTGATAGCGAGTGTGTAACCGTTGGGCATGATCAATCGTGTAGATCCCGGGCGAGGAGGATGTAAAGGGGCACGGCGGAAATCGCCACCAGGACGAGCGCCGCCACGCTGGCTTGAGTGTAGAAGAGATCGGTCGATGCGCTCCAGATGCGCACGGCCAGAGTTTCGAAGCCAGTTGGTCTGAGCAGCAGCGTGGCGGGGAGCTCTTTCATGACCGTCAGGAAGACCAGTGCCGCCCCGGCGAGGAGCGATCGACTAAGTAACGGGAGGGTGATCTTTCCCAATGTCCGCATCGGGCCCATCCCGAGCCCTCGGCTGGCCTCCTCGAGGCTGGGGCCGACTTGGCGTAGACCGTTTTGTGTGGCCGACAACGCCTGGGGAAGGAACATGGCGACATAGGCGATCACCAGGAGAGGAATCGTCTGGTACAGGACCGGAATCACCCGCAGTGCCAGGACCAGGAATGCCAGACCCACTGCCAGGTGAGGAAGAGAGTACGTGGACCAGGTCACCGATTCGAGCAGCCGAGTGCGTCGGCTGGCGTGACGGACGGTGAGCACGGCCAAGGGCAGGGAGACGGCCACGGTCGCCAAGGCTGCCAACCCTGCTACCGAGACGGACCGGAACAGCTCGATGCCGACAGTCCCCATAGGGCTGCCGAGAGACGCACCCCGAATCGTCCACCACATGAGAGTCAGCAGGGGGAGGACGAGGGCTCCGATCACCAACGCTGCGAGGAATCCGTAGGCACCCGTCCGGGCGAAACCACTCAGTCGAACGACCTGCGGTTGCCGCGCCGGCCGGGAGGCATGCAGTTCCGCCCTTCCCCGGCTCCTCTGTTCGGCGAACACCAACCCGAGGGCGACGATGACGAGGATCCCCGAGAGGAACAAGGCGGGTGTCACATCGAGCCGTCCTCGGAATTGGGCGTAGATGGCGCGGGTGAACGTCTCGTAGCGGAGCAGCGATACGGCTCCGAAATCTGACAGCACGTACAACGACACGAGAAGAGAGGCACTCAAGAGAGAGGGCCGGAGCTGGGGCAGGACCACGGTGCGCATGGTTCTCCATCGCGACGAGCCCAAGCCTCGCGCCGCCTCCTCCAAAGCGGGGTCCATTTTGCGCAGGGCGGGGACCGCCAGCACGTGAACGAAGGAGAAGTTCCACAGGCTGAGAGCCCCCCAGGCGGCCCAGAAACCGGCGAACACCGGGAGGCCGGGCAGCCCGATCGAGCGGAGGGTCTGGGTCATGAGCCCTGCATTCCCCGAGGTGCCCAGCATCGCCAGCGCCCCGACGTAGGAGGGGATGACGAGGGGGAGGGTGACGAGCGTCGACCAGATACGACGACCCGAGAGGTCGGTTCTGGTCGTGAGCCAAGCGGTGGCCGTCCCGACGACGGTGGTGGTCAGCGTCACGGCGACGACCAGTAGGGCGGTCGAGCCGAACAGCGAGAGCAAACGGGCGGTGGTTATCCCTCCGGTGTCCGTCACGCCGGAACGAACCACCGACCACAAGAGATACAGAATGGGGGTGACGGCCGGTACAACTGCTGCCACGCCCATGACCCACAACACGATCGGAACCCTCCCCCGGATAGAGGGGGAGGGTCGGCGGTGCTCTTGGGTGCCCCGAGGAGGGGCGATCGTTGCCATCAGTTCAGACCAGACTCCGAGATGAGTGCCAGTGCCGGCTCGAGAGTGTCGGCGGTGTCGGTCAGGTTGATGTCGAGCACTCCCAGTTCGGTCAGCGGCAATTGTCCCGCGGGCGTGCCTACCCCCTCCACCAGGGGATACTCGAAGAGGCCGAGGAAGTGGGTCTGGCTCTCGGTCGAGAGCAGGAAGCGGATGAGTTCGGAAGCCTCCTCGGGATGGTCGGACGAGGCAAGAACGCCGGCACCGGTGGCCATGACCATGCTGGCGGGGTCGCCGTCGCCGAAGAAGTGGTTGACGGCGGGCACCTCTCCCAGTTCGGCGATGCGCTGGACAAGGTAGTAGTGGTTGACCAGCCCGCCGGCGATGTCGCCGGCTACGGTGGCATCGACGATAGGCCCGTTGCCATCGAAGATCACCGGGCTGTTGGCCGCGATTCCCTCCAGCCATTCCCGTGTTCGCTCCTCGCCTTCGGTCAGGATCATGCCCGTAACGAAAGCCACGAACGATCCGTTGGTGGGCGCCACCCCAAAGAGACCGTTCCATTCCGGCTCGGTCAAGTCCCACACCGTGACCGGGAGCTCGTCAGGGGCCACCAGGTCGGTGTTGTAGATGAACACGCGGCTGCGGCCGGTGATGCCCACCCAACGGCCGTCGGCATCTCGGTAACGGTCATCGACCATCTCCAAGATGTCGGAGGGCAGATCGGAGAGCATCCCGTCCTGGGCGATTCCACCGATGAAGGCGGGATCCTGAGCCCAGAAGACGTCGGCGGGGCTGGCGGCTCCTTCGGTGAGGAGGGTGGTGGCCAGCTCACCGGTGCTGGCATAGCGGACGTCGACCTCGATCCCGGTGGCGGCGGTGAACTCGTCGACGACCGGCTGCACGAAGTTCTCGTTGCGTCCCGAGTAGAGCACGAGGCGAACGTAGTCGTCGGGCGCGGCGGTGTCGGAAACGCTGGTGGTGGTGTCGGGCGGCGGAGGGGCAGTTGTAGCGGGATCGGCCGTGTTATCGCCGCAGGCGGCGAGGAGGAGAGCGGCCGTCAGGATCGTGAAAATCCGGCGCACTGGTCGGGGTTCCTTTCTCTGGGAGCGGGCAGCCTAAATATCACTACCAGCGTAGTGCAAATCTACCTTACTGATGCTGTAAGGCTTGCCTAACACTGTGTCGTAACAGCTTTGCCAACAGCTTGTTCTCTTCGCGTTCAGCGCACCCCAGTAGGATCGTCTGGTGACCCAGCCTTCCTACAGCACGCCCTACCGGGAGTACGCCGCCGCCATCTACGAACTGGCCGAGGCCGGCCTACCGGTCATCCAGGCTCGTATCGCCGAGTGGTTGGGAGTGACCCGGCCCTCGGTGTCGGAGATGGTCAGGCGGATGGAAGCCGATGGCCTGGTGGCCATCTCCGATGAGATCTCGCTCACCGACAAGGGCACTCACCTGGCGGAGGTAGTGGTGCGGCGGCATCGACTCGCCGAGCGATTCTTGACCGAGGTCCTGGGGCTTCCCTGGGTCAAGGTCCACGAGGAAGCCGAGGTGTGGGAGCACGCCATCTCCGACGACGTCGAAAAGGCGATGTGGGAGAAGCTCGACAACCCCCAGACCTGCCCGCACGGCAACCCCATTCCCGGCGCCGGCTACCGTCCGCCTCCGGTGCAGCCCCTCGCCTCGCTGGGATCTGAGGCACGCATCGTGGAACGGATCTCAGAGGAGTTGGAGCTCGACGACGAGATCATGGAGTTCCTCGACGTCAACGGGCTGCGCCCTGGGGCCCGGGTGGAGGCGATCACCCGCACTCCCGACGGCATCCTCACGGTTCGGGTCGACAACACCTCCCAGGTGGGCCTGAGCGCCTTCATCGCCGAGAGGGTCTTCGCGGCGTTGTGATCTGTGTTCTCTGGGGGGCGACCCCCAGACCCCCGCTGGCTGCTGGCTCCGAGGGTGGGCGCGTGGTGGGGCCATCACGTTGTGTTTTCTGGGGGGCGACCCCCAGACCCCCGCTGGCTGCTGGCTCCGAGGGTGGGCGCGTGGTGGGGCCATCACGTTGCGTGCCCGGGCGTGGACCTCCCTCGCGCCAACGGCGAACGGTCAACGGCCAACGGCCAACGGCCAACGGCCAACGGCGAACGGCCAACGGCCAACGGCGAACGGCCAACGGCCAACTGTGTTTTCTGGTGGTCGACCCCCAGACCCCCGCTGGCTGCTGGCCCCGAGGGTGGGCGGTTGCTGGGGCCATCACGTTGCATGCCCGGCGCGGAACTCCGTCGCGCCAACGGCCAACGGCCAACGGCCAACGGCGAACGGCCAACGGCCA
>JBGTLA010000042.1:0-5174 GCA_041744375.1 Acidimicrobiia bacterium | reverse complement strand
GCCACCCGGGAGGTGGCCCGCTCCAGGTTGGCCCGGTAGTCGCAGTTGGGGCAGGTGACCACCCAGTCCTCGCCGGCGTCGCTGCGGACCATGAACTCGACCGAGCCGGTCCCGCCCATCGCCCCCGACGACGCCTCGACGTCGACGGCCCCCATCCCCAGCCGTCGGAAAATCTCCCGGTAGGCACCTCGATGCTTCTCGAATCCCACGTCGAGCCCGGCGGCGTCGAGGTCGAGGGTGTAGGCGTCCTTCATCGTGAACTCGCGCACCCGCAGCAGACCCGACTTGGGGCGAGGCTCGTCGCGATACTTGGTGTGCATCTGGTACCAGATCTGGGGGAGCTGGCGATACGACGTAACCTCGGTGGACAGGAGGGCGAACAGCTCCTCTTCGGTCATGCCCATGACGTGGTCGACGCCCTTGCGGTCGACCAGCTTGAAGAGGTTGTCGCCCATCAGGTCGTAACGACCCGACTTCTGCCAGATCTCGGCCGGGTGGAGGGTGGGGAGAACCACCTCCTGGCCGCCGATGCGGTTCATCTCCTCACGGATGATGGCCTCGACCTTGAGCCGGGTGCGCTGCCCGAGCGGGAGCATCGAGTAGTGCCCGGCCGAGAGCTGGCGGATGAACCCGGCTCTCACCAACAGCCGGTGGCTCACCGCCTCGGCGCCGGCCGGGTCGTCTCTGAGGGTGGGGATGAAAGCCTGGGACCATCGCATGGATGCGTCACTGTACCGGTGTCCGAGCCCGAGCCCTGAGCGGAGACGCTCTGAGAGCCCTTACGCTTGGCCCGACAGTGACAGGCACAACCTCTTCGGCCGTCTTCGAGATCCTGAGCCGCCCGGACTGGGCCGACACCGTGGTCGAGCCGGTGCCCACCGGGATCGACGCCGACGCCTCCACCTGGGCGAAAGAGATCTTCTCGGTGCGCTCTTCCCCAAGGTGGGTCAAAGGCCTGCTCGGTCTCAGACAGGCACTCGTGCGTCTCATCGGGGTGAGACCGGCACAGGCCGGGGTGTTCGCGGTGACTGCCGTGGTAGGCAACGAAGCCATCATCGACCACGACGAACGACACCTCAGGTTCGTGGTGGGTGCTGGTGTCGACCGGGAACGGCATCTGCTGTGGGTGACGACCGCCGTCCGGCTCCACGGGCGTCGCGGCCGCCTCTACTTCGTACCCGTGCGTTTCCTGCACGACCCGGTGACCCGGTCCATGATGAGGGCGGCCATTCGGCGCCTGGCTACCGGCTAGCTGCTGTCGGCCACCTCGGCCACCCGGGCCTGACACCCACCCGAGCACAATGGGCCATCGGGGGTCACACCAGATCGAGGTCGAAGACCCCGTAACGTCCGAAATCACGCCAGTTCGTCGTGGCCAGGCGGCCCACACCGGCGCGGTGATAGGTGGCGGCGAGAAGTGTGTCGAGTAGGTTCTTGCGGCCGAGCCTGTGCTCATGCATCCAGCTCAGAAAAAGGAGCGCGGTTTCGGCGTCGGCCGTGACCGGTCGGCATTCCTGCGCCGTCCACCACTGCTCACACACTTCCAGCGCCTCCGACATCGCGATCGGATGCTCGAATCGCCGGGAGTCGGTGACCACATGACAGAACTCGGCCAAGACCTGGGGGGTCATGGCCATGGAAGCCGAACCACCCACAATCTCTTTCTCGAACAGGCTCCATGCTCTCGGATGGGATGGGTGCTGGCGCACGGCCAGAGCTACGAGAAAGCTCGTGTCGACGCCTATCAAGACTCGAGCATCTCCGACATGAGCTCATCTTCGGACGTGAGGGGCTGGAGCACGTCCCCTACCGAACGGGGCCGAAATGACCTCAGGTCGCGCCGCGGACGGAGGTGCTGTTGTCGATAGCCCTCCATGGCCTCGCGGATCAACTCGGAGGTCGGTCGGCCCATACTCTGTGCCGCCCGTCGAAAATCGTCATAGACCGGCTCACTTACATTGATCGTGATGGTCCTCATACATGTATCGTAGTGTATCTGGCCACCGACAACAGCTCTAGCTGCTGTCGGCCACCTCGGCCACCCGGGCCCGCCTTTCCACGGTCCGGTTGGCGTCACCCTGGATCTCGACGAGTTGCTCCCGGCTCTGGCGCGCCAGCTCCTCGGCATTGGAGTCGGCGGCAGCCAGCCGGGCCTCGACGCCCTCCTCGACGAGCTTGCGCGCCTCGTCGAGGAGCGCTTCCACCATCTCTGCTTCCGGCACAACCCGCACCACCTGACCCTTGATGAACAGGTGCCCTCTCCCCCGACCGGCGGCGATTCCGAGGTCGGCCTCACGTGCCTCGCCGGGACCGTTGACGACACACCCCATCACCGCCACCTGGATGGGCAGGTTCTCGGCTTCGAGGGCGGTCTGAGCGCGGGTGGCGATGTCGATGACGTCGACCTCGGCCCGGCCGCACGACGGGCAGGCGATCAGGTCGAGGCCGGCCCGTTCCCGCAACCCCAGATACTCGAGAAGCTGGCGTCCCGCCTTGGCCTCTTCCACCGGGTCGGCGGTGAGGGAAAAACGGATGGTGTCGCCGATGCCCTCCAACAGCAATGTGGCGATGCCTGCCACCGACTTGATGAGGCCCCCGGGGGGCGGGCCCGCCTCGGTCACGCCCAGGTGGAGCGGGTAGTCGACGGTCTGGGACAAGAGCCGGTACGACTCCACCATCGACGGGACGTGGGAGTGCTTCACCGAGATCTTGATGTCGGTGAAATCGACGTCCTCCAGGTAGCGGATCTCCTTTTGGGCCGACTCCACCAGCGCCTGGGGAACGGCCGAGCCGTGCTTCTCCAGGAGGTCCTTGTCGAGTGACCCGGCGTTGACACCGACCCGGATGGGAAGCCCCCGGTCACGTGCCTCGCGCGCAACCGTCTTGATGTGCTCCTCGTTGCGGATGTTGCCCGGGTTGAGGCGCAGGCCCTGCACACCCGCCTCCATCGCCGCCAGTGCCAGCCGGTACTGGAAGTGGATGTCGGCGATGATCGGAACGGGCGAGCGAGGCACGATCTCGGCCAGCCCCTGGGCGGCGGCGACGTCGTTGCAGGTGATGCGCACGATGTCGGCGCCCGCCGCGCGCAGGGCGTACACCTGGGCGAGGGTGCCGTCGACGTCGGCGGTCTTGGTGGTGGTCATCGACTGCACCGAGACTTCCGCGCCACCGCCGACGGCCACGTCGCCGACGCGGATCTGGCGGGTCTGGCTGCGTGGGGTCACGGGGGAAATGGTAACGACCGCCTCACAGACGGATGGGGTTGGTGATGTCGAGGATGATGGCGGCCAGACCCAGGAAGCTGAAGAGGACTATGACGGCCACCGCCACGGGAACGAGGCGGCGGACGTCGGGTTCCCTGCCGGTCACCTTGTGCCACAGGGCGATGGCGAAGTGCCCCCCGTCGAGCGGCAGGAGCGGCAAGACGTTGAAGGTGGCCAGGATGACGTTGATCGAGGCCAGGAGCCCCACGAAGTTCATCACGCCGATGGTGTCGGTCTGGGTGCCGATGTTGGCGATGCCGATCGGGCTCACCACCCTGATCTCGTCGGGTACGTCGGTGTTGCCGATGAAGACCCCGGCCAGTCGGACTAGGGACTCGGGGCGGATGATCTCGCCCATCACCTGGAAGGTCAGGCCGACGGTGGCCCACACCTGGCGACCCGCCAGGCCGGCCGCCTCCAAGACCCCGGCCGAGCGTTCGTCGATGGTGGCCTGCACGCCCAGGAAGCCCCGCTCGCCGCCGGCCGAGTCCACGGCGCTGCCCAACAGGACCGGCATGTCGATGCGCTCGCTGCCCCGCTCGATGGTGAGGACCACCTCTTGGTTGGGCATGGCCGACAGGATCGAGGAGATGGCTTCCCATTCGGCGTAGGCCTGCCCATCGATGGCGACGATCCGGTCCCCGCTCTCGATGCCGGCCGCCGCCGCCGCCGTCGGTTCGCCCTCCACCTCTGCCACCACCCGGTCGACGACGGGGACCGGTTCGGCGATGCCGCTGGTGACGACGAGGCCGTAGAACATGACATAGGCGAGGAGGAAGTTCATCCCCACCCCGGCCAGCACCACGAACGCCTTCTTCCAGAACGGCTTCTCCCGGTAGGTGCGGCCGACGTCTTCGGGAGCGACCTCTTCGAAGGGGTTCATGCCGACGATGCGCACGTACCCGCCGGCCGGGATGGCCTTGATCCCATACTCGGTCTCGCCCCGGCGGATCGACCACAGGCGGGGACCGAAGCCGAAGAAGAACTCGGTGGCCTTCATCCCCGTCGCCTTGGCCGCGAAGAAGTGACCGGCTTCGTGGGCCGTGACGAACAACACGATGGCGAGCACGCCGATGAGACCGCCGAGCATGGGCGTCAACCTACCCCGCCGGGTCGGCTATCGGAAGCTGCCGAGACGAGCTGGTGGGCCGTTCGACGGGCTTGCCGGTCGACTTCCTCGACGTGTTCGGGCGATTCGAGCGGCACGGCCTCGATGGCCTCGCAGGTGGCGGCGATCACCTCGGTGATGGCCAAGAACCCGATGGCACCCTCCAAGAACGCTTCCACCGCCACCTCGTCGGCGGCGTTGAACACCGCCGGCGCCGACCCCCCTCTCTCTCCCACCGCGTAGGCCAGATCGAGAGCCGGGAAGTGCTCGCGATCGGGCGCTTCGAACTCGAGGTTGACGCCGGTGAGGTCGAACCGGTCGCCGGGGGTGGTCCGCCGCTTCGGATAGGTGAACGAATATTGGATGGGGATGCGCATGTCGGGGTGTCCCAGGTGGGCCTTGACGCTCCCGTCGACGAACTCGACCGCCGAGTGGACGATCGATTGGGGGTGGACGACCACCTCGATGCGGTCGAAGGCGACGCCGAAGAGCTGGTGGGCTTCGATGACCTCGAGGCCTTTGTTGACGAGCGTGGCCGAGTCGACCGTGATCCGCCCCCCCATGTCCCAGGTGGGGTGGGAGAGGGCTTGGGCGGGGGTGACCGCCGCCAGCTCGGCCCGGCCCATCCCCCGGAACGGCCCTCCCGAAGCGGTGAGGATGAGGCGGGCCACGTCGCCGGGCTGCTCCCCGGCCAGACACTGGTGGAGGGCAGAGTGCTCCGAGTCGACGGGGATGAGCTCGCCCCCGCCTCTCACCCGGGCGGCGTTGACCAATTCGCCGGCCGCCACCATCGATTCCTTGTT
>JBGTLA010000041.1:0-35760 GCA_041744375.1 Acidimicrobiia bacterium | reverse complement strand
GGTCACGCCGACACGTCGGCGTGACCCCGCTGAGATTGTGGGCGGCGAGCACGGCTTGTGCGCTCGGTCACGAAGAGGCTAGGGTCCGTCGGGCTCTCGCCGCCACCTGGCCTCATCCCTCCATCGAGGAGACCCCATTGATCAGAACTCTGTTGCTGTGCGCTGTCGTGGCCATGGCCGCCGTCTTCCCGTCGGCGGCGTCTGGGACCTCCGACATCGAGCTCGTTTTTCCTCAAGAGCCCACGCTCACCGAGTTCACCTCCAGCTTCGGCGCCCCACGCGGGACCCGTAGGCATCTCGGCAACGACCTGATGGCTCCCAAGATGACCGAGGTGTATGCCGCCGCCGATGGCACTGTGACGTGGATTCGGGAGGGAGGCAGCGCCGGGCGCTACGTAGTGATCGCCCATGCCGACGGTTGGGAGACCTGGTACATGCACCTCAACAACGACACCCCGGGCACAGACGATAGCCAGGCGCCTCTGAGCATGGGTGTGGCCGTGGACGAGGGAGACGAGGTACAGGCAGGAGACCTGATCGGATGGGTGGGCGACTCGGGCAATGCCGAAGGGTCGTCGCCCCATACCCATTTCGAGCTGCATCGCAATGGTCGGCCTGTCGATCCCTACGCCTACCTGGTGGCCGCATTCGAGCGGGCACTCGCAGATGAAAACCCGCGGCCGAGCGGCAGCTACCGACCCGTTTAAGGGGACGGGCGAACAGGGACGGTGCAGGAACCGGAGCCGCTCTACCGGGGCGCACCCTGGCTGGCCGGCCGTCTATCCGCCCGTTCCCTGGGGGCGTGGTTGAAATGGGTTGTGCCCGGCTCAGAGGACGGCCACGTCGTCGAGGCGGCACACCTCTTCGACCAGGTCGGACCGGGCAGGATCGGCCACGGCCATCTCGGGAACCGCCACCGCCGGGGGGTCGTCATCGTGGACCCAGATCACCCGTGCCACGCCGGCCGACGTCACTCCTGAAGCCCATAGGCTGAGGACCTCCTCCTCGCTGCGGGCAAAGGCGCGGGGGCGGTCGTCTGTGGCAGCCCTTCCCACCAGGACCACCGTGAAACAGTTGAGACATGCTCCTGCGATGTGGGACTCGTCCGAGACGTCGCCCACGGCCACCTTGACTCCCACCCGGCGCAGATCGGCTGCCGCCTGTGGATCGGTCACGAACGCTCGGACCTCGCGTTCGGGTTGGACGAGGCTCATCACGATCAGATTTCCTTCGGGGGTGTCTGCCCCGACCACCATCACGGGCATGATCCGAAACTAATACCGATGACGTGAGGTTGGGAATCCCAGAGGACCAGGAGTCGCCGCCGTCCGCTACGGGCCGTATCGGCCGACATATGCGCATATGCGAATCACCACCCTCAGCCAATCCCCTAAACTGGATGATTCGCCGACCGGAAGGTAACCCCCGTCACGTGATGCCGTCGTTTCCCCTGTACGACCCTCGCCATGAGCACGAAGCCTGTGGCGTCGGGTTCATCGCCACCCGCGACGGTGAGGCCTCGCATCGGCTCACTCGACTGGCTGTGGAGTGTCTGCGCAGGCTCGACCATCGGGGAGCCAAGGCGGCCGACGGAACCGGTGACGGCGCCGGGCTCATGACCCAGTTGCCGTTGCGAGTCCTTCAGCGCGATCTCAAGGCGGCCGGTATCGAGATCCACCCGGGTCGGCGGCTGGGTGTGCTGATGTGCTTCCTTCCACCCGCCGACGCCGACCGTCATCGACAGATGGTCGAAGACGCGGCTGGAGCCGAGGGTGTCGAGGTCGTGTTGTGGCGCCCGGTGCCGGTCGATCCCTCCGTCCTGTCCGCCAGGGCAGCCGCCAGCCTGCCCCGAATCGAGCAAGCGATCGTGGTGTCGCCCCCGGACACCGACGGTGACGACTTCGAGAGGTCACTGTTCCTGGTTCGAAAAGAGGTAGAGCGCGGCGCCGGCCGCCAGACCGACTTCTCGGTGGCCTCGGCCTCGGGGAGGACGGTGGTGTACAAGGGCCTGTTCGCCGCCCTCGATATAGCGTCGTTCTACTGGGATCTCGCCGACCCCGAGTTCGAAACCGCCTTTGCCATCTTCCATCAACGGTATTCGACCAACACCTTCCCGTCGTGGCACCTGGCCCAGCCCTTTCGGGCTTTGGCTCACAACGGCGAGATCAACACCATCACCTCCAACCGGGCGTGGACGCTGGCCCGGGAGAACGCGGCCGTGCGGCCCGGCCGGCGAGAAACGGTCTGGCGCGACAGAATCGGGGACATCCGTCCCTTCTTGGAGCCCGACCAGTCTGACTCGGGCAGCCTCGACAACATGTTCGAGCTGCTCCTCCGGTCGGGTCGCGATCTGTCCCACGTCAAAGAACTCCTCATTCCGGCGGCATGGGAGAACGTGGCCGACCTGAATCCACAAGAGCGTGCCTTCCACGAGTACCACTCCTTCTTGACCGAGCCCTGGGATGGCCCCGCTGCCATCGCGGTCACCGACGGCGTCGACCTGCTGGCGGGTCTCGACCGCAATGGCCTGCGGCCGGCGCGGTGGTCGATCACACCCGATGTGGTGCTCGTCGCCTCCGAGGCGGGGGTGTGCCCGGAAGAAGAGATCCGCTCCGAACGCACGGGCCAGCTCGGACCAGGGGAAAGCCTGCTCTTCGAGCGACGCACGGGCCGAGTCAGATTCGGGGACGAGGTTCGAGCCGAGCTGGCCGGCCGTGCTCCCTACGCAGAATGGATCTCGACCGAGACCCTATACGTCCAGCAACCCTTCGACGACTTGGCCGACGACCGCTTCGATGCTCCGGCGCTGTGCCGGATCTTCGGCTACACACCCGAAGAGCGCCGCATGGTTCTGGCCGACATGGCAGAGGGAAAGACACCCGTGGGATCGATGGGAAGCGACACGGCCCTGGCCGCCATGGCTGACCATCCCCGTCGGTCGTCGCATTACTGCCATCAGCTGTTCGCCCAGGTGACAAACCCGCCCATGGATCCGATACGGGAACAATTGGTGATGTCGCTCCGGACCTACCTCGGCTCCCGAGGATCGCTGCTCGACGAGGTCTCGACCGATGCGCATCTCATAGAGCTGTCGTCGCCGATCCTGTCAGACGCCGAGCTCGAGTCGATCGCCTTTTCGGGCGACCCCGGCTTCTTCTCCCATTGGATCGCCGCCATTTGGGAGGCGTCTGCAGGCCCCGACGGAATGCGAGAACGAATCGTTGCCGTGTGTGACGAGGCCGAAGAGGCTGTGCGTGAAGGGGCCACCATCGTCATCCTCTCCGATCGAGAGGTGAGTGAGAATCACGCTCCCCTGCCCATGACGGTGGTGGTGGGCGCTGTTCATCATCGCCTCATCGCGGCCGGAATCCGGATGCAAGCATCACTGGTGGTCGTGTCGGGCGAGCCCCGGGACTCGCATGACCTGGCGATGCTGATCGCAGCGGGCGCCTCCGCCGTCAACCCCTACCTGGCGATTGACCAGGTCCGGTCCCTGGCCGAGGAGGGGGTGGTGCTACTCGATCCTCTCGTTGCCCAGGAGAACTATCGGTCTGCACTGCAGTCGGGGTTGCTGAAAGTGATGTCGAAGATGGGCGTGTCGATCGTCTCGGCATATCGTGGCTCCGAGTTGTTCGAAGTGGTGGGCCTCGACCGCGAGATCACCACGATGGCCTTTGGCAGCGCCCCCCGACGCACCGGCGGTCTCGGTTTCACAGACCTGGCCGAACGTGTCCTGCGGCTCCATTCTTCGTATCGGGAAGGTGACGAGTACCCGGGTGGCTTCTACAAGCAGAGACGGGGCGGAGCTCCTCATGTCACCAGCCCCGGCGTGGTCCTTGCCCTCCAGCGGGCGGTCCGCTCCGGCGAGCAGGCCGAGTGGGGCACATATGTGGAAAAGGTCGAAGACCGCCCCGCCATGCAGCTGCGCGATCTGCTGACCTTCGCGCCGCGTCGACCGGTTTCCCTGGCCGAGGTAGAAAGCACCGAGCGGATCATGCGGCGCTTCGTCACCGCCGCCATGAGTCTGGGGGCGTTGTCCACCGAGGCGCACGAGGCGCTCGCCGAAGCCATGAACCAGATCGGCGGTTTGTCGAACAGCGGCGAAGGGGGTGAGGGAATCGAGAGGTTCGGCAGCTCTCGAAACTCGGCCATCAAGCAGGTTGCCTCGGGCAGGTTCGGTGTCACCCCCGGCTATCTCGCCTCGGCCGAGGAACTCCAGATCAAGATGGCCCAAGGTTCCAAGCCCGGGGAAGGTGGCCAGCTCCCCGGGCACAAGGTGTCGGCCGAGATCGCCCGACTCCGGCACACCGAGCCAGGGGTGAGCCTCATCTCGCCACCACCCCACCACGACATCTATTCGATCGAAGACCTGGCGCAGCTGATCTGGGACCTCAAGACGTTCAAACCCACGGCGAGGGTTTCGGTCAAGCTGGTGTCAGAGCCGGGGGTGGGAACCGTCGCCGTGGGGGTGGCCAAGGCTCTCGCCGATGGGATCCTGATCTCGGGTTCGGACGGCGGAACGGGCGCTTCACCGCTCGAATCCATAAAGCATGCGGGTTCGCCCTGGGAACTGGGCCTGGCCGAGGCGCACCAGGTCCTGGTCGCCAACGGGCTGCGGTCGTCGATCGCCCTCGAAACCGACGGTGGCCTTCGCACCGGCCGGGATGTGGTGGTAGCCGCCCTCTTGGGGGCAGAGCGGTTCGGTTTCGGGACACTGCCCTTGCTCGCTCTCGGCTGCAAGATGGTGCGCCAGTGCCACCTCAACACCTGTCCCGTGGGGATCGCCACCCAGCGCGAAGACCTGCGCGCCAAATTCACAGGCGCAGCCGACCAGGTCGTCACCATGTTCCGGATGCTGGCGGAGGAGGTCCGCGGCCACCTGGCCGGTCTGGGTGCTCGAACACTGGGTGAGGTGATCGGGCGGGCCGATCTGTTGGAGCCGGTCGACCATCCCATGGCGCACGGCCTTGCCGGGCTTCTCGTCCGAGCGGAGGGTCGGCTCCAACACCCCGGCTTCCGTCAACCACCGGTCTCCAAGCTGTCCCGGCGCCTTGTGGAAGAGTCGCTCCCGGCCATCGAGTCGAGAACGCGAGTCGATCTGTCGTTTCCGATCTCCAACGTCGATCGCACCGTCGGAGCCGGTATCAGTGGCGAGATCGCCGCCCGCTACGGCGATGAGGGCCTGCCTGCGGGGTCGATCACCGTTCGTCTCTCGGGAACCGCCGGCCAGAGCTTAGGGGCGTGGCTCACTCCCGGGATCGACTTGCGGCTTTCGGGAACCGGCAACGACTACGTGGGCAAAGGGATGGGTGGTGGCCGGATCGTCATCGCTCCTCGCCGTTCGGTCGGAATCGTTCCCCACGCCGGTGGAAACGCCATCCTCTATGGCGCCACCGGGGGAGAGATGTACCTGGCGGGCACCGTCGGCCAGCGGTTCGCGGTGCGCAACTCCGGGGCGGTGGCGGTCGTGGAAGGCTGCTCGGATCATGGATGCGAGTACATGACGGGGGGCATAGCCGTGGTGCTCGGTCCTGTCGGTCGGAACTTCGCCGCGGGGATGACAGGCGGAGTGGCTTACGTGTGGGATCCCGCTGTGGAGCTCAATCGCTTCGTCGCCGACACTTCCCCGGCCATGCGCCGTCTCTTCGAGATCGAGGGGATCGAGTTGCGGGATCTCATCGCCTCCCATCTCGAGTTGACGGGCTCGCCCGTGGCAGCAGAGGTCCTGGCGACGTGGGATGCCCAGCGTGAGCGGTTCTGGGTCCTGCGGGCCTCTCGACCCGCGAGAACCACCCAGGTGGCCCAGGTAGCGGTCGGCCTGAGCGGCTGATACTGCCCCTAGTGCTCCTCGGCGTAAGTAAGTGCACCCACGTACTTGCGGCGGGGGGCACTTTGGGTGAGAGGACAGGCGGATAGGGACCGCGGCAGGAACCGGAGCCGAGCTACCACGGTGCTGGGCCGGCCGACTATCCGCGCGTTTCCTTAGGGCGCCTCCCCGAGTACCATTGCACTATCGGGATGGTAGAAATTCCGTCTGATTTCGGATAACGAGGTGATTGGTCATGGCGACGGTCGATATCGATCTCGGCGCCTACAAGCTGGGATGGCACGACTCAGAGGAAGATTACGTCTTCAAGCCCCAAAAAGGCTTGAACGAGGAGATCATCCGCCAGATGTCTGAGATCAAGGGAGAGCCCGAGTGGATGCTCGACTTCCGCCTCAAGGCCTACCAGCGCTTTCTGCGCAAACCGATACCCCAATGGGGCGGGGGCGGCCTGTTGGACACGATCGACTTCGACGACATCTACTACTACGTCAAACCGACCGAGGGCCAGCACAAGGATTGGGACATGGTCCCCGACTCCATCAAGGAGACGTACGAGAAGCTGGGCATCCCCGAGGCCGAGCGCAAGTACCTGGCCGGCGTCACCGCGCAATATGAGTCAGAGGTCGTATACCACCGCAACCGGGACGACCTTGAGGGGCTGGGTGTGTTGTTCATGGACATGGACACCGCCCTCCGCGAGCACCCCGACATCGTCAAGGAGTACATGGGGACGATCATCCCCCCCAGCGACAACAAGTTCGCCGCCCTCAACTCGGCCGTGTGGTCGGGCGGCTCGTTCATCTATGTGCCCCCGGGGGTCCATGTCGATCAACCGCTCCAGGCCTACTTCCGGATCAACTCGGAGAACATGGGCCAATTCGAGAGGACCCTGATCATCGTGGACGAGGGCGCCTACTGCCATTACGTGGAAGGTTGCTCGGCACCCACTTTCAGCACCGACTCGCTTCACTCCGCCGTGGTGGAGATCGTCGTCAAGGAGGGGGGGCGATGCCGATACACCACCATCCAGAACTGGTCGGACAACGTCTTCAACCTGGTGACCAAGAGGGCGGCTGCCTACCGTAACGCCACCATGGAGTGGGTGGACGGGAACTTGGGTTCTCGGCTTACGATGAAGTACCCGGCCGTCTATTTGATGGAATCGGGTGCGCACGGTGAGGTGCTCTCGATTGCGTTCGCCGGGGAGGGCCAGCATCAGGACGCCGGCGCCAAGATCGTCCATGTTGCTCCAGATACCACTTCCACGATCGTCTCCAAGTCGATCTGCAAGAGTGGCGGTCGGGCGGGGTATCGGGGTCTGGTCCGGGTTGAACCCGGTGCCGAACGCTCCAAGAGCTTCGTCCGTTGTGATGCTCTCATCCTCGATGAACGCTCCCGTTCGGACACCTACCCCTACATGGAGATCGAGGAGAACGACGCCCAGATCGGCCATGAGGCCACGGTGTCGAAAGTGGGAGAGGAGCAGCTCTTCTACCTCATGAGTCGCGGCTTGACCGAGGACGAGGCGACCTCGATGATCGTGGCCGGTTTCATCGAGCCCATCGTCAAGGAGCTTCCGATGGAATACGCCGTGGAGATGAACCGCCTCATCGAGTTGAACATGGTCGAGGCCGGCGCCGTCGGCTGATCCCGCCTGCGGCCGGGCTTCCATTGTCAATCAGCACCGTCCTAGCATCGCCGGGTGGAAGTCGTTGCCCCGGTCGCTGCTCGAATCGCCGCGGTGCCGGTGGAGGTTGGCTCGCCGGTGGGGGCCTTCGAGGCCGTGGCCGTTCTCGAGGTCATGAAGATGGAGCACCCCGTGCCTGCCGGAGTAGATGGCACCGTGGCGTCGCTGTCTGTGACAGTGGGCGACGTTGTCGAGGCCGGCGACAGGTTGGCAATCATTGCCCCCGGCGAGCAGATCCACGAAAGGACTGACTTCGGCCACGGCGACGGGGACATGTCGGCACTCGACGAAGTCCGGGCTCGTCACGCCATCGGGCTGGACGAGGCCCGGCCGGCGGCCGTTGGTGCGCGCCATCAGCGGGGGCGCCGCACTGCCCGCGAGAACCTCGCCGACCTCTGTTCGGAGTTTCTCGAGTACGGCCCGCTGGCGATTGCCGCCCAGCGGCGTCGGCGGGATATCGAGGATTTGATTCGGCATACGCCCGCCGACGGGATGATCGCCGGCGTCGGCCGAATCGAGACCGGAACCAAAGGTGACGATCGAGCCATCGTCGTCTCTTACGACTACACCGTGCTGGCCGGTACCCAAGGATTCCAGAATCATCGTAAGAAGGACCGGCTCTTCAAGCTCGCCGCCGACACCGGACTGCCGGTGGTGCTCTTCGCCGAAGGCGGTGGCGGTCGTCCCGGCGACGTCGACTGGCATGGAGTGTCGCTTCTCGAAGTCCCCGCCTTTCGGCTGCTGGCCGAGGTCCCCGGACCCACCATCGGCATCAACACCGGGTACTGCTTCGCCGGCAATGCGGCGTTGTTGGGTCAATGCGACATCATCGTCGCCACCGGGGACTCCAACCTGGGAATGGGTGGGCCCGCCATGATCGAGGGGGGAGGGTTGGGTGTCTTCGCTCCGGAGGAGGTCGGACCCGCCTCGGTCCAGGGCAGCAACGGAGTCATCGACGTGCCTGTAAAGGACGATGCCGAGGTGGTGGCCGTGACCCGGACGCTCCTCGGGTTGACACGAGGTCATGTGGCTCCCGGGGATCTGTCTGATCCGGCCGATCTCAGGTCCTTGGTCCCTGCCAATCGCAGGCGGACCTATGACATGCGTGGCATCATCAGAAAGCTCGTCGATTCTGGCACCTTCCTGGAGGTGCGCCCCGAGTACGGGCGGGCATCGATCACCGGGTTTGGTCGTGTCGAGGGCCAGGCGGTGGGAATCGTGGCCAACGACCCCAACCACCTCGCCGGAGCCATCGACCACGAGGCAGCCACGTCGATCGGGCGTCACCTGCTCCTGTGCGATCGGTGGGGCATTCCCATCCTGTTCTTGTGCGACACTCCCGGGTTCATGGTCGGCCCCCACGCCGAAGCCGAAGGTCTCGTTCGGTCGGCAGGAGCGCTGTTTCGCATCAGTGGCGGTCTCGGCGTGGCCACCGGCACGATCGTCACCCGGCGAGGCTACGGTCTGGGTGCCATGGCGATGGCCGCAGGGGGATTCCATGAGGGAAGGTTCATCGTCGGCTGGCCCACCTCCGAGTTCGGGCCGATGGGGTTGGAAGGTGCGGTGAAACTCGGGTTCAAGCGGGAGTTGGAGGAGATCGAGGATCCCCTCCAACGAGAGGCGGAGCTGGAACGTCGCGTGGAGGAGATGCTCCGCATCGGCAAAGGTGTGAACGTTGCCTCTCACTTCGAAATCGACGATGTGATCGACCCCGCCGACTCCCGTCGCTGGATCATGGGCGCCTTGTTCTGAGGGTGATGAGGAGCGCGCTCTATGTCCATTAGCGCTCTGGGTAGCCGTTGTCGCATCCCGGTGGTCGAGAGGCTGGGCGGCGACTGCGGTCAGCGACGATCGCTGCGTCCCACCACATACGAGAGGACGATCGCTCCTAGGGCCCCCCACACGAACGAGTACCCGATCCCCACGCCGTAGATGGGTGGAGCCCCGGCGATTCGGGCGATGGCGGCGGCCGCCACAGCTCCGATGACGCCCATGAGCATCGTTCCGGTGAGGCGACGAGCCCCGGCGAGGACGCCGCCCACCAGACCAACCACGGCTCCCGTCGCCCCTATCAGGAGCAGGGCCGAGACATTGGGGTCGTCGAGCATGCCGACAGCATATCGGCTAGGGGCTCCAGCCTCGTGCATCCTCGGTTGCGTGTCGGCGGCTGGCCTGTCATAGCCGCCCTGCCTCGATGATGCGCTGGAGAAACTGACGGGTGCGGGGGTGCTCGGGATCGTTGAGGAGTTTCGCTGGCGGGCCTTCTTCGAAGATCCTGCCTTCCTCGAGGAAGCAGACGCGATCGCCCACGTCTCGGGCGAATCCCATCTCGTGCGTGACGATCACCATTGTCATGCCTTGAGCCTTGAGGTCCTTGATGACCGCCAGCACTCCGCCGATTAACTCGGGGTCGAGAGCTGCCGTGATTTCGTCGAGGAGGAGCACATCGGGGTTGGTGGCCATCGCCCTCACTATGGCGACCCGTTGTTGCTGGCCGCCCGAGAGCTGCTCGGGGTAGGAACGGGCGAAGGCCTCCATTCCGAGGAGCTCGAGCAGTTCATGGGCGCGCTGCTCGGCTTCGGCGCGGTCGACGCCGTGCACTTTGCGGGGAGCGAGTGTGATGTTGTCGAGAACGTTGATGTGCGGGAAGAGGTTGAAACCCTGGAACACGATCCCGATCCGCTTGCGGAGCCCATGGCGGCCGAACGAGGGGTCCTCGATGTCTACTCCGTCGAGCCGGATGATGCCGTAGTCGTAAGGAACCAGCTGGTTGATGCATCGCAAAAGCGTCGACTTGCCAGAGCCCGACGCACCGATGAGACATACGACCTCGTGCTCGCGGACGTCTAGATAGACCTCGTCGAGCACGAGGGTCTCGCCGTAGTACTTGGTGAGATCCTCGATGGAGAGTCTCGGTGTGGTCACAAGGTCCTCTGCAGACGTCGCTCTTGATCTCTCTGGGCCACGTAATCGGTGAGACGCGCCATCGGGATCGTGGCGAGTAAGAAGAGAATTGTCGCCGCGATCATCGACGACCAGTTGAAGGTCCGTGCTGTGTAGATCTGCGCTTCGCGGACCGCTTCGCGCACTCCGATGACGCTCAACAGAGCCACGTCCTTCTGGAGTGCCACGGCGAGGTTGAGGAGGGCGGGTACCACGTTACGGATGGCTTGAGGGATGATGGCGTGTCTGAGGGTCTGCCATTGTGTGAGGCCCAGGGCCTTGGCAGCCGCCCTCTGGCCGTCGTGCACCGCCTCCATGCCCGAGCGGTAAACCTCCGCCGCATAAGCCGAGTAGCCGAGCACCATGGCAACTGTGCCCCAAAACAGGCGACTGGTCGGCAGCCCCGGGAGCTGCAGGGCCGGCACCCCAAAGCCGAACAGCAAGACGAGCAGCAGCGATGGTGTGCCGCGCAGCAGGTCGATGTAGATGATGGAGAACACCCGCAGCGGCGCCGCCCACGGGCCGGTCAGCGAGCGCATCACGGCCAGGAGCAGCGCCCACACGGCGATGAGGACGAGCGAGACCGCCCACACCCTCATGTTGACCAGGAACCCGGCCCAGACCTGTGGAAGAGACTCCCACGCCGCATCCCAATCGAAGAACTGCCGCCGGACCTGCGGCCAGAACTCGGCCGAGGTGATCCACAGGTAGGCGGCCCCGAACGCCACCACCGTAGTGACGACGCTGATTCCGTAAGGGAGGTACCGCTCTCTCGGGCTCAGCGTCCTTTTCCGGGGCGGGCGCGGGCCATCACGCCGCCCCTCGGCGGCGCGATGGTCGGTCACGTTCGTCTCAGCCGGTTATGAACGGGATCTCTTCCTCGGGTAACAGGTACTCCTCGATCAGTCCATCGATCACACCGGCGGCGATGATCGCTTCCAGGCCCTCGTTGATGCAGTCGACGAGCTCGTTGCCCTGCTGGAAGAGGAGGCCGTGGCCCGTGTCGTTCTCGTCAGGAGGCAGCACGGCGACGATGGCCGCTTCCGGGATCTGCACGGCGGTGGCGAAGAGAGCCGTGGGAAGCGCCACCACGGTGGCGTCGATCTGGCCCCCCAAGAGCGCCTGGAAGGTGCCCGCCTGGTCGTCGAACACGGCGACGTCGGTGACACCCAGGATGTTCTCGATGTAGTCGAGGTCGGTGGTGCCAATGGTGGCGCCCCAGTCGGCAGCCTGGAGATCGGCGAACGTAGTCGCCTCGACCACCGCACTGTCGGGCAGCGCCACGACCACCTTGTCGGGCTGGAAGTAGACCATCGAGAAATCGACGATCTGCTGTCGTTCCTCCGTGACAGAGATCTGCTGGATGGCGAAGTCGTAGGGCTTGGCGCCGGGAGCGATCGCCTCCTCGAAGGTCTGTCCCACCCACACCACGTCGTCGTAGTCGAAGCCGAGCTCCTCGGCCAGGGCGTACACCATGCCATTCTCGAACCCCTCGCCGCCGTAGGGGTCGTCGTCGAGCATCCAGGGCGGGAAGACGGGGTCGCCCGTTCCGACCGTGAGCTGGCCGGGGGTGAACAACGCCGGGTGGTCGGGACCGCATTGGTCGCCGACCGGTTCCTCTGGGGTCGTGTCCTCGGGTTCGGGGACGGTTTCTGCTGGTTCGGGCGCCGGCGCCTCGGTCACGGGAGTGGTGTCTGCGGGTGCGGGGGTGGTGGCGGGTGCCTCCGCTTCACCTCCGCAGGCAGAGAGCACGAGGCCGGCCACTGCGATCAGGGCCAGGGTTCTACGCAAGGTAGTCATGTGTTGCCTCCTTGGACAAGGCTGGCCGTGGAACCGGCCACCGGGGTGTACCCAACCGAACGTGAAAGCTAGCCACCGGGCTGCGAGGCTCAAAACGTCATAGCGGTGCTGCGAGCACTCTGCTGGGGGCCACGGGAGAATGGTGCGTTGGCCGACCAACGTGTGCTCCTGGGCCTTCAGAGGGCGCGCAAATAGGTGAGCCATCGTGCTGCGATTTCTGCTCAACACCTGGCGTTGTCGCTGGAAGGGGCTAAGACGCACGAGCTCTATTTTCGCGCCCTCTCAGAGGACAGCGGCCGCCAGGTCGACGCGACAGGAAGGATGGCGGAGCTTGGCCAGAGCACGGCCTTCGATCTGACGCACCCGCTCACGGGTCGTGTGCATGGCGTGCCCGACATCGGTCAGTGTCCAGGGTTCGTCCCCATCGAGTCCGAATCTCATCCATAGCACCTGGCGCTCTTCGAAATCGAGGAGCTCGAGAGCCGCCATGAGTCGGTCATGAGCGATGGAGTGGGCGGCGTGGACGAACGGATCGACGCTGTCGTCCTCGACGAAGTCCTGGAGGGCGGCATCTCCCTCTGTCCCGACGGGGCGGTCGAGGGATACCGTGTCGCCAGGGGTTTCGGTGGCGAGGAGGACTCGTTCTCTGTCGACCCCGGACGCCTCGGAGATCTCGTCGACGGTCGGAGCGCGCTGGAGACGGTCGTGGAGAATCTGACGGGTGTCCGAGACCGTGCGCACCACGTCGATGAGATGCACCGGAAGTCGGATGGTACGGCCGCCGTTGCCGATGCCGCGTGTTATCGCTTGGCGGATCCACCAGGTCGCGTAGGTCGAGAACTTAAAGCCCTTGCGCCAGTCGAACTTCTCCACGGCGCGAATGAGCCCCAAGTTCCCCTCTTGGATGAGGTCCAAGAGATCCAAACCACGGCCCGTGTACCGCTTGGCGATGGATATGACCAGCCGCAGGTTGGAGCGGATGAAGACGGCCCGCGCTTCCTCGCCCTCGGCTATGAGATCCAAGAGGCGCTGTTCCTCGGCTGGGTCGAGATCCTCGATCTCCAGGCGACGGCTCGCCCTCCTGCCTCTCTCTATGGCGCGCGCCAGCCTGACTTCGTCGTCAGCGGTCAGGAGCGTGTGGTCTGAGACGTCGTCGAGGTACATCCCGACGGTGTCGGCGCTAGCAGAGCCCCTTCGTTTCGCCTTCGCCACGAACCTCACCTCGTTGCGATCACACGAAGGTATCAGACGAATCAGGCGAGCACAACGGGATTCGACCTGACGATGCGAGAGTGTCGTCGTAACCTGGCAGCTTCATCGTGACCCGTCGAACCCAGTTCCGGATCTTGGTCGCCCTGACACTCGGTTGGATGGTGTGGGCCGGCCTGTCGCTAGTGGACCGCCCCGAGTCGTTCACGCTGCGGGTAGTGGACGACGTCGGAATCCCGATCGACCAAGCCGTAGTGGCCAAGGGAAGCCGACAGCTGGGGCTGACGGGAGCCGACGGGCTGGTCGTGCTCCATTCATCCGACATTCCAATCCAGGTGTCGGCGCCCGGTCACATCCCCACAACCCTCAGCCTTCCCACCCGGGGATCCGAGACCGTCGATGCGGTACTCAAAGCCAGGCTCCTGCGAGGCCGAGTAGTGGATGCAACCGGCCACCCTGTAGCGGAGGCAGTCGTGACGGCCGGGTCGGGGGTTGCCACTTCCGACGCCGGGGGACGATTCACGGTACGAGGAGCCGAGCCGGGGGTCGTGCGGGTCGAGCGACCAGCTTGGGAGCCTACGATGATGGAGTGGGCTGGTGGCCCCGGAGAAACGGAGATCACCATCGAGCCTTTGAGGATCAAGGCCGTCCACATCACGGGCGAGGCCGTGGCGGAGCGACTCGACGAGTTCGTCGCCATGGCCATCGAGACCGAATTGAACGGCTTGATGGTGGATCTCAAGGAAGAGTCTGGTTTAGTCCTGTACGAATCGACCGTGCCGATGGTGGAGGAGGTGGGAGCCGCCGCCGCCTTGTTCGACCTCGACGAGGTTGTGGCGGTCGCCCAGGCTCGCGATCTCTACCTCATCGGAAGGATCGTGGCGTTCCAGGATCCGATCGCAGCATTGAGTGCTCCCACCATGTCGGTCTGGGACGCCGCCACGAACATGCCCTTCACCTCCAACGGCCAGTACTTCTTGGACCCCACCGACCCCGGCGCGCGGGCGTATGCCATCGACCTGGCCGTCGAGGCGTGCCAGATGGGAGTCGATGAGGTTCAGTTCGACTACGTGCGCTTCCCCGATTCGCGTCCTGAGTCCGTGACGTTCAAGGCTGGGGTCACCGTCGACATTCGCACCCAGTCGATTCGCAGTTTTCTTCTCGAGGCGGTGGCGGCCCTCCACCCGGAGGGTTGTGCGGTGGCGGCCGATGTTTTCGGGTTCGTGACGACCGCCCGCGATGACGGCGGCATCGGACAGCACTGGGTCGACATCGCCATGGTCGTCGATGTGGTCTCTCCTATGATCTATCCCAGCCACTACAGCACTGGGTGGTACGGATTCGACGAACCCGGTGAGCATCCGGGGCCTGTGGTCGACAGGGCGCTGGCCGATGGCCTCGGTCGCCTTCCCCGTCAATTGGTGGTCCGACCCTGGCTGCAAGACTTCGGCTACGACTCCTCCCAAGTGCGAGCCCAGATCGAAATGGCGGAGGAGCGCGGTCTGGGCTGGATGCTGTGGAATGCCTACTCCAACGTCACGACCGATGCCCTCCTCCCGGCGGGGTGATCCCCACCGGGGTCTGACCGAATGCACACTGTGTCCGCGTCTCGTGGCGTGGCGAGAGAAGAAGAGCGTCGAGAAGCGAGCGGCATTCGCCGGAGAGGAGTATTGGGCGAGACCGGTGCCGTCGCGGGGTGACCTGGGATCGTCACTTCTCGTGGTGGGCCTGGCGCCTGGGGCCCATGGCGCCAACCGCACCGGCCGCATGTTCTCGGGCGACCAGTCGGGAGCATGGCTGTTTCGTGCCCTTCACCGTGCGGGACTGGCAACGTCGCCTGACCACACCGACGGGGCCGTCGAGCTCATCGACTGCAGAATCACGGCGGTGTGCCATTGCCCGCCACCAGACAACCGGCCGTTGGCGATGGAAGTGCGAACCTGCGTGGAAACATGGCTCCTGTCCGAGGTCACACTGCAACGTCCCCACGTGGTGGTGGCGCTTGGATCGTTGGCATGGTCGCAGGTTCTCCGTTTGGGAAGGACACTGGGATGGGCCGTTCCCCGGCCGGCGCCCCCTTTCGCCCACTGTGCCGAGGTGAGGCTCGGTAACGGCCCCGTCCTCATCGGCTCGTATCACCCCAGTCAGCAGAACACTTTCACCGGCCGGCTCACCGAGGCCATGTTCGACCGGGTATGGGCCCGGGCAGTCGAATTGGTGGCGATGCATGATGTGTTGCCGGTTTCGCACTCGGGCACCGGCCCTCATACCATTTGATTACCGACAGCTTCTCTATTCGGAGCACCACTTGACAGCTTTCGACCGTTCCACCCTCGACTCCATCGCCGCCCGTCAACCACCCTGGCGGGCGACGCAGATGGCCGACTCGCATGTCTCATTCGAGATGCAAGCGGTTCCAACCGGTGCCGAAGAGGAGTGGCGTTACGTCGACCTCGATGTCGACTTCAGCCGTTTCAGGCCTGCGACCGAGCCAGGCGAACCACTCGTGGATGGTCCTTTTCTCACGGCGGCCCTGCCCGAAGCCGCCGGGCGTGTGACCATCATCGACGGAGCCGTCGTCGACATCACCGAGGAAGCCGACGGCGCCCGTGTTCACCGGATGGTCGACATGGAGAGTCTCAGCCCCGCGGCTGCCGTGGACCGAGACAAGTTCGCCGCCGCACATCTGGCCTATGCCACCGACGGAGTACGTATCGAGGTACCCGATCGTGCTGTCATGGAACGCCCCGTCGTCGTCGACGTCCAGGCTACGCAGGTGGGGGTCATGTCCTTTCCCCACATCGAAGTGGCGGCCGGGAGCGAGGCCGAGGCTCTCGTTGTTGTCGTCTACCGGAGCCCCGACGGGGTCGAGGCAGTGGCGGTGCCGAGCGTGACACTCGAGGCCGACAACGGAGGGCGCATCCGATACCTTGCAGTACAACGTTGGGGTGATGCCACCACCGGGATCGTGCATCAGCGAATGAACCTGGGTCGCGATGCCACTGGACGAATCGGCGATGTCGGACTGGGCGGGTGCCTGGGACGCCTTGACCTCAACGTGGAGTTGGAAGGCGCCGGTGCCTCGACCGAGGTGGTCGGCCTCTACTTCGGCGAGGGTGATCAGACCCTCGACTACCGCATGTTGATCACCCACAGTGGCCGCAACACCTCATCGGATGTCTTTTTGAAGGGTGCTGTCGAGGATCGAGCCGAGTCGGTGTTCACCGGCCTGCTGCGGATAGAGAAGGACGCCACCCGATCATCGGCTTTCGAGACCAATCGCAACCTCGTTCTCTCCGAAGACGCCAAGGCCCATTCGGTGCCGAACCTCGAGATCCTGTGTGATGACGTGGTGTGCGGCCATGGTTCGTCCGTCGGTCCGCTCGAGGACCAACACCTCTACTATCTCCAGAGCCGCGGTCTCACCCGCATCCGGGCCGAGCGCATGCTGATCAGGGGCTTTTTCACCGAGGTCATCGATCGGCTTCCTATCGCTACCGTCGCCGAGCCGGTCAGTCGCGCCGTGTTCGGCCGGTTCGTCAAGGCGCAAGAAGAGGGGCGTTTGTCGTGAGCTGGATCGAGGTGGTCGAGGTGACGCGTATTCCCCAGGGCGGCGGGCTACGAGTGGATATCGGTGAAGAGCGGCTCGCCTTGTTCCGGATCGGCGCCGATGTCTACGCCTTGGGCGACCGTTGCAGCCATGCCGAAGCGTCCCTCTCCGAGGGCGAGGTCTATGGGACGGAGGTCGAGTGTCCCCGGCATGGCAGCGCATTCGACCTCGAGACCGGAGAGCCGAGTGCCCTCCCGGCGACCCGGCCGGTGCCCGTCTACGGGGTGAAGGTGGAGGACGGAGTCGTGTCGGTGAGATTGGAGGAAGCGTGACGGCGGCGCTCACCGTGAAGGATCTGAAGGCTTCGATCGCCGGCACGGCGATCCTCAAGGGTGTGAACCTCGAGGTTCCGGCCGGGGAGATCCATGTCATCATGGGCCCCAACGGCTCGGGCAAGTCGACGTTGTCCCATGTGCTCACCGGGCACCCCGACTACGAAGTCGAGGGTGCAGCCGCACTAGGGGGCCACGATCTCGCCGGTCTGGAGGTCGACGAGCGGAGCCGTCTGGGCCTGCTGCAGGCTTTTCAATACCCCACGGAAGTTCCTGGCGTTCGCTTGGGCGAGTTCGTGCAGGAGGCGGCCGAGGAACGAGGATTCGACCGAGACGAGGCGGCCGATCGGATCCGGGTCGCCGCCGAGCAGTTCGGGATGACCCCGTTCCTCGACCGATCTGTCAACGATGACCTTTCAGGTGGCGAGAAGAAGCGCTCGGAGATCTTCCAGATCGCGGTTCTGGGGCCCAAGGTGGCGGTCCTCGATGAGATCGACTCGGGTCTCGACATCGACGCCGTGCGTCAGGTGGCGGCGGCCGTGGAGGAGATGCGCAGCCCTGAGGTGGCGATCCTCATGATCACCCACTACGCCCGCATACTCCGCTATCTCTCGCCGGATCGGGTTCACGTCATGATTGACGGGAGGATCGTCGAGTCGGGCGGCTCCGAATTGGCCGAAGAGCTGGAGGCCGGAGGCTACGAGGCGGTTCGTAGCCGCCTCGGGATCGAGTCGGCGGGGCCAACCCAGCCGAAGGTCCCCGCCGCCTCGGAGTTCTTCACCGATACCCCGTTCGACCGCTGAACTGGGCTACCACCCTCCGCAATCTTCGTTTCATCTCGGTTGTCTCTCGGTCGGGGGTCTGGGAAGCTCCTGTGAGTCGAGAGCGAGAGGGTATCGATGGCGGACCGGACCACAGAACGACGTTGGCTAGGTCAGCTCACGGCGATCCCCACTGCGCCGGGCCGGGAGCAGCGCGTCATGCGTTGGGTGCGTGGATGGGCCGGCAGGCGCAGCGACCTACGCCTTCAAGAAGACCCCCACGGCAACCTGCTGCTCACTCAGAAGGGGCGGTTGTCGCGCCCCCCCGTCATCGCGGTGGCTCACACCGACCATCCCGGTTTCGTCGTGACCGGAGTGAACGGTCGGGCAGCGGCCGTCGAGTTTCGGGGCGGAGTTCGACGCGAGTACTTCGACCGGCCACGCGTCGAGTTGTTCGATGCCGGCGATGGAGTCCACCGGGGAACACTCGTGGAGTACGATCACGCCTCGTCCACCGGCGAAGTCCTGTTGGACCGCACGGCGCCACTCGTCACAGATGATGTCGGCCGGTGGTCGTTCGGGACGAAGAGAGGCGGAGTCGGTGACAAGTTCGCGCTCGCACCTGCCTGTGACGATCTGGCGGGGGTGGCGGCGGCGCTGGCGGCTCTCGATCGGGCCCGGGGGGACCGGCGCTTGCGGCACCTCGGTGTACTTCTCACCCGAGCCGAAGAGGTCGGTTTCGTCGGCGCGATAGGCGCCTGTCGTGATGGGACGGTGCCACGCGACGCCACGGTTCTGTCCATCGAGTGCAGCCGGACCTCGGCCGACGCTCCTCTGGGTCAGGGCCCCGTGGTGCGAGTCGGGGACGCATCCAGTGTCTTCGACCACCACACGACCAACCTCATCGCCGAGGCGGCAGTGGCGGCGAGCATCACCCATCAGCGCAAACTGATGGCGGGCGGCTCCTGTGAGGCGACGGCCTTCGTCGCTTATGGGTACGCCGCCACTGGGCTCTGCCTGCCTCTCGGCAACTATCACAACATGGGTCACCTCGATGAGGTGGAACAGGGGAAGGGGATGGCGACTCTCCTGCCCGAGATCATCAGTGTCGCCGACTTCCACGGCCTCGTCGACCTGCTTGGCGTGTCGGCCGAGGCCGTCGCAGGTGGGTCTTCGCTCGTCGACCGGCTCGAGGTCCGATTCCATGACGCCAAGAGGGTGCTGGGATGACCCATGGACTGGGCCGGGAGGTGGCGGGCTGGACGGGGGCGTCACCCCTCTCTGCCGCGGTGATGCGGGGTCGCGCAGTGGAGGTCTCCCCACTGGCAGGCAACCACGTGGCGGGGTTGTGGGAGGCATTCTCTGGGGCAGGGGACGGACTGTGGGACTACATGCCGTACGGCCCCTTCGCCTCTCGAGATGAGCTCCACCGGTTGGTCGAGAGCTGGGTGGGCTCGGCCGATCCCATGTTCTACGCCTTGGTGGTCGACGGACGCTCGCTGGGATGGGGTTCTCATCTTCGGGCGACTCCCGCCATGGGAGTGGTGGAGGTCGGCCATCTCGTGTTCTCGCCCGGGTTGCAAAGGTCCACCGCTGCCACCGAGGCGATGTACCTGATGGCCCGACGGGTCTTCGAGGATCTGCGCTATCGCCGCTACGAGTGGAAGTGTGACGACCTCAACCTGGCCTCCCGCCGGGCGGCGGAGCGTCTCGGTTTCACCTATGAGGGAACGTTCCGAAATCACATGGTCTACAAGGGACGCAACCGTGACACCGCCTGGTATGCGATCACGGACGACGAGTGGCCAACGATTCGCAGTGCCTTCGAGGAATGGCTCGACCCTGCCAATTTCGATCCGGCCGGACGCCAGCAGCTCTCTCTCGATGAGATCCGGGCGAGGTGGGCACGATGACTTCCACTCTGCGTTCGTTGCTGAGCCACGTGTCGCTTCGAACCCGGGTGAGAAGGCGGTAGCGTCGGACCCAAAGGAGCGCAGATGTCGGATCGGATCGAACGGGACTCGATGGGCGAGGTGGCCGTGCCCGCCGACGCCCTTTACGGTGCCTCCACGCAGAGAGCGCGTGACAATTTCCCGATCTCTGGCATCGGGTTCCCCCGTCGCTTCATCTGGGCCCTCGGCCTGATCAAAGGCTCGGCGGCGACGGTGTCCGCCGAGATGGGCAACCTCGACGCCGGAATCGCCGCCGCGATTCGCGCTGCTGCCGACGAGGTCATGGAGGGAGCCCTCGACGAGCATTTCGTTCTCGATGTGTTCCAGACGGGTTCCGGCACCTCGACCAACACGAACGCCAACGAGGTGATCGCCAATCGGGCGACGCAGATGAGAGGCGGCGAACTGGGGTCGAAGCTCGTCCATCCCAACGACCATGTCAACTTCGGGCAATCGTCGAACGACGTGATCCCCACCGCCATTCATGTGGCGGCGGTGGCATCGATCCGCAGCGAGCTCCTTCCCGCCTTGGGTGAGCTGGCGGACTCCCTCTCGGCGAAGGCCGCCCAGTTCTCCGACGCCGTCAAGTCGGGCCGCACTCACCTCATGGATGCCACCCCGGTGACCCTCGGTCAGGAGTTCGGTGGTTTCGCCACCCAGGTGCGCAAGGGTGTCGCACGGGTCGAGCGGACACTCCCCGATCTCGAAGAGCTGGCGTTGGGGGGGACGGCGGTCGGCACCGGTCTCAACGCCCCCGCCGGGCTGGCAGCCGGAGTCATTGCCTTGATGGCTTCTCGCACCAGGTATCCATTCGGGGAGGCGGCCGACCATTTCGAGGCCCAGTCGGCCAAGGACGCCGCAGTCATGACCTCCGGTGCTCTCAAGACCGTGGCCGTGTCACTGTTCAAGATCGCCAACGACATCCGCTTCATGGGGTCCGGCCCCACCGCCGGTCTGAGCGAGCTCCGCATCCCTGACCTCCAGCCCGGCTCGTCGATCATGCCGGGGAAGGTGAACCCGGTGATGTCGGAAATGGTCATGCAGGTTGCCGCCCAGGTAGTCGGCAACGATGCCACCATCACCTGGGCAGGCGCCAACGGCAACTTCGACTTGAACGTGATGATGCCGGTTCTCGCCCACGACCTTCTCGAGTCGATTCACTTACTCGCCACGGCCGCAGACACGTTCCGTCGGCTGTGTGTGGTGGGACTCGAGGCCAACTCAGAGCGACTGCGCGAGACAGTCGAGCGCAATGCCGTGGTGGTCACGGCCTTGAACCCCCATATCGGGTACGACGCCGGTGCCCGCATCGTCAAGGAGGCCGTCGCCACCGGTCGATCCGTGCGCGAGCTCGTGCTCGAGCAAGGGCTCATGTCGCCTGATGAACTGGATGCTGCTCTCGACCTGAAGAAGATGACAGAGGGTGGGGTGGTGTGACCCGCCAAGATCGGCGCAACCCCGGGTTGCAGACGTCGCTGGGCGGTGGTTGGTGCCCAGGGTTGCTGGATGGGGGCGTTACTGGAGGGCCTCGGTGAGGGTGGTCCAGGGCAGACTGGCGCATTTGATTCTTACCGGGTAGCGGCGGACCCCCTGTAGGGCCTCCAGGTCGCCCAGCACCGATCCGGGTCGCGCGGGATCCAACCCCGCCTCGGTTTCGTCCTCGGCGGTCATCATCAGGTGGAAGCGGTCGATCAGTTCTGTGATCTCGTCTCGGCGCTTTCCGACGATGGCGTGTGACATCATCGACGCCGCCGACTGGCTGATAGAGCAACCTTGGCCCCTCACCGACACCTCGGTGACGAGGTCGTCTTCGAAGGCCAGCTCGACGGTCACCTCGTCGCCGCACAGTGGGTTGACGCCCTCGGCGACAGCGTCCGGCGCGTCGAGAGGCTTGGCATGGCGCGGGTTGCGGTAGTGGTCCAAGATGACATCGCGGTACAGGTCCTCGAGCGCCATCAGGAGATCCCGAACAGTCGGCGGGCCTCGTCGAGTCCTTCCACCAACGCGTCGATGTCGTCTCGATCGTTGTAGAGATAGAGCGAGGCGCGAGCGGTGGCCGGCACTCCGAGAACCCGCATGAGAGGCTTGGCGCAGTGGTGGCCGGCTCGCACCGCCACGCCGTGCTGGTCGAGGATCGTGGCCAGATCGTGAGCGTGCACGTCGCCCATCGTGAAGCTGATGACACCGCCCCGATCTTCTGTGGTGGAGGGTCCTTGGATTTCGAGACCGGGCACCGCCCCGAGCCGTTCGAGGGTATAGGCGGCGAGAGCCTTGTCGTGGGCGGCGATCGCCGCCATGCCGACCTTGTCCAGATAGTCGATGGCGGCCGCCAGCCCCACCGCTTCGATGATGGGTGGGGTGCCGGCCTCGAAACGGTGAGGAATCTTGGCCCAGGTGGCGCCATGGAGTGTGACGTCGGCGATCATGTCGCCTCCCCCTTCGACCGGGTCAGTCTCCTCCAGCCGATCTCGGCGTGCCCACACCACCCCCACACCGGTCGGCCCGAGCATCTTGTGGGAAGAGAACGTGATGAAATCGGCACCGAGCGTGGTCACGTCCACCGGGAAGTGTGGCACCAACTGAGCTCCGTCGACCACGGTGAACGCTCCGACCGATCGGGCCGCTCCCAGGATCTCGTCGAGCTGGGGCACGGTACCCAGGACATTCGACATCCCCGTGACCGACACCACCTTCGTGTCGCGATCGATGAGACGATCCAACCCCGACAGGTCGAGGCGGAAGTCGTTCCCGAGCGGGATGAAATCGAGGCGGGCACCGGTACGCCGGGCCACCATCTGCCATGGCACCAGGTTGGCGTGATGCTCCATCTCGGTGAGCAGGATGCGATCTCCGGGCCTCAGATGGGTTCCGCCCCATCCGAAGGCAGCCAGGTTGAGCCCGGAGGTAGCACCGCGGACGAGGACGACTTCGTCGGGGTCGGGGGCGTTGAGGAAGGCTGCCACCCGGTGCCGGCTCATCTCGTAGAGCTCGGTGGCCCCGATCGAGAGCTTGTAGGCTCCCCGGTGCACGTTGGCGTAGCTGTGACGAGTGAACTCGGCCATGGTCTCGATGACCTGGCGTGGCTTCTGGGAGCTGGCACCCGAATCGAGGAAGTGCAGTTCGGGGTCATCGAAGACCGGGAAGTCGGCACGAATGGCGGTGGTGTCGAGGAGTGTCATGTCGTTCGCATCGATCATTGTGACGTGGCCAGTCTCACGCCGGAACCCGGAAGGCTTCATAGCCTTCTTCCTCGAGCCTCCTCGCCAGATCCGGGCCTCCGGTTTCGGTGATACGCCCGTCGATGAAGATGTGGACCTCGTCGGGGGTGATGTGATCCAGCAACCGCTGGTAATGCGTGATGATGAGAAACCCTCGCTCCGGCCCGGTCAGTTTGTTCACCCCTTCGGCGACGATGCCGAGCGCATCGATGTCCAGGCCCGAATCGGTCTCGTCCATGATGACCAGCTCGGGCTCCAGTACGGCCATTTGAAGGATCTCGTTGCGCTTGCGCTCTCCACCAGAGAAGCCCTCGTTGAGGTACCTGTCGGCGAAAGTGGACTCCATGCTCAGCTCCTTCATCGCCTCCATCACCTTGAGTCTGAGCTCGAGGACCGTGTAGTCGATCCCGGTCCGATTCGACAAGGCCGTGCGCAGGAATTGAATCACCGAGACTCCCGGTATCTCCTCTGGGTATTGGAAGGCGAGGAACATTCCTCGCGTGGCCCGCTGGGTGGGCGCCAGCTCGGTGATGTCCTCGCCGTCGTAGAGGATGCGACCACCGGTGATTGCGAAGTCCGGATGACCCATCAGCACATTGGCGAGGGTGGATTTGCCGGAGCCGTTCGGTCCCATGAGGGCGGCTATCTGACCCCGGTCGACGACCAGATCCACCCCCTTGAGGATCTCGGTGCCGTCCACGGAGGCGTGCAGGTCTTCGATTTGGAGAAGGGGCGTACTCACGATGTCCCCATGGTATGACGTCGGACAGGACAAGCCCTAAACCCCGGACGTGACGGTAGGCCCTGCCCTACCCTCGACTGATGCAACTTCCCAACGCTTCCCAACGGGTCGCCGCAGCCGCTTCCAGCTCTGGCCTGGCGATCGACGTGCGACACTTCCCCGAGGGGACCAAGACGGCGGCCGAAGCGGCCGCCGCCATCGGATGTGAGGTGGCCGCCATCGTCAAGTCGCTCGTATTCACCGTAGACCGAGAGCCGGTGGTGGCATTGGTCCCGGGGGACCGACGACTCGACCCCGACAAGCTGGCTCAGGCCGCCGGCGGCGGCAGCGTGGAGCGGGCCAGCCTCGAGGTCGTGCGCCGAGTCACCGGGTTCGCGGCGGGTGGAACGCCACCCTTCGGGCACGCCACGCCAGTGCCGATATTTGCCGACCATGCCCTTCGCCGCCACGATCCGGTCTGGGCTGCGGCCGGGACCCCCGCCACGGTGTTCCCGATCTCCCTCGACGACCTCGACCGGCTTGCTTCACCCACCTGGACTCCGCTCAGCTGACGGACCTCGACGAGACCGGGATCTCAACCGCCGCCGATCACGCCCATCGTCATGGCGAAGGAGTCGATATCGTCGAGATCGATCCACTGCACGTACCATTTGTCGACGCCTGCTTCGCCGAGCGCCGCCACCGTCTCGGCGACGCGTTGCGGCCCTCCCACGGGCACTCCTGCCGAGAGGTAGCGCTCCTCCAAGTCCTCGGCGGACAGCCCTCTGGCGGTGGCCGCTTCCTCGAGGCGAGTCCGGTATTCGTCGTCGGTGCGGCCTACCAGGGCCGGCCCCATGACGGAGACGGTCACCGGGCGCTCGCCCGCGACTTCCTTCACGAGCCGTACCTTGGGAGCGATTTCTTCCGGCGGGGCCAGGAAATGGTTGTACTCGTCGGCATGGTTGCCGGCGAGCGTCGGGGTCTGTCGTGAGCCACTCCCGCCCACGACGATCCGGATTCCGCTCGGTCTTGGCCGCACGGCGGCGTCCAGGGTGTAGTAGGCACCCTCGAAACGAGCGTGCTCACCGGTGAATGCCGCCCGCAGGTAGCCGAGCGTCTCCTCGAGTCTCGCGAATCGCTCAGAACGCTCTGGAAAGGGGATACCGAGGGCAGTGTGCTCCTCTTCCATCCATCCGGTGCCCACGCCCAGGTCGAGGCGTCCGCCCGACATCTGATCGATGGTGGCGGCAGTCTTCGCCGTCACTGCCGGGTGCCGGAATGTGATGGGCGCCACCAGCACACACAACCGGATCCGCTCAGTGTCTCGGGCCAGGCCGGCGATCGTGGCGAAGGCGTCGGTGGCGTCGGGAGTCGGCTGGCGGGTGGAGTAGTAGTGGTCGGAACGTGCAAACGACGTCAAGCCGTTGTTCTCGGCCCACCGGGCGTACCAGAGGAGCTGGTCGTAAGTACCGCCGATTTGCGGCTCGGTCATCACTGAGAGGTCCATGATCGGAGGCTAACCGAGCTGACTCACGAGCTGATGTCGGCCAGGTGCCTCTGCAAGATCCCGACCGAACGTTGGATGTCCTCGATCGGGTCGAAGGCGACCTGGAAGTAGACGCGGGCTACTCCCTCGGCTTCCATGGCAGTGAGGCGGGCGGCCACCTGCTCGGCGGTGCCGATGGGGATTCCCAGCTCGCCCCATCTCGTCCTCACGGCCGCGGGATCGACCCCACGCCGTTCTGCGACGCGTTCGATGCGGACGGCGACGTCGGCCTCGTCCTCGCCGAGCACCAGAGGGAAGGCGGTTGACACCAGGACCGACGACGGGTCGCGTCCGACATCGGATGCTGCGGTGAGGGCAACCTCGATGCGCGGCCGGTAGGGGTCTGAGGACGGAAAGGCATTGAACTCGTCGGCGAAGGTGCCGGCCAGCCGGGGAGTCCGCTGGGGACCTCCGCCGCCGACGACGAGCTTCACGCCTTCTCCTCGAGGCTGAGGGGCGAATCCCTCCTCGAGGCGGAAGTATCGACCACGGTACCCCTCGCCATTTCCTGACAGACCTGCTCGCAGGTACCTCAGGGCATCCTCGAGGCGATCGAACCTCTCCCTCAGCGGAGGGAAGTCGAGACCGAAGGCGGTGTGCTCCTCTGGCATCCAACCAGTGCCCACTCCCAGCGAGAAGCGACCACGCGAGATCTCGTCGAGCGTCACCGCCGCCTTCAGCATCACCGCCGGGTGACGAAAGGTGACGGGACTGACCAGAGTGGAGAGCTCGATTCGCTCGGTGCGGGCGGCGATGGCCCCGAGCAGTGTGAGCTGATCGAGAGCGAAGGCGTCATCCGGCCCGGAGAGGTAGTGATCCGCCACCGCCAGGGCCGCCAGTCCGTCGGCCTCGGCCCACTCCGCCAAAGCCAGCGTGCCCCGGTAGTCGGTCATCGTCTGGACGGCCAGTTCCACCCTCAGGTCCTCCTGTGGAGCGGGCCACTCACCATCCGCGCGCCCGCCACGCCCCCAAGCTGGGGCGCTCGGCCCCGATGGTGGTGTCGGCACCGTGCCCGGGGTGGACGACCGTGTCGTCGGGGAGACGCGGAAAGAGTCGCTCCTCGAGGCTGTCCATGATTTCCCCGAAGCTCGAATAATCCCAGCGGGTGGCACCCGGCCCACCCGGGAAGAGGGTGTCACCGCTGAACAGGATGTGGACGTCGCCCGGCTGCGATGGCTCGAAAACGAAGCAAACCGAGCCGGGTGTGTGGCCGGGCGTGTGAACGGTGTGGAGGGCCACGTCGCCGAAGACGATCTCGTCGTCGTCGGACAATGCCTCGTCGGGGGATCGTTGTGCGATCTCGATGTCGGCAGGGTGCATGAGAAACGGGATCGACAGAGCTTCTTGGACCGGGTCGAGGGCTCCGACGTGATCCATGTGGCCGTGGGTCGTCAGTATCGACGCCACCGACAGCCCCGAGCAGGCGCCGAGGATTCTGTCGGCCTCGGCGGCCGCGTCGACGATGATGGCCGCGCCGGTACGCCGACACGACACCACATACGAGTCGTTGTCGTAGGGGCCAACGGCGAGCTTGGTGACATCGATCATGGGGAAGACGGTACCCGACCGGCGTTTCCCCGGAGTCCGGCCACGAGACGAAATCGGGCCTGGGAGCGGGGTGGGACTACTCCGAACCTATCGGAGACCCCCGCCGTCCACTGTCCCGGAGGCGGGTTCGCCGAAGGCTTTGCTAGCGCTTCGACGGAGGTTCCGGCGTCAATCGTGACCCCAGTCGGCCGCCAGGTAGCCGGCAATGCGGTCGATTCCCCGGCCGAGGTAGCGGAAATAGGTGGAACGACCGAGGTGGAGGGCCCTGGCGGCCATGTCGTGAGTGACACCGGGCTGGAGATAGCCGGCTTCGAGGACCGAGCGGGCCATTTGTTGGCCCGGGGTCTCACCGAAGGCGGACTCAACCGCCTCGGTGATGAGACGGCGGACGGAGCGGGCTCGGTCGGAGGAAGTCGTGCCACGGCCAAGCGGGTTGGCAGCGAGGGTGGTGGGATCGTGGAATGCCTTCAGGGCCGATCGGACGTCCTCTCGCAGAGAATCGAGGCTGGAAGCGGGCGGGGACAGACCGAGATCGTGGTACACCCGTGCCCGGGCCGCTCCTATGAACCCTCCGTGTCCATGCTGGAGGATCCGGCCCTCCACCACCCGTTCCCCATCGAGAACCTCCAACTCAGGCACCGCCACCGCCCCGTAAGCCTCGGCGAGCGACATCGTGAGCGGGTCGTCCACCACCGCAGTCCCATAGGTACACATCGAATCGGTGCAGCCGGAGCCCACCATCGCCCCCTGTAATGCGATCATTAGGGGTTTGGCCGGGTCTGATCCGACTTCGCCCGGAAAGCCGAAGGCGTCACGCCACAACACCACGTTGCCGTGTGGGTAGCGCGTCCCGGCATGGTCGAGCCTCGGTTTCATGATCGCGTCCTCGTCCACCCAACCCGGAGCCGTGGCGGGGGTGATGAGGATGCAAAAACCCGCCAGGCGGCCCGCCGTGTCCCGGACGGTGGTGATGCTGTGGGGAGCTTCGGCGAACCAGCGCCGCACACCTCCCCACCATTGGAGGTCGCCCACGCCCAACGCCTCCGCCGCCGACTCCTCGTCGCCGGGTCGCGCCCTATCGATCCAGTAGGCGCCCCTGTCGTCGGCTGCCCATCCCCATCTGAGCCGGGGGTCGGAGAACAATGAGCCAACCTCGATCAGGAACCGAGTGTCTCCTTCCTTGGCCCGATCGTGGAGATGGTCCGCCAGACGCCGTCGCAGCTCCCGCTCGCGGGAAGGCTCGTCTCGGGCGAGGCGGGTGTGGAACGACCGGCGGATCCGCTCGTGCAGTGTCACCCGATCACCCAGATCCTCTGCGAAACTGAGGCTGCGCAGTTGGGCAATGGCCTCACGCCCGTCGATACCCTCGAGCACCTCTGAGACCAGGCGGCTGTCGATGGCGCGTGCTATCGAAGCGACCGAGATGACGGACCGGTCGACATTCTTGATCTCGTCGCCGACCAGGCGGTCAGAGAGGACATCGACGAGGTCGAGGCCTTCGTCGCTCGCCACCCTTTCCGCCGCCTCGGCTCCGACGACCAGGGCCAAGGGCTCTCCGGCCGCCCAAGCGAGGATCCTGTTCACCGTCTTGTCGGATCCGATACCGATGTGCTCGATGAGTTGACGCGCTTCGAGGTCGGAAAGCGGCGATATCTCGATCGAGGTCGTCACCGCCTCCCATCCTCCAGTGAACCAGGCCGGTTCGGGTCGGTTGCGTCCGGCGATGATCACCCGTGTCTGAGCGGGCATCGTCGGCAGCAGGTGGTGCCTCAGATGGGCACCAATCGCCTCGGAACGCTCGTAGGAGTCGATGACGAGGAGGGGCAGCGGAGCGTCCTGCAGGTCCGATACCGCCTGTTCGAGCTCGTCGGACGGCCCGGCCGAGAGACGCCCATCGATGGAGCGAACGCGGTATCCCCGGCGGACAGCCCGGCGTTGGACCTCGCGAAGTAAGGCGCTCTTGCCGATGCCGCCGGCGCCGAAGACGAACACGATCGATGCCGGCGGTTCCTCCCCCAGCACCGCCCCGAAGAGTTCGAGTTCGCTCTTGCGCCCCACGAAACGGTCGGCGTCTCGTTCGGCGACGTACTCGGCCAGCGACTTCGAGGTGTGGCGGATCGAGGCGCCCGTCATGCGCTGGGAGCGTAGCCCTCCGTGGGGAACCCCGTCGCTGGGACCGGAGTGGGACTACTCCGGCACTGCGACTCCTCCCGGTGATCGATAAGTTGAAGTCCCTGCGCACGAATAGCCCGGAGATCTCCCGGGGGAAGCGAGGTATTGGTGGGAGTTCTGAGGGCCTCGATCCTGATCCTGTCTCTGACACTCGTCGGCTGCGGCTCCGAGCAGTCCGGCACAGGCCCCACGACGACTGGAGCAACCGCGCCGGCCGTCACGGCTCCGGCTGATGTCTCCCCCGACACCGTTGCCTCGGCCACTACGGCGGCCGCCGACCCCGATGTCACAGGAGACGCCGCGGAGGTCGGTCCTGGCGACTGGCCGGCTGCTTGCGTGAACGTGGTCATCGAGATGCTCAAGGCCATGGAGCCGCTGGTGGAAGATGTCGACCTCGACGACATTTTCGAAGATGCCGACTTCCCTGCCGACGAACTCGAGCAGATCGGGATCGATTACGAACAGAGGATGGAGGAGAACTGCCCGGAAACCGACAACGAGCCGGCCTACCGACAGATGATCGCCATAGCCGGCCGCGAGGCCCCGGGCACGGTCGCCTACCTCGAGTGGTTTGCCGATCAAGCTGCCATCTGGGAGGAGATGGAAGGTGGTGACTGCGAGGGCGACATCATCGCATTCGAGGCTCTCCTCGACTCGGGTGGTGGATCGATCGAGGATCTGAGCCAAGCGGACCAACTCGAGGCATCTCGCCTCGTCACCTCGATCTTCATGAACTGCCCCCCCGAGGTGGCAGAGGAGTTCAGGTCACGGTGACAGACGCCGCCTAGGGGCTGTGTAGCCTTCGCCGAGGATATGGGCCAATGTCGGGTCGGTGCCTCGACACGCCTTGCCGCGACCGGCTCGAACCTGTCACACTCCCCGGGTGCGTTACCTCCTCATCGCCTTTGTTCTGCCGGTCGCCGTGGTGTTGGTGGCGGCCGGGCCGGCGGCCGCCGACGAGCTTCCTCCGGGCGGGACCTTTGTCGATGACGACGGAAGTGTCCACGAAGCAGCGATCGAGGCCTTGGCTGCTGCCGACATCACGAGAGGATGTGACGACCGTGGCCTCTTGTTCTGCCCGGATCGGTCGGTCTCGCGGGGTGAGATGGCGACCTTCCTCGTTCGGGCGTTGGGGCTGGCCGATACCGACGTGGACTTCTTCGTCGACGACTCCGACTCCCAGTTCGAGAGTGCCATCAATGCCGTGGCTGCGGCGGGTATCACCCTGGGCTGCAATCCGCCCGACAACGACCGTTTCTGCCCCACCGGTCATGTGACGCGCGGGGCCATGGCCTCGTTCTTGGTGCGCGCTCTCGACCTACCACCGCCGGTGGGAGAGGCGGGTTTCGACGACGTCGAAGACTCCGTCCATCGCGACGACATCGAGGCGTTGGCGGCATCCGATGTCACGCGCGGGTGCAACCCGCCCGAGAACACCGCCTATTGCCCCTTCGACCGGGTGACCCGCGCCCAGATGGCGACGTTCCTCGCTCGAGCGCTTCCGCATCTCGAACCGAATCAGCCGCCCGAGCGCATCATGCAGCGCATCTCGCGCTTCAGCACCTACCACGACTGCTGCGAGCCAAGGGTCACGAACATCCGCCTCATGGCCGAGGCCCTCGATGGTTACATCGTCAAGCCCGGCGAGGTCTTCTCGATCAATGAGATCGTGGGAGCTCGTACCACCGCCAAGGGTTACGTGGGAGCCCCATATCTGGACGGTGGGCGACTGGCGTGCTGCGTCATCGGTGGCGGCACCTCCCAGTTCGGCACCACCATGTACAACGCCGCCTTCTGGGGCGGGTTCGAGATCGTCGAACACAAGCCGCATAGCCGCTACATCGACCGTTATCCGCTCGGCATCGAAGCGACCATGGGCTATCCCAGCTTGGACGTGAAGTTTCGCAACGATACCGACACCATTGTCATGGTCCGCACCAATCCGCAGCCGACCTACATCATGGTGGAGCTGTGGGGCTACGCCGGGGGATGGCAGATGACCGGTTACCACCCGAAGGGAAACCTGCGCTCGGCCATCACCGTCACCAATGACGAGGGCCGGCGGGTGTCGGCTTCGGTCAGTGGGTCAGCCACTTTTTCGGGAGGCGGGAGCGCTCGGGTAGTGCGGACGATTCGTGAGCCGGACGGCAGCCAGCGTTCGCAGGCGTGGAACTGGACCTACCTGTCCAGTGCCGACATTCAGGGATTTGTCGGCGTGGCCGGCCTCACGGACCTGGTCGAAGAGTGAGCAACCGCTCCGCCTGGCCGGGAAAGTCGAATTTGGGATCGAGGATGCGGTGGAGGGCGAGGCCGTTCAAGGCGGCGACCATCAATTCCGCCATCTGTTCTGCGTTCTGAACTTCGGCCGCTGCCAAGGCGTCGGTAAACCTCTCCACCCGGCGCTCATGATGACGCATCAGCCGGGCCCGGAGAGCTTCGTCCCGCACCCCACCCCCCACGGCCACCATCACGTAGACCCGACCCAGGTGCTCGTGCTCCTCGAAGAATCGAACATAGGCGGCGACGAGCGCCTCGACATCGGCGGTCTCGCCCGGGTTCGGTTCGACCATCTGAATGGCCTCGCGGATGACGACGAGGATGGCCTCCTCCTTGGATGAGAACAGGTTGTAGAAGGATCCGGCCAGTATGCCGGCGCGCTGGCAGATTGCCTTGATCGTCGTTGCTTCGAGCCCGAACTCGGAGACCAGTTCGCGAGTCGCTCCCAGTATTCGTGCCCTTGTCTCAATGCCCACGCGGTAACGCATGACGGCACGGTAGCGAAGTGGACACGATGGGCTATTCTTGAGTGGACAATCAAATTAGAGTGGTTGTTCTAATTTGAACACCAGAGAAAGGTGGGCGGCGTGGGTCATTACCTCTCCGATCTCCGAGATCTCGAGTTCAACCTGTTCGAGGTGCACAGGGTGCAAGATCATCTGGCGCCGTGGCCCGGTCTCGACCGTGACACAGTCGGGGACCTTCTGCGCGAGGTCGACCGCTTCGCCCGCCACGAGTGGGCCGACTCGTACGTGACGAGTGACCGGGTCGAGCTCCAGCTGGTCGACGGCCGAGTCGAACTGCCCGATGAAGTGAAGGCCAGCCTGGCTGCGGCCCGCCTGGCCGGGTGGTCGCGCCTGGGCGTACCGGCCGAGTTGGGCGGCTTCGAGATGCCTCCTTCCCTCTTTTGGGCCACTCAGGAGTTGCTCCTGGGAGGAAACGCCACGGCTGTTTTCTACCTGGGGGGCGGCCTGTTCGCCCGCATCCTCTTCGAAGAAGGAACCGACGACCAAAAACGCCTGGCCCAGTTGATGGTCGAACGAGATTGGGCGGGGACGATGATCCTCACCGAACCCGACGCCGGGTCGGACGTCGGGGCCGCTACCACCAAGGCGGTCCATGTCGAAGGGCTCACCTACCACCTGGAGGGTGTGAAGCGATTCATCACCAGCGGCGAGCACGACGCCGCAGAGAACATCATCCACTTGGTACTGGCACGTCCTGAGGGTGCGGTCCCCGGAACCAAGGGTCTCTCGCTCTTCGTGGTACCCAAGTACCTGGTCGATGGCGACGGCTCATTGGGAGAGCGCAACGGGATCGTTGCCACCGGCCTGGAGAAGAAGATGGGGCTGAAGGGTTCGGCGACGTGCGAGCTCACCTTCGGTGCCGACCGACCGGCGGTCGGATATCTGGTGGGTGGCGTCCACGACGGCATCCGTCAGATGTTCCGGGTCATCGAGGGCGCGCGGATGACGATTGGTACGAAATCGGCCGTCACCCTGTCCACCGGGTACCGCAATGCTCTTGCCTATGCCAAGGAACGAATCCAGGGGCCCGATCTGGCACAGGCCACCGATAAGGCCGCCCCTCGGGTGAGGATCATCCAGCATCCCGATGTCCGGCGGATGCTCATGACCCAGAAGGCGTATGCCGAGGGGCTGCGGGCACTGTGGACGTACACGGCGTGGTGTCAGGACATGGACATTCTGGAACCGGAAGCAGGATGGGATCGCCGGAGCGGGTTGCTGCTCCCCCTGGTGAAGGGTTATTCGTCTGAGAAGGCGTACGAGCTGCTGGCGATGTCACTGCAGGTCCTGGGTGGTTCCGGATATCTCCAGGACTACCCCATCGAGCAATACATTCGGGACGCCAAGATCGACACCGTATACGAGGGCACCACCGGCATCCAGGCCATGGACCTGTTCTTCCGCAAGATCGCCCGCGACCGGGGAGAGACGCTGGCGTCGCTGTCGTCGGAGATCGTCGAGTTCACGAAGGGGGGCGGCGAAGGGGATCCGCTGGCGAGGGAGCGCTCCGTTCTGGCCCGGGCTCTGGATGCCGCTCAGACCCACGTTGGAGTCATGGTCGAGCATCTATTGGGTTCGGTCGACGATCCCCAACGGGTCTACCGGACCGGCCTCCACGCCAACGCCCTGCTCGAGTCGCTGGCCGAGGTGACGATTGCCTGGCAACTCCTCCGTCACGCCGAGATCGCCGCCCCCCAGACAGAAGCATCACCGTTCCACGCCGGCAAGGTGGCGTCGGCGCGCTTCTTCGTCGATCACATCTTGCCCAAGGTGGAAGACCGTGCGGCCGCCGCCCAGGCCGACTCAGGCTGGCTGATGGACCTACCGGAGGAAGCCTTCTGACTTCTCCCCGCACGTGAGGTGCCTACAAGTAAGCCGGGCCGCGAAGAAGGGGTGGCGCGATTTCACGTCAGTGCCGTTAGCGTCCCGGCCATGAGTGGGTCGTTCTCTGCCGAACAGGAGGAGCTGCGCACATACGTTCGGCGGTGGCTCGACGATCGAGCGCCCTCGGCAGAGGTGCGTCGCATCATGGAGACCGAAGCCGGGCACGACCGCGACCAGTGGGAGGAGTTGGGCGACCTCGGCTGGCTCGGAATCGCCATCGATGAGGAGCACGGCGGTGGGGGAGGCGGGTTCTTGGAATTGGCGGTTCTCGCCGAGGAGATGGGGCGTAGCCTCTACCCATCCCCGTTCTTGTCGACTGTCATCCTCGGAGCCGGGGTTGTGGCGGCGGTTGGCACCGACGAGCAAAAGGCTCAACTCCTCGGCGCAGTGGCCTCGGGCCGCCTGGCTCTGGCCGTGGCCGTCGCTGAGCCCGAGTGCGGATGGGAAACGGCGGAGATCACCAGCGCTGCTCGCCGCCACGGCGACGAGTGGATCATCGACGGCACCAAGAGCCCCGTCCTCGATGGCCATACGGCCGACACTCTCATCGTGGCGGCCCGCCACGCCGATGGGACAGGACTATTCCTCGTCGAGGCTGAGGCGGAGGGAGTCATCCGCACCCCACTCGACCCGATGGATCTCACCCGACCGTTGGCCGTAGTGAGGATGGAGGGAGTAAGAGCGCTGGCTCTCGGCTCGGAAAACGGTGGGATCGCCGCCTTGGCCCTGATGATGAACCGTGGGATTGGCGCGCTGGCCATGGAACAGGTGGGTGGGTCGCAGGCGTGTCTCGACATGTCGGTGGCCTACGCCAAGGAGCGGCATCAGTTCGGCCGGCCCATCGGCTCGTTCCAGGCCATCAAGCACATGTGCGCCGAGATGCTCGTCGCCGTTGAATCGGCACGGTCGGCCGCCTACCACCTGGCGCGGGTGATCGACCACGACGCCGACGAGGTCGACATCATGGCACCGCTGGCCAAGTCGTTCGTCTCCGAGGTCTACTTCGAATGCGCCGCCAACACGATTCAGATCCACGGTGGTCTCGGGTTCACGTGGGAGCACGACGCCCATCTCTATTTCAAACGCGCCAAGAGCTCGCAGTTGCTCTTCGCCAGTTCCCCCCGCCACCGGGCGATTCTGGCCGAACGTCTCGGTGTCTGATCCCCAGATGTCAGGCTCCAGCCTCGTGACACTCGCCGCCTTCCTGGTGGCCGTCCTCCTGCTCGTGGTGGGGGCGCTGGTTTGGCAGGAGGCTCGCCGGCGCCCGGGCCGGTCCGAGCCAGCGTATGTCGTCGACGAAGCCGTGGAGTTCATCGTCGCCCGTCTCGATGCCGAAACCCAGGGGCGACTTCGTGGGGGCGGTGTCCGGCGGATCATCGAATGGGAGGTGTATCTTCTGCAAGGCCTCGCCCAGCGCCAGAGGTGGCGTCCGGTCGAGACCTTCGCCGGTGGCACCGACGCCTCGGTCGACTACATCGTCGGACGGATAGCCACCGTGCATGGGACCACCTACGATCGGAGGGACGTAGCGGAGGTCTTGCAGCTCGAGGCCCAGTACCTCGTTTCGATCGGGGCGGTGGGCGATCCGGTCGACGGGACGAAAATGCGCGATGATGTGAATACCGAAAGGGAAGGTGAAGAGGAGTGATCGTCCGATGTGGCGCTTGCCGCACACAATTCGATGTCCCCGGAGAGGGGCGCTATCCGTGTCCCGTGTGCGGGTCGGTCAACATGGTTCGTTCGAGCCCCGGGGCGCCCGGCCCGGCGGGGGCCCCTCCGCCGACTTCGATGCCCCCGACGGGGGCG
>JBGTLA010000040.1:0-14308 GCA_041744375.1 Acidimicrobiia bacterium | reverse complement strand
GACCGTGAGATTCTGCTCGAGAGGCCGGGGCCCCCGATCATGAGTGAGGAGGCGGCGGCCGAGGTCCGCGATCTCCTGACGAAGGGGGCCATGGGGCTGGCGTTCATCCTCCGAACGGACGATTGTCGCAAGACCTACGAGAGCTCTCGGCCTTCGGGGTGGAGTTCACCCAGGAGCCCGTCGAACAACCGTACGGGGTGGACTGCTCGATACGCGACCCCTTCGGCAACCACATCCGGATTGGGGAGCCGGCCGCCGAGCCCGCCGAGATCACCGACGAGGTGAAACAGCGTTGGGCCGAGGGTGCCGATCAGCACGCCATGTGAAGCGGGCCTCTGGCCTACCGCCCAATTCTGTCCCAGGCGCTTTGTACCCTGGCGTTAGAGGCATTGTGCGTAGCGGTGGTCAGGAGTGAATATGGCCTCCCCCTCAGCCAGAGCCGAACTCTATAATCGGCTCAGTGAAGCGATCGGCGTCGATAGCGCGGGAACGCTCATGAGCTATCTACCCGGTGACGAACCGGCCACGAAGTCCGATATTGGGGGGTTGAAGGCCTATATCGATGCGTCCCAGGCCGAGATCAAGGCCGACATCAAGGCCCAAGTGTCGGGTCTCGCCGGTCGGGTCGGTGGTCTCGAACAGCGCATCGATGGCCTCGGCGAGCGCATCGATGGTTTCGACAAGCGTATGGATGGCTTCGAGAGGCGCATGGGCGGCTTCGAGAGGCGCATCGATGGCTTCGACGGGAAGCTCGACATGTTCCACGAGGCCCTGCTCACACAGACCCGTCACTTTATGCTGGCCATCGTGGGAGCGACCGCCAGCATCATCGCCGTGGTGGTAACGGTCGGCTGAGCACTCATTCGACGCGGAGGTACCCGCCGGGGTTGCCGGCGGGTACCTTGCCCCGCTTATAGGCCGGGCGTCACTTCGGTAGCCAGACTCAGATCTCGGCGCACACCGCGTAGGCCGTGACCGTCGTCGAACCGGCTCCGGCGGCCGCCACCGTCCAGCCGTTGCTACTGGGGCGAGAGGAGGTGACCACCCACGAGGCGTTGTTGGAGTCGATGTCGAACCCACCGCTGACGACCAAGTGGCCTGCGGGGCACGTGGCCGTCACGGATTGCGCCTGCTGCCCACCACTCCAGGAACCTTGGGCGGTGGTGACGGTCACCCCGGCGAAGCCGCCCGCTGCACCTGGCTCACCTTGGGGACCGGGGTCGCCCTTTTCGCCCTGGGGTCCGGTGTCGCCCTTGTCGCCCTGGGGTCCTTGGGGTCCGATGTCCCCTTGGGGTCCGGTGTCGCCTTTGTCGCCCGTGTCGCCCTTCTCGCCTTGGGCCCCGGTCTCGCCTTTTTCGCCTTGGGGTCCGGTGTCACCCTTCTCGCCTTGGGGCCCGGTCTCGCCCTTCTCGCCCTGGGGGCCGCTCACGCTTCCGGTTTCGAGCGTGTCGGAGCCGGTGTTGGCTGTGACCCAGTGTGAGAAGCGATGGAAGAATGCGGCCACCTCACCTCGACTGATGTCGTCGTCGGGGCAGAATTGAGTGTTGGCGGGCGGGTTGCAGCCCTTGGTGATGCCGTTCTCATGCATCCACGCGATGTCGTTGGCAAAGAGGTGGCTGTCCGGCACGTCGGTGAATGGCCCGTTGGTGGCATATGCCCCCAGCGGGAGCATCATCCCTACCGCCATCGCTGCCGCCGTCTTCATGATTCGAGAGATGTTCATTGCTCCTGACCCTTTCGCCTCGGATAGAGGGGAGATCGGCGTCAGGGCCGGAAAGCGCAGGATGGATCGGAGTTCCCCCCTAGTGACTAGTCATTCGCCAACCCGGGTCGTGGTTGCTCTCAGGCGCGCTGGGACATCAGGCGGCGGTTCTGGATCTTGGCCTTCACGTAGTCGCGGTTCATGAGGGCGATGAAGTCGATGGAGATCGACTTGGGACATGCCTTCTCGCATTCGCCGTGATTGGTGCAGGAGCCGAAGAACTCCTCCATCGTGTCGACCATGGCCTCGGCTCGAGACCACCGTTCGGCCTGGCCTTGGGGCAAGAGATTGAGGTGGGACACCTTGGCGGCCGTGAACAGCTGGGCGGCGCTGTTGGGGCAGGCGGCCACGCACGCTCCGCAACCGATGCAGGCGGCGCCGTCGAAGGCGGTGTCGGCGACCTCCTTGGGAACGGGGATGAGGTTGGCGTCGGGGGCCGAGCCGGTGGCCACGGTGATGTATCCGCCGGCCTCGATGATCAAGTCGAAAGCGGAGCGGTCGACCACCAGGTCGCGGATGATGGGGAACCCCGACGCCCGCCACGGCTCCACCGTGATGGTGTCTCCGTCGGAGAACATGCGCATGTGGAGCTGGCAGGTGGCGGTCCCGAGTTGAGGGCCGTGGGCTTGGCCGTCGATCATCACGCCGCACGAGCCGCAGATCCCCTCGCGACAATCGTGGTCGAAGGTGATCGGCTCTTCGCCCTGGACGACGAGACGTTCGTTGAGGACGTCGAGCATCTCGAGGAAGGACATCTCGGGCTCGATGTCTTTCACGTGGTACGTCTCGAACCGCCCTGAGCGCTCGGGTCCCTCCTGTCGCCACACCTGAAGCGTGATGTTCATGAGGCTCGCTCTGCTTGCCGTTTGCCGTTCGCCGTTTGCCGTATGCCGTGCGTGTTCGCCGTCCCGGGGGCGCCTTGCCCTGTCGCTTCGGTCCGGGGGGCGAAGGGACAACGCTTCACTTGTAGCTCCTGGTGGTGAGTTTGACCTCTTCGAACTCGAGGTCCTCCTTGTGGAGGGTGGGCGAGGAAGCATCCCCGGTCCATTCCCAGGCGGCGACGTAGGCGAATTCGTCGTCGCGGCGCAGCGCCTCGCCTTCGTCGGTCTGGTACTCCTCGCGGAAGTGGCCGCCACAGGACTCTTCTCGGTCCTTGGCATCGATGCACATCGCCTGGGCGAGCTCGAAGAAGTCGTCCACTCGGGCGGCTCGCTCCAGGCTCTGGTTGAGGGACTCGTTGTCCCCGAGCACGCGGACGTCCGAGCGGAACTCTTCGTGGAGGGCGGGAATCTCGGCCAGGGCCTTGTCCAGTCCCGCCTCGGATCGGGACATACCGCAGTGTTCGAGCATGATCTTTCCCAGCTCGCGATGGAACCAGTCGACGGTGCGAGTCCCGTTGGAGGACAAGTACCCGTCGATGCGGCCTCGCACCTCGTCTTCGACCTGGACGAAGGCACCGTCGCTGGTGGGCACCGGCTCGGTGTTCAGGTAGTCGGCGAGGTAGTCGCCGATCGTGTATGGCAACACGAAGTAGCCATCGGCCAGGCCTTGCATGAGAGCCGAGGCGCCCAGCCGGTTGGCCCCATGGTCGGAGAAGTTGGCCTCGCCGATCGCATAGAGGCCGGGCACGTTGGTCATGAGGTTGTAGTCCACCCACAACCCACCCATCGTGTAATGAGGGGCCGGGTAGATGCGCATGGGGATCTCGTAGGGGTTCTCGTCGGTGATGCGCTCGTACATCTGGAAGAGGTTGTCGTAGCGGTCGCGGATGACATCGGAACCCACCCGCCCGATGGCGTCGGCGAAGTCGAGATAGACCCCGTTCTCGAGGGGGCCGACCCCTTTGCCGGCGTCGATCATCCTCATGGCGGCCCGGGAGGCGACGTCGCGGGGCACGAGGTTGCCGAAGGCCGGGTACATCCGCTCGAGGAAGTAATCGCGGTCCTCGGGGGGGATGTGGGCGGCGGCGCGATTGTCGTTGGCTTTTTTCGGGACCCAGATGCGGCCGTCGTTGCGCAGCGACTCCGACATGAGGGTGAGCTTGGACTGGAACTCGTCGGATTGGGGAATGCAGGTGGGGTGAATCTGGGTGTAGCAGGGGTTGGCGAACAGAGCTCCGCGCCGGTGGGCTCGCCAGATGGCGGTGACGTTGCAAGCCATGGCATTGGTCGACAGGTAGAAGGCGTTGGAGTAGCCCCCGGTGGCGAGGACCACGGCATGGGCCGAATGGCTCTCGATGGCGCCGGTGATGAGGTCTCGGGTGACGATCCCCACTGCCCGTCCGTCGGCCACGACCACGTCCAGCATCTCGGTGCGGGTACGCAAGTTGAGGTTGCCGAGGTGGACCTGGCGCATGAGCGCCTGGTAGGCGCCCAACAGGAGTTGCTGGCCCGTTTGGCCGCGAGCGTAAAAGGTTCGCGAGACCTGAGCCCCGCCGAAGCTCCGATTGTCGAGCATGCCCCCGTACTCGCGGGCGAAGGGGACGCCCTGGGCGGTGGCCTGATCGATGATGTTGAGCGACACGTCGGCGAGGCGGTACACGTTGGCCTCGCGACTGCGGTAATCCCCGCCCTTGACAGTGTCGTAGAAGAGTCGGTAGACGCTGTCGCCGTCGTTGCGGTAGTTCTTGGCGGCGTTGATGCCGCCCTGAGCGGCGATGGAGTGGGCTCGGCGGGGAGAGTCGTGGAAGGTGAAGACGTCGACGTTGTACCCCAGCTCGCCCAAGGTGGCGGCGGCGGAAGCGCCGGCCAGTCCGGTACCGACCACGATGACCTTGAACTTGCGCTTGTTGTTGGGGTTGACGAGCCGGATCGAGAACTTGTGGTTCTCCCACTTGTCGGCCACCGGGCCGGCCGGGATCTTGGCGTCTAGGAGGTGACTCATGCACTCACCCCTCGGAACCCGAGCATCACGGCGATGGGCATCGAGATATTGGCGATCGTGATACTCCCGGCGAGCGCCCAGGCGACATAGCGGCGCCACGCGTTGTAACGGGGGTTGTTGATGCCCAGGCTCTGAAACATCGACCACGCCCCGTGGAAGATGTGGACACCGAGTGCCAGGTTGGCGAGCACGTAGAACAAGGCGACTCCGGGCCGAGAGAAGGTGGCGATGAAGTTGTTGAACACCTGGCCGCGCTCCCAGGCATCGGGGGCGGCGGGTTGGACGCCCCAGGTGAGGTCGGCGAGATGGAAGATCAGGAAGAGAGCGAAGATGGTGCCCGACCAGCGCATCGTGCGACTGGCGTAGTTGGCCACGAGGTAGGTGCGGGGCCCCGAATAATCGGTCGGACGCGCCCGTCGGTTCACGAGTGTGAGCGAGTAGGCGGCGTGGATGTGGAAGATGAACGCCACGATGAGGCCAGTGCGCAGGATCCACAACACGATGTGCTCGGGCATGAGTGGGAAGAAGAGTTCCCGTAGAGCGTGGGCGTACAGGTCGATTTCGGGGACCCCGCCCACATCCGGGAAAAAGATCTTGAGGTTGCCGATGGCGTGGGCGATCACGAATACGAGCAGGCCGATTCCAGTCAGCGCCATCACCCATTTCTTGCCGACGGCCGTGCGGTAGAACTCCACCGGCCAGGGGAGTCGTCGACGTTCCTTTGTGGCGACCAACCTCGTCCTTCCAAGTGTGACGGCTCCTCATTATGCCAATGCGGGCGCACCACCCGATACCAGGGGTTGACGCCGCGCGTAAGACGTGCGAATCTCACGCGTGTAATTACACACGTGTGAGGGGATGCCCCGCAATGCAGAGCAAGCTCATCGAAGCATTGGCCATGGGAGAGTTGTCGTGGCAGGACTATGCCAACTGCCGGGGGGCCGATGCCGACCTCTTTTTTCCGGAGCGGGGAGCCTCCACCCGCAAGGCCAAGGCGATCTGCGGCGAGTGCCAGGTCAAGGCGCAGTGTCTCGACTTCGCCATCGATGTCGGCGAAAAGTTCGGCATCTGGGGCGGGATGTCGGAACGGGAGCGACGCCGGGTCCGCCGCGACCGCCAGATCGCCGCTCGCAAGGTCGGCTGAGTCGGCGTCGGAGGACGGAGCTGACGAAGAAGTGGGTTGGATGACCCAATTGTGAAGCGGCGGGGTTGGCCGGTGAGGACCTGGTGGCATAATCATGGGCGAGAAACCGTGGGAGAAGGGTGTTCATGGCGGGCCGTGTCAGCGTGTTCGGACTGGGGTATGTCGGTTCGGTTACCGCTGCCTGTCTTGCATCGCTCGGTCACGAGGTGGTGGGCGTCGACGTCAAAGAGGAAAAACTCGAGTCGATGCGTTCGGGTCGGTCGCCGATGGCCGAAGTCGGACTCGATGACTTGCTGGTGTCGGCGGTGGCGAGTGGGCGTCTTAGCCTCACCAGTGACGCCGAGTCCGCCATAGCTAAGTCGGACTTGAGTCTCATCTGTGTCGGCACGCCTAGTAATCGCAACGGCAGCCTCGACCTACGCGCGGTCGAGCGAGTGGCCGAACAAATCGGTGCCGCCATGGGGCACAAGGCAGACCGCCATACAGTGGTAATGCGCAGCACGGTGCTCCCGGGTGTGGCTCGTAATGTGGTGGTTCCCCGCCTGGAGTCATGCTCGGGTCTCGAGGTGGGTACCGACTTCGGCTATGTGTCCAATCCCGAATTCCTGCGTGAGGGGTCGGCAGTTGCCGACTTCATGAGCCCTGAGTACACGATTGTCGGCGAGTGGGACTCCGACAGCGGGAACGTGGTCGAGGAGTTGTACTCGATGCTGGAGGCACCCGTCCTGAAGGTGTCTGTTGAGACGGCGGAGATGGTGAAGTACGCCAGCAATGCTTTCCATGCCGTGAAGGTGGCATTTGCCAACGAGATTGGTCATTTGGCGAAGGCCCAAGGGATTGACGGTCGCTCGGTTATGGAGATCTTGTGTAAGGATCACAAGTTGAATATCTCACCGGCATATCTCAAGCCGGGATTTGCCTTCGGAGGATCGTGTCTTCCCAAAGACACAAGGGCGCTCGTATATCGCGCCCGAGAAACCGACGTCGATGTCCCGCTCCTGGCGGCGATCCTACAGAGCAACGACGTACAGGTGCAGAGGGCCATTGCCGCTGTCGAGGACGCCGAAGGGAAGCACATCGGAATTCTCGGCCTGGCCTTCAAGGCGGGAACCGACGACGTGCGTGAGAGCCCGATGGTCGCCGTCATCGAGACGTTGGTGGGAAGGGGATATGAGGTGCGGGTATTCGACGAAGATGTGCGCCTGAGTACCCTCATCGGCGCCAACAAGGCCTACCTCGAAGCAGAGATTCCCCATATCGCCTCGCTAATGGTCGACGACCTCGATGAGGTAGTTCGGACGAGCGATGTGTTGGTGGTTGGGAACTCGAGCAAGATCTTTGCCGATCTGGGTAGCCGAATGGACGAGAACCAGGTGCTGGTCGATCTCGTGGGTGTCATCGATACGTCCCGCGCTCCGCGTGGCACTTACATCGGCAGCGGGTGGTGATTGCGGCAGAGGCACTTGGTGAGTGGGACCGTACGCATAAGTAGTCATGACCTTCTCCGGTGTGGTGAGTAGGCGCAGGGCGCCGCATCGCTTGGGACTGAAGGTGATTTCGCCAAGCCCCCGTTTGGCCTCCCCGCTGCCATGCGCAGATGCGATCATGGGGCCATGAGTTCTGTCTACTTCGGTGAGATGCAGGAGCGGGACCACCCCCGCAAGCTCCCGGCGGTGGTGACCATCGACCAGGGAATGATCAAGCTCGTATCCGGGACGTCGGAGCTCGGGCAGTGGCGCCTAACTCAGGTCGTCATCGCCGAGTACGACGAGCGCTCTGTGGCGCTGCGAGTGGAAGACGACGAGTTGATGCTTTATCTGCAAGAACACGTACGGTTCTTGCGCGAAACCGAGCCGTATCGGCGACCGGAGCCGAAGAGACGCCGGCCAGAACACGACGCGTTCCGCCGGAACACCGAACCGACCCAGAGCCTCGGTGAGGAGATGCGCAAGGAAGTGAGCCGCGAGGTGTCGGGAGTCGCCGACGAGATTCGCCATCTCATGCGCTCGATCGAGCCCGGTCCGGTGCTGTGGGTGGCCCTGGGGGTTTTCCTGGTGCTGGTCTTCTTCCTGCCGACCGCCCTGGTGGGTGTTCTCCTTTTGGCCGGGGTCGTGGCTCTGGCGGTGGGGGCCATCGCCTACGCCGATTCAGGTGTTGCTCTCAAGATTCCCGAACCGCTCACCCCCACCACGTTGGTTGCGGTGGGGGTGGTCGCCGTCGCCGTCGGCGTCGTGGTCGGTGTGATTCGCTGAGGCTCAGCCGGGTTCGATCGCCGAGCGGACCGCCGCCACCGTGGCGTCATCTAGGTTCTCCAGGCCGTGCACCTCGGCGGCGTGGGCGGCAGCTCCGGCCATGACCTCATCGGTCGTTTCTGCTTCTACCACTCCCGGGCAGCCTTCGAACAGCTTGGCGCATTCCAGTCGGGGCATTTTCGGTCTCCTTTGGTCAGGCGGGTCGTGACATGGCCCGGGCGTCGTCTTCGCTGAGATCCATGTCGTGGACCTGGCGAGCATGCTCGCGGGCCTGCTCGACCACGGCCTCGACGTCGGTGCCGGTCAGGATCACCCCGCAGGGACATTCGATCACTCGGTCTGACTCACCCATGGCGCCTCCTCTCTGGTGCACACGGTACGTTGTGGGGGTTGGTGAAAGATTGGGGCGGCGTTGATCCGAATCTACGTGATGGGGCGCATGGCGATCGAAGGTGACGGCATAATTCCCGAGTCGGCGCTGTCGGGGTCCCTGGGGAGAACACTGTTGGCGGCGCTGGCTGTACACCGGGGGCCACTGGCCCGACCGGCCCTGGCCGACATGCTCTGGGATTCCCATCCACCCGACTCCTACGAGCGGTCCCTCAATCCGCTGCTGTCCAAGCTGCGGAGCGCGGTGTCCGAGGTGGGGGGTAGCCGTCATCTGATTACATCGGGCCCCGGAGTCGTGGAACTGAGACGCACGGCCGCGGTGTGGGTCGACGTGGAGAGCGCCACCACCAGCCTCGACGCCGCCGAGGGAGCACTGCGACAGGGCGAATACAGGCGGGCGTGGACGGGAGCGGCCGTGGCGTCGTCGATTTTCGGGAGGCCGTTCTTGCCGGGCGTCGATGGGCGGTGGATCGAGGAGCGACGTCGCCTCCACCGTGCCAGTCTGGTGCGGTCGTTCGAGGTGGTGGTCGACGCCTGGGCCGGGTTGGAGGACCCCCATCAGATGGTGGTGGCGGCCGAGCGGCTGGTGAGCGCCGATCCGCTTCGCGAGACGAGCCATGCCCGGCTCATTCGTGCCCATATCGCGGAAGGAAACCCGGCGGCGGCGGTGAGGGCCTACGGCGACTGCGCGAGCCTTCTGCGCGACCAATTGGGTGTGATGCCGTCGCGGGTCGTTCAGAACGTCTACGAGGAAGCTCTCAATGCTGACGCAGAAACGTAGGCCCTACAGATAGAGCCCGGAGCCGTCCGATGGTTGCTGGGGGCGGTTGAGGCCACGCTTCTGCATCTCTGCCAGTTGGTTCTGGGCGGCGACCTGCTGGGAGAACAGCGATGCCTGGATGCCGTGGAAGAGGCCCTCGAGCCAACCTATGAGCTGGGCCTGGGCGATGCGGATCTCCGCTCCGGTCGAGTCTTCCGTGGCCAGTGGCACCATGATCTGGTCGAACTCGTCCAAGAGGTCCTCGGACAGAACTCCGCGCAGCTCTTCCACCGACTGGCGGTGGACCTCGGCCAGGCGAGTGCGCCCTCGTTCGTCAATGGGAGCCTGGCGGACCTCGTCGAGCATGGCCCGGGTCATCGAGGCGATGCGGATCAGCTTCGTCGGCTGGCTCACAGATTCGCCGGCCGGACCCTTCTCGGAGTCGTCGGGGTCCGATATCTCAACTGCGTCGGGCTTGAGAGCTTCATCGTTCATGGTGCCCCAGAGTACGCAGCTGACTTCGGGTACCGAGACTGATGAACCGGTTGATGGGGTGCGTCCGTACAGTTGCCCGATGGACAAAAGAGGATTCGTATCCATGAGAAGCCCATTCATCGCCGCCTCGCTCGCCCTGTGCGTCGCCGGCTGCGGCGGCAACGGAGACGCCGACATCACCCAGCCCCCTGTCACCGAACCTTCTGCGGCGGAAACGACCAGCCCGCCTCAGACCAGCCCGCCTCAGACCAGGGACGCCTACGGTGTCGCCCCGACCGAAACCACCGGTGCCACCGATACCACCGTGACCGCCGAGGAGCCTTCCGAGGAGGCGGCTCGAATCACGATCAGTAGCTTCTCTTTCGGGGCGGTACCCACCGTCAGCGTGGGAGAGGAAGTGGAGGTGGTCAACAACGACGACTTTGCCCACACCTGGACGTCCGAGGACACCGAGTTCGACTCGGGGAGCATCGGCCCGGGAGGGTCGTTCCGGCACACCTTCGACGAGTCCGGGACCTACCCCTTCTTCTGTGCGTTTCACTCCGAGATGCGTGGTTCGATCACCGTTCAGGGCTGATCTCGACCCTCTTCACATAGGCCCGAGTCCTCCATACGATGGCGTTACAAGTCATTGGAGGACGACAGATGGCGAATGAGGATCTCCCTCCCATTCTGGATGCGGCTCAAGTATCGGATCTGCTGGGCATGAACGTGCAGATGATCCGGAGATACGCCCGTGAGGGCCGCCTCCCCGCCTACAAGCTTCCAGGAGGGCGCACCTTCAAGTTCTTCCGGGACGAGATCTTCGACTTCATTCGTTCCCACCCCGTGACTCCGGGAGAGGAACAAGTTGCCGGGGTCAGCGCGACCCGAGACGCCGACTGAAGACGGCGGCCACCGAAGCGGTGGCCACATGGGATATGGCTCCGTCGAGCGTTCTCACAGCCAGATGGTCGGATGCCGCCACCTCGATGACGCCGACCACGCGGGCCCCGGTCGACGTCACCAGTTCCACCTCGGTGCCGTGTTGCTCGTGTTCGGCCAGCCGTGCCCGCCAGGTGGCGGCCTCGGCGACACCCGTGCGTCCTCCGGCTCGACGGGGCTCAAAGGTGAGCACGGCTGCCTCCAGCAGCACATCGATGGTGCCGTCGGGAGTATCCATGATCAGGTAGTCGTTCCCGACCGCCACGAGCGGGTACGACAACGTGAGATCCACCACCCGGACCACTGTTTCGTCCCCCCGGTGCATGGCGGCGCGGACCACGTCGGACAGTGTCGCCCGGCGTCGCCGCTGCAATTCGGTGAGAGCCTCGTCGACCGCCGCCTCGCGTCGCAGTTCATCCCCGGCCCCCTGGCGGAGCTGGCGGGCGAGGTCGTCGTAGGGCCGCTCAGTCACCGATTTCGCGCTTCCTCGCATGTGTCACGTTCAGAGCGTAGATTCTGGCTGGTCGAGTTTAGGGACGGGGCGTGGCAGTGGGGCTGAGCACCGAGGGGGCATCGGGGTCGGGTGCCCCCTCGCGTCGCAAGAAGCGGACGCTCAGCATCGGTCACCTGGCAGTGGCGATGGCGGCGATCCTCGCCTTCGTCGCCAACCTCGCCTTCTTGAGAGCGAAAGACGAGGCCGTCGCCGTGGTGGCAGCAGCTCGTTCTCTCGAGGTCGGCCATGTTGTCACCGCTAGCGATCTGACAACCGTCGGAGTGCGGGCCGACCCTTCGGTATTGGCCACCCTCCTCACCTCGACCGAGGGTCTTGAGGGCCGAGTGGTTCGTCACGCGCTGGAGCCCGGTGCCCTGGTCGGTAGCAGCGATCTTCTCACTGAGGCGGCTCCGGGCGGGCTGCGTTCGATGGCCATTCCCATCGCCCCCGCCCACGCGGCCGGCGGGGGAATACGCCCCGGCGATCGAGTCGACGTGGTCGATGTGGTCGAGGGGGTTGCTACCTATGTCGTGCGCGACGCGCCGGTGCTCGAGGTGTCCAGTCGCGCCACCGGGGCGTTGACGGTGGCGGCGGGCGACTTCTTGGTCATAGGGCTGGCTGAAGGGGAGGTGCTGGCCGTGGCGGAGGCCATTGCCGACGGGAAGGTGGATGTCGTGGTGACGACGGGAGCCGCCGATGGTTGAAGTCGAGTTGGCTTTGGCGGCGTCGGCGCGGGCCTGGGCCGACGACCTCCATCGCTTCCTGGCAGATCACGGCGGGGCGCGAGTCCGGACCGTGATCATGGGGGCAGATGAAGTCGTGTCCGAGCAGTACGACGTCTTGGTCATAGACGATGTCTGCTCGTTTCTCACTCCCCGGTTGGTGGAGAGGGCGCGACGACACGGACGACTCGTCATTGGCGTGTTCGAGAGTGCCGATGGAGCCGACGCCAAACGGCGGCTCCTGGAATGCAACGTCGACGATGTGATCGAGGCGGAGGCCACGCCCGACGAGTTCGTGGCGGTGGTGCGTCGAGTACAGCGACTCGCCCCCGTGACCCGGGTGCCCACCACCCCAAGGGTGGGCGGCGAGCGGCCGGCGTCGGGCCGTTTGGTGGTGGTGGGATCTCCCCCAGGAGGAAGCGGTGCGACGGAGGTGGCGGTCACGTTGGCGTCGGTCGTCGGGGGTGTGTTAGTCGACGCCGATGATGTGGCTCCGTCGATTGCCCAGCGTCTCGGGGTTCCGCTGCATCCGAATCTGCGGACAGCGATCGATCTGGTCCATCACCGTTCCGAACCGGTCGAGGAGGTAGTGCACACTGTCGCCGGCGTGCAGTTGGTGGCGGGTCTGGCCAGCGGCGATGATTGGGCGCAGCTGCATGCCGGGGAAGTGGAAGCCGTCCTCGAAGAGCTCGCCACCCGCCATGACCCGGTGATCGTCAACGTAAGTGCCGGAATCGAGCCACCACAGCGAGGCGAAGGACGATTCGGTCTGGCACGAGGGATCATCGGGCGCGGCGACATCGTGATGGCGGTCGGTTCGCCGACACCGGTTGGGGTCACGCGTCTCGTCCGGTGGGTGCAAGAGGCCGTCGCACTCGCTCCTCACGCCGGATTCGTGGCTCTGCTCAACCAGGCCCGGCGCTCTCCCTTTCAGCGGGCCGAAGTCGCCGCCGAGGTCGAGCGGGCGCTGGGGGGAGTCCCGTTCGAGTTCCTTCCTCACGACGTCAGGGTGGCCGAGGCGGCGTGGACCGGTGGTGTGCCCGGGCGAGGGCCTTTCCGGCGCGCGGTCGCCCGAGCCGCGGCGGCAGCGGGCCTGTGAAGGTGCGGTGAGCCCATGACCACCGACGCCTACGAGGTGATCCGCCAAAGGGCCGTGGCATTGGTCGAAGAGAGAGGCATCGACGTCACCACGGACCGGGACGCCACCCGTTCGGTGGTGGCCAGTGCAGTCGAGGATTATCAACGTCGAGCGCACCTTGGTCGAGGGCGGTCTCTGGTGGACCCCAAGGAGATGACCGAGCGGGTGATACGGTCGGTTGCCGAGTTCGGGCCGTTGACCGAGCTGCTGGCCCGTCCCGACCTCGAGGAGGTCTTCATCGAGGGGAGCCGGGTCAGTTACCTCGACACCAATGGCAGGCTGCGGGCTCTCGACGAGCCCACCTCGGAGCGGGAGAATCGACAGGTCATAGCCCGGCTCCTCGCCGACGCCGATCGCCGTCTCGACGCGTCGAGCCCCATGGTCCAGGCCCGGGTCCTCGACGATTCGGCCCGACTCACGGCGGTCATCCCGCCGGTCGCCGACCGACTCTCGGCCACGCTCCGTCGTTACGCCTTGCGGCGGGAAACCCTCGAGACCATGGTGGAGCGGTCGTCCCTTTCGTCGGCCGCGGCCCGATTCCTGGGAGCCGTCATGGCGGCCTCAACGTCGGTCGTCGTGTCCGGGCCGCCGGGGGCTGGCAAGACGTCACTCTTGTCGGCTTTGATCGCAGCGGTTCCTCCCGGCCATTGTGTGCGTTGCTGTGAAGAAGTGCGGGAGCTGCACGTCCCACTGGTCCATGGCTCTTTCTACGAAGCGCGCCCGCCGTCGCTCGACGGAAGGGGAGAGGTCAGCCTTCGCCACCTTGTCAAGTTGGTCCTGGCAATGCGGCCCGACAGGATCGTCGTCGGCGAAGTTCGTGGTTCTGAAGCTTTCGAACTGACGAGAGCCGTGAATGCGGGCTGTGGTTTCGCCTGCACGGTCCACGCCAACTCGGCGGGCGACGCCCTCGACGCCCTCGTCAACGCCGCTTTGATGGCAGGCGAGAACGTGACCGAGCGGGTGGTACGCAAGGTCTTCTCGTCGGCGATCGACGTGGTGGTCCATCTCGAACGGGATTCGGCGGGGGACGGACCGATCCGCCGGCGCGTGATGGAAGTGCTAGCCCTGGTCCCGGCGCTACGTGACGATTTCTCCACCCAGCCCATCTTCAGCCGTGAGCACATCGGTGCTCCCCTGGAATGGACCGGAGCCCTTCCGCCGCAGGCCCTGGTCGACCAGATCGAGAGGGCTCTGGGTGACGGAGTCGGCGTGCGCGATCTTCTCGGGTCGCGCGAGGGCGCGGCATGAGGCTGCTGGCCGCCTCCATGAGCGCCGTCGCCGCCGCGGGTGTTGTTGCAGCTGTGCTCGGCTTGGTGCCGGCCGGGCGGTGGCGGCGTCGTCGTCA
>JBGTLA010000039.1:0-1932 GCA_041744375.1 Acidimicrobiia bacterium | reverse complement strand
GTCCGTACCATCGGGCACCGTGGCCGCCCTCTCAGCCAATCGCATCATCGCCACACCGGATGAGTGGGACCGTGCCGTCGCCGACACCAGCGGCCGCCAGCTCATCCTGGCCGGCCCTGGCACCGGCAAGACCCAGTTCCTGGCCGCAAGGGTTGCCGACCTCATCGCGGCCGGGTCGCCGATCTCGGCCATCACGGTCCTCACCTTTTCCCGCCGGGCAGCCTCCGAACTCTCCGAGCGCATCAACCGCCTCCTGGACCGGCCCGTCAGCGGAGCGATCGCCTCGACCTTCCACGGCTTCTCCCACCGTCTCCTCGAGGCGAAGCGCGCCGGCGGGGGTGAAACCATGCCCGTCCTCCTCACCGGTCCCGAACAGGTCAGGGTGGTCGCCGAGCTGTTGGCCGCCGAGGACCCAACCGCCTGGCCCCTCACCTTCCGGCCCCTCCTCACCAGCGTCACCCTGGCCGAGGAGGTGGCCGACTTCGTCATGCGTTGCCACGAGCGCCTCATCGCAGTCGACGAACTGGAACTCATGGCTCGGGCCCGCTCCGATTGGCGGGCCTTGCCGGCCTTCTACAAACGCTATCGACACACTCTTACCGCCTCGGGTCGCATCGACTACGGCATGTTGGTCGCCGAGGCGATCACGGCGGCAGAGTCCCTCGACCAGTTCACGCATGTCCTCGTCGACGAGTTTCAGGACACTTCCCCGGCCCAGGTGGCGCTGGCCGAAAGCGTGGCCCGCCGGTGGGGGAACTTGACGGTGGCCACCGACCCCCACCAGTCGATCTACTCGTTCCGGGGCGCCGACATCGACAACGTCTCCGCCTTCGTTCATCGGTCGGCGGGCCAAATCACCACCTACCACCTCTCACGGTCGTTCCGGGTCCCAGCCGAGATCCTCGCTTCGGCGCAACGTCTGGTGGCGCCCAATTCGGACTCCACCCTGGCCCACACGCCCATCACTCCGGCTTCTCACCGTGGGTCCGTTTCGGTCCACACCTTCGACCAGCGCTCGGCCGAGGCCGAGTGGATTGCCTCCGAGGTCGAGCGCCTGCACGTCGCCGATGGCGTCCCTCTCACCGCCATGGCCGTGATTCTCCGCTCGACCCGGCACCTGTTGCCCGAGCTGTCTCGTGCCCTCGACCGGCGCGCCATCCCCCACGATCGGCCCGACACCCGCCTGATCGACCATCCCGCCGTGAGAATCATCGGGGACGTGGTCACCCTCGCCGCGTCACCCCAGACCCAAGAGGCGGACCTGGCCATGCGGCGCCTGCTCCTCGGCCCCCTGCTGAGACTCCCCCTCGGCCAGGAACGGCATCTGTCCCGCTTGAGGCGGACGACGGGAGCGGGTTGGCCCGACATCGTGGAGCAAAACCTCCCGCACGCCTCAGGGCTGGCCGACCTGGCGCGCGATCCCTCCTGGGCCGTCGCCACCGCCGCCGTGGACGGGTTCTGGCACCTCTGGGACCGCCTCCCGGGCCTGGTGGGCCTGGTGACGGATCCCGCCCGCCACGACTACCGCCTGGCGTGGAGCAGCTTCTCGCGAACGCTGGAGAGGCTGGCCGAACGTGACCCCGCCACTTCGCTGCTCTCGATGCTGACCACCAGCGTGGACGGCGACTTCGAAGCGAGCCCTCTTCTCACCTTTACCCGCTCCCGCCACCAACGCCTGGTCGTCACCACGCTCCACCAGGCCAAGGGTCTCGAGTTCGATGTCGTGTTCATCGCTGACGCCGTCGAGGGGGTGTTCCCCACCTCGCGCCGCCCCCGCGCCCTCCTCCAAGCCGAGTACCTGTCCGACGGCGACATCTCACCCACCGGCCACCTCGCCGAGGAGCGTCGGCTCGCCTACACGGCCACCACCCGGGCCCGGCGCCAAGTGACCTGGACCGCCACCACCGCCGGCATCGACGAAGGAGAGCGGCG
>JBGTLA010000038.1:0-13497 GCA_041744375.1 Acidimicrobiia bacterium | reverse complement strand
GGTGGCGCGCCAGGCGGTCGGCGTCGGCTGACTTCAGGTCGATCGCTCGGACGTTCCCGGCCACGGCGACCCCGGCGGTGTCGACCACCACGGTGGCCAGATCGAGTCGGCGCTGAAAGAACGTGGCGCGCACCGTCACATCCTGAACCTTCCCCACCGGTACCACGGCCAATGTGTGACGAACCACCCCTCTCCGGACCAGCAGGTGGTCACCGTCGGCCACCCATCCCAGCCTCCTCCACCTGGCCCGGGCGTAAACGATGGAAGCGGCCACTCCGACTACCAGCGAACCCCACGCCGGGAGCTGACCGACGCCGGCCACCCACCCGGCGACGCCCGCCAGCACCGCCACGATCATTGACACCACGACTCCACGCACGACTGCCCGGCGGATGGCCAGACGCGACGGCCGGCGTAGGTCCGTCTCGCCGAGCTCGACACGTCCGATGATCTCTTGAGCCAGCCACCTCCACTCGCCGATCGGCACCAGTGGGGCCACCAACCCATCACTGAGCGCGTCATCGAGCGACCCGCTGATGTCCCCGGTGGCCAACTCCACGGTCTCATGGCCGGTCAGCCGCCGCAACGGCGGACGATCGACCCGGATGGTCTGGACTCGAGCGAGCGGAGCGTCCGTCTCCCGGCGGTTGAGCAGGCCTCGCGTCACCCGCAGCCGGTCATTCTCGATCCACGACTCGAAGCTCACCAATCCCATCGCCCGCAGGATCGGCCACCACAGGGGGACCACCACCAGCAACGGGGCTATCACCACCCCGGCGATGACCATGAAGACGATCCCGACCACGGCCGCCAGAAGCCCTATCACCACTCCCGTGTCGGTGACGGCATAGACAACGAGCTGGCCAGGGTCGACCCGGGCGAGCGGTACTTTCGCCTTCCCGGCGCCCCACTCGGCGGCGACCTCGTCATCGGGGTCGAGGAGTCGCCGCAGCCAGCCGGCGTCGTGCAGCGAAACGTAAGACAGGGCGATCTCCTCGGTGTCGGCGGCCGACACCTCGACTGAAGAGACCCCCAGGAATCGCCCGATGAATCCGGTCCTCACCCCCACCGACTGGACTCGATCCAGGGGCATGGAACGGTGTCGTTTGATGAGCACACCCCGCCGCAACTCAAGGGTCCGATCAGTCAACCGATATCCGATGAAGAGATAGCGGATGATGGCGAAGGTGAAAACGCCTACCGCGATGAGAGCCTCGGTGTTCTCGAAGTCCTCGGGGAGGCCGGGTAGCGAGAAGTCCAGCACCACGGCCCCCACGAAGGCCCACGCCACCGCTCCGAGCTCCTTCACGATCGTCAGGGGATGCAGACGGCGCCACTCGGCAGAATGGAGCCGTTCCGACATCTCAGGCGAGCCCGAGCCGCCGACGGATCGCCTCGGCATGCCCGACATCGAGATCCTCGATGGAGACGTTGCGCGTTCGGGCTCCGGCCGTGTGCACCGTCAACGTGACCAATCCGAAGCGGGTCTGGAGGGGGCCGGCCGATGTCGTGACGTTCTGGATTCGGCTACGCGGCACCAGGGCTGTCTGACGCACGATGACCCCTCGTTGTACTTCGAAGAGATCCTCACCCAACCGCCAGCCCCAGCGCCGATGATCGACTCCGGCCCACAACCACGCCCCCACAAAGACGATGGCGCCAACTGCGACCAAGGCCCACACGGTGAGATGCACGTCCCACACCCGTCGAACGGCCGTCCACGCCGCCGCCAGCACGATGACACCCACCGCTCCCTCCAGCACGATCCGCGTCCGGCGGATCACGAGGGCGGCGGGACCGAGAGGTTCGAGGCTGCTCAACTAGAAGTCCCCCGACCCCACAGTCGCACCAGGTCAGCGGCGAGCGCGACATCGTGAACCCGGATCATGTCGGCTCCGTACTCAAGGCTCATGGCGATGTAGGCGCTGACCCAACTGATGTCCTGTTTGCGCGGGATCGGAATGAGAAAGGGTCGACCCACCTCCGCCAGCACATCGATGGAACGGATCACTTCTAGCTGAAGCCTCGTGTAGGCGGCATAGTCACCTCGATAGTTGATGGCGATCCCCGGGTCCAGCAGCAATCGCTCTCGGAGGCGCGGCTCCAGCTCTCCGATGAGCGCCCGGAAACGAGCGGCAATCATGGCAGCCTTGTCCGGCGTGTCTGTCACGTTTGCAACAGAGTGAGGGTTGTCGCCGTCCACGTGCACGGCTATCACCGCAGCATCGGAGCGGGCGATCACGGCGCGCATCTCCCGAGATCGCATCCCTCCGGTATCGTTGACAATCACGGCTCCCGCCGCAATTGCCGCTTCGGCCACCTCTGACCTCCAGGTGTCCACCGACACGACGAACCCGGCATTGGCGAGTGCCTCCACCGCCGGGCACAGCCGGTCTATCTCGACCCGAGTCTCCAGGGTGGGGTTGTCGAAGTGGGAGGATTGGCCGCCCACGTCGACGAGGTCGGCGCCCCAACTCCGGTAGCGACGGGCTAGCTCCAGCGCCTCGGCGGGACCGGCCACCACGGTGTGGATGTTCTTCGACTCCGGCGACAGATTGATGACTCCCATCACGTGGGTCACTCCGCCGAACTCGAGGGCATGGTGGCCCGCCTTGACGATGCTCGTGGGCATGACCCGAGTTTCAACTCCCGGGGGGCTTAGGTCAATCCGACGCCGAGGAGGCAAGCGGTACGACAACGTCGCCGTGCATGTCGGTTCGCTTCACCGTCGCCCCCGATTCCTCCAGAGTCGCAACCACTTCCGGGGCCGGATGGCCGAACTGGTTGGGCCCGACGGGGATCACCGCCAAGCTCGCCCCGATGCCCGCCAACCAGTCGAGATCGGAGGTGGCGGCCCCCTGGTGGGGAACCTTGAGGATGTCGGCCTCGATACCGACTAGGTCGGCTTGGGCATGTGTCTCCACGTCCCCGGTCAGGAGCAGGGTGGGACCGTTTCCGACCCTGACCCGCAGCACGACCGATTGGTCGTTGGGGCCGGCGTAACGGCGGACGGGACCGAGCACCTCGATCGTCACGTCGTCGAGACGGACTGTGGAGCCGACCGGCGGGGAGCGAACCGCCACACCGGCCGACTCGGCCGCCGCCGCAACCGCATCGCCCGAGCTGGTGCGATGAGGGCCGGCAGGCAACCACATCTCGCCGACCGGCATGCGTCCGACCACGGCCAGCAAGCCGGCGGCGTGGTCGGCGTGCACGTGCGTGAGTACCACCAGGTCCAACGAGGTGATGCCCGAAGACGCCAGTTTCGACCCGAGAAGGGCAGGATCGGGACCGCCGTCTACCAGCATCGTCGCGCCCTGAGCACCCATCACCACGACGGCGTCTCCTTGGCCGACGTCGAACACCACCGCGGCCGGAGGATCGAAAGTCCTGGCGCCGTCGCCGACCAGTGCGATCGCCACCATCACCGCACCCGCCAGTGCCACCGCCGGTCGCGTCCGGCGTATCGCCAGCAACCCCGTCACCGCCACCGACGTGGCAGCCCCGGCCCAACCGAGCTGAGGCCAACTCGCTCCCAGACGTGCCACTGCCAGCACCACACCGGCGCCGGCCTCCGCCAAGGAGATGAGGGGCTCGATTCCACTGGCGACCCCCACGGCCCCCACCGCGGTGGATAGCACCATCATCGGACCCGCCACCATGTTGGTCACCGGAGCCATCAACGGGACCGACCCGAAGACCGACAGGAGAACAGGAGCAACTGCCACCTGGGCCCCGACGGTGGCGCCCAGCGTGGCGGCCAGGGGGCGAGGCAGAGACTTGGGGCGGAGGCGGCTACCAACCAGAACCCCGAGGGTGGCGAGAGCCGAGAGGGTGAAGCCGACGTCTGTGGCCATGGCGCCGGAGGTCACGACTACCAATACGACGGTGACGGCCAAGGCGGTGGCGGCATCCAGCGCCCAACCTCCCACGCGTCCCACCAGCAACAAACCAGCCATGACCGACGCCCTCACGACCGACGGTGTGAACCGGGTTGCGACCGTCAACACCACCAAGGCGGCCAGACCGAAAGCTGCCCGCCGACGCGGGCCGGCCGCGAGCGGGCCGAGTGCCACCAGCGCCAGGCCCAAGAACAAGGCCACGTTCCTCCCCGATACGGCCACGAGATGAGCCAATCCAGTGCGTCGTATCGCCTCGATGTCGGTCACGGACAGACCCGAGGTATCGCCGACCAGAAAGCCGGCCAGGAGGGCGCGTCGCGGTCCGGCGTCCCGCAGCGGCTCCAACGCTCGCCGGCGGACAGCGTTGCCCGCCAGCCACCACGGACCCTTCTCACCGGCGGAGTGCACCACCTCCGTCACCGTCACCACGCCCGAATAGGCTCGTCCGCCGGCCCTGCCGCTGCGCGGGATGCGGCGGCCTTCCACCAGGAGCCACTCTCCGGCGATCAAGCCCGGGTCGTCCTCGAACGTCACCAGCATGGGCACGGCCCGGGGACGGTCTTTCTCGGGGGGGTCGGCCAGCGCCAGAGCCCACCAGCCGTGACGCCCGGCGCGTGGATCGGTGGTCAGCCGCAAGCCGGCCTCACCGGAGGCGGCGACGGTGTGGAACTCGAGCACGGCCTCCTCGCGGGCGATCGAGACCACACCCGACCAGCCCCCGGCCACCATGAGCACCAGGGCCATTGCCACGGTCCGTCGCCTCGGAACGAACGCCAGCACGGCCAGCACCGAGAGGCACACTGCAGCCACACCCCAGATCCCCCACCAACGGGCAGCAACAGCCGACGACCACACCCCGGCCGCCACCGCCAGCGCCACCACCGAGCGACGGTTGATGACCCAGATCAGGGCACCGCCACCAGGTCGCGAATCGAGGCCAGTTTCGCCTCCCCTATCCCGGCTACGTCGAGGAGGTCCTCGACTTCGTGGTAGCCGCCCACCGCCTCCCGATGAGCGACAATGCGCTCGGCCAGCACGGGGCCAACACCCGGCAGTGCCTGCAGGTCGGCTGCCGAGGCCGTGTTGAGCCCAATCAAGCCGGCGGAGGTGGCGCCACCATCGGGGAGGAGCACCGAGCGGGCTCCCGGCCCGGGCACGACGACCTGTTGACCATCGGCTAGCACCTGGGCGAGGTTGATCGCCTCTAGGGAGGCACCCGGCCTCGTGCCCCCCGCCGCCGCCACCGCATCCGCCACGCGTGCCCCGTGAGGCACTTCGACCACGCCGGGCGACATCACCCAACCGGCGACGTGCACGGACAAGCTCACCGCAGGCTCGGAAGAGTCCTCCACACAGACCGCTTCGGGCAAAGGTGACGGTGTCGTGGTGGGGACGGCGACTCCGCTCCCCCACCAGATGCCGGCGCCGACAGACAGCGCCGCCACGGCCAGGGCGGCCACCCAGCGTGATTCCATGCGTTCTCCACTCCCGGCGCAATCGCCCGTCCCTGCCTTCTACAACACTCCGACCTCCGATACCACCCCCTCGCCCGGGGGCTGTCGGGCCGGCCGCGACGCCGGCGGTCGGTAGGGTGGAACCATGGCGCATGACGCATTCCGAGTTCGACCGGGGCAAGCGGTCGACCTCGCCGATTTCCCGACCCGTTCCGATCAGAACTGGAGCGAGGGCAAAGCAGCCGGAAGGTCACGGGTGAAAGACCTTGCCCGGGACCTGGCCCGCCTCCAGGACGTCTTCTACGCCCAAGGAGACCGACGGCTTCTGGTGGTTCTCCAGGCGATGGACACAGCCGGAAAGGACTCCACGATCCGCGACGTGTTCGGCCGCATGAATCCCCAGGGCGTCAGAGTGACCTCTTTCAAGCAACCCACACCGATCGAACTCGCTCACGACTACCTGTGGCGGGTTCATCCGCATGTGCCCGCCGATGGCCACATCTCCATCTTCAACCGCAGCCATTACGAGGATGTTCTGGTGGTGAGAGTAGAGAATTTGGTGGAGGAAGATCGGTGGGAGCGGAGATACGACCACATCGTCGACTTCGAGCGCCTCTTGGCCGACGAAGGCACGGCCATCGTCAAGTTCTTCATCCACATATCCGCCGAGGAGCAGCGGGAACGTCTCCAGTCACGCCTCGACGACGTCTCCAAGCACTGGAAGTTCGACTCCGGCGATCTGACCACGCGAGCCCGGTGGGACCAATACATAGAGGCCTACTCGGAGATGCTGGCCCGCACCTCGACCGAGCATGCCCCCTGGTATGTCGTTCCCGGCGATCGAAAGTGGTACCGCAAGCTGGTGATCGGCGAAATCATGGTCGACCTGATGGAAGGGATGGATCTCGCCTACCCCGAGAACCACGAAGACCTCTCCGACATCACCATCGACTGACCTCGGCCCACGCTCCCTTCGGACCAACCGAAACAGGCGAGAACTGGTCATGCAGACTGTGTGCATGTCCCCCCAAGGGGACGCCCCGATCGACGACCGGCCAAGCCAATGAGCACCGGGGTAGACCGGCTCCGGACCCCGCAACCGTGTCAATCCGCCCGCCCTCGAAAAACTCAGAGGCTATTGGCAAGGTGACGCGCCTCGACCTCGAGGGCAATGGACCGGTAGGCATCCCGGTGACCCAATCGACGCATCCGGCCCCGGGCGTAGTCGGCCAGATATCGGTACAAGAAGCCGACCGTTCCGTGTGATTTCCACTGTCTGACATGGACGAGTTCGTGGCGGATCAGCTTCGCCAGGGGCTCGGGCTGCCGCCCGAGCACGTCACCCTGCACGAACACGGCCCACGGAGTGGCCAAGGCAGCCACCCACCTCGGCCAGAGGAACCCCAATCGGAACGGCACCACCAGCACCTTCACCTCTTCGGGCCGGATGGGGAGGATCGTGGCTCGAAAGGCGGGACTGTCGCGGCCCTGGAGCAACTCGACGGCTCTCATCAGCCCACGACGAGATTGACGAGGTGGGGCGGTCTCACGATCACCTTGCGCACCTCGGTGTCACCGATCCAGGATCTGATCCGCTCGGAGGCCAAGGCAATCGCCTCGGCCTCGGCCTCTGTTACGGACGCCGCCACCTCGAAGCGATCCCGCACCTTGCCGTTGACCTGGACCACCATCGTGACCGTCTCGTACTGAACGAGCGCGGCATCCCAATCCGGCCAGGGCTCGGACGCAAGCAACGTGGCATGGCCCGTGCGCTCCCACAGTTCGTGAGCGATGTGCGGGGCCATCGGAGCGATCAGCAAGACGAGCCTCTCGATGGCCTCGTCGAGAGTTTGGCGTCTGGCGCCAGCCCTGACGTAATCGATGAGGCGGTTCGTCAGAGTCATCAAAGCCGGCACGGCCGTGTTGAACGAGAATCGCTCGATGTCTTCGGTCACCTTCTTGGTGGCGCGATGCGCCTCGGCGACGATCTCACGGTCGGCCGCCTCCTCGTCGCGCTCGACCGCTTCGCCAATCTCCCCGGTCGCCAGACGCCACACCCGATCGAGGAAACGGGCGGTGCCGTCCACCCCGTTTTCGTCCCAGGCGCTGTCGTCGGTGGGAGGTCCCATGAATAGGTGATAGAGCCGGAGAGCATCGGCTCCATGCGACGAAAACAGCTCCGCCGGGCCCACCACGTTGCCCTTCGACTTGGACATCTTGGCTCCACCCAGGGTGATCATCCCCTGGGTGAAGAGACGAGCGAACGGTTCCTCCACCGGCGCCAGACCCATGTCGAACAGGACCTTGGTGATGAACCGGGCATAGAGCAGGTGGAGGATCGCATGCTCCACCCCACCGATGTATTGGTCCACCGGCATCCAATAGGCAGCCTCACCGGGTTGGAAGATTGCTTCGTCGTTGGACGGATCGGTGAAACGGAGGAAGTACCAGGAGCTGTCGACGAAAGTGTCCATGGTGTCTGTCTCGCGCTGAGCCGGGCCACCGCACGCCGGACAGGTCGTCTCGACGAATGACTCCAGCACCGCCAGCGGCGAACGGCCCTTGGGGGCGAAATCGGCGATATCGGGCAACAGCACCGGAAGCTCGTCTTCCGGGACCGGGACCAATCCACAACCGGCACAGGTCACTATTGGGATCGGACAACCCCAGTACCGCTGACGGCTGATCAACCAGTCCCGCAACCGAAAGTTGACGGTTCGGTTTCCGATACCCTGGGCTTCCATCCAGGCGATGATGCGCTCTTTGGACTCGACCATCTCCAAACCGTCGATAAACCCCGAGTTGATGGAGGGACCGTCGCCGACGTATGCCTCACCCTCGAAGTCGGGGGGAGGCTCCACCGTGCGGACGATGTCGATGCCGTATCGGGTGGCGAAATCCCAGTCCCGCTGGTCTTGGCCGGGGACAGCCATGATGGCTCCGGTGCCGTATCCCATCAGGACGTAATCGGCGACATATATCGGCACCCGGCGATCATTGGCAGGGTTGATGGCGTACCGACCGGTGAAGACACCCGACTTGTCCCCCTCGGCCAGCCGCTCGATCTCGGTGGCCTTGGCCGCGGCCTGCTGATACGCCGCCACCTCTCGAGCTGCCTCCGACTCCGCCACCAGCTCATCGACCAGGGGGTGTTCGGGAGCGAGAACAGCGAATGTCATCCCGAACACGGTGTCGGGACGGGTCGTGAAGACGTCGAAAGTGGCGTCGCTTTCAGCCACCTTCAACGTGAACGTGGCTCCTTCGGATCGGCCGATCCAATTCCTCTGCATGGTCCGAACCCTCTCGGGCCACTCTTCGAGAGTGTCTATGTCATCGAGCAAACGCTGCGCGAATTCGGTGATCCTGAAGAACCACTGACTCAGGTGGCGCCGCTCGACTTCGGCCCCACACCGTTCGCAGTGGCCTTCGACCACTTGCTCGTTGGCGAGGACGGTTTGGTCGTTGGGACACCAATTGACGGGCGCCTCGGCCTTGTAGGCCAGTCCCCGCTCGAACAGTGCCAGGAATAGCCATTGGTCCCATCGGTAGTAGTCGGGCTGGTGGGAGGCCAGTTCCCTTCGCCAGTCGTACATCGCCCCCAGCCGACGGATCTGATCGGACATCTGGGCGATCTGGGCTTCGGTGTTCTCTCGAGGATGGGCCCCGGTGGCGATGGCCGCGTTCTCGGCCGGAAGTCCGAAGCTGTCCCATCCCATCGGCGATAGAACGTTGAAACCTCGCATGGTCTTGTAGCGGGTGAGGAGATCACCGAACGTGTAGTTGCGGACATGACCCTGGTGCAGGGTCCCAGACGGGTAGGGATACATGCACAGGTTGTAGAACTTGGGCCGGCCAGGATCGGCTTCTACCTCGAAAACGGCCGAACTCGCCCACCGTTCCTGCCAGGCGGCCTCGATCTTTTGGTGGTCGTACGACATGACACCCCGAGGCTACTCGGACTGGCTGATGCGCCTGAAGTGCTTTGTCTCCGCGATTGCCTCCCTCGACCCGACGATGAGTACCGTTTCGGGGATGGCCGCCCCCAACCCCATCGACGTCCTCACCGACCGCGGGCTGATCCAAGACACCACCGAAGAACAGAGTCTGCGCCAGCACCTCTCCGAAGGCCCTCGCACGTTCTATGTGGGCTTCGACCCCACCGCCGCCTCCCTCCATGTCGGGAATCTGGTGGGGATGATGACGATGGCGTGGCTGCAGCGGGCGGGACACCATCCCATCGCCCTCGCCGGCGGAGCCACCGGCCGCATCGGAGACCCGTCTTTCCAAGACGAGGAAAGAGCGCTTCTCGACGAGGCGACGGTCAGCGCCAACGTTGAGGGGATCCGCCGCGACTTCGGCCGGGTCCTCGACCTCGACGACACGACCATCGTCGACAACTACGAGTGGACGAAGGACCTGCCGGTCCTCGACTTCCTGCGTGACATCGGCAAACACTTCTCGGTGAACCAGCTCATCTCACGCGAGTCCGTTCGACGCCGATTACAGGACCGAGAGCAAGGCATCTCCTACACGGAGTTCAGCTACGGCCTCTTACAAGCGATGGACTACGACCACCTGTTCCGAACCCACGGATGCACCCTCCAGGCGGGAGGATCCGACCAGTGGGGCAACATCGTTGCCGGCGTAGACCTCATTCGCCGTCGCCACGGAGAGAGGGTTCATGCCCTGACCTGGCCTCTGGTCGAGGGCAGCGATGGTAAGAAGTTCTCCAAGTCGGCCGGCAACGCCCCTTGGCTCGACCCCACCCTGACCTCACCTTTCGCCTACTACCAGTGGTGGCTCAACACCGACGACCGTGACGTGGAACGGTTCCTCAAGATGTTCACCTTCCTTTCGGCCGACGAGGTCGCCGAGGTCGCCCACGGTCACGGGGCCGACCCCGCCCAAAGATTGGGACAACGGATGCTGGCAACAGAGGCCACCCGTATCATCCACGGCGACGACGGCGTGGCGAGAGCCGAGGCCGCCACCGAAGTCCTGTTCGGCCAAAGGCCGGTGTCCACCCTCGACGATCAGACCTTGGCGATGGCTTTCGAGCAGGCTCCCACCGCCGAACTTCCCCGAACTGAGCTGGAGGATGGGATCGGACTACTCGACCTCATGACCCGGGTGGGAGCCTCGAAGAGCAACGCCGAAGCCAAGCGCCTCATCGATCAGGGCGGTATTCGGTTAAACGATGAACCCGTGACCGACTCGACTCGACGGGTCGGTGCCGACGACCTCGCCACCGCCAGCGCCCTGGTTCTCCGGGTCGGCAAGAAACGCCAGTTCCTGGCTCGCTTCTCCTGACAGAACGGCCGAGCGCCGGGGGTAGGGTCGGCACTGTGTCTCAAGCGAGTGAGCGTCGTGACTGAGATCTCCAATCCCGACAAGGTCTACTTTCCGGGCGACGGCATCACCAAAGGTGACGTGATCGAGTACTACCGCTCGGTAGCTGTGGTCATGGTGCCGCATCTGGAGGGGCGGCCGTTGACCTTGCAACGGTTTCCCGAAGGAATCGGCAAGCAGGGCTTCATGCAGAAGAACGCGGGACGGCACTTCCCCGCCTCTATCGAACGAGTGGAGGTTCCCAAGGAGGGAGGGACGACGAACCACCCCCTGTGCGACTCCGCCGATGACCTCCTCTACCTGGCCAACCAAGGAACGATCACCTTTCACGTCTGGACATCGCGCCTCCCTCACCTCGAGCACCCTGACCGCCTCATCCTCGACCTCGATCCTCCCGACGGAGGAGGCCCTCCCGTGACGGTCACCGAGGCCACCCGGGACGTCATGGTGGAAGTAGGTCTGGCACCGGGCGTGATGACCACCGGATCGAGCGGCTATCACGTCGTTGCTCTGATCGAGCCGGAACACGACTTCGAGGATGTGGGACGCGCCGCCCGGCTGCTGGCCGGAATCGTAACCGCCCTCCTCCCAGATGAAGCAACAACGGAGTTCCTGAAGCGAGAGCGAAAGAACAGGGTATTCGTCGACTGGCTGCGCAATCGCTGGGCGCAGTCGGTGGTGGCGCCCTGGTCCGTCCGGCCCCGCCCGGGGGCACCCGTGGCCATGCCCATCGAATGGGAAGAGTTGGCCGACACGGGTCCCGCCAGGTGGACGGTGGCTGACGCCGTCGAGCGCACGGGGCGGGCGGATCCGTGGCCCGCTCCAGTCCGGCTGGCAGTCGAGGCGGTCGAGGAGTTGGCGGCCGCCCACGGAGTGTCGGTCGACGAGCCGTTCGATCGGTTCGGTCGCCGACGCCAGTGATTCCGTGATGGCCATGCACCAATGCATGATGCGCGCCAGAGGAGTACTCTGGACGCGTCGGAGGTCGCCCACCGAGGCGATCTCCGTTCCTTAAGGAGGAAACATGAGGAAACTCAGATGGATGGCATTGCTTGCCGTCCTGGCACTAGTCGCCGCCGCCTGCGGCACGGCCGCAGAGACAACGACCACTGTCGAGGGGCCCGCGCCCACCGACCCCAGCCCCGACACGACCACAGCCCCCGACCCGGACCCCGACACCACGCCCGACACCGACCCACCCGACGGGACGATGATGTCCGTGAGTGCCGAGAATTGCGACTACGGAGGCAAGATCCTCTCGATCGAAGCCACCGGCGAGCACGAGGTGGTATTCAGCCTGTGCTCACCGGACCCGGCGTTCCTGGCCAAGCTGGCGTTCGTCCCGTTCGCCATCCAGCCTGCCGAGCATCTGGAAGCCACCGGCGGCTCCCCGCTCGACAACCCGGTCGGCACCGGCCCATTCATGCTCGACGACTGGAGTCGCGGATCTGAGATCGTGTTCAGCGCCAACCCCGACTACTGGGGCACGCCGCCGTCGTTCTCGACCCTGGTGTTCAGGTGGGCCGACGAGAGCACGTCGCGCATCCTCGAGTTGCAGTCGGGGACCGCCGACTACATCACCAATTTGGCGGCGAGCGACTACGACACAGTCGAGTCCGATCCCAATATGGAAGTGCTGCCCGATCGCAACCCCAACATCTTCTACCTGGGCATGAACAACACGTTCGCGCCCTTCGACGATGTGCGGGTGCGCCAGGCCATCGCGATGGGCATCGACCGTCAGCAGATCATCGACACCTTCTACCCGACCGGCTCGGAAGTGGCATCGCACTTCACGCCTTGCATCATCCCCAACGGCTGCGAAGGCGAAGCGTGGTACGACTTCGATCCGGAAGGCGCCCGTGACCTGCTGGCCGAAGCGGGTTATCCGGATGGGTTCGAGACCACGATCTTCCTGCGGGACGTGTTCCGCGTCTACCTACCTGAACCACAGGTCGTAGCTCAAGAGATCCAGTCTCAGCTCGCCGCCAACCTCGGCATCACCGCCACCATCGAGGTCCAGGAGTCCGGCGCCTTCTTGGAGATCAACGCGGCTGGTGAACACGACGGGTTCCACCTGCTCGGATGGGGCGCCGACTACCCCCACGTCACCAACTTCTTGGACTTCCACTTCGGTGGCGGCAACGAGCAGTTCGGTGACCCGGTCGCCGACGTGGTCTCACTGCTCGCGCAAGGTGCGGCCACGATCGACGAGGCAGAGGCAGCGCCGATCTACGCCGAAGTCAACAACCTCCTCAAGGCGGAAGTTCCGATGATTCCCATAGCCTGGGGCGCATCGGCCGATGCCGCCTCGGTCACTCTGGAGGGGGCGACGGTGCCGCCGTTCGGTTCCGCCCAGTACGCCACCATGACGCCGGCCGGTGACACTCTCGTCCGGGTCCAGAACGCCGAGCCGATCTCGTTGTTCTGCGCAGACGAGACCGACGGCGAAACACTGGCGGCCTGCGAGCAGGTGCTGGAAGGGCTCTACGGCTACTCCGTCGCCGGTGAGGTCGAGCCGAGGCTGGCCGAAACGTGTGACCCCAACGATGACGGCACCGTGTGGACATGCACGCTCCGTCAGGGCGTCACCTTCCACGACGGATCGGCATTCGACTCTTCGGACGTCATCGTGTCGTGGGCGGCCGGAATCGACGCCTCCAACCCGCTCCACGTCGGTAGTACCGGCGCCTTCGAGTACTTCGACTATCTCTGGGGCGGTCTCATCAACGGCTGACCCCAGCCCAATCCATGAGTGGGGGGGGTCCGGCGACGGGCACCCCCCACGCAAG